>NZ_KE384292.1:0-681 GCF_000424985.1 Arenibacter latericius DSM 15913
CCGCTAACGCCCGAGCTATGAGCAGTACGGGAGCGGACATGCACAGACCTTTTCTCCACGCACCTAGCCAAAGCATTTTGGTTGCGTTTATCTTTTAAATTTCAAATGCCAAATCAAACTGATTTGGCGACATCATAAATATAGACAAAACTTTGATTTGAACACTAGGCCCGCATTGCTTATAGGTTTTGTTAGCGGATTTATGTGACCCCAACCAAAGCCTAAAGGACGAGTCATAAATACAATTTCCGTAGTTTTTGCCGCATTTTCCATCCAGCGACTGACCTTAACGGACAGAAATATAGTTTAGCTGATTTATTAAACTTCTGTGGATAAGGACAAGCCAAAAGTCGACCTGCGTACCGATTGCGCAACGATTCCGTACTGGCGGCAAAAGCGGATAGCCCAAGCGTTGCTCTTGTTTAAAATCCCAGGCCATACCCAAAGGACTAACCAACCATTCGCAAACCGTGGATTTTTGCTTTGCTGATAAACGTACTGCTTGCGCAACGATTGGAAAATTATAGGGTAAAAGCAAAAATGAGTAAAGCCCCGAAGTTGCTCTTTTTTTTACCCCAACATATTTCCGCTAACGCCCGAGCTATGAGCAGTACGGGAGCGGACATGCACAGACCTTTTCTCCACGCACCTAGCCAAAGCATTTTGGTTGCGTTTATCTTT
>NZ_KE384292.1:771-36254 GCF_000424985.1 Arenibacter latericius DSM 15913
CTGCTTGCGTACAGATTGGAAAATTATAGGGTAAAAGCAAAAATGGGTAAAGCCCCGAAGATTATCTTTTTTCACCCCACATATTTCCGCTAACGTAGGTGTATGGTAACTTGTGATTATATATCTTTTATATCCCGACTAATCTAAGGGATTTTTAATTGTATTAAAAGTATTTGTAGCCACATGGGTGTAAATTTCCGTTGTTTTACTAGATCCATGCCCTAAAAGAACTTGAATCTGCCTTAAATCTACCCCAGATTCTAAAAGATGGGTGGCAAAACTGTGACGAAGGGTGTGTGGGGTAACAGTCTGACTTATACCTGCTTTTTCTGCGGCCTTTTTTACAATTTGTAAAACACTTGTAGCAGCATACTTACTTGCCTTGCGACCCTCAAATAAATAATTTTGAGGCTGCCATTCCTTATAATACGCCCTAAGATCGGTTAAAACGGTTTTAGAAAGTAAGGTATACCGGTCCTTCTTTCCTTTAGAGTCTTCTACCCTGATCAGCATTCGCTTGCTGTCTATATCCATTGGTTTTAGATTTATTAATTCACTACGTCGCAATCCTGCGCTATACAGCAATTGAATTATACATTTATGTTTTAAATTGTAGATATTATCTATCATAGCGAGTACCTCTTCCTTAGCGATTACAGTAGGTAGCTTAAATTCTTTACGAGGTCGTTCTATAGCGTAAAACCGATTGGGCATACCTAATACTACTTCATAATAAAACTTTATGGCATTTATAGCCTGATTTAAATAGGAGTTGGAAAAATTACTTTGAATCTTTTCTTGAAGAAAAGCCCTAATATCACTTTCGTCAATAGAGTACAAATCCTTTTCCTTGTAATGGTTAATGAACATCTCAAAAAAATTAACATAAATACGTACCGTACTATTAGAATACCGCTTTAACTCTAGTTTTAAAAGATATTCTTCCGGACAGACCCTGTAGCCTAGGGGAAGCTTCCTTCTTCGGAACCATTCAACATCCACATTCTCATTAGTCGTATTTAAAGGTTTATTGGGGTAAAAGCGATTGAAATTAATCCAAACTACGCCCCTAAAGGTATCTAACAGTATATCTAATTGCTCTTTGGTGTTATCTATATAGGCCATTTGGTGCTGGTCACTCCACCTTGGGTTTGGTAACCCCTTTATTAATCCTTGAATAAGTTTATCAGGAGTAAATTTTATCCCAATCATCCTTTTATTATGGATCATCAAATGATAAAGCGTTATGGATTTTATGGGATTCATGTACCAAGTTTAGTAATAACTAGAATCATAATCCGTATTTTATACCTATAATATATTCGTACAAATGACTAAGAGTAGAAAATGTCCTGTTTGCGATGCTATTGTGAAAGGTAGGTCTGATAAAGTATTTTGTTCCACAAAATGTAGGTCTATTAATCAATATGAAGATCGGCAAATATCAGAAGCATTCTACCTGAAAGTAGATAGACAATTAAAAATAAATAGGAAACTGCTTAAAAAATATAATCGATCTGGTTATACCACCATAAGAAAATCGGTGTTGACCACGGAAGGTTTTGATCCTAAATTTTTCACTCACTATTGGAAAAACCAAAAGGGCGAAGTCTACCTCTTTGTGTACGAATATGGCTTTCTAAAAAGAATAAATATGGGTAAGGAAAAGTATCTCTTGGTAACTTGGCAAGATTATATGGAGGTCCCTAAATGAAGATGTAACTACAATGTAATACGGTATTATAAATTGCATAAAGAGCAAGGAATGCGTTTTATGGCTGCTTAAGGTTTTTTTATGATAAATAATTTAAACGAAAACTATATATAAGTGCGTTTAGAAATATATGATTAATTAAATAATCTAATTTTAAGAGGCTTTAATTATTGGAAAAAGGAAGTGGTGAGTCTTACCCCTAAAGCTATTAGTGCCAATAAAAACAATAACATTATGTGGTGGGTAAAGACGCTGATTTACAAAGCGGTGTATTAGTGAGGGGATTTATATAAGTCTATTTACTTTTTTCTTCGACTTGTTGCTGCCGTTTTGTTTATTTGTAGCCTCTTATATTAATAAATTGACGTATGAATACGATCCTAGGGGTAAAGCGTTTGGTTCTTGGTCTTTTTCTTTTGTTAAATGTGCATTTGGGAATGGCGCAGGATACATTAAGTACCAAGCAAATGTTGGTCACAGATTTTAAAAATGTCTTTGGTGGCGTTAAACATTCCTATACCCGACCTCTACATTGGGAAAAAAAGGATTTTCTCACTGCAGGATCAATCCTATTGGGAACCGCTGCACTATATACGTTTGATGAGGATAGTTCTAACTGGTTTAGGAAACAAGACGATGATATTCCCAACGTGCTTAAAGAATCGGGTTATTACATGGGTAAACCGCTATTCAGTTATTCCCTAAACAGTGGCGTGTATTTGGTAGGCTTGTTTACCAAAAATGAAAAAATAAGACATACTGGCGTCCTTTTACTTTCTTCCTCCGTAACTGTAGGGGTACTCCAGAGTATAACCAAAACTGTTGTGGGCCGTGCAAGACCAGTAGCCGAACTTGGGAAAGGAGAATTTAAACCGTTCAGTAAAGAAGCTGCTTATCATAGCTTTCCCTCCGGACATACTATTTTGTCCGTTACTACATTTTATGCTATAGGCAAGCAGTTTAAAAACCCTTGGATTAAAGGCGGAATTTATACCCTAGGCATGGTTTCCCCAATTTCTAGGTTATGGGATGGTGCACATTGGCTCACAGATGTAGGCATAAGTGTGGCGTTAAGTGTGGTAGTGGTAGATAGTATAGATAAATTCTTGAAAAATAAGGAGAACAAAAATCAATTCTCAGAGGATAAGATTAGTTGGACCCTGCAAATGGGACCTGGAACTATTGGCTTTAGAGGTACGTTTTAGAAGCGTGCCCTAACAGTTCTCTAAAAAGTCCATAGCCATATTCCTATTCTAACTTTAATGGTGGGCCAACTACTTGCATTTCATTATCTGCAAAAATCTGTGCCACTTCTTTTGGTGAGGGTTCGTGATCTAGACCTGACATGGTAACAAAGAATTCTTCCAGCTTCCCTGCGGGCTGTAAACTAACCATCATTCTACCTTTGTCCGATTCTTGTGTCCATGCATGTGGCACTTTTCTAGGCAAGAATATGCTGTCTCCAGCAACTAAATGAAATTTCTCCTCTCCAACTTTAAAAAAGTATGCTCCTTCAATGACGTAAAATATTTCGTCTTGGTAATGGTGAACATGTAATGGGGTTCCTCTGCCTGGAGAGAGTGAGGTCTGCTCAAATATAGCCAAGTCTCCTTGAGTGTCCTTTCCAGAGATTTTTACATCCAAAATATTAGAATTTACCCCCTTTAATTTTATATGTCCGTGAAATCGACCTTCACCAGCGCTAATTTTAAACCCCTTAGTTTTTCTTTGTATTGTTCTTTCATTAGATGGAAATACCAAGAAGGGTAGGGCGGTGAAGGAAAGAAGTGCTGCAAAAAATCCCTTTCTTTTCATGATAAAAGATTTATAAGAGTTGTGAAGCGTCCAAATGATTTATTACTCTAATTTACGCCATAAATCAATTGCTTATTGAAAGGCTTAGTTAAATTTAAACTACCGCAATTAAGGTTATAATTAATCACTATACCCAGTATTGTAATATTCGGCTGTGAGTAGCATAATCCTAGTAAAGTGTAGTCATAAAATTCTTACTAGTTGTGAGGCAAAAAGCATGTTTAAACTGTTTAAGGGCTTAGGTAGAGGAGAATTATCTAGCAAATAGGTATATTTACGATAGATGAATAATACATAACCTTCAGTAAAAAATTATATCTCCTTATCTAAAAGTGAATAAAAAAGAGAATCCTATATTTTTCCATCATCTTTTTAGGAAGAAAATGAATGCACTGTTGAGTGGAGGTAAGGTGGGAGAAGATTCCATCAATTTAAGCCTGTTGCATTATGTAGAACAGTTAGGGAATACATTAGGACTATCTTATTTAACTCAGGATGAAATCGCAGGTAATGTGTGTTTTGTAAATAGTCCTGAGTTAAGAGACGATTATAAAACATCCTTTTCTTCAAAAGATATTTTAAATTTCTGCTATGCCGTATGGCATTCAGAATCTTATAGAGAAAAAAACCTAGCTTATCTAGAAAACGACTTTCTGCAATTGCCGTACCCAAAAGGTTCCAATACGTTTTGGCGGCTGGCGGCTATAGGCGGTGAATTGCTTGCCATTCATAATATAGATGCTGCTAAAGTGGAAAAATTTATTGCAAACTTTCCACAAGAGGGGAATAATACTATCACAGCTAGTATTGAGGAAATGGATTGGGAAATAGTAGACGGGGAAGATAATTTAGGACGTGTGTGGATAAACGATCAGCAATATTTTGATAATATCCCCTTATCGGTATGGGAATTAAAGATTGGAGGGAATCTGCCTGCTAAAAAATGGCTGAAAGATCGTAAGGGTAATACCTTGGAGGTTGATGACATTACGGAATATCAAAAAATAATTACGACACTTTTAGAAACCGATAGCCTCATTAAAGAAATCGATAAAATTATGGTGTAATAATTAGTCGTATACAACTTCTATTATTCTTAGGTTCAATCTTATTTTTGATATCAACCTTCATCACAAAATAGTTCCTCATCATTTATAGAAGACGAGATCTTGTGTGATAATTTGCCGACCTGATTTGCTGAATACACGCTTATAAATATTAAAGTTAATAAATTAAAATACCTGTGTCTAACACAAAATTCGGCACAATTGTTGAATAGTTTTACCTGCTTTAAAATCAATTGATAAAGCGACGAAAGTTTACTAAATCCCCTATTTATGTCTTTTGAACGAACCCAAGAAAAATTAAAAATACTCGCAGATGCTGCTAAATATGATGTTTCCTGTGCTTCTAGTGGTAGTAAGAGGAGTAATACTTCTAAAGGGCTTGGGGACGCCACTGGTATGGGAATCTGCCATTCTTATACCGAAGATGGACGCTGCGTTTCCCTCTTAAAAATTTTACTGACTAATTATTGCATCTTCGATTGTGCGTATTGTGTCACTAGAAAAAGTAACGACATAAAGCGTGCTGCTTTTCAGGTTCAAGAAGTGGTAGATTTAACCATTAACTTTTATCGTCGTAATTATATCGAAGGCTTATTCCTGAGTTCCGGAATTTTTAAGAGTGCAGACTATACTATGGAACGTTTGGTAGCTGTGGCGAAGAAACTGCGGTTAGAAGAAAATTTTAATGGGTATATCCACCTGAAATCCATACCGGGGGCTTCTGATGAATTGATGAAGGAGGCGGGTCTCTATGCAGATCGATTAAGTGTAAATATTGAGATTCCTACTAAGGAAGGTTTAAAACTTTTGGCACCTGAAAAAAATAGGGAAGACTTTATTAAACCCATGAAGAAGGTCAAAAACGAAATTATCCTTTACAATTCTGAAAAGAAACTTATAAAGAGTACACCAAAATTTGCACCAGCCGGACAAAGTACACAAATGATTATAGGTGCAATTGGGGAGAGTGATCAGCAGATAATGTGGACTTCCAATTACTTCTATAAAAAGTTTAATCTAAAAAGGGTGTACTATTCCGGATATATTCCTATTAGCTACGATACCCGCCTGCCGCAAATAGGTACTGCTGTACCCATGCTTCGCGAAAATAGGTTGTATCAGACTGATTGGTTGATGCGATTTTATGGATTTGAAGTGCACGAGATTTTGAACAATGATCATCAGAATTTAGATTTAGAAGTAGATCCCAAATTAGGTTGGGCATTGCGAAATTTAGAGCAATTCCCGGTAGATGTAAATAAAGCCGATAAACGAATGTTGGCCCGTGTGCCAGGTTTGGGGATGAAATCAGTTTACAAAATACTTCAGGCCAGACGCTTTCGAAACCTTAACTGGGAACATTTACAAAAGATGGGGGTCGCCTTGAATAGAGCGAAATATTTTTTAATTTGTCAATCACGGGATTTTGAACGACGCGATTTAACGGGGCCACAATTAAAATCACTGATCCTTCAGAACTCCACGAGCAAATATCAAAAAATCCTGAGCCCACAATTAAGTTTATTCGAATAATGATACTTCCACAAGACTATACATTGGTTTACGATGGTACTTTTGATGGGTTTCTAACCTGTGTGTTCCACGTGTACGATTTAAAACTGAAGCAGGTACATATACAACGGAAAAGTCACGCCCAAGAATCCTTGTTCGGCACTAGTGAGGAGGTGTTAACAGATCTGGAAAAATCTGATCGGGTTTGGAAAGGCATAAAAAAGAAAACAACGGCAAAGGGACGGTCTAAATTGTATTACGCATTTTTAAGTGAACAGAAACAGGTAGAAAATTTGTTATTGCGATATATACAATACGCATTAAATAGCACCATGCTAATAGATGCTGATTTTGCAAACCAAGACGTGCTAAAAGTAACCCAAGTAGCCAAAAGTGTAGGACGGGAAAAACATAGAATGGAAGCTTTTGTTCGGTTTAGGTTGACGAAAGATGGACTTTATTTTGCCAATATAGAACCAGACTTTGATGTCTTACCTCTAATCTCTGCACATTTTAAACGTAGATATGCCGATCAAAAATGGGTTATTTATGACCTTAAACGTAATTACGGACTCTATTATGATCTAGAAAAGGTAGATATTATTAACCTATCCCTGCCAGATGATTTTGATGCTACCAAAACTACTTCAGAATTTTTCGCGACTGAAGAATTGGAATTCCAGACACTATGGCAAGATTATTTTGAGAGTACTAATATCCCCTCTAGGAAAAATATGAAATTGCATATACAGCACGTACCTAAACGGTATTGGAAATATTTAAGTGAGAAGCTGAGGTGATTTACGCTCTCTTTGGTAGGGCTATTAAGTACCCCCTAAAAAAATTATACGCTGTATTATACAAGCCTATATGTTTTGTTCTTTAAGAGAGAAAAGTGAGGATGTGCTTCTAAATATCGCTTCATAGCTTCTACTAACCTAAATTCTGTCTGTTGTCTATTAAAACCATACTTTTTAGGCACCCCCTGTACAGTTATAAAACTTACCTTATAGGTTTTATCCATTTCTATGTGGTTCCCCTTGAAAAGCAATTCTTGAATTTTTTCTCCATCTGGGTTTTCTATTCTAATATTGAGATGTAAGCCAAATATACGTTTGGCATACCCTCCCATTTGTTTCATTGGGTCGCAGGAGAAAGTGCGAGATAGATTTTCCTCTAACATAGACTTAATTTCCTTTCCAGTAAGCTCAATTACGGAAACTGGCGGATTCATAGGGGCCATATTATATAAATCGTCCTCCGTAATATCCCCTTTTTTAATTGGAATACCATATCGCCATCCATTAGACAAGCAAATATCGGTATCGGTCACAAAACAGGCTCCTTGATGCATTAATTCATCCAAACTAGCATTTATGGTAGCGTAGCGGTGTAATAGTTGATCCGTTTTACCCACTATATTGTTCTGTATGTCTTTATAGCCTTCTAAAATGGGGTCCACCAGCATTTTCATCTCCTCATTCTCTTTAATTTTTTCATCTATTGTGATGAGGTTATAACGATGAGACTGAATTTTTCCTTCCTCTATATTCAATGTCATTCTCCCTAAAAACGATCCGTGACACCCACATTGGATTAACAGGGCGTCTTTAACCTTTACAGGAGAATACAAACGATTATGGGTGTGGGCACTTAAACATATATCAATTCCTTCTACTTGTTTTAATAGTGCAATGTCTTGTGGCATACCATTGTGGGAAAGTAGAATTATAACATCTGCACCTTCTTTTTTAAGCTTATCTATATGCTGGGGAACTTCTTTTAGTCCAGCAGTAAACCGCAAATCCCCAGCAAAGGAAGGGGGCATAACTTTGTCTACAATTAAAGCAGCAACTCCTATTACGCCAATCTTAATGCCTTCCATACTAAATATTTTTGAAGGTGTAGAAAATAATTCCCCATTTGGTTTAAAGATATTACAGGCCAAATTGGGGTAATTTAATTGATTGGTGATATTCTTATGTTGCTCGGGCCCATAAGCAAAATCCCAATGGCTAGTCATGGCATCAAAATTCATTTTATTAAGAATAGGAACCATTGCTTCTCCCTTAGAATCTACAATAGGTTTGGTGCCGTGAAAGGTGTCGCCTCCATCAAATAATAGGGTGTTGGGGTTCTTCTTCCGTATTTCTTCAACCTTGGAATGCAAACGAGCATATCCTCCCGCTTCAGCGATATACTCCCCATTTTCATCATAAAACAATTCATTATGTGGCGCAATGTAACCATGTACATCATTAATAAATAGTATGTCGAGTTTCATTATAGATTTTTTAATTAGTAGTGTCCTTATCCAAATACGGCCTATTCCTTTTGGTATTATAACTTCATGGAGAAGAACAGTGCACACATGAATAAAAGATACTGTAATTACAGTTTGCCGCTGTGCTTATTTGGGAGTATTTGTTGCTTTATCCACTTACTTAAATAATGAAAAACTAAGATTCACTCCGGAGGAAGCATGGCTTGGAGGGTAGTATGGTGTGATTTAAAGTGGGTGATTTTGGGGTGAGGGTATTTTTCACCTCATTTTATGAACTGTATTTTTCTAATTCCTATTTCCGTGTCCCATTGTTTTACCTCATGGAAACCCAACTTTTTATATAATGTGATGGCAGGAATATTTTTAATTGCGGTCTCCACTGTAAAATGGTTAGAATCAATATTCTCAAAAATGAATTCTATTAATTCTTTACCTATCCCACGTCTAAAAAATAATGGATGAACCGCCAAACTATTTATCTCTGTTAGAGTAGTGCTGTGGGTGATCTCGATAATCCCTGCTAGTTTTTTTTACTAAGTATCCGTAAAAGATAGTACTGCTTTTATGATAGCTTTCAATAGGCCTTTTAAGGGGAGGGAAATATTTTAGATTTAATAATTTAGCTTCCACTGCATATGATAATTGAAATATGGAATGTATGCTTTTGGCAACTTCCTCCTTTCTGTTCTGCAATCTTTCTATCATTATAGGTAACGTTATTTATTCTGTTTACGCACAAAAGGGGAATATGATAAGGTGAGAGAATAAAATGTAGTCTTCAATGCAACATAATTACAATTCGCTTCCTAATAAAACTTTTTTAAAATGAGGTTAAATCACCCTGCTCTCCTCTACTGTTATACAAGTTAAGAATAATAACTGCATCCTTTTTACCATAATTAAAATTCTAAAAGACGGTTGCTTGTTGATTCTGAGGCAAGATTCGACTTTAATATTCACTTATCTCCGTAGAAAATCCCTTGTTTACTCGGTTCAGGTGGAATAGTATAAAGTTGTAAGTATATTTGGGGAAAATCTATACCCATGACAAATCGTAATTATAATAGCTTTTCGGTAACGCTTGTTGTATTTTTTAGTTTTTTGTTTTCTAGCATTTTCGCTCAAGAATCCCTACCTGCGAATTTTGATTCTTGGGTAGAGTCTAGCAGACAAGATTGGAAGATTCCTGGAATGGCAGTAGGTATTGTAAAGGACGGAGAAGTTGTCTTTGCAAAAGGTTTTGGTGAAAAGCGATTGGGAAGCGGGGAGCCGGTAGATGCTAATACTATTTTTAGTATTGCGTCGGTAAGTAAAAATATGACCGCAGCGGCACTCGGAATTTTGGTGGATGAAGGTAAAATAGGTTGGGATGATAAAATCATTAAACATATTCCATGGTTTCAGCTTAAAGATCCTTGGGTGACCCAGGAAATTACTATACGCGATGCATTAACGCATCGGGTAGGATTAGGAAGAATATTGGGCAATAGGCTCCAGTTTATGACCGCTAGTCCACGAGATAGCGTGCTCTACCAAATGCGATATATGGATTTAGAAAAACCTTTCCGTTCGGAGTTTGTCTATAATAATATTATGTATTCTTTAGCAGGACAGATTATTGAATATACCGACGGACGTACCTGGGATACATTTTTAAAAGAAGCCCTTTTTACTCCGCTAGAGATGAACGCTACAACTACCAGTATCACACAGCTGAAAGCAAACGATAATCAAGCCTATCCCCATCAAGAGATCCAAGGAAAGGTAGTGCCCATCTCAAGAAGAAACTGGGATAATACCGGACCTGCAGGGGGAGTTAACGCTTCGGTAAACGACTTAAATAATTGGATGCTTATGCAACTGGGGACTTCTGGTAGTTTTAAGGATACGACTTTAATTAGTGCAGAGCAGATGAACGAGATCCATAAGCCACAGATGGTCCGTTCACAGTCTAATGCCATGGCTGCGCAAAGTAGCTATGGCTTTGGGTGGACTATTACCGATTATAAGGGGAAACGTGTAATTACCCATGGCGGTGCCACAGACGGATTTAACTCGGCCATGTACCTAATGCCAGAATTGGACCTGGGTATTATTGTAGTAGGGAATACTTTTAATAGTTTGGGGAATGCTGTGGCATATCAGGTTATGGATGCTTACTTAGGAGAGAACAAGGTAGATTGGAACCAACGCTACTTACAAGGATATAAGAGGTCTTATGAGCGTGCTTCCGCAGCTCGTGAAGAAATCCATAAAGCCAGAATTAAGAAAACAAAACCTAGTTTGGATTTAGATGCTTATTTAGGCGTGTACCAATCGGCCGGATACGGAAAGATAGAGGTGAAAAAAGACGGGAAAGATTTAGTGCTTCGTTTTTGGGATTCAGATAACTTGGAAGCAAGGCTAGAACACTGGCATTACGATACTTTTAGGGCCATTTGGAAAAATCCTGCCCAACGCGAAGAGTTTATGCAATTTCATTTGAATAAAGAAGGAAAGGTAGCTGTGTTGGAATTTGAATTTGCCCTACGACCCTTGTTGTTGCAAGTAGGGGCATATCCCTCTAACTATACCCATACAGAGCGATTTATTAAACAATAGGGTAGGGAATGGGGTGTTGATTTTAAATTTTCACCCTTACTTTAAAAAATAGTGGGCGGTATTTGGTTACTTTAGAGGTTAACGTTGTGTGATTTTTCTCATTCCTTGTTTGCCTGTTAAGGCATGATAGGAGTAATGCTTTAACGGTGCAGCCCCCTTTAATCAACAAATTTAATTTTACTCCATTTTTCAGGTAGATGGGCATCGTAAGCGCCATGACTATTTAAAACCATAGCAGGGTGCGGTTGCACTGCTTTGCCACCAACTACCAATTTTTGAAATCGGCCTAAAAACATTTTCCAAATGTCCCCACTAGTGGGAGGTAAGCTTCTACCATTGGCCAACCACTCCAAACTGCTCCAAGGAATAGCAACTTCTAAGTGCCAACCTTTATCTACATTTTTATTATCATTTAAAACGCCATCTACATGTACTGCTGTTTTTAAGTTGGGTAAATTGTAATTGGTAAAGGCCCATCGAATTCCCCTAGGATGGGTTCCCTTCCAAAAAGATTCACCCTCACGGTCATAATTTCCTCCAAAGGTATACGCTTCGGTTTGATGGACGTCAAATTGCGGAATATCAAACTTGCCCCCTTTTTTATAAGCATCCTTCCATATAAAAAAGACTTCATAAATAGTATTGGCAGCATTTACCTCTAATTCATAATAACAGTCCCCACCGTCTATAATGATTTCTAAATCATTTTCTAAAAAAACAATGCTACCTTTCTCTGTTAGTTTGGCCTCTACAAAAGGTTCCTCTGCCTCAAAGGCAATATAAAGATGGGTGTTGTTCCATAATATGGCTACTTGTGTATTATACATTCCTGGATCGCCTGTTACTAAGTCTACAAAGCGCTTACTCCAATTAGCGTTTTTCCAAATTGGTTTCTTGGTATTGCCGTCTACCTTTATGGAACTCGATATCTTTTTAGCAGTATAATCTGTACTTGTAGTTTTATCCATTTTCAATTCTTTATAGCGGTTAAATGTTTAGGTAGGAAATGTTCTCGGCAGTCAAACAATTTTTCACTGCCAAGGAAATAGTTAAATAACTCCTATTTTGATGATAATCAATGTATTGACGATGTTTAATTAAGGTTTCTAATTCCTATTTAGGTTTTGCTGACTAAACTTTTATCGTTCACTCCAAAATCTAGTAAGATATGAAAAGTAAATCTATATTGACTGGAATAAACAAGCCATAAAAACTGGGAAAGATTATAAGCACTCTGGTTATAGACATGTATGCGCCTATTAATGTTCCTTTATAAGATTATAGCCTAAGCTATTTTAATCGGTCTAGATGCAAACAGAAATTGGGTGTTGTGCTATAAGATTTTTCCATCTATGAAGTCCACAGCATCCTATCATTTTATCCACCTTGCAATAATATCTACTGTCCGCTGTTCTGTAATTTTATGATGCGACTGGTTTCACGCCCGTAACCAATAATTTCTAATAATTCTGGAGATACTTTTACCACACCATAGGAATTCTCCTCAGTATCTACCATGCCTTTCATAGTAATATAATGGATGCCATTTTTTTCGCCGTAATTTCCTTCATGATTATGCCCATTTATGTAGGCTTTTACATTAGGGTAGCTTTCTAGTGTTTCAATAACTTCATCTGCATTCCATAGATTATGGATGTTTTCTGGATACACTGGAAAATGACAGTATAGTACTACCTTCTCCTTGTTGTTTAAGGACTTATCTAAGACATCTCTAAGCCATTGCATCTGCGTGGGACCTATGGCTCCATTCCAAAAGGGGGAATCGGCATGGTTTTCTACATAGTAATTGGCGGCATTAAGATGGGCTTCGCTATCCTCTGGATAGGCGTGTAAACTTATGTCATTTCCATCCAACACTATAAATCGCCAATCTTCCACTTTAAAATCATAGTAGGGGGAGGGCATGTCCATCTTTTTATAGACTTCTGCTTTTTCATCATCTTCCACAGAATAATCATGATTCCCCAGTACATGGTATTTTGGCATGTTTAACCTATTATAGATGGGGGTTACAACATTAAAACTTTCCCAATCCTTATCAATAAAATCACCCAGGTGTATGGTGTAAGCTAAATCCATAGTGTTAAAATGCGTTACACACTCCTCTAGCTTCTGCTCCGATTTGGCATATTTTCTTATTCCCGTTCCTTGCTCATTGCAGTACTGGCAGTCTGCGATTACGCCTATGGAGAACTGGGTCTTGTTGGTATTAGACATGGTACTTGTGTTTTGTTGACTGTAACCCACATGAAAAGTCAGCTGTGAAAATAGCAATATCCCTAAGAATTTTCTTCCTATCATAATTCCTAAACTTTTATTGCGCTTTTAGTCCCCTGGTTCTTGAGATGGTTTCTGTGGAATAGCGAACTGAAATATATTTATTCTTTTACAGAAACTGACAGGTTAGATTACCGCTAACTGAAGCTTTGCAAGGGTACCATAGGCTTAAAACAAACCTACTTTAAATAAGTTGAAAAATAAAACCAATACCTAAAAATACTTAATGTTAATGGCATTCTATGGCACTAGATACGGTCTCCGTAATGGGGGCAGGAGAAATATAGGGTATTCCTAGTCCCATTCCTCTCAATATAAACAGGAGTCCTATTATCACTACAAATACAGGTATCAACCGCTGTACAGATTGTTTGGCCTTGCCTTTTAGCATACTACCAAAATATACGGCGGTGGTCATTAAGGGAATGGTTCCCAAACCAAATAACATCATAAAAAGAGCACCTAGCCAAGGGTTTGCAGTGGCAATACTAGCAAATACGGCCATGTAAACAAGACCACAGGGTAAAAAACCATTTAAGAAGCCAATGGTTAGGAAAGTATCTGGACTTTTCTTTTTTAGCTCCTTGCCCATTTGACTTTTTAACTTAGACAAGAGTCCATAGATAGGCTTGGAGAAATTATATTTATTAAAGGTTTTATAAGGAATAAGAACTATTACAATCATTACAACCCCTATGATGATAGAGAGCTTTTGCTGTAATCCAAAAACATAAAGGCCTTTTCCTAAAAAGCCAAATACTAACCCTATAATCCCGTAAGCAGTTAATCTTCCAAAATGGTAGAGAAATACTTGCAACAGTTTTTTTCCAGGCTTCTTGTGATCTACAGGTAGCATAAAAGCAATGGGTCCACACATGCCTACGCAGTGAAAACTTCCCATTAATCCTAATAATACAGCAGTTGCCAGCATGGTTTATCTTTTAGATAGTAGATAAATTAGAAATAGGTTAGTAGGTAATCTTGTCCTTAAACATATAGGCTTGCCCATTATGCTCCCAAGCCACTTTAATATTCCAGCGACCCGCTACTAAACGATTGTTAGGGATCAGCAGGTTGTTGTTTGATAAAGTAATAGGTAAATCAAAATCCAGCTGCTTGTTAGAGAGTCTGTATAGCGACACTGTTCCTGTTATTTTTTCTTGGTCTAAATCCTTTGGAAACTCCAACTGCAATCCTGCTGGTGTGCTTACTAGTTTTAGATCCACATTATTTTTATGCGAATTTATTTCAGCATCCAATTCCTCTTGAAAGCCCATCTCTGCCTGATAGTAATCCTCACGAACAAGATCATGATTGGTCCTGTCGTCCATTAACATGCTAACCACAAAAAATAGGATGAAACTTATAAACCCTATAAATGCTAATACTATTCCAGTTCCCCAATTAATTTTCATATCCTCTTTTTAAGTTGTACCTCCAAATAGTTGGGAGGTCCTTTTATAAAATGGTTCTTTTAAACACAGTAACCTTAATTATCCTACCTGTAACTTCTTGGAGCCATAAATCTTGCTGAGGTAGTCTCAATTTGTTCTTCCCCGCTAAATACCCCAATTTTCACGGTGTTTTTATCGCCATCTAATGCGGCATTGTTTATTTCTATAAATAAGGTTCCTTCAGTTAGCTCCTGAGCAGGAACAGTAAAATTATCATTTCTAACCAGTGATATGGTGCCTTTATGAGACAATAACTTAAAGGTAACATTTGGGATGTCTCTAGTTGTTTTATTGACCACCTTAAAGGTGTATACATTACTAATGATGTTGCCCTCCTTATGCTCATACAACTGTCCGGGTAATCGCAAAATATTGGCCTCTAAGTCATTCCTCAAAAATAACATTCCAATCAATAAGCCGGTAAGAATCACTAATACAGCAGTATACCCTTTGAGTCGGGGGGTGAACTTAAATTTGGCCTTTTTCTCAATATTATCCTCACTAGCATATCGTATAAGGCCTTTAGGGAGGTTTACCTTTTCCATTATCTCGTCACAGGCATCAATACAGGCAGTACAGTTAATACACTCTAATTGAGTCCCATTTCTGATATCTATCCCGGTAGGGCAAACGTTAACGCATTGGAAACAATCTATACAGTCTCCATGACCCATTGCTGCACGATCTTCACCTTTTCTAAATTTTTTTCTTCCCTTCTCTGCTTCACCACGTTTATGGTCATAGGCGACAACAATGGATTTGTTGTCTAGTAAAGCTCCTTGCATACGGCCATAAGGACAGGCAATAATACAGACCTGCTCCCTAAACCAAGCAAAAATAAAATAAAATACTCCTGTAAAAATTAAAAGAGAGAGCATAGTACTCAGGTGTTCCAATGGGCCGTCTGCGATATACTGAATTAGCCTATCGCTGCCTATTAAATAAGCAAGGAATACGTTGGCAATAATAAAGGAGATGATGAAAAAGATAATCCACTTAAGAACACGTTTTCTTATTTTCTCAGCATTCCACTCTTGCCTATCTAAACGTATTTGTGCGCCTCGGTCCCCATCTATCCAGTATTCTATTCTCCTGAATACCATTTCCATAAAAATAGTTTGGGGGCATATCCAACCACAGAAAATACGACCAAAGGCAACGGTAAACAGGGCAATAAATACCACCCCTATAATCATTGAAATTACAAAAAGATAAAAATCTTGAGGCCAGAATGGGAAGCCAAAAATATTAAACCTTCTCTCTAGAATATTGAACATTAAAAACTGGTTCCCATTAATTTTTATAAATGGGGCCAATAAAAAGAATGTTAAGAGCACATAACTTACATATTTTCGGTATTTATAAAAGCGACCATTTGGCTTTTTGGGAAATACCCACGCTCTTTTTCCTTCTTCATTAATTGTTCCTATGGAATCCCTAAAGTTATTTTGCTCCTGTGCCATCTTTGTAATTCTGTATTATAATAGTGGATATTTGTTGCAATTTGGTTTTAAAAATTACTCTTAATACTTCATTGCAAATCCAACTAGAACAAGTGATGAGTATAGTTTTGTACCTTTTAACCCTGTTCTAGACCTACCCAATTACTACTATTGTAGTACTATTATATTTGTACTTAGCACCATACTAAAGGTTGGTACTGTAATTAATTGTCTGCCTTCCAAATCTCCCCTTCTGCTTCTTTTGGATTGGCTGGTGTTGTTCCAGTCAGTTCCGTTAGGATGTAACTAGATACTTGGGCTATTTCAAGTGGCTTAAGCATTTGTTTCCAGGCCACCATTCCTTTACCGGCACGTCCCCCTTCGGAAACCGTATTGAAAACATCATTGATGCTACCTCCTAGAATCCAATACTCATCTGTTAAATTAGGGCCAATTCCCCCACCGCCATCTGCCATATGACAAGCAACGCAATTGGAAGTGTAGATTGCTTCTCCCGCTTTTATATCCGAAGCATCAGTTAATAATTCTACGGTGTTAGCATCTACTAATCCCTTGGCGGTTTTCTTATACTCCTCTATTTCCAATTGAGCTTCTGCAACGGCTCTTTCATACTCCATATCCTGAGTGTCCCCACCAAACACATGGTAACGTGCCATGTAAACTATAGCGAAAACTATTGAGGCATAAAATAGATAAACCCACCATGGCGGAAGATTGTTATCTAATTCTTGAATACCGTCATAATTATGATCTAGGATAATTTCGTGTTCCTCTTCAATTGCTTTCTCCTGAATCATCTTCTCGCGAAGTTGAGCTATCCAATTATTCCCTTCTTTAGAGGCTTTATCCTCTAGGTAGCGCTCCTTAGCCTCAGGAGATAAGGTTTGGAACATAACATTCTCTATGGACCTTAAAATAAGTTCTATTCCAATTAATAAAAACAGGATTATTCCCATAAAAATTAATAGTGCTGGATGTTCCAATACGGCTGGTAATCCATCCGTTTCTACGAAGTATTCCATCAATCCGAGGATTAGAAAGAAAACTAGCGGAATTCTAATCCACCATAGTGAGGTATTTTTCATCTTAACTGTTTTAAGTGGTTTTCTTAGGTTGAAATTGTTATTACATATTAGGGTAAGAAAAACATAGGCTAGCAGTACCGCTGCCTATGTGTTTCATATTGCTATCTTAAATCATCATCTTCTAGCGGCAATTCGCTAACTTCCTTAATGTGTTCTTTGGATGCAGTAAATACCCACCAAAATAGGCCAGCAAAAAAGATAAAGAATATCAGTAGGGAAATAATGGGATAAGTAGCTATCCCATCGATGGTTTCCATATAACCTTTTACGAATTTTAGCATGACTTGTTAATTTTGAGAAATTTCCTCGTTCGTATTCTTAATTTTTATATCGGTTCCTAGACGTTGTAGGTAGGCAATCATAGCTACAATCTCCCTATCTTTCATTTCTATAAAATCTTCTCCATTTTCTTCAGCATACTTTTTATCGGCTTCGTAGCTCGCTGCAAAATCGGGATCCGTATATAGGTTTTTCTCTATTTGTGCTGCCTGCTGATCCATATGTTCAAAAGCATTGGCAATTTCTTCCTCAGAATATGGAACCCCTAGTGTAACCATTACCTCCATCTTTTTCTGAATTTTACTTCGGTCGTGCTCATCCCTAATTAACCAAGCATATGCCGGCATTATGGATCCCGAAGAGGTAGATTGCGGATCGTACATATGGTTAAAGTGCCAACTGTCTGAGTATTTTCCTCCTACCCGTAATAAATCTGGCCCAGTACGTTTACTACCCCATAAGAATGGGTGGTCGTAAACAAACTCCCCAGCTTTGGAATATTCCCCATAACGCTCCACTTCACTTCGGAAAGGTCTTACCATTTGGGAGTGACAACTTACACAACCTTCCCTAATATAAAGGTCCCTTCCTTCTAATTCTAATGGGGTGTACGGTTTTACACTAGAGATGGTCGGAATATTAGATTTGACCAGAATGGTTGGAACTATCTGTACAATACCACCAATTAATATTGCTATAGTAGCTAAGATGGTTAACTGAATAGGCTTACGCTCTAACCAAGTGTGCCAAGTCTCCCCTGCCGTTCTTTTCTTGGAAACTCGGGCTAAGGCCGGGGCCTCTGCTAACTCGTCTTCTACTTTGCTACCAGATTTTACGGTAATCACTAAGTTGTAAATCATTACCAGCGCTCCAGCAATGTACATACTACCTCCAATAGCACGCATCCAATACATGGGGATAATTTGGGTTACGGTCTCTAAGAAGTTTCCGTAAACCAAGGTGCCATCAGGGTTAAATTCTTTCCACATTAAGGCTTGTGTAAAGCCAGCAACATACATAGGTAGTGCATATAATATAATACCTAGTGTACCAAGCCAAAAGTGGAAGTTTGCCAAGGGTATGGAATGTAATCTTGTTTTAAACATTCTAGGTACTAACCAATATATCATACCAAAGGCCATAAATCCGTTCCATGCCAAAGCTCCTACGTGAACGTGTGCTATAATCCAATCACTAAAGTGAGCAATAGCATTTACGTTCTTTAGAGATAACATGGGACCTTCAAAAGTGGCCATCCCATATCCGGTAATAGCAACTACCATAAATTTTAAAACAGGATCTGTCCTTACCTTATCCCAAGCTCCTCTTAAGGTTAAAAGTCCGTTGATCATCCCACCCCAAGAGGGGGCTAATAACATAATAGAGAAGGCTACCCCTAAATTTTGTGCCCAATCTGGTAAAGATGAATACAACAAGTGGTGAGGCCCTGCCCAGATATAAATGAATATTAACGACCAGAAGTGTACAATAGATAGTCTATAGGAATAGACAGGTCTATTAGCAGCCTTTGGAACAAAATAGTACATTAATCCTAGAAAAGGTGTGGTTAAGAAGAATGCCACAGCGTTATGTCCATACCACCACTGTACTAAGGCATCTTGAACCCCAGCATATACAGAGTAACTTTTAAAAGCACTTACTGGAATGGATAAACTATTGAAAATGTGAAGTACAGCAACAGTTACAAAGGTGGCTAGATAGAACCAAATGGCAACATATAAGTGACGTTGCCTTCTCCTAAGCATAGTTCCAATAAGATTCCAACCAAAAGCTACCCAAACAATTGTAATGGCTATGTCTATAGGCCACTCTAATTCTGCATATTCTTTGGTAGAGGTGTATCCCAATGGCAGGGTAATAGCGGCTGCTACGATAATGGCCTGCCAACCCCAAAAGTTTAATTTACTTAATGCATCGCTATACATTCTAGCTTTTAAGAGGCGCTGAGTGGAATAATAAACCCCCGCAAAAATGGCGTTTCCTACAAATGCAAAAATTACGGCATTGGTGTGTAAGGGACGTAATCGCCCAAAACTTAACCATGATATGCCATCGGTAATGTTTGGGAAAAGAAACATAAGAGCGAGCAGAAGCCCGACAGACATTCCTACAATTCCCCAAAACAGTGTAGCATAAATGAATTTTTTTACGATTTTATTATCGTAATAGAACTGCTGTACTTCCATAATTACAATATTTGACTTTCACTTATTTGGTTAGATTTTTCTTTTGGCTTTTTCTCAGATGGGTGCTTTACTAATTCATCCTCAAATAGCATTCGTACAGATGGAGTATAGGAATCGTCATATTGCCCCCTTCTAACTGAAACTATAAAAGCGATAAAAAAAACAAGAGCCACTAAAATACTTAGGGCTAATAAAAGGTAAATAACACTCATTCTTAACTGAATTTCGCCGTAAAACTAAAGAGGCTGTTTTTGTAATAATATGACATTTCTCAGGTTTTAGCAATTTTAGAAAATTAACATTTTTTTTGCAAAATATAGCTGACATTAAAAAAAAAATGACAATTAATTGTTTCTGAGCTGATTATGTTGTTGAAGAAAATGGGTGCTGTTGGTTGGTAGTACTTATGGTATTAATAATTATTCATCACAATTCTTAAGAATAATGTTAGAGGGCTGATTTTAACACTATATACTTCACTAATTGAAAGATTTTATGCGAAAGATTTTTAGTTTTGCCACTTTCCTATTAAAAATCCGCTAACCACGTGGTTTTTAATATGAAGTAATTGTTAAAATAATTAGGTTAATAGCGTAAACTATGTTTCAGAAAATTGGTATTTTTTTATTATTGGGGCTGCTTGTTGTCAGTTGTGGGGAAGATAAAGTCCCATGTGCCCCAAGTAGTGAGGTCATTGATTACCCCATGGCAGATTCTTTGGCCCAGGCTTTTAATTGGCCAAAGGATTTAAAAATAACAGGATTTGCCGGTCCAGATCTTACCCCAAGTCCAGCTTGTATGGCGGTTGCAGCTACAGGAGAAGTATTTGTAGGTGTAGATATGATGGGCTCTTTGGGTAAAGATATGGGGAAAGGATTTATTAAGCGTTTGGTAGATTGTAATAACGATGGAGTAATGGACTCTCATACTAAATTTGCTGAAGTAGATAACCCAAGGGGAATCTTACCGATTGGAGATCAAGTTTTTGTTTTGCATACCACCTTTACCGAAGAAACAGGAAAGGCCGATAATATGGACTTGATTGTTTTTGAGGATTTAGATAAAGACGGAATAGCCGACGGTCCTGCAAAAGTATTGATCAAGAACCTAAGTAACTCTAAATACCTACGAGAAAGAGGTACAGACCATGCTACCAACGGAATTCAAATGGGAATTGATGGATGGATCTATATCGCTGTTGGTGATTTTGGATTCCATAACGCTACCGATCGTGATGGTACTCAGCTTACTATGTTAGGTGGTGGTGTGCTTCGAGTAAGGCCAGATGGTACAGAAATGGAAGTATATACCCATGGATTGAGGAATATTTACGATGTTGCTATCGATCCATTTATGAATATCTTTACTAGAGGAAATACCAATGATGGAGGGGGATGGAACGTTAGATTCTCACATCAAATGCAAACGGGAGAGTATGGGTATCCTATGCTTTTTAAACATTTTACCGAAGAAATTATTCCAGCCTTAGTAGATGTTGGAGGTGGTTCTGGAACTGGTGCTTTGTTTATGAACGATGATCGTTGGCCAGAAAAATATAACAATGTGCCTATGATGGCAGACTGGGGACGTAGCGAACTATATATCCATAGGGTTACTGAAGATAAAGCTAGTTTTACACAAAATGAAGAGAAGTTTATAAGATTGCCACAGATTACGGATCTAGATGTAGATGCTTCTGGTGTAATGTACCTATCTGCATGGGACGGTGCAGGATATTCTGGTAGCCCGGATAAAGGATATATCGTAAGAGTAACTCCTGAAAATTTAGAACATAAGCCTTTTCCTAATGTGGAAAATATCTATTGGACTAAGAGTTTAGTGAACTTATTGAAATCTGGAAATGCTAAATCTAGACTAAGTGCACAATACGAATTAATCAAAAGAGGTAAAGGTGCAAGTGGTGTTTTAAAATTAGCAAAGGATAGCTCATTATCTTTAGAGGTGCGTTCTGCAGCTATTTTTACTTACGCTCAATTAACCGGAGCTTCTGGTGTAGAAGATTTAGTATCCCTAACTAAAGATTCAGCAGTTCAGGAATTTGCTCTAAGAGCATTGGCAGACCGTAAGGGAATTGTGGAGAATGTACCATCAGAACCATTTATAGAAGCATTGAAATCTGATTCAGATCGTGTGAAGGCCGCTGCAATTGTGGGTCTAGGAAGATTGGGTAGAAAAGAACTTGCTCAACATTTATTAGAAGTTCCAGTTCCTAATTCTTTTAGAGCTCCAACCTTAGGGAGTGAAGGACCTCACGCTACACCTAATTCAGAGATCCTACTTCCACATTTGGCTGTTAAAGCGCTTGTAGCAATAAATGCAGAAGACGCTGTTGTAGAGGCTTTAAATACTAAGAATAAGGATTTAGCGCTTTGGACTACACGTTATATGCATTCGCCAAAGGTGGTAGACGGACTAATTAAGGCCTATAAGGAAACCAATGATGAGGTAGTTAAAGAGAATATTAGTAATTCTTTAGCGCGACTTTATCATCAAGAAGCGCCTTATGATACCTCTTGGTGGTGGAGTACAAGACCAGATACTCACGGACCTTACTACAAAACTGTAGAATGGGAATACACATCAGTTATTGGCGACTTCCTAACTAAAGAATGGGAAAATACGGCAGAAGAAAAGAAAGATCTATATGCCGAGCTTAATAGTAAGTACAGATTGGGGATAGAAGAATTTGGAATCTTGAAGAAAAGAGAACCAAAAGAAGATATGCCTATAGTGGACTTCGATAAGATTAAGAATAAAAAAGGACAAGTAGGTGAGGCGTCTATAGAGGACATCATGATTGCACTTAAGCAAATTAAGGGTGATCCAGAAAGTGGGAAGAAAATTTATGCAAGTCAAGGTTGCTTTGCGTGCCACAGTATTAGTACCGATGAGGTGATGAAAGGGCCTTTTATGGGGCAGATTGGTTCTATTATGAATAGAGAGCAGATAGCAGAGTCTATCTTAAAACCAAACGCTTCTATATCTCAAGGGTTCTCCACAGTAAAAATAGAGACCAAAGGTGGTGATATCCATGTAGGGTTTGTAACGGCAGAATCGGCTACAGATCTAACCATACGCAATATTGCAGGAATTGCTACTGATCTTAAAAAATCAGATATTGCCGAAAGGGAAGAACTACCAACTTCTATGATGCCTGCCGGATTGGTAAACTCACTTAGTTATGAGGAATTTGCTTCTTTAATAGCATTCTTGGAGCAGCAGAAGTAATAAAGCGTTTGCCAAAACGTATATTGGCTAAATAATAAAAGGAAGCAATCTTAAGGGGTTGCTTCCTTTTTTTTTCTTTTTTTGGTGGGTGGTTGTTATAAAATATAGCTGATGATTGTTTTGGGTGTTTTCTTATCGGGTCGCTCTTTCCGCTGTAGTTAGTATTGAGTCCCTCCCTCGGGCAGGCCCGAGAACACGAACTTTAGCTATTTAGTTTTATACGGTGACTGAGCGTAATCAATGTCAAAAAATTAGTTTAATTTAAACTTCGATGTTTTAAATAATAGCATTGAAAAATCTAATCGTGAGGACAAAATCACAACTATATAAAAAACTATGTTTTCGGAATCAATTTGGTTGATAGTAATGATACACTTCTTATAAATAATTAACTAATATTCTAATTAGACACTTATAGTATATCATGATATAGTTTTATTCCTATTTATCTATTGGTTACAACCACTTTATTATCAAAATAAACCCTTCTTTAGGTATGTGAAAAGGTGTTGGTATACCTTCAGGTACTGTTAAGTCATTTGTTATTTTAAAGATTAAGACCATACCATTTAAACAAAGAATTTGCTTCTAATCTCAATTGCTTTGGACCCCTAGACTATAGGTAGTTAGGTAATGTACTTTGTAGACAACCCTAATACAGTACTAGCTCCATAGGATTCCGAATCTGTGTTAAACCCCCTAGAAACTGTGTTAGCACCTCGAAACTATGTTATACTTTTTTGATTCTGTTCTAACAGGAGAGCTATTCTAATAGGTAATATTGCTTATGATCATTTCATGTTCCGTTCTTTCCAAGAATTATGGCACTTAAAGAGAATACTATTTTTCTTGAAAAAAGAGTGTAATATGTTTTAACTAATAATCAATTAAAACCAACCAAGTATGCGAAAACTTAGAAAGTTTAGGCTTTTTTTATTTAAGAAGCCTAAAAATTACCAATTACCAACGTGCTTTGCACTTTCCTTATTTGTGCTTTTTGCAAGTATGATGCAAGCAAACGTTACTAAGGAGCCTAGGACGTTTAAAAGTCTAACGGTAGGTACTATTCAGGATAATATTGTTACAGGTACTATTTTGGATGAGAACAATGTGCCAATGCCTGGTGCTACAGTTTTGGTAGAAGGCACTTTAATTGGTACAACATCAGATTTTGATGGTAACTACAGCATTGCCGTACCAGAAAATGCTGCAAAACTGTCTATTTCTTTTATAGGTTATGAAACCCAAACTATTGCTATTGCAGGAAGAACAGAAATAGATATTATTTTAAAAGAATCTGCAAATACCTTAGATGAGGTTGTAGTTACAGCCTTAGGTATTGAAAGATCAAAAAGATCCCTGGCGTATTCAGTTTCTAAGGTTGGGGGGGACGAGTTCACCGAGGCTAGGGAAACAAACATAGCCAACAGTTTGGCTGGTAAAGTAGCGGGGGTGAATGTTTCTAGAACGGCATCAGGACCTGCAGGAACATCACGAGTATTAATTCGTGGTAACTCTTCCTTAACTGGGAATAACCAACCATTGTATGTTATAGACGGTATTCCTATCGATAACACAAATAGAGGTTCAGCTGGTGAATGGGGCGGACAAGATGGAGGGGATGGTATAGGTAATATCAACCCAGACGATATAGAATCCATGTCCGTATTAAAAGGAAATTCGGCAGCAGCACTTTATGGGTCTCAGGCTTCTAACGGGGTTATACTTATAACCACCAAAAGAGGTAAAACCAATCAAGGACTACAGATAGAAGTGAATTCTAACTTCGTTATGGAAAATGCAATCAATCATTTGGATCTTCAAAAAGAATATGGATCTGGGCTTCTAGGCCAAAAACCTACAACGCAATCTGAAGCTTGGGATGCTGGAGAGTTTTCTTGGGGTGCTAAATTAGATGGATCTAGCGTAGTACAATTTGATGGGGTAAGTAGACCCTATTCTTATGCCGGGGATAATTTTGATAAATTTTATAGAACCGGAAGTACAGCTACAAACACGGTTGCCTTAAGTGGTGGTTCTGCAGATATTGGTTATAGATTTTCTGCTTCCAATATGGAAAACGAGAGTATTCTTCCTAATTCAGGAATGAAAAGACAGACCTATAGTGCTAATCTGCATGGTAAAGCATTAAATGATAAACTTTCTTTTCAATCAAGTGCACAGTATATTTTACAGGATGTGAAAAACAGGTCTCAATTGGCCGATTCTCCAGGAAATGCTCACTATACCGTATGGCAGTTGCCAGTAACAACAAATATCTTGGACTTAAAAGGGGATCCTAACAGATTAGGGGCAAATCCAGAAGATGCCACGGATTTATATGGTGCCACAATGGGGAAAAAAGGCTATGAATTGTTGCCTACGAGCTCCATATGGATGCAAAACCCATATTGGGCAGCTTATCAACAGACAGATATGGAATCTAAAAACCGACTTATTGCAAGTGCTTCCATTCAATATGATATTAACGAGTGGGCCTATGTAAAAGGTAGAGCCGGTATTGATCAATCCGATCGTCTAACCGAAAGTGTTAACCCTACCGGAACAGGACATAATATAGACGGGGGTATGAGTCAAGGACAATATAAATACCAACAGTCCAACTTCGATATTATGATAGGTTCCCGTCACGAATTTGACAATGGGATTGCCTATGATTTTTTGGCCGGGGCAAATAAAATGAGATTGCAGGAAGATGGAACTTCTGCATCTGGAAATAATTTTGCATTGCCATTTTTCTATTCTATCGCAAATGGTATTAATAACGGTGGAGGTAGTTCTTTCTCAAAATTAGGCTCTCATTCTGTTTATGGACAAGCAGAGATTTCATATGATAACTGGTTGTTCTTAACGGGATCTGCAAGAAATGATTGGTTCTCAGTATTAGATGGTAGAGATGTTTTTTACCCTTCAGTAGGATTAAGTGCAGTGTTATCAGATGTGTTAACCTTGCCAGAGGCAATAGACTTCCTAAAGGTTAGGACCTCTTGGGCACAGGTCGGTAGTGTAGGTGACATCGGCGCCTATTCCTTAAACCAGAACTATAGTTTGGGTAGAGCGCAACTTGGAGTTCCTCGTGGCTCTATAAGCGGTGGCTCAGTAAGAAATGCTAATCTTAATCCATTATTGGTAACGGAGTTAGAACTAGGATTTAACATGCAGTTTTTGAAAAATAGATTAGGAATAGACTTCTCCTACTACGATAAGAAAACTGAAGATGATATATTAAATGCAGGTATTTCTTATACCTCTGGCTACTGGTCTACAGTGGTGAATGTTGGTGAACTTACCAATAAAGGAGTAGAATTGTTGCTAACAGGTACTCCGGTAATGACTCAAAATTTTAAATGGGATGTTTCTTTTAATATGAGTTATAATAAAAGTAAAGTGGTTAGTTTAGTCGATCCCGAAAATGATGAGGAACGCTTTAATATCGGACTAAGTAGAGCTAGGCACGCTTGGGTAACCCATATAGAAGGAAAGCCTTTTGGACAAATAACAGGGACCACTTACCTTAGAGATGCAAATGGAGAAATAGACCTAGATGATAACGGATTGCCACAAGTAGATGTAGATGCAGGTACAGTAGCTTTTGGTACTGGTGTTCACCCTTTTAATGCAGGATTGCAAAATAATTTTAGATACAAAGATTTTTCATTAGGCTTTTTGCTAGATATGAAGGATGGAGCTGTAGGACACAGTGGAACCATGGCGCAATTTTACCGAAGAGGTATTCATAAGAACACCTTGGTAGGTCGTGAAAATGGAATTGGCATAATACCTGCAAGCGGCATAAGAGATTATTATGAGAAAATATATAATGACATTGCAGAGGAGTTTATTTATGATGCCGGCTTTATAAAATTAAGAGAAATAACTCTAGGCTATCATATTCCATCTAAAATATTGGCAAAGACTTTTATTAGTAAGGCCAACGTATCTCTAGTAGGAAGAAACCTTTGGTTGATTCACTCTAACGTTGATAATATAGATCCAGAATCTAGTTATACTTCTGGCAACGCACAGGGATTAGATTTCTTTGCTATGCCACAGTCTAGTTCATTTGGAGTTAACGTGAACCTTACTTTTTAGTAATTAATAAAAAAATAGTATTATGAAAATAAATAAAATCAACATAAAGATTGCTTGCTTTTTTGTTGCGATTTCGGCTATCTCCTTCACCTCTTGTGCAGATGATCTGGCAGAATTGAATGAAAATCCAAATGTAATAGCAGACTTGCCCCTTGGGCTTCAGCTCACTGATATACAATTAAAAGCCGCTGGTGCACAATATGAAATGCGTAGAGTAGGTCTAGGATGGGCATCCTCCTCCGTTCAACAGTTGGCCGATGTTAATATTGCGACCAATCTTTTGCCAGGAGATAAATACATAGATTTCATCGATTATAGCTATGCAGTATTTGATGAATATTGGGTAAATGAAGCCAAAGATGTAATAGACTTTGTGACACGTAGTGCTGAAGATCCTGCAGCAGTGAATTACAACGCTATAGGACGCATTATGAAGGTTATTTCTTTCCATAAGGTAACCGATCTTTATGGGGATATTCCCTACTCCGAAGCTGGTCAAGGATATTTAACCAATACTTGGTTCCCGGCATACGACCGTCAGCAAGACATATATACAAGTATGTTAAACGAATTGGAAACTGCCGCAATGCAATTGACCGCATCTGCAGAAAGCCCAGGTAGTCAGGATGTTATTTATAATGGCGATCTTACAAAATGGAAAAAATTGTCGTACTCCCTAATGCTTAGATTAGGACTTAGAATGTCTAAAGCAGATCCTTCTTCTTCCGAAGCCTGGGTGAAGAAAGCCATAGCAGGTGGTGTTATGACCCAGTTAGATGACTTGGCGAAAATTGAACACGAAGAAGGTGGGGTTGAAAGTCCAATCGGTTATTCATTTGTGGTAGATAAGTTCATGAGATTAAGTGATACTTTCGTTGGTTGGATGCAAGAAAATGACGACCCTAGATTAGAGCTATTATCCTGGGTAGAGTCTGGTGCTCCTCATCAGGGACTGCCTAATGGATTAGACCCTTCAACCCTTATAACGGATGGACCTGCTGGAGGAGACTTATTAGACTACTCACAGGTTAACCAAGACTTGGTGCAGCGAGATTCACCATCAATGTATATTACCTATGCAGAAGTAGAATTAATGTTGGCAGAGGCTGCCTTAAGAGGATGGTATACTGGCGATGCGGAAGTACACTACAATAAAGGTGTGCATGCTGCCATGGCAAACTGGAGTTTTTATGGTGTAGATGCACCCACAACGGCAGAAGTTGATACATATTTAGCGGCTAATCCATTTGATGAAGCCAATGGGATGGAAATGATTGGTGAGCAATATTGGGCAGCTACTTTTTTAAATCCTTTGGAAGCATATGCAAATTGGAGGCGAGTAGAATATCCTGTTTTAACACCCGTAAATTATCCAGGAAATGCTACAGGAGGAACTATAGCAAGAAGAATGAAATATCCTTTGGTAGAATTTACAATTAATGCAGAAAATGTAAATGCAGCCATAGCCAATCAAGGGCCTAACACCTATACTACCCGAGTATGGTGGGATAAACAATAGAATTTATATTCTAATCACATTACTATGTTTATTTTAATTTAATTTAATAAAGGAGGGGAAACCCTCCTTTGTTTTATTTTTATTTACTAGGTTTATTATGATGAAGACTAATGAATCAACCACCCATTCTTGGTTATATATACTAACCATACTACTATTCTTAACCCAACAATCTAATGCTCAGAAAGAGAAGCTATTTACGCTTTTAGACGCTTCTTCCACGGGGATAACTTTTCAAAATACCATAAAGGATACCAAAGAGAGTAATATCCTTATCTACTCTAATTTTTACGGCGGTGCAGGAGTAGGTGTAGGAGATTTTAATAAGGATGGACTTCAAGATATTTATTTTGCAGGTAACTTGGTGAGTGATCGGTTATACCAAAATAATGGGGATATGCAGTTTGAGGATATTACCCAAGCTGCAGGTATTGAAGATAATGGCGGCTGGTCTTCCGGTGTTATCGTTGGAGATATTGATAATGATGGTTGGCTCGATATTTATGTGACCCGGGAACTGTACGATGGCAACCCTGAGATTAGAAGAAATAAACTATTTATAAATACCACTAAAGACAACCCCGATGGTAAGATTACCTTTAAAGAATCTGCTGCGGAGTATGGATTGGATAACAGCGAAAGAACAAGACATGCTACTTTCTTAGATTATAATAAAGATGGGCTGTTAGATATATTTCTTCTAAATCACCCTCCCAACCCTGGGAACTATTCAGAATTGTACGACGTAGATCGTAATCAAGAAAGATTTGCCCCTAGATTGTATAGAAATAATGGAAATAAAAGTTTTACAGATGTTACTGTAGAAGCAGGAGTCTTAAAGCTGGGTAATGCCAATAGTGTTTCTATTTTAGACGCTAATAATGATGGTTGGCCAGATATTTACATTGCTCATGATTTTGGTCCACCAGATGTCCTTTTTATAAATAATGCCGATGGAACCTTTACCAATACCATAGATACCTCTTTAAAGCATATTTCCTATTTTAGTATGGGAGTCGATGCTGCAGATATTAATAACGATGGATTTCTAGATCTTATGGTTGTTGATATGGTGGCTGAGGATAATTTCCGTATAAAATCCAATATGAGCGGAATGAACCCAGATTCCTTTTGGAATATAGTAAATAATGGAGGCCATTATCAATATATGTATAACACCCTGCAGTTAAATCAGGGAGTTTTTTCAGGGGTACCCCAATTCAGTGATATAGCACAAATTGCAGGCGTGTCTAGTACAGATTGGAGCTGGTCTAATGTAATAGCCGATTTTGATAACGATGGGTTAAAAGATATCTATGTAACTAACGGACTTTTACGAGATATAAGGAATACGGATTCAGATAAGGCAGTGGGAAATTATATTACCAATATCGCTAATGACTTTGTTAAAAGCAATCCCAATGCAGGAGATGTTTCTCTTTGGGATATTCTTAATCTCGATGAAGCCCTAGACCACATCCCATCCGTTAGATTGTCTAATTATGCCTTTAAAAATAAGGACGGAATGATCTTCGATAAAATGTCAGAAGATTGGGGCTTATCACAGAAATCGTTCTCTGCTGGTTGTGCCTATGTAGATTTAGATAATGATGGTGATTTGGATCTAGTAGTGAATAATGTAAACGATCTGGCATTTATTTACCGTAATAATAGTGAGAAAAATGAAGGGCAGAATTACCTAAGGATAAACCTGACGGATAAAGAAAATAATACTCCAATGCTAGGAGCAAGAGTAGAATCCGTTCAAGGAAAATTAAAACAGCTGTATGAGTTTACTAGTGTTCGAGGAATGTATTCTACTAGTGAACAAATTGCCCATTTCGGATTCTCCGAAAATAAAGCAATTGACACCTTAAAAGTAACTTGGCCTAATAGGAAAGTAAGTATTTATACCGATGTGGAGCCAAATCAGCTTCTCACTATTGATCTAGGCGATGCTAATCAGCTAATCCCTGATCCTCCCACTAAGAAAGAATTATTGTTTAGTTCAATAGAAGGTATTCAGTTTAAACATATAGAGAATAAATTTAATGATTTTGACCTTCAAGTTTTGTTGCCACATAAACAGTCCCAATTTGGACCTGCTTTAGCAGTTGGTGATGTTAATGGAGATGGTTTGGAAGATGTATTTATTGGGGGCGCTGCTGGTTTTGAACCGGTTTTATTCTTGCAAAATCAGGCAGGGGAATTTACGAAAGTAGAAAGTAAGACTTGGAAGGATGCTGCTAGATATGAGGATTTGGATGCCATATTTTTTGATATGGACAATGATGGGGACCTAGATCTGTACGTTGTTAGCGGTGGAAATGAATGGGAACCCAATTCCCATTATTACCAAGATAGACTATACATTAATGATGGAAAGGGGAATTTTGAACCTACTAAAAATAAACTCCCCTATTTTACAGAAAGCGGATCAGTAGTGCGTGCCTTTGATTATGATAATGACGGATATCTAGACTTATTTGTAGGAGGAAGACATATGCCTTGGGACTACCCCTCTCCAGTAAGCAGTAGGATATTGAAAAATAATAAAGGGGCCTTTAAAGATGTTACTCGCAATGTGGCCAAAGATTTATTAGATATAGGTATGGTTACCGATGCAGTGTGGATGGATTTTGATGGGGATGGTAATACAGATCTTGTCCTAACCGGTGAATGGATGCCCATTACTTTTATTAAAAATACGGGGAGTAAATTTATAAATGTAACGGACTCCCTAGGAATGCAAGATACCGTGGGATGGTGGTATAGTTTGGAAGCTGCTGATATGGATAATGATGGAGATTTAGATCTTGTTGCCGGAAATTTAGGGCTAAATTATAAGTACAAAGCTAGCGAAGAAACTCCTTTTGAGGTACATTATAGTGACTTTGATGAAAATGGTTCTAAAGATATTGTACTTAGTTATTACAATTTTGGGGAGCAGTTCCCGCTCCGGGGTAGGTCTTGTTCTGCAGAACAAATACCAATGATTGCGAAGCGGTTCCAGAGCTATGATGTTTTTGCGTCTGCCAATTTAACTGAGGTTTACGGGGAGGATAACCTACAGACTGCATTACACTATTCTGCAAAAACTTTTGCCACTGCCTATTTTGAAAATAAAGGGAATAGAAAGTTTAGTATGAAAGCACTTCCCAAGGAAGCACAGATTTCTAATGTAGATGCTATACTTCTTGAAGATTTTGATGGGGATGGTAATAAAGATATCCTACTGGCTGGTAATATGTATCCCGTGGAAATAGAAACTACAAGAAACGATGCTGGTGTGGGTATCTTTCTAAAAGGGGATGGTAAAGGTGAGTTTACTCCGTTATTGCCAACCGAAAGTGGCTTGTTTCTAAGAGGAGACGTTCAGAAATTAAAGCGGATAAACACACCAGAGAATAAAATGATAATAAGTGCTGTTAATAATGGCGAAATGGAATGGGTTAGAATAAATGGAAAATCAAACGCGCATGAAGAACAATAAAAAGTGGATATACATTGCCTTTGGATTCGCACTTTTCTCTTTAGGAATTAATTTTGTTTATGCCCAATCCCCTCACAAGAAGGATGGACCAGAAAAACTGTTTTCACTATTACCTAGTTCTAGAACTGGTATAGATTTTAATAATACGGTTACAGATACCTATGAGGCCAATGCCCTTATTTATGAATTGTTTTATAATGGTGCTGGTGTAGCAATAGAGGATATTAATAATGATGGCTTGCCAGATATTTATTTTGCCGGCAATCAAGTAGCGGATAGGTTGTATTTAAACCTAGGTAATATGCAGTTTAAGGACATTAGCAAATCAGCGGGAATATTAGATAGAGGTGGATGGTCTATGGGGGTAAATATGGTAGATGTAAATGGGGATGGCTACAAGGACATCTATGTAAGCAAGAACTTGTTTGACGATAATCCAGAACTAAGAGTAAATGAACTATACATTAATAATGGTGACCTAACGTTTACAGAATCGGCAAGGGAATATAATTTAAACGATCCTTTTAGAGCGATTCATGCTAATTTCTTTGATTTTGATAAAGATGGGGATTTCGACCTATTTCTCATAAATCAACCCCCAAATCCTTCTTTATTATCTCCGCTTAAAGGTAGAAACTGGCTTAGTCCGGAGCTAACCTATCGGTTCTTAGAGAATAATGGAGCAGGTTTTAAGGATATTACAACAGCAGTAGGACTAGAGAATGTGGGCTACGGCCTCAGCTCTGTAGTGGGCGACTTTAATAATGATCAATGGCCAGATCTCTATGTAGCCAATGACTATGAAGGGCCAGATTTCTTCTATATAAACAATGGAGACGGAACCTTTACCAATAAGGCCAATGAATACCTAAAGCACATTTCATTTTTTAGTATGGGTGCAGACGTTGGGGATATTAATAACGATGGGTTATTAGACCTAGCTGTGGTTGATATGGTAGCAGAGGACAACTATAGGCTTAAAGCAAATATGGGGGGAATGAATCCGCAAGAATTCTGGAACATTGTAAATCTTGGTGGGCATTATCAATATATGTTCAATACCCTGCAGTTGAATAATGGTGCCGATGCAGATGGGAATCTACGTTTTAGTGAAATTGGTCAATTGGCGGGGATGTCTAACACAGATTGGAGCTGGTCTGCGATATTTGCTGATTTTGATAACAACGGTTTTAAAGATTTGTATGTTACCAACGGCATTAAAAAAGATATTAGGAATACAGATGCCCTTAAGAATATTGATGCCTATTTAGCTAGGGTAGCAGCTGAATACCAAATTAAGAATGTTTCAGCTAACTTAGCAGAACTTAGAGAGTTGGTATCCTTGGACAGTATTTTGGCTTTTTTTCCTTCAGAAAAAATTCCAAACTATGTGTTTAAAAACATGGGAGGATTAGATTTTGAGAAAACCGCCAAAGAGTGGGGAATAGACCAACCTTCATTCTCTTCAGGCGCCGCTTATGGGGATCTGGATAACGATGGAGATTTGGATTTAGTGGTGAATAATGTAGATGATATAGCCTTTATCTATGAAAACAATTCCAATAAATTATCAAAGAATAATTACCTCAATATAAAATTTACAGACGGAAATAAACACAAGAGTTTCTTTGGTACTAGGGCCAATATCTATTATGATGGAGGTATACAGATAGGGGAGTTAACAAGTGCTAGAGGGTTTTATTCTAGTAGTGAAAGCCTTATTCATTTTGGATTGGGAAATACTAAGAAAATAGATAGTTTGGAGATTTCTTGGTATGATGGAGGTAGTTCAGTTATACATAAAATTAAACCAAATCAGACCCTTATCCTCGATCGGGAAAAATTAAAAATAACACCAGTAAATAAGACAAAAATTACTAAAAACCCTTTTTTTAAAGAGGTTTCCAAGGAAGTAGGTTTAGATTACATGCATCAGGAAAATGACTATAATGATTTTGATAGAGAGGTTTTATTACCTCATAAGATGTCTGCCTTTGGTCCCGGACTCGCTGTAGGTGATGTAAATGGCGATGGTTTGGAGGACTTTTTTGTTGGCGGGGCAGTAGGGAAAAGTGGAAGTATCTTCCTCCAATATAAGAATGGAACATTTACCCAAACAGGATCGGAGACCTTTGCTGGGTATCCTTTTCATGAAGATATGGGAGCCCAATTTATAGATGTAGATATGGATGGGGATTTAGATTTGTATGTGGTGAGTGGTGGTAATGAATACGATAAGGGAATAGACCTGTACCAAGACCGATTATATATTAACGATGGCAACGGAAATTTTTCCTTGTTAAATTCTGCTTTACCTAAATTAACTACTAGTGGCTCTAGAGTAATTATGGCCGATTATGATAATGATGGCGATATGGATCTATTTGTTGGTGGCAGACAAGTGCCTGGACATTATCCGGAACCAACTGAAAGTCACCTGTTAAAAAATACTTGGAAGGAAACTGGAGAGCTTAAGTTTGAGAAAGTTGTTATAAATGACCTAATAGATTTGGGTATGGTAACGGATGCTTCCTGGACAGATTATGATAATGATGGGGATCTAGATCTTATAGTGGTTGGGGAGTGGATGCCAATAACTATAATTGAAAATAAAGAAGGAGTTTTTAAAAAGATTGCCTTACCAGCTTCTCTTCAAAATACTACAGGATGGTGGTTTAGTATCAAAGCAGCTGATTTAGATGGAGACGGGGATGATGATTATGTTATGGGAAATCTAGGACTCAATTATAAATATAAAGCCAACCCAGAGGAACCGTTCACTGTTAATTACGGAGATTTTGATCAAAATGGGAAAAACGATATTGTTCTTGGGTACTATAATTACGGGGAACACTATCCATTAAGAGGTAGATCTTGCTCTTCCCAACAAATCCCTGGATTAAAGAAAATATTTCCTAATTACGATACCTTCGCCTCCGCGTCGCTTAGCGAAGTTTATGGAGAAGAACAATTGAGTAAATCTCTTGAGTATAAAGCTCATATGTTCCAAAGTATTGTAGTAGAGAATTTGGAGGATGGAAATTTTAGAATTCATGAATTACCAATAGAGGCGCAGGTATCCAGTATTAATGATATTATAATTGACGATGTAGATGCTGATGGGAATTTAGATATTATCCTAGCTGGAAATATGTATGGATCAGAGGTTGAAACTCCGCGTAACGATGCAGGGATCGGGCTGTTTTTAAAAGGAGATGGGAAATGTGGATTTACAAACCTGAGTTCGACGTAAGAATTTCGATTATTATTGGGTTTTTACACCATAGAAAAAGCGGAAATTTAGTATATTTAAGTGTCTAAAAATCAAAT
>NZ_AUKX01000053.1 GCF_000424985.1 Arenibacter latericius DSM 15913
ATCTACAAAGGTTTTGCAATGGATCGAAAACTGGAACACCATGCCCTGAAGGGAATTATAAAACAACGGGTAAAGCAAGGCGTTTACCATATACAACATGTGAATTCCACGCACAATAGACTAAAGAAATGGATAGACGGCACTTTTTGGGGCGTTTCGACCAAATATCTTCAGCAGTATCTGAATTGGTTTAGGGTAAAGGAGCACCTCAAGGGTAGTAAGGACATGCTCCAGGCCTTTGTTCCCAAGACCGTTGAAGACATTGGAACCTATGCCAGATACAGAAATATAGACACTAGGTATGAAAAACTAATATCAACGCAAACTTAAACTAGAGCCAAACTACGAGTTAAGTACCTAGAATAAGCCTCTTTATTGACTACATTTCTTAAAGGGTCTCTGAGTTGAATCAAATTTAATTCCATTCCCTTAACCCATTCATCACTATAAACAATTAGGCTATCGTTATTAAAATTGTCTATACTATACGTCTCTAGCTTAGGATAGGATGCGGGTATATTTCCAAATTTAGAAATAATTTCCTCTTCTATTTCAACTACATTTACATCACCAGTAACTGCTACTGCCATCAGAGAAGGGTCATACCATTTCTCATAGAAACTACGCAGCTCTTTCAATTTAAAGTTTTTTAAACTAGTGGTATCCCCTATCACCTTTCTTTCCGAGTATCTAGAATTATTTAAAAGGGTGTTTAGAAAGACCTGTCCGCTTTTTGCTTTTGGTGATTGCTTAGACAACCACTCTGATAATACAACTCCTCTTTCCTTTTCTACTTCATTGCTATCTAATAGCATCCCATTTACCCAATCAGACATAATTAAAAGTGTAGAATCAACCACTGATTTATTATGTGTGGGTATTTTTAATTTGTAAACAGTTTCCAAAAACGAGGTATGTGCATTTAAGTCATGTCCAAATTTGGAGCCATTAGATTCTAGAAAATCAATTAACTTATTAGCTTCAAAATGTTCAATTCCATTAAATGCCATATGCTCCAAAAAATGGGCTAATCCGCGTTGATTATCCGTTTCTTGTGCTGACCCCACCTTTACCATTAACCTAAAATAGCCTTCGCCTTTTACTTTATCGGTAGGATATATATAATAAGTGAGACCATTAGGTAAAGTCTTTTTAACTAAAATACTGTCTTGAACAAGTAATTGAGAAAAACAGTTTTTAGAGATAAACAATACTAGAAGTCCGAAATATATTTTTTTCAATTTATTAATTGTTTGTTTTTGTAAATATTAGTTTGCTTTGAATTTTATCTGGTCCAGGCATACCAGTAGATATAGATAGATTATTGGAATCTAGCTGAATTGTTAGCGTATTATCCTTAGTAGGATCTACTGTACGCTCCAACCATTGAATTTGTATAGGCCTTTGATAAATTCCAGTAGGGAAATGCAATGGGTTTTCTTTTGTAAGAACTTTATAATCTACACCTTCCGTTAACCCATCTCCATTTATTATCGAATAATCTACGTATAGGTCATCTTTGAGTGGTTTAGAACTTAAATACACATAATAAGCCACTATGTCCCTCCTATTAGACCTAATGTCCACATTTTCTTGTTTATTAAAGTTTATATGAACAAAAGGCTCGTCATAAACTTTAATTTCATCTTTACTACAGCCAGAAATTATTAATAACGGTAACAACAATAGAACGAAATATTTATTCATCTTTTTCAGTTTTTTTTCACTTATTACTGTTCGTAACCAGAATTTTGAAGTATATTTTTATTTGCATTAAGCTCTGTTTGTGGGATTGGAAGTGCAAACCTAAAGTTGGGGTATTGAACTTCTTTTACATTAGAGGTGTTAGAGTTATCACGTACTACACCTTGTTTTGTCCTAGTTAAATCGAACAATCTATGACCTTCAAAACAAAACTCCTTAGCCTTTTCATCCCAAATTAGTTTTTGCAAGGCGGATGCCCCATTTTCTGCAATCTCAATTTCAGATACTTCCCTTTGTTGTGCCCTTGCCTGAATAGCCTTTAAATCATTTTTGGCATGTTCTAACTGTCCCATATTAACATTAGCTTCCGCTCTGATTAAGTACATTTCTGAAGCTCTAATAACCAAAATATCATGTTGCAGTTCCCCTTCAGGAATACCAGGTTTATAATATTTTAAAGTAGGTGTAGTTTGCTGTCCTGGTGTTTCTTTTAACAATTGTAGTCTAATGTCATCGGGATTCTCATTTAAAAGATTTACTAATTTTACATCAGCAAAGCCAGTAGGGTTATTAATATTATAAAATGTCCCAACAGTGGATTTTTTTAATTTGCCACTTAAACTAAATATAGATTCATCCGACGCTCCTATCGTATTAAAAATTTTTAAATAATCCTGTCCCTGAGATAACTCAGTTTCATTAATTACTAGAGTTGCATAATTTGCTGCGTCAGACCAATTCTCCATATATAAAGACACCCTAGACAATAAACTATAGACTGCCAATTTTGAAACATGGTAAACAGACCCATCTCCAATTTCAATACCAGTTTCAAACAATTCGGCTGAATCCTCTAAATCTTTTATAATCTGAGTATAAGTCTCAGATACTGTATTTCTCCCAACATTAGTATCAGGACCTGGAGTTTTTACTAAGACTGGAATCCCAGGATGAGATGCATCAGGTGTAAAATTAAATGGTTGTGCATATACTTTTACAAGATCAAAATGAATTAAGCCTCTTAAGAAAAGAGCCTCAGCTTTTATTTGAGCAAGTTCATTAGCGTTTTGAGGAAACTTCTCTACTAGTTTTGGATAATATTCTATTATATTATTAACATTGGCTAATGCCTCATATCCATCTCTCCAAATACGACCTACAGGAGTAATTTCATCTTCTGGAGTAGCATTATAATTGTATTCGGAGACCATTTTAGTATCACCTCCAACAATATTTAGGCGTAACATATCCCCCGCTACATCGGGATAAAGTGTATATCCAAAATCATAATAAGCATACACCGAACTATAAGCACCAGGTATAGCCGCTCTTACTCCGTTCATATCGGAAAAGAAAAGTGGTATCGAAGATTTACCAACTTCATCCACCTCTAAAAAACTATCACAGCTATTAAAAGTAAATACACAAATCGCAGTTATAAATAATTGTCTTAATTTCATACTCTTAAAGTTTAGAAAGTGGCATTAAGCCCTAATGATATAGTTTGCTCCATAGGAAATCCGCTCATATTGTTTTTATATGAATTCCAATTCTTTTTGTCATAAGGTGTCCACACTAACAAATTGTCACCTATTAAAGTAAATTGAACAGCTTTAAAGCCTAGTGATTGTGCAACCTCATTATTTAGGGAATATCCCAAGGAAACATTTTGCAACTTAATATGGGTCTTATGGTACAAAAACCTAGTAGAATTTCTAACTGATTGAGTGCTTACACCCCAAAGTGGTTTAGGAGAAAGTGCTAAATCTCCCGGTTCACTCCAACGGTCCAATTGATTAACAGATTGGTTTTCGCTCATAATGTTTAATCCATCCGAGGTTACATTTCTCCCAAAAGAGCTAAATGCATACCCCCCGATAGTATAATTGGCCATGATACGCAGGTTAAAGTTTTTATAGTCAAAGGTGTTAATTACACTTCCAAACAAATCTGGACTAGATTTTTTATTAGCTACCCTATTAGCAACACTGTATTCTTTGGTTATATTTCCCTGTGTATCGTACCACATCGGGTAACCATCCCTTGGATCTACACCCGCCCATTCTACCAAGTAATAGGTATTGACATTCCTACCTTCTTCCCATCTAATATTTCCTAAATTTTTGGGAATGCTATTATATAATTTTAAAAGCTTGTTATTATTATGTGAGGCCATTACTGTAGATCGCCATTTAAAGTCATCAGACATAATATTTACAGATTGCACCGTAACCTCTATACCTTTATTCTCAATTTCCCCAACATTTCTATACACCCTTGTATTTCCAGTAGTTCTGGAGACATCTAGATTACTAAGTAGGTTAACCGTTTTATTTCTATATATCTCAGGAGAAATATCCAGGCGATTATTAAACATGGCTAATCTTAATCCAATATTGGTCATACGAGTTGTTTCCCAACTTAAATTGGGGTTAGGACCTTTAGACATTCCGGCACCCTGGACTCCATGGTACTGGTACTTATCATTAATAGCATAAATCCCATATGATTCCTGACGACCGATGCGTGAATTCCCGTTACTACCATAGCTTCCTTTCAGGCTCAGAGTGTTAATTTGGTCACTGTAAAAAAAATCTTCTTCATGTATATTCCAAGAAAGGCCTATAGATGAGAAATCAGCCCATTTAACATCCTTTCCAAAATTAGAATTTCCATCTTTTCTAGCATTTAAAACTAGGTTATAGCGATTATCATAGGTGTAGGATAATTGACCTAGATAAGATGCACTTTTTGTAATTCTCTCATTAGCAGAACCCGTAGTGTAGGAAGCACTACTAACGGTTCGTAAATTATCATTGGCAAACCCAGAACCATAGGAACTAACATAAGTATTTTTACGAGAAACAATCTCTAAACCTGCAACGGCATTTATAGCGTGTTCATTTATCCTTCTACTATAATTCAGCCTATTAATAACATGCCAGTTGATGAAATTCGCATGAGCCCAATTTGCATAGCCTGTTGGATCTCCGTTAATGTTCTTACCTGACCAATTATTCATTGACTTATACCTCTTCTCTACGCTGCTCTGGTAATCCGTACCTACCTGTGCAGTATAAGAAAGATCATCCGTTACGTCATAGGATAATTTAAGATTCCCCTGTAAAGCGAAGGTGTTTTGATTATTGTCATTCTGTTCTCTTTCTGCTATAGTGTTAAAAAATTTGCTTTCCACCCATTTTAGAGATCCATCTGGGTTTCTACCATCTATAGTTCTATAGGTCATTCGGAAACTACCATCTTCGTTATAAGGTGAAATAATAGGTAAGTTTTCATAGTAATCATCCCTAGGTGTAAATAGTGTATTTGTATTAAATGAACCCGACAAAGAAACATCTATCTTCAACCGGTCAGTTAAGTTTATGGTATTTCGTGACCTTAAGGAGATTCGTTGTTGTTCATTTCCCTTCAATGTTTTGGTATCACTGTAATACGACCCTGAAATATAATAAGTAGCTTTTTCGGTACCACCAGAAGCCGACACGTTTAATTGATTAGTTAATCCGATACCAAAAAACTCATCATACCAATCAGTATTGGTAGTAGAATATCTATTATTTTCGCTATCGGTAAAAGGGAATAACGATTCTTCATTGCCTGCATTAACAAATGCTTCTTTGGCTAAAGTCATATACTGCTGACTATTCAATGTTTTATACCTCGTTTCATTATTAATTTGAGAAGCACTAGTACGCCATGAAACATTAAACTGAGGTTTACTAATAGCCCCTTGTTTTGTTGTTATTAAAATAACTCCATTAGCACCATCAGCACCATATAATGAAGTTGCCGACGCATCTTTTAAAACGGTGATCGACTTAATATCATCTGGATTAATATAAGATAAGGGACTTACACTAGTCTGTAAGCCATAAATTAAATTAGTTTTGTCCCCCGTAAACATAGGGGTACCATCTATTATCCATAGCGGTTCATTAGAAGCAGCAAGAGAGGCTTCACCTCTTATAGTAACTGAATGCCTTGGCCTAGCGCTAGAGGCATCATCACTTTGTGGCATATACTCCAAACCTGGTACTAGACCCTCTAACATTTTATCTACGCGCTGTTGAGGAAGGTATTCTATATCCTTTGTGGTGACCTGGTAAACGCTAGACACTAGGTTGGACTTTTTTTGTTCAGTTCCATAATTACTGGTTACTACCACCTCTTCCAATGCCTGTACATCTTCCTTTAGTATTATAGCTAACTCTTCTGAGCTATCTACCAGTATTTCTTGTTTCACAAACCCTAAACTAGCAATAACCAATACACTACCACTAGGCACATCATTCATGGTAAATTGACCATCGAAATCTGCAACTACCCATTTTTTCCTATTATTTTTCAACTGTATCGTTGCTCCACCAATCGGCATCCCGGTTTCGTCTATGACTGATCCGGAAACACTTATAAGTGTTTGTATGTAATCCTTAATACTTTGACTTGAGGCCTTATTATTGCCTTTAAATAGAATTATTTGCCTTCCTATTACCTTGAATTGCACGTTGATTCCCTTTAAAAGCAAGCTCAAAACTTTATCAATTTCCTTATTTTCAACCTCAATATTAATTTTTGTGTTTAAATCACTTGACTTTAGTCCAGTTTGGATAAAAACAAAATTGGATTTCTCTTCAATAACATTTATTACTTTTCTTAAGGTTTCATTTTTTGCCTTTATTGTTATCCCTGAAGGCTGAGTATTAAATTCAGTGGCATGCATAGGCGTACACAACGTAAATGCAAACAAAAACATAACATTATATAAGACACTCATTTTTACATTAAAAGAGACAAAACTGAAATTTGTTCTAAATTGGTTATTTCTCATTTGCGTTAATTATTACAAGATCTATTTTTGTTTTATTGTAAAGGATCCATCTATTAGAATTGATAACGTCTTTAGCACATCTGAGACATCGTCTGACAGGTATATCTTTCCAGTACAGGTCTGTTCTGATATATTTTGAGATTCTTCAGAAAATGTAATATTATAGTACCTAGACAATTCCAACAGAACTTTCTCCATAGGAGTATCATTAAATAGTAAATACCCATTCTTCCAAGAAGTAAACCTATCTACATCTACCCTTTCTTTAATCAACTCTGCTTCCGTAAACGTAGCAGATTCATTAGCAACCAGCTTTGTCCTATCTCCGCTAGTCGTTTTAACTCCTACACTCCCCTCCACTACGACTACCCTATCCTCCGAAACGAAGGAATCTGAATATGCGTTTACATTGAACATAGTTCCCAATACATCTACTTTGACCTTAGGAGTCTCTACAATGAATGGTCTAGAACTATTTTTTGCAACCTCAATATAAATTTCCCCCTCTAGATAAACTCTCCTTTCCCTATCAGAAAATTTTGATGGAAATTTCAATTTACTTCCCGAATTAACCCATAGCTTAGAACCGTCAGATAACACCAATTCTGATCGTTTCCCATAGGGAACAATCAACGTATTATAATCATTGATAACTGTTTTAAGAGAATCCCCGTTTTCATCAACAATACCACTCTCATTAATTTTAAGAGCTGTATTGCTTTCAAATAAATAGTGATTATCCCCAGATATTAATATTACATTTTCTTGAATAGGATTATATTCAACTAGAATTTCGGATGGTAATTTGGAGGCATTGTATCGGTAGTAATACAAACCAATAGATATCAGCAAGGCTAAAGTAGCCGCTATTGCATATTTTGTATAGCTTCTAAAAATTTTTCGATTACCTTTTACCTCTGTAGCTTTTCGTCTTATAAGCTTCTGATACAAAGCATCTTTCTCATTTTCAGTAAGTCGCTCTTCCTTAAAGTAAGCTTTTTGAAATTGGGTTTTAGCCTGAATAAAGTTCGCTTTATCCCCCGGATTTTGATTCAAGTACTCCTCCCAATAGCTAGTACCAGCAGGATCCTGTGTAAGCATCCAAACTATAAAATGTTTATTCGTTAAGAATTCTTCAACTTTCATTTATAAAAGGGCATCAATTATAGACTCTCATTCGTATAGAACTCTAGCCTACACTTATGACCTATCAAAATTGATTATATCACCTTTACAAAAGTTAAACAAATGTTAAATCGGTATTAATGGGTATTTTTGAGTAAAGCTAAAAATAAAAAGTAATCGGCATTTTCCGATCTTAACACCTTCAATGCCTTTAAAATTAAGTTCCGACAGGAAGGCACTCCTATCCCCATAATATCAGCTATTTGTTGGTATTCATAGTTTTGTGTATATCTTAAGTAAATAACCTCTCTCTGCCTAGAAGATAGCTGATCCATAATTTTATTTATTTTTGATTTCACCTCAACTTTAACTTCATCCGCAATAAGCATATCTTCAACACTTATTTGCAAATGAAAAGAAGCATCTTCAATATTGCCTTCGACCCTTTCCATTCTTATACCTTTCCGATATTCATCATAAAGTTCGTTACGTAAACTTTTAAACAAGTAAGATTTAGGACTTCTTAGTTCCTTAGTCTTATTACTTAGCATAATCCTTTGGTACACGTTATGAATAGAATCCATAACCTGCTCCCTATTAAAGCCCAAACGGATTCCATAAGCAAACAAACTATCTATATAAAGATTATATAGTTCTTCTATATCATCCATTAAAATCCTACTAAACAATTAATCGTTACACTAAAAAAACAAAAATACTTAATCTAAGAAAGAAGGCTGCAGTATGCTTCTTTATATTTAGAATTAACAATGATTCATTAAATATATATCATAAGAAATTTTTCTAGGACTTTCCAATCATTGCCTTTCATATTTACGTTTAAATAATGTGCTGTTCTTTATTAACAGCTTACGTTATTGAAAGCCCTTAATAAATCCTCTTTAGAATAATTTAATAATCTCTTAAAAAACTTTAAATCAAGAAATTAGACTTTATCAGCTTATGGTTCAAATATTACAAAAATTAATTTTCTGTAGAAGTAATTAATTTTTTTAAACGAATGTTTTTTAATTAAAATATTGTGCTCAAACCATTTTAATTACCAATAAACTATCCTCCCAATCAGATAAAGTTATTATCATATAAAAAGAATGGTATTTGACGGATTATCGCAACTAAACGAATAAACTAATTAATTTTGATTCTTCTTCTTCCTGTTTTTAATTAGTTGTTGATTAAATCGGTGTTCCAAAGTTTCATCTGAAACATCAGGTTCCCCCAGTAGCCAGGCATCAATCGCATCCTTATCAAAAAACTTCTGACGGATGTGTGGATTATTCCCTGTTGGAATAAGTTTAAATTGGGTAAGCTTATAGATTTTACTTTTGGATAGCCCTGTATAGAGTGACAAGTCATCTATATTCATTGTTTTCTTGTTATGGGCAAGTAGTCCCCTAATATCCGATAAAAGTTCTACCATTTTTTCTCGCTCTTCCATAATAGTTGTTTTAGGATTCTCTTCAATTTATAGAAGGAAACTCCTCAAAATGAAAATGCAGGGAACTTTAACTAAAAGAAACAATATTGATTGAGGAATCAGTAAAGATTCGTTGAAATATGATGAAAAAATTCAAATAATTAATTTTCATCAGTTCCCCTATGGTAGATAATAAAAGGGCTATTTGTTGTACCTATGTTGTACCTGCAATAAAAAACGAGGCTTCCAATCTCTTGAAAGCCCCGTGTTTATTGGTCGGGATGACAGGATTTGAACCTGCGACCCCACGCCCCCCAGGCGTGTACGCTACCGGGCTGCGCTACATCCCGAAAATCCGACTGCAAAAATAACAAACTTCATCAATAAAAGCCAATGTTTGCAAGGAAAAATTAAACCCTCATGATAATCCATTTAATATCAATTACAAAGGCTAATTACATATCTATCTATAACAACTTCGCTTTCAAAAGTTTGCTCGATTATCCTGAAAATCATAAATTAATACATCCTAACTGCCAATTCAAATGAAAACAGCCTTTTCCGTAATAACCCGTAAACAAAAACTAAAAGCAATACTCTTTTTTCCGTTATCCGTTTTGTTCCTATTTGCACACGGACAGAACAATCAAGATCAACTTATTAGATTAAAATACCAAGACACCACACAAACCACAGATCTAGCCGTTGGCCTATGGGCAAATCCACTTCCCATGGATTACGACTTAGACGGGGACATAGACATGATTGTTTCCTGCACAGACGTTCCCTATAACGGGACTTTTTATTTTGAAAATATATCAGATAGTGATTCCCCGTCCCCCCTATTTAATACACCCATAAAAATCGGTGACGGCATGCGCAACATTACAGTTTCCTATGTGAAAGGTGAACCGCATGTTCTAGGATCTGGGGTAGAATTCCAGAATTTCAGAAAATATGGGTATACACGTCCAACCGGGATTTACAACGCTGCCGAATTGCTAAATCAGTATAAAGAACGATTTAATGATTGGAAATATGTGGATTACGATAATGATGGCGATCAGGATATTATAGTTGGAATAGACGATTGGAAAGAATATGGATGGGACAATGCCTATAATAATAAAGGAGAATGGACCAACGGTGACCTTCGGGGATATCTCTATTTGCTTATCAATGAAAATGGCAATTTTATAAACAAAGGAAGGATATTAGCAGACAATCAGCCTATAGATGTCTATGGGAATCCCAGTCCCAATATGGCCGACTTTGATAACGACGGGGATTTGGACATAATTTGTGGCGAATTTGTAGATGGCTTTACTTGGTTCGAAAATATTGGAACCCGTGAAAACCCTAAATTTACTATTGGAAGACAGCTCCAAAATGAATTTGGACCATTAATAATGGATTTGGAAATGATGCGCCCAGTTGCTGTCGATTGGAACAATAACGGACATATCGATTTGATAGTTGGGGACGAAGATGGTAGAGTCGTTTTTATAGAAAACACGGGGAAGATTGACCTTAACATGCCTGTCTTTAAATCGCCCATCTACCTACAACAAAAACCCTACAATATAAAATTTGGAGCCCTTATAACTCCCTTTAGTGTAGATTGGGATGATGATGGGGACGAAGACCTTATTTGCGGTAACTCCGCCGGATATATTGGTTTTATTGAGAACTTGGATGGCAGTACCCTACCCAGTTTTGCTAAGCCAGTATATCTAGAAGCAGATGGTGAGGTATTCCGTATCATGGCAGGTATAAATGGTTCTATACAAGGTCCCGCAGAACGCAAATGGGGTTACACTACCCTTACCGTAGCTGATTGGGATGGAGATGGCCTAAAGGATATTGTTTACAATTCTATTTTCGGAAAGGTAGAATGGCTAAAAAATATAGGCACCAAAGGAGCTCCTAAGCTAACAAAAATGGGCGGTGTAAAAGTAGATTGGCAAAAGCTACCTGTTCCCAAACCAAAATGGAATTGGTGGAATCCTCAACAGCATGAATTGGTATCTCAATGGCGAACCACCCCACTTGCCATAGATTGGAACAAAGATGGTTTAATGGACCTTATAATGTTAGATCACGAGGGATACCTGACATTTTTTGAGCGTTTTAAAAAAAGTGAAGAGTTTTTGTTGAAACCAGGGCAACGTATATTTATAAATGCTGACAACCAACCCCTACGCTTAAACGAACGTGAGGCAGGTGGTAGTGGGCGAAGAAAAATCACCTTAACCGATTGGGACCAAGATGGCGATCTTGATCTATTAGTAAATAGTAAAAATGTGGAATGGTACGAAAATGTAGCTAAGGCAAATGGATTTACCCATTTTAAATTTAAAGGCGATTTGATTTCTCAGAAACTAGCCGGACATACTACTAGCCCTACTATTGTTGATTGGGACAAGGATGGGAAGCCCAACTTATTTATAGGAGCAGAAGACGGACATTTTTATTATTTGTCCGAATAAAAATTCCGGTCATTTACTTAAACATAAATATTAAGAGCTGCTGCGAAAGAACCACAGTTTATTATTGTTCTACAATCACTGCTATAGCTCTAATAATACTACATTCTAAGCTTTAAACGCTTCTCTATTTTCTGTTTTATAACCGTTAGACGCTTCATAATATCCATTATTTTATCGTCCTTTTCCTCTTTATAGACTTCATTTAATTCTAATATCAATTCCTTAGCTTCACGAGATAGGGCGACGCGGTCACTTGTAGAAAGTGACTTCATTTTCCTTTGTTCAAACTCTAGTGCTCTTTCTATTAAATCCATATTATGAAATTATATAATTCAGTTCTCTTTTTAATTTTCTCTTTTTTAGTTTAATCCTTTTTAGACCGAAATTTCGGAATAATAAAATGGCACTCCTTAACTTCCATTCGCATATTGGTTTTCACTATAATCTCCCAATATAAAAATATTACTTCATTTCTCCCAAAAAAAGTACCCTTCTCATCTCACTTTCGAAACTAATCAAATTTACGATCGGTTTAGTACACTATAAAGGCTGTTAAAACTTATTTAACAGAAATCAACCTCAATTTAACGGGTTATTAACCTAGAAAAAAATTAAAAAGATGCCTTATTAAGATGCCAATCGGTCTATCATTCCCTTAAAAATAAATCCATGAAATGGCAATACACTATACCAATACAACCTACCTGCCACTCCCCTTGGTCTAAAGGTTGCTGTCTGTTTTAGTAAATTATCCTCAATTTTAAATTCTAACCAAGCTTCACCTGGTAATTTCATTTCGGCATATAAAAGCATTTTTTTTTGGGACTTATCAGCAAAAATAACCCGCCAAAAATCGAGCGCATCCCCTACTTCCAAATGGGTTTCACTTGTCCTCCCTCTACGCAATCCAATTCCACCTACCATTTTATCTAAATATCCCCTAATTTTCCACAAAAATGTACCATAATACCATCCAGTGGAACCTCCTATAGCCCATATTTTATCTATAGTTTTCTGCTCGTCAGTTATTGTTCTCTCTTTATAATCTGTAAAGCAGCCATATTTTGGTACGTTCACATACTTATGAAAATCTTCTTTTAATCGGCCACTACTTACAAAAGAATCTTTCCAGCTAGATACAATACTATTTTGTTCTATTTTTTCGAATGCTAAGGCTACTGCCTCTTTATAAGGCATTGGCTGTACATTTAGCAACTCATTTATATTACTGCGTTTCCCTACAATCTGCACTCCCATACTGTCTACCAAATTAGTAGCCAACTTGTAAGAGGTAGAGGTTACAAAATACAACCAATAAGAAGAAAGCTTTGGGGTCATTACAGGCACCGTTAGAATATATCGCTTCAATTTTCTCACTTCTGCAAACTGAAGTAACATCTGTTTATAGGTTATTATCTCTGGACCAAAAATATCATAAGACGTATTGAAAAGTCGCTCATCTCCAGCAGCTTTGGATAAAAACGCCAAAACATCCCTAATTGCTAAGGGTTGCGTTTTAGTATTAAGCCATTTAGGGGCAATCATAACCGGTAGTTTTTCTACCAGATCTCTAATAATCTCAAAGGAAGAACTGCCAGAGCCTACAATTATGCCCGCTTTAAAAATTGTAAGGGCATAATGATTTGAGGCTAGCGCCTCTTCAACATTTTTTCTAGATCTAAGATGTTTAGATAGTTTCTCTTCGTTAGTAATACCACTTAAATATATTACCTGTTGTACCTGTGTGCTTTCTAAAGCCGACTTAAAATTAATGGCACATTTCTCTTCCAACTTTTCAAAATCGCTAGAAGTATTACTCATGGAATGAATTAAGTAATACGCTACATCAATATCATTGGGGATATTGGTAAATGTTTCCGGTTTAAGAAAATCTACTTCAACAATTTCAATCTGTTCTTCATCCCGATAACTACTTGCTGCGCGCTGCTTATTGCGAACTGCACATACCACATTATGCCCGTCTTGCACCAACAATGGAATGATTCGCTTTCCAATATATCCAGTTGCACCTGTGACTAATATTTTCATCTATTATCTTATTTCTACCTTCAAATTAGAGGAATTGCAATTGAACTAGATTTACAAAATCCTTCCGTTAAGAAATCGTGTGTCATACTCAAAAGTGAGTTTGCATTTAACGTGATAACTTAAATGTATACAAACCGAATAGCATATCACGTATAATGCTTCATTTTTATTATCACAATCACGTATATTTTTACTTCATAAACCTTTTCCTGCATCCAATTGACTAAGTAAGAATCAAAAAAATTGATTTAAAAAACAGTTCCTAGATCTAAATTCTTATCAAAATCATAAAGTTCGCTGTCTTGGGACATTATGTAACAATTGTTGCAAAGGAGAGTTATTGTTTTTGTTATGTTTGGGGTCGCAATGAAAATAAAACAAATCATATCAGTTCTATTATTAACTTTGTTCCTAACAAAGTTTCTAGTTGTAGATGCTAAGATCCTTTCCTTGGTGATGGAGAACGATCAGATAGTGTATGTAAATCCTTTTTGCAAGAACAACAGGGACAATGGTACATCATCTGCGAAATTAATTACTGATACATCTCCAACAGAAGCCATATTTATGATGGTCCCCTGCTCTACTGTATTTCAGTTAAAAAGCCATCGATGGGATCTAATAGAACAAGACTTAATGCATACTACTTTTAATTTTAAACTTCCATTTGTTGAAGGGCTTTACCACGATAAAAATTACCCACCTCCAAGAATTGCTTAACCTAAGCATTACAATTCTAAAACTCTTTTAATAATATACTTATTGCCAATTGGAGCATACGCTTTGGTACAATAAAGTGTATTATATATTATTATCAAATTATCAAAATAAAAATGAAACATAAAATTGAAGTCGGCCTTCATTCTGTGCAATTATTGCGTATAGCCGTAAGCGGGATATTTTTAATTGCTGGCCTAAACCACCTCCTACAGCCCGATAAAGTAGCAGGGCGAATTGAGATGGCTAACAATAAAAATTTCGCCTATTTATTTGGTGATCCTACTCTATTAGTAATTCTATCTGGTATTGTTATGCTCCTTGCAGGAATCAGCTTTCTTATTGGTTACAAGACCAAATGGGCGGCACTAATTCTTATTGCAACTTTAATTCCTATAACCATAACGATCCAAATAGGGCAAGCTAGCACCTTAGGCCCCTTATTTAAGAATATAGCCATCTTTGGAGGCTTGCTATTTTTTGTACTAAATGATACTAGCAACACCATTAAATAATAAATTTATGAAACGAGCCATAACAATTAAGGTGATACCAACCGAAATGTTTAATGGCGATTTACATCTGACCGATAAAAAACAATAAAATTTAAACAAATGAAAATTAAAACATTGCTAATACTAGCGGGAGCACTCTTAATGCTACCCTTTCAAATAAAGGCTCAAAACACAGCGCCTAACGTAAACTATTCGGCACTGGTTAAAAACAGCAATTCCTTAACCGGGGTGATAGAAACTGCTGAAGAACTGATGATAGCCAATCCGAATAATTTTGGTGAATTTCAGATTGTTTTTTGTGGTAAATCCATTCATCAAATTACGGACAGACAGATCATGAATCCTATTTTAAATCGGATAGATTCTAAACCCATAAAGATAGTTGCCTGTGGATTCTCACTCAACAAATTTAAAGTAGACCGTAGCAAGGTTCCGCAAGGCATTCAAACGGTAGAAAACGGTATCTTACACCAATTACAACTTTTAAAGAAAGGCTATTTAAACCTTGATTTGTAAATAATTTAAACCATAATTAATTTAATTCCTGCATTGCACTGCATGCGTATAAAAAATAAAATAAGATGAAAACTACATTTTTAAGAACCTCTATTTTAATCCTTACCTTTATTCTTGGTGGCACAATAAATGCTCAGGATAAGAAAGTTAATCATTATGCTGTAATGACCACTAAAATTCAACAACTAAAACCTATTACCCTAGCTTCAGCCTCCTTACAACAAGAAGACGGAGATTTATTTGGGAGCTTCGAAGTCATTATTTACGGGAAAGAAGTAACATCTTTAACGGACCAAAAGTTAATGGATCCTTATCTTAAAGAGGCTAAAGAAGCTAAGGCTACCTTAGTAGTTTGTAAAATGGCGCTAGATAAGTTCCAGGTATCTGAAAAAGATATCCCAAAAGAATTTAAAGTAGTACCCAACGCCTTTACCTATTACCTACAGCTTCAGAAAAAAGGAGTTATGGGTTTAAGTCTTTAAAGTTTATAACGAAACTATAATAGTATTAAACATAGATTTATATGAATAAAAAAATGAAAAAGGAACTATTGCAATGGGTTGGAATAATTGCCGTAGGCCTTATTCTATATACCACTGGATTACATACTGAAGTAATTGGTTTTGCTCAACGTGGTCTTTTGGCAACCGGAATAATGAATCCGAACGTAAATAAAGAGAAGTTGGCAGAAAACGAGGGATCTTATCCTACGGCAAATTTCAACCTAGACCTAGTAAATAGTAAGGGAGAACCTGTATCTATGGAGAAGTTTCGAGGAAAAGCCATATTTATCAATGTATGGGCAACATGGTGTCCCCCATGTATAGCTGAAATGCCCAGCATAAATAAATTATACAACGAGCTAAAGGATGAGAATGTGGAATTTATAATGCTGTCCGTGGATGAAAGTTTTGAGAAAGCAAAATCTTTTAAAGAAAGAAAAGGATACGATTTTGAAATCTATCAGCCTAACGGCCCTATCCCACAGATGTACCAGTCTAACAGTATTCCTACTACATTTGTTATTGATGCAAGTGGTAAGTTGGTTTTAACTCACAAAGGGATGGCCAATTATACCTCTAAAAAGTTCACTGAGTTTATGCGAAGTATACAGTAAACTACCTTGGGGCAAGCCCGCCTGAAAAATTCGGGCAGGCCCACAAGGCATTAAAAGAAAAAAAACGTATTGATTTCGAGGCCCGCCTGAAATATTCGGGCAAGCCAGCCTAGGAACATTTAGATCTCGATTATCGAGTAAAAGTAAGATGTAATTCTATTGAAAAAGGGAGATTCTTAATTGAACCTCCCTTTTTTATATTACTTCTTCCAGCCTTCTGAAAAGTACTCTTTATTAAACCCTATTGGTAATTATTAAATTAAACTTGCGAACCAACTCAATGTTTTACCGAGAAAGTGCCTTGTACAGATCGTTTTCTAGCAAGTAATTGCTTCTGATAAAAGGTAATTCGGATACCGAACAATAAAAAGAAGCCGCCTATAACCATTTGTAAGGAAATAGATTCGTCTAATAACAACCATGCTAATATGGAGGCAATAACGGCCTGCCCTAAAAGACTTACCGACACTCTAGTAGCGCGCATATGTTTAGTAGCATAACTTATTAACAACCATGCTAAAAGCTGACATACTACGCCTTGTACTACTAGGGTTAACCATCCAGCATTAGAAAAACCTGTGAAAGGCTCCCCAATAAGATAACTTACAATCCCTAACCCAATCGCAGACGATACTAAAGTAATAGTGAGAAAGCTCACCACGTCTACTTCATTTAGAACTTTCTTACTCAATAGCATGTAAACGGAGTATAACATGCCCGATAAAATAGCAAGGCAAAAAGCAAGATCGAAATCTAAATTTACAAAGGTGTTAAAACCTACTAACATCACCATCCCCAAAATGGCAACTACAGTTCCTATCCAGAAATTGGTGGTTGGCTTGTCTTTTAAAAAGAAGAATGCTCCAATACCTACCCAAACTGGAGATAAGTTAGTAAGTAAAGTAGCTTGGGTAGCTGTAGATTCTTGAATGGCTACATTCCAAACCGCTACATCTGCACCAAAAACTAAACCGCAAATCATGGCAGAAAGCAATAGTTTAACCGAGGGTATCTTAAGCTTCTTAGTAATTAACACATAGGGTAAAATTAAAGAAGCAGCTATTGCCATTCTATAAAATGCAGAAACTACCCCTGGGGTAAGATTTAGCTTAACTAAAATAGGGAATATAGAAATACAAATTATCCCCAAAGCCAAAGCAATTCTAGCCTTATTCATCTCTTAAAAAGTTATTGTTTATAATAGCGCTACATTATGGGATTGCATTATTCAAAAAAAGCTTTTTAGAATACGCTAGGCCTTAATTTAAGCGATGCAATAAATACCTTATTGTTAAAAAAATATTTGGCGAAATTAGTAAAAATGGAATCACGTTAACCTACTTAAACCTCCAATTATTTGTTAATTATTATCCAATCTCATTTTATTAAAACACCCTCTTTTTATATTATTCAATAAATCCACATCCCCTTACTAATCAGAACACTACCCTTAATCACCTACTACAAAGTCAAACTAAAACACCTCGCACCCTAAGATGGTATATATCACGGCAAAATCTTAATAGACCTCCTTAAATATTTTCATAAATTAGCTATCAACAATTAAAAACATTCTGGCCATGAGATTAGTTATTTTCTATTCCCTCTTAATTGTAGGGGCAGTTTATCAACTATCAGCACAACAAACGGATAAAATCCTAGAGAGTGGATTAAAAGATATTGTAAGCGATTTTAAAGGCGATGTAGGTGTTTATGTCTATAACCTTAAAACCAATTCGGAGGCGGCTATAAATGCCGACACTATTTTTCCTACTGCTAGCATTGTAAAAGTACCTATCCTTACTGGTGTTTTCGATAAAATAAATAAAGGGGAGCTTTCTTTAAATGATACTTTAATCTATGATACCAAGCGTGCCTATGGAGGCGCTGGACTGATGCAATTCTATAAAGATAGTACTGTAACCGATCTAAGAACTTTAATCTCACTTATGATTACAATGAGCGATAATACCACCTCGTTATGGTGCCAAGAACTAGCCGGTGGCGGGGAAACAATAAACGCTTTAATGGCCAACTTAGGGTTAAAGCATACCCGTGTAAACAGTAGAACCGAAGGAAGAACTAAAGACTGGGAAAAGTATGGATGGGGCCAAACCACACCAAGAGAAATGGCCTCTTTATTAACAAAAATCCGTAACCGGCAGCTAGTAAATGCAGCTTCTAGCGATGAAATGTACCGTGTGATGAGTAATTCTTTTTATACAGATTATTCCCTATCCCAAATTCCCCCCTATATACAGACTGCCGCCAAACAAGGAATGGTAAACCAATCCCGATCAGAATTAGTATTGGTCAATGCTCCTACGGGAGATTATGTTTTCTATATCGGAACAAAAAATAACGAAGATGTCTCTTGGGGTTTTGATAATGAAGCATGGCAATTACAACGAAAAATCTCTTCCTATCTATGGAACTATTTTAATCCAACATCTGATTGGGAACCAGCATCGGAATTTCGTGAATTGGTAAACGATCTACGCTATTAACCAGCTGACGTTAAACTTAACATACAGTGGTGGAGACATTTAACACATAAAAAACCTCATCTAAAAGGGATTCTAAAATGAGAAGCATTCTATTTACAAACTAGCTTCTACCACTTCCCTATTTCCTAATCTTTGTGAAACCACACTTAAAACCAGTATTTGAAAAGCGTGATATATCATCAACGGCAAGAGAATAATCCCCAAGGTAGCCATATGTCCGAAGATTATTTTAGAAAAAACGGTTCCGTGTACCAAGGATTTTTTAGTACCACAGAACTGGGCGGTAATCTTATCTTCTAGATTAAAGCCCAATCTCTTAGCAACAATACCAGTTAAGAAATAAGCAGCCAAGAATAATACGATCACCGCTAAGCAAATACTCATCAGGTCTAATAGCGACACCGATCCAAAAATATTCTCCTCAAAAGATCCTGCAAAACTCTTGTAGATAATCAGTAAAATAATGGATTTATCGAATAAGCTGAGTTGACTACTATATTGTTGCACATAGCGTCCTAAAAAACGCTGTAATAAAAGCCCTATAATCACTGGTATAATAATTTGAAGAATGAGGCTAATGTAAATCTCCGTAAAATCGAAATCGGATTGGGCATCTTGCACAAAGAGCCCCATCCAAATTGGCGTTAGGACTATACCAATTATTCCTGAAATACTGGCGTTAAAAATCGCTGCGGGAACATTCCCTTTTGCCATAGAAACCATCACTACAGAAGAAGAAACAGTTGATGGTAAAGCTGCCAAAAAAAAGAATGCCAACCACATTAACTCTTGTGCCTCTGTTTGCAACAAAGGTCTAAAGATTAAGACTAAAATTGGAAAAAGTATAAAGGTGGAGGCATGGACAAGCACGTGCAGCTTCCAGTTCTTTAATCCCGCTTTTAATTTATTCGGACTCAGTTTAAGTCCATAGAAAAAGAAAATTAATGAAATCCCAATATCACTGATCGCATCTAAAGGAACTTTACTTGTTGATGAACCCCATTGCGGAAAAAAATAGGCAATTCCTATTACAATTATAATGGACAGAACAAACTTATCAATCTTCATTCTCATAAGTAAACTTCAATAAGACAGAGGCCTATTATACTAATCTTTTTATGCTTAACAAGCAGCAATTTAATTCCTTAATTCTATTACTAAGTACAAATAGAACCTAGTAAATTAAAGTTACTTTATTATAGCTTTTAATTTGTCAAAGTTAATGGAAAACAATGTGTTAACCACATAGTAAAAAAGAGGGATTGTTATTCCCTTTATAAATAGTGAATAGCCCCCCCATTTTAACTATAATCAGCATCCGTCCTAACAATAAATCCCAAACTACTAGGTTTCCTAACCTTAAAAAATTAATTGCACTAAAGTAAGTAACCTCTTAATATTTTTAAAAACCCTTCCGATTCCGTAATTTCATCGCCATATTATAAAAAATGACCAATGAGCCTAAAGGGAGATAAAGTATAATCCTACTCCTTCTTATGTCTAACACTTCAGAAGAAGTCATTAACATCGGTCAGAACCTATTAATAGCACTTCTATGCCCACCTAAACGGAATGGGTAGAAAAGTGTTGTAGCATTTAAACCTCACTTAGTGAGTTATAATGAAAAGCTGAATTTTATGAACATTATTACATGGAACGTAAACGGTATTAGAGCCGTTGTAAAAAAGGATTTTTTTGAATCGATTTCACAATTGGATCCAGATATTCTCTGCTTGCAAGAAACCAAAGCCCAGGATGATGAAGTTGCTGATGCCTTAACGCCGATGACAGATTACACGAAAAATATTAACTCTGCAGAAAGAAAAGGATATTCGGGAACAGCTGTCCTCTCCAAGCCAACACCTATAAGTACAGCAAATGATATGGGAATACCAAAACACGATATGGAAGGACGGGTACAGTGTGTGGAATATCCCGATTTTTATTTGGTTAACGTCTATGTCCCCAATTCGGGCCAAAAATTAGTCCGCTTAGATTACCGCAAAAAATGGGACGAAGATTTCCTTGCTTACCTCACTAATTTGGAGAAAGCTAAGCCTGTGATTGCTTGTGGAGATTTTAATGTCGCCCATAGGGCCATCGATTTAAAAAATGACAAGTCTAACTACAACAAAACTGCTGGTTATACACAGGTAGAAATTGATGGAATGGACAATTTTATTGCTGCTGGGTTCGTAGATTCCTTTAGATTACTACATCCAGATACCGTTGCCTATACCTATTGGAGCTATCGTTTTAAAGCCAGGGAACGTAATACGGGCTGGAGAATAGATTATTTTTTAGTGAGCAAATCCCTTAAAGATAAAATTAAGTCTGTAAAAATATATAACGAAATTTTGGGGTCTGATCATTGCCCCGTAGGTTTAGAATTAGATCTATAAAAGTTAATTATCTCCTGGAAGGCCATTATAACTTGGATGCACCAACCTTTCATAATCCATCACACTCGTTGGATTAATTAGGCCTTAAATAATGTGTAAAATGGCTCCATAAGAAAAATGGAGCCATTTTACATTTTAATATATCGTTTTAAAAAGGAACTTCACCCAAGTTATTTTTTCGCAAAATCAAAGACCATTTTTTTAAATTCTTTGAAGTCCATAGTAAATAGGTGAATTTGCTCTCGCAAATCCATATGTTTCTCTACATATTCACCGGCTGTTACCCCCTTCTTACCCTTTAGCAATCTAGACAAATGTTTTTCATGGGCTATTATGTCTTCCGCCAAGTAATGAAAAAGACTTTTATGAACCTTATCCAAATATTGAAGCATTTCGATTCTCTCCGAGTGAATTCTGTCTTTCTTATCTAGCAAATCAGCAAAAAATCTTGATTCATCCGTCCAAAAAGCAATAATATTTAACCAATCTTTACTTTCTTGGTGTAGAATATCTAACCCTCTACCAGAAATTGAATCGGACATTTCATTTAATTCTGTTCTTTTCATAAAAAATAACTTTAGTAAACTACTTCGGGGCAAGCCCGCCTGAAAAATTCGGGCAGGCCCACAAGGCATTAAAAGAGAAAAAACGTATTGATTTCGAGGCCCGCCTGAAATATTCGGGCAAGCAAGCCTCGGAGCATTTAAATCTCGATTATCGAGTAAAACAATCCGTTTATCACTTTACTGGTTATCAAGAATTTTAATTTCTGCAAGCCTCCTTTAAATTAATAAAATTTAACTACCTCTAAGTATATTCTTTAGTAAAATACTTAGATTCAACTTTACCCCTTTAATTTAAGGAAGCCGATTTTAACAGTATAAACTCGCTTAGATTAACTTGATCTATAGCTCCAATAAGCTTACCGTTTTCTATTACGGGGTAAAACCCATGTTTTTCCCTTCCAATCATTTCCAATACCTCGGTTAGGCTTGCCGAAGCATCAACCGTTCTAAAGTGTTTCTGCATAATCTCTTTTACTAAAGTACAAGGGGTGTTAGCATTCTTAATAATATCTTTATAAGCTATTATTCCCACAATTTCATCTTTATCCCGCACTATAAAATCTTTTTCTGTGCTCGTTAATAATAAATCTATCACCTCTTGTAGGCTATTAACTGGACTAAGTATGGTTATATTAGTTAAGGTAGCTTCTTTTACTAAATGACCTTTTAACAAGGAAGTCCGTTGTACCATCTGATTCTCTGCATAGGCCCCAAAGAAGATAAATAGCGCTATTAAAATAAGGAATGGATTGTATAGAAATCCTAATACAAAAAATACTACTGCAAGGGTCTGTCCAATTCCCGATGCAATCTTAGTAGCCTTAACACGTCCCAATCTATAGGATAACAAAGCTCTAAGTACACGGCCTCCATCCATGGGAAAGGCTGGGATTAGATTAAATACCACCAACATTATATTGGCTGTAAAAAGATAGAGAAGAAAGTTTGGAAGCGAAGGTGTATAAAGCACTTCTGTCATCTCTGTAGCAGAAAGACCTAGGTAATATTTAAATGGAACTACCAACGCTAGTAAAAAAGCTATAACCACATTAACAGCCGGACCTGCAATGGCTACTAGCAATTCTTGCCCCGGTTTATCTGGCATTTTTTCCAAGCTAGCAACTCCCCCTATTGGTAATAAAAGGATGTTTTTTGTTTTAATATTGAACCTTTTTGCAGTAAGGGCATGACCCAATTCATGAAGCACCACACACCCAAAGAGAACTAAGATTAACGCCTCATTTATCAATATTCTTGTTAAATCTGCCCCCGCTTTAACCTCAATAAAGGCAACCCATACCAACAGCAAGGTAAACGTCCAATGTACCTCGATTTTTATCCCAGAAACACTCCCTAATTTTAATGTGCCTTTCATGACAAAACAGATTTATACTAAGGTATTTTGAAAGCCATTGATTAGCAATGATTTTTATCATGAACAGCATTGAGACATTAGAAAGTGAACTACCAATTAACTAGCGTAAAAAAATATATATTTTAGTCATTTTCTTAAAAATTATCTCTTTTATATAGTTACAACAACCATCATCTAATAAAGCTGAAGTCACCAATATTTTTTTACATTTGACACATGCAACATTTTCTTTCAGACAACCATGTTTTTAAATTAATCTCGGAAGGAATTTCCGAGGGAATTATAGTGGTGAATAAGGAACAGGTAATTGTAGCCACAAATTCGGCTGCCGATGAAATGTTCCTATATGACAAATCAAAACTTATAGGTCAACCTTTGGAGACTGTTATTCCCCGAAGGTATCATCAAGGACATGGTACACATGTGAATAATTTTGTCGCAAAAAGCAAAAAGCGCCAAATGGGGAAAGGGCGAGACCTCCACGGCATTAGAAAAAACGGGGAGGAATTTCCTGTTGAAGTTGGGCTTAATCCGTTTAAAATTGACGATGAGACCTATGTAATGGCTTTGGTTATTGATATAACCGAACGAAAAATAAAAGAAAAGGAGTTAAGCCATTGGTTTCGAATTTTTGATGAATCCTTAAACGAAATTTACGTTTTTAATGCCCAATCATTTCTTTTTGTAGATGTAAACAAAGAAGCACAACGGAATATGGGGTATTCCTTAGAGGAGTTTAAAACAATGACTCCCTATAATATAAAACCTGAAATCGATAGAAATCAATTTTTAAAATTGGTAGCTCCTTTACAAAACAGTGAAAAGGCTAAGTTAAAGTTTGAAACTACGCATCAAAGAAAAGATGGTAGTATTTATCCTGTAGAAGTGCACCTTCAGATATCGGCTATGGGCGAGACAAAGGTGTTTGTAGCCATAATACTAGATATAACCGACAGAAATAATTACACAGAAAGACTAGAACGCAAGGTAGAAGAGCGTACCATACAGCTCACTGATGCACTGGCCAAGGAAAGAGAACTAAATGAACTTAAAACTAGATTCTTATCTCTTGTTTCTCATGAATTTAAAACGCCATTAAGTAGCATACTTACCTCTATTACTCTTTTGGGTAAATACACCCAAACAGAACAACAAGATAAAAGGGATAAGCATGTGACCACTATTCGAAGTAAAGTTAAGTACCTAGATGCTATTCTAAACGATTTCTTATCTGTTGAAAGACTGGACTCTGGCAACACAAATTATAAGTTAGAAACTTTCCCATTAAGCAAAGTGATTAATGAAGTGGTTTATGATGCCAATATGTTGCTAAAAACGGGTCAAAAAATAAACTACCCTGAAGACATAGACGATCTTATTATAGAATTTGACCCCAAAACCCTAGAGTTGGCGTTATCCAATCTTGTAAACAATGCTATTAAATATTCTCCAGAAAATGCCACTATAGACCTGAAGATAAAGCATGTAGATACCAACATAGTTATCAATGTAATTGATGAAGGAATAGGAATTCCCTTGGAAGAACAGAAACATATTTTTAATCGCTATTTTAGGGCAGAGAATGCCTTATTAACTCAGGGAACTGGAATAGGACTCAATATTGCAAAACAACATTTAGAAAATTTAGGGGGGACGTTAGAATTTTCTAGTGAAGAAAATAAAGGTTCCAATTTTACTATATTAATCCCTTATCACCAATAAATAACTGCTAATGAAAACAATTTTATTGATAGAAGACGACAAGGCCTTACGTGAAAATACTGAGGAGTTATTAATGCTTGCAGATTATTCAGTGATCACTGCATATAATGGAAGAGTAGGGATTACAATGGCCAAGGAACACCTCCCCGATATTGTTGTTTGCGATATAATGATGCCAGAAATTGACGGTTATGGTGTGCTCCATGAACTGTCTACAGATGAAAACACTAAACAGATTCCCTTTATTTTTCTCTCGGCAAAAACCGAAAATAAAGAAATACGAAAAGGAATGGCTATGGGTGCAGACGATTATTTAACCAAACCTTTTGAAGAGGAGGACCTAATAAATGCCATAGAAAGTCGACTAGCAAAAGTAAAACTATTACAACGCTCTTCCACGATTGGAGACCAAGCTGATGGGCAGGTCAATAACCAATTAAAAACCTTATCTCAATTAAGACAATTTTTTCAGGAAAATGGAGAGTTAACAACATTTAACTCTGGAGATATTATATATGAAGAAGGAGACAGATCTAATCTGATTTACCTGATCACCAGAGGACTAATAAAATGCCATAGTATGGACGAAGATGGAAAGGAACTGATTACCTCTCTTAATAAGGTAGACGATTTTTTAGGTTTCAACTCATTTTTTAACAACGACCCTTTTTTAGAATCAGCCACCGCAATGGAGAAAACAGAATTGGTGGGTATTCCTAAAAGAGACCTTCAAGAACTCCTTGAGAATAACAAAGAAATCTCTCTACAATTAGTAGAACTTTTAACAGGTAATATTAGCGAAATAAAGTCACAGCTATTACAAATGGCCTACAGTTCTGTGCGTAAAAAGACCGCTCAAACCCTTCTTCAGTTTGCAGAAGTAATGGATAAAAAAACAGGAGATGCTATTAAAATATCTCGGAACGACTTAGCTAGTGTGGCGGGAATTGCTACGGAAAGCCTAATACGAACCCTTTCTGGATTTAAAAAAGAAGGGCTAATTGCAATTGAAGGTCGTAATATCAGAATAAAAGAATTAAATGCGTTGAAATATATTAATTAGCAAGAGTACTTAATAATCAATTTTCTCCGGGAGCGCGTCGGGTCATTCTAATCTCACTTAGTGAGTAAATAATTCACAGTGTGAGGAATGTCATAGTCCACTATTTTTCATAAGCCTACTTTTGATTAGAAGTTTGCTTATGAAAAATATTCTTATACCTACCGACCTTTCACAGAATTCATTTAATGCATTGGCGTACAGCATAAAGCTTTTTGCTGATGCCCCTATAAATTTTTACGTGTTGTATGTTGGGAATTTAGACAAGCCTGAAGAAGTAAAAAACTCAATTATTTTACCCACCAAAGAAAAACTTAAAGCGTTTATGGAGCGTGTAGCTATTCTGTCTACTTTTCAAGGACATCAGTTTATGGCTATTCATCTCATTGGAAACAAAATTTCTATCCTCAGAGAAATTGTTGCAGAAAAAAAAATTGATTTGATTGCCCTGGGAAGTGAAATTTTTTCCACTGAAAAGAGTTCAAACATAGGGAATAATATCTGGGAAATAATTACGAAAATCCCTTGTAATACATTGATTATTCCTGATAGCGCCCTAACTAGCTGTCCTAAACAAATTATATTCCCCACAAACTACCATATCTTCTTTTCTAACAACATCTTACAATCCATATCGGAAGTTTTAGAGTTGACTAGATCTAAGTTACAAATACTAAATATCCTTAGCAATAAAATTAAACTCACGCATGACCAAGAAAAAAACAGAGAATATTTTGAGGACTACTTAGAAGAAACGCACGAGAATAGATACTACTTTCATAATGCACAAGAAACCGATGTATGCACAGCTATAGAAGAGTACCTCACTAGCCACAATGGCGATATGCTAGTATTGTTCGCGAAAAATCTAAATTTTATTCACAAACTGCTATTTAATTCCAAACCAAAACCACCTCATCATAACCTTCCTATGTTGGTTTTACATGAGTAATAGGATAAAACTCATTTATTATAATTTAGGATAGGTCTTGCTATTAATCAACAGATCCCCATAAAACTTAATTTATGAGGACCTATATATTAATTATAAAAGTGCTTAAACTTTATAACAACTTATGCATTCAACATTTCTTTCAAAGCTTTTGCAGCTTCACCAGGATCTTCAGCTCCGTAGATAGCTGCACCAGCAACTGCTACAATTGCTCCAGACTGCTTTACAGCGGCAATACTATTCATGTTAACACCACCTGCTATAGATACAGGAACACCTGCTCTTGCAGCTTCGTCAATCAATACCTGAATAGAGTATCCTTCTTCAGCCTGCTCATCTAAACCAGCATGTAATTCAACAAACTCTGCACCTAAAGCGATTGCTTTTTTAGCACGTTTAACTCTATCCTTAACACCAATGGTATCTACAACTACTCCCTTACCATGTTCTTTTGCAGCTTTAACTGCACCTGCGATAGTAGAATCTCCTGTTGTTCCCAAAATGGTAACATAATCAGCTCCTGCACCAAAAGCCATATTAGCTTCTAATTCTCCAGCATCAGCGGTTTTAAAATCAGCTAAAACTAACTTATCTGGGAAAGCATCTTTCATTTTTCTAATTCCAGCCAAACCTTCACTTTTAATAAGTGGAGTTCCTAATTCAATAATATCTATGTAGGGAGCCACTTTTGTTGCCAAAGCGATTGCATCCTCTATTTTCAATAAATCGATTGCTACTTGTAATTTTGCCATACTATTCTAATTTTAAATGTATTTTATTAATTATTCTAATTCTCTATTAATTATTCCATATTGGCATGTCGCTTCCATAATTCAGAAGCCGTACTACCATCTACATCCCATAAGGCCTGTATAAGAGCATCAAAGCTCAATAAGAGGGATTGCTCAAAAAGACTACCAGCATATTGTTTAGAAATAGCTTCGTCTCTTTCCTGTTTTTGTGCTGCAGGTATGGTAACTGTATAGTCTGCCAATGTTGCCAAAGGAGATGAAGCATCCGTTGTAAAACATACCACGCTAGCCCCTACTTTCTTAGCCGTTTCGGCAGCTCTTACAATTCCTCCTGTTGTACCAGAACCAGATCCTGCGATTAACAAATCTCCTTCATTGATAGCTGGAGTTGTAGTTTCCCCTACCACATATACTTTATAGCCCAAATGCATTAAACGCATAGCCGAAGCTTTAATCATAAGTCCTGTTCTACCAGCACCCATTAAAAAAATACACTTGGCCTTATTGATAGCTGGCATTAAAGCCGCAATCTCCTCAGATTTAATATTAGCAGTTAGTTTTTGATGCTCATCCATAATGGTTTGCATTGCTGACGCTACTAATTGTGATTCTTTTGATGCCTCTACTGTAAATGTGTTTTCCATAACTTTCAATTTGAAATCTTTATGACCTTCTAACTGCGATGCAAAGATACGGCAGACTCCAGCCATCGGAGTTACACAATTTGATAGTTGTGTAGTACTATTTGCCCATTTCAATAAAAGTGATGGTATTATTTTCTATTTTTGTGGTACATTTTGGAAATCGTGTCCTTATCAGTCCTTTTATAGCCTAAATAACGACACCTATTTTTCAGTTAAAAACATATATTATGCTTAGCGATCAGGTTTTATATATTAAAAATTTAGGCAACTGTCCTCCTGCGTATTTAAATGATCCTGCTAGAAAGGATTTTTATGAAATAGTATGGCTGCGTAATGAGGATGCCCTTCATGTTCCGCAACACGATTTTCAAACCTTAAAAGGAGATTGGATTTATTTGATACCTCCCTATCGGGTCCATCAATTAAATAAGGCTGGTAAAAACGGTGTCCTTATATCCTTTAAACAAGACTTATTAGAAGGGGACCTAAAAGAGTTTTTATTAGATGTTTTCCGAATGTTTAATATACAAGGGGAGTTTTCATGTCTACAAGTAAATGAAGAGACCTCTAAAGGTTTGGAAGATGTATATCAATTATTAGAAGAAGAATACCAAAAAGAAACCGTTAGCTTTATTATGGTTAAAGCACTTTTAAAAGTGTTTTTATTGAAATTGATACAGTTAAAAGAACAACACTTTACCTTACAAGACATCAATGAAAAGCGAGTGTACGAGTTTATGATGTTACTGGAAGACAATTATTTGGAGCAACGAAATGCCGGATTTTATGCTGAACAACTCGGTCTAAGTGCAAAACGTTTAAACCAAATATTAAAAGAAAAGTTAGATAAAACAGCCGTACAAATAATTCACGACCGTTTAATACAAGAAGCAAAAAGACAGATTTTGCACACAGAGAATACTATTAGAGAGATTGCGTATAATTTGGATTTTAAGGATCATTCCTATTTCAGTCGTTTCTTTAAACTGCATGCAGGTCAGACCCCATTAGAATTTCAAACTAAGGTAAGAGAACATGTTCAATCACATGATAATACCTTGTATAGCTAATGCTATTGATTTCATATAGAAATGCGGTAAATAAATACCTAAAAGCACACAAATAAAATAGTCATTTCTTAACGACTATTATTTATTGTAATACTTCCTCTAAATAATACACTGAAAACCTAATATTCCTTTTTGAAGGAATATATTTAAGTTTTAGGTTTTAAAGCACTTAATATCTGCTGAATTAGCTTTTCTGAGTGTTTGTATCAATATTACCTTTATTTGCATTAATTCTTCTTCCTTATTCCACTTAACTTTAAATCACTACATGATAATGGTTATCATCCGTAAAATTTAAAAATATAAACATGCAAATAGTATTCGAATACCACGATGTTTCTAAGAGCAAGCGCTTGGAAGAATTGGCAAAAGAAAAACTAGATAAATTAGGAACAAAATATGACATGGTGATCAGAGCCGATGTTTTCTTTAAAGAGGAGAATACCACGTCTGATGATACCGGAAAAATTTGTAACATTAGATTAAGCTTACCTGGCCCCCGATTATTTGCTGAAGCTAGTCATGATAATTTTGAAAGTTCTCTAGCAGAATCTGTTAACGATCTAGAGAGACAACTGAGAAAACGAAAAGAAAAAATGAAAGATCATTAGGCTACATATAATGATACGTCGCCAAAATATTAAAAAATGTTTGGTTTCCTTATCTAGCTAATAAACCTATTTTACATGTAGGTTAATTTGTAGTATTTTCTTAAACAGAGCTAATAGTATCCCTAATTTTAATCTAAATAACAATACATCTAATTAAACATGAAAGACTGGATTACTACAGATTGGCAAGCTATTCTCAATGTTTTTATTTCAACAGTGCTAATCTTTAGCATACTAATCATATGGGTAAGAATATCGGGTCTTAGCCCGGATAATTCATGGGTATATAGTAAAATTGGGTGTAAAGTGTTATATTTAAAGAGCTTACAGGCATCTTTACTAACACTAAAATCACCCAATTTTGAGTACTAAAAATACAGTTTTCTACCGAGGTAAAAAATCAATTTCCGTAGATTTTTCTGCAGAAGAAATAAGTTCTGATGGTTCTCTGGTTTTACTGGAGAAAATAGAGCGGGAACACAAGTTAATCAGGTATTTCAGTCAATTTATTCCAGATAGTCGCAATCCCATCTTAGTCACCCATACGATAGAGAAACTTTTAAAGCAACGCGTATTTATGCTGATGCAGGGATATGAGGATGCTAATGA
>NZ_AUKX01000054.1 GCF_000424985.1 Arenibacter latericius DSM 15913
TAGGCGTCTATCTTGTCCTTCTTGTGCAGCCCCGCCATCCAAGTGCCCGTATATTCGGTAAAGCTTCTCTTGCAGGACTTGCATTTATAGCGCTGTGCACCCTTGTCCTTTCCGAAACGGACATATTTGGTATGGCCACAGTGCGGGCACTCGCCCATCATATTGTCGAGAAGATGTCGGCGGGAGGCCTGTGCCCTTGGACTTCCCGTAGTCACATCGTGCTTTTCGATATCCTTGAGCAATCTCCGCCTGTCCACCAGAGGAAGCGAAAGGATCTTTTGTTTTAATTCTTCTAGTTCCATACCTAAAGATACAAATAATAGCTATTATAAACTAGAGCCCGTAGTTTACTTAATAAACTAATCTCTCAAAGGTTTGCTTCCTTATCGTTTAATGACCCTGCTTATAAAAAAGCTGGTATTACTGTAGGAAATTTTTTACCGGTAAAAGCAGCTTTTTTGGGTACTGTCACTTTAAAACCTGAGTTTGTATTGGAAGGCATAGACCAATTTAACCAACATTACAAACAGATAATGGACTATGGTTTCACCAAATCTGAAATAGAAAAGGTTAAAACAAAAATGTTACAGTCCTTCAAGACTAGAGTAATAAGGGAAAGTGCTCCTTCTGCTTCAGGGATGATGAATCAAATAAACCAAGACTTTTATTACGGTAATAAAATCATTCCTTTAAAATCCGAATTGAATCTATTGGAAGATAATTTTACTAAGATAGATTCATTGGTTTTACTAAAGGAGCTTAAGAATACAAATCAGCAGGGTAGCTTTAAGTATCTACTTAGTGCTAATAGTAAATTGGTTGAAAATTTACCCAAAGACTCACTTCTTTTATCTCATATCCGTAATAGGGACAGTATTACAGTTTTACCATATAAAAATAATATGATTGTCCCCAATGAACTTCTTGGTTACATTCCTACCCCAGGTAAGATAGAGGATATGAAATTGATACCTGAAATAGGGGCAAAAAAAATTTATTTGGATAATGGTGCTAAAGTTATTTATAAGAAAACTGAAAATGCCGAAGATAAAATTATCATATCTGGATTTAAGCAGGGTGGGTATTACGCATTAGATTCCACCGACTATGTAAAATCTATGTATGTATCACCTATTGTTTCCATTAGCGGTTATGGGGATTTTTCTAGGGAAGCATTGAGTGATTATTTAACGGGGAATAGCGCAAAAGTACAGCTGTTGCTAGATAGAACGAGAGCAGGATTTTCTGGAAGTGCAAATAACATGGATGTAAATTCGCTGTTTAAACTATTTTATTTAAAATCTGTTCATCCTAGGGTAGATACCACTCTTTTTAATCAAGTTAAAGAACGGATGTTAAAATCTTTAGATAATAAGGAAGTTACGGCTAAGGATAAATTTTATGAAGAATTGAAATTTTTGATTAGGGGAGAAGATTATACCACAAGACAGCAGACTGTAAAGCAGATACAAGAAGATTTGGCAATAGAATCCGTCAAACCAATTTATGATCGATTTTTTGGGGTTGCTGATGATTATATAATTACCGTATTAACGGATCAGGAGTTGCCTGCAATTTTACCCTTAATAACAACCTATATCGGAGGATTGCCAAAGGGTAATGTAAGTAACGATTACGAGTATAACCCTAGACCTGTTCTAAAAAAGCCGACTTCCTTAATAAAAAACACTGGAGTATCTCCCAAATCTATAGTTTCCTTAGTGTATCAACAAAATAAGGTTGAAAGGGATATTCCGAAACTTCAGATAGAGAATAATCTCCTGGAATCCATCTTAAAAATAAAATATACAGAAAGGCTACGCGAAGATCTTGGAGTAGTGTATGGTGTTGGAGTTTCGATAAGTAGTACAAAACATCCTGTTCCTTTAAGTAGGCAAACTATCAGCTTAGTATGTGACCCAAAAGATGTGAACCTTATCAAGTCTGAAATTAGAAAAATAATTGAAGGAATCGTTAACGGTGATATCAATATTGAACAAGATTTGATGAAAGTGAAAAATAATTTGATAAAAAATCATAGGTTAAAAAAACAAAGTAATTCCTATTGGACCAGGGCGATTAGAGATTATTATTATAATGGATATCGTAATTGGAATTTCACTTATAACTACGAGAAGATGGTACAAGACGTAACCATTAGGCGATTAAAAAAGAAAGCTAAAACTTACTTTATTAAAACACCAGAAATAAAAGCAATTTTACATCCTAAACCATAACAAACATTTATTAACTATTTACATTTAATTTTTTATTATTATGAAAACTACTTTGAAAAATTTGTCTCTAATAGCATTGTGCTTTGTTGTTTTTATTAGTTGCAGCTCGGATGATGTAACTGTAGAGCCAGAACCAGAAATACCTGCTGAGGTTGGTATAACCAACTTCGGATTTTACAAGGAAGATAATCCTGAGGTATTGTTCAATGATTATGAAACTGTGGTAAGTTCTGAAACAATAATTATAAACCTACCTAAAGAAACCGATTTAACTAATTTGGTTGCGCGTTTTACCACAACGGAAAACGATATAGTTAAAGTAGGTGGCGAAACGCAAACAAGTGGAACTACAGCAAATGATTATACCGGATCTGTAGAGTTTTTGGTATCAGAAGAATCTACCAATAAAATATACACTGTTACAGTAGGGAAAATGGCTAGTTCCGTATGGAGTAAAATTGGTGTCTACGCGGAGGATATCATGAGAGTTATCTCTTTGGCAATAGATCCAAAAACCTCAGAGCCTTACGTCGCTTATATTGGTGATAGGGATGAGACCGCTGATAGAAAGCTTAATTTAATTGGATACAAAAGTGAGGATTGGACAAGAATCGGAGCTAAGGATTTCTCTTCTAGAGCAAATGATGTAGAATTGAATTTCGATAATGATGGTGTGCCATATATAAGCTTTCAAGATTATGAGAATGACAGGCAGGCTGGTATAATGTCTTTTGTAGGTAATTCATGGGATTATGTTGGTGCTGATGCATATACTGGTGGTAGAGCAGATGGTAATACGCTGGCTATTGGTGAAGATAATACTCTTTATGGTTTCTACATAAACGGTGTTCGTGGTGATGATAGGAGAAGTGTATTTCTAAAAACTTCTTCAGACGGAAGTTGGGCAGACTTGCCTATCGCAGGTAGAACTGGCGCTGCAAGGATTATTACATCAAAATCTTTAAATAACGAAATTTATTTAGCGGTTTTAGATTTTGGAGATAACCAGTATGTATCTGTTTATAAATATGCAAATGGATCTTGGGAAGTTTTAGCAGATAAGATGAGGGATGATGTAGAAAATACTATTTATTATTATAATCTAGCCATGGATGTAGATCAGAAAGGTAATGTTTATTTAGCATATGCTGAAAATTCTGGGGCAGGTACTGATTTTCAGTTAAAAGTTAAGAAATACACTAAGGAGGATAGCTCTTGGAGTACATTAGGCGACATCATTGTAACAACCGAATTGCGTGATTTTGATATCGCAGTGGATAACTATGGCTCTGCAATGGTGTTTTATAAAAACGAAACAAAAACACCTGTTTTCACAGCTTTTGATAATGATGTTAACAACTGGGGAACACCAATAACTTTTGAGAGTGTAGAAGCAGACGACTTAAATATTGTAGTAGCTCCTAATGGAGTATCTTATGCAGCATATTTAGTTGGTGATCAATTACACCTACATAAATTTGCTTCTCCAGATAATCAATAGTAAATCTTTGTAATTATGAATAAAAGCGGAGTTTAACTCCGCTTTTATAGTTTTAGGTATGTTATGGTAGTACAATTTAGAGTTCTTATAATCCTTGCCCTTGGGTCTTTACTTTTAATCGAGGGTGTTTTAGCTCAATATGAGTCCAAAGTAGTAATGGGAAAAGTATTTTTGGACAGAAATAGAAATAATCAATTAGATGCCTTTGAAAGAGGTTTGAAAAAGATATGGGTTTCTAATGGGGATACCATAGTGCAAACTAATAAAAAAGGTGAGTATTTAATTAGAGTTAAAAAGGGTCAAATCTTATTTCCTATAATCCCTTCTAAATATACTTATGCTGATGGAAAAAACTGGTGGCATATAGTAGCAGATAGTGTTTCAAATAATTTTTCTTATGATTTTGGACTTACAAAGCAAAAGACCAAAAAGGAATTTAAATTTTTGGCTATAGGGGATATTCAAGTCGGAGATACTACAGAACTATTACAGGCTAGTAACTCTATTTTAAAGGAACTGACCAATAGGAATGATTACGATTTTAGTATTTATCTAGGTGATTTGGTAAATGATGAGCCTATTCTTTTTAAGCCTTTAAATAGAATGATCCAAGAAATTGACAGGCCGGCTTGGCTTGTATATGGGAATCATGATAGAGATTTTAATGCTACAAAGGTAGAGCAGTCTAACTTATTTAATATGCACTTTGGCCCAGATACATATGCCTTTTTTAGAAATGAAGTATTGTTTATTACTCTGAATAGTATTAAACCGATTGGGAAATATGGTTATGAAGGAGTATATACAAAGGATCAATTACGCTTTTTAAGGTCCATGGTTCTAAAAGTTTCTAAAGACTATCCTATTGTAATTAGTCAACATATCCCTTTTGTCGGTATGAAGAATAAAGACGAAGTATTACAAATATTAAATGATTATAGCAAGGTTTTATTTTTATCAGGACACACCCATACAGTTTTTCAAAACTATATAAACACACCGGCCGGGAACACTATTCATGAGCTTACTGTAGGGGCGGTGTCTGGGAATTGGTGGACAGGACAGAAAAGTTGGGAAGGAATTCCTTTGTCATTAATGCAATGTGGTACGCCTAGAGGTTATTTTGAAATTGATTTTAAAAAAAGAAGTTATAAGCTTAAATATAAAGGAGTTGATCTTCCCGAAGAAAAGCAGTTGAGTATTTGGTCTGGAGAATACAATGGGGAGCCTACTTCTTTCTTGTCAAAATCTAATGAGTTTTATGTGAATTTTTTTTCTGGCTCTAATCGTACTTCAGTAGCCATGAAATTTCAGGAATACCCACTACAGTACTTAGATAAGGTGCATAAGATGGATCCGTTTGTGGCTTTTATAAGGCGTTCCCAATCAGAGCAGAAAAGCCCTGATGGTCACAGTAGAAGGACACCGTATTTAAGAAAACCCTCTAGACACTTATGGAAAGGTAAGCTGCCCGAAAACCTTGAACCTGGAATTTATAAAGTCGATATCTTGGTGCAAGATCCCAAAATAAAGGATTTTCAGCAGAGCATTTGGCTGTGGAAATGACCCTGTGTTTAGGTATATTACAAGGTTGTAAGGCTTTATTCTGCGCGATATTGAACAGACTGAAGATTATGGGCGCTAATCGATTCTTAATTTATATTTAATTCACACACATTTTTGAAGCTCACACTTTCTCGTGATCTGAGTAAATATAGATAACAGGGTTTAAATTAGATCTTATTCTTTTTTCATCTATCGATAAGAACTGTTTTGGATTGATTCCTCAATCCTTGCTGGCTAGGAACACTTTGCTGTTACATTAGTAGATTAAAATCTGGACTCAACATATTCCAACATTTCATGTAGGTTTAGATTACGGATTTTAGCTTCCTCCCGTATGTACATATGGTAGGAGTTGTTGATAGGAACATAGACGGGAATATCACTCTTACCTATTTCTATTTGACAAATGAATTTTTCGTCTATTTTAAAAAAATGATAACAGGTTAAAGTACAGAATTGAGGGCCAAGTTTGTCAGAGATAAGTTGGCTGATGTGTTGAGAAAATCTTTTCCTATCCTTTTTTTTAAAAGGCACCCCATCATTTTCCAACCCTAAAACGGTATTGTCTTTATTAACGCCTAATAGCAGATTTCCTCCCCCTGAATTCATAAAACTAGCAACAGATTTAAGAAATTCCTTTTCTGTTGCTGTCTTAGGTTGTTTCAAATTCCAAGGTGTAGCTGAAAGGAATGCTAAATGTTGATTTTCTGCTGAATTTAAAAGGATCTTAAGGTTTTTTAAACGTGCCTTTTTCGACAATGAATGTTCCTTTTTAAAAAAAGAAATATAATTTATAAGCATTTTAATATGATTAGTAACTATCGAATTTTCGACTTACAATTTGACCAAGGATCTTATAAAAGGTTTAAATACAATATATTTCAAACATAATGTCACAGTATTTATTTATGACATTTATTATAGTTTTTATTTCATGTAAAATTAATATTTCTCAATCAAAAAATATTAAGTTGTGAATTTAATTGTCCTCTTCCCATTAAATTGTCTGGCAATTACAAACGTCTATACTGCCAAATCAATTTATAGTTACATTTGCAGAAAAAAGCAGGTTTTTTTAAAGACTTGTATTAGGTGTTAATTATAGTATAAAGAATGAATAGAATAGCGCATATTGAAAGGGAGATTTTGGATTTAAGAAATCAATTGAAAAATCATGAATTGTATAGCAATATAAACAGTCTTGACGATATAAAAATCTTTATGGAAAATCACGTATTTGCCGTTTGGGATTTTATGTCTCTATTAAAAAGTCTTCAAATGAGCTTAACTAGTGTTGAAATTCCTTGGACACCTCCTAAAAATCCATCTCTATCCAGGTTTATAAATGAAATCGTTCACGGGGAAGAAAGTGACATTAATGAATTGGGAGAACCCAAAAGTCATTTTGAAATGTATTTGGATGCCATGTTGCAGATAAATGGAAATACCAATGAAATCAATAAATTTATAAAGCTCTTAGAGTCAGGAACCACTATTGATTTTGCACTTAATGAGATTCAGGTAGACGAACGCGTGGTGGATTTCGTAAAATTTTCATTTTCAATTATTGAGACGAAAAGTCCACATTTGGTGGCATCAGCATTTACTTTTGGAAGAGAGGACGTAATTCCGGATATGTTCATGGAAATACTCAAAAGTTCTGATGCTGAAAACAAACTTTATTCTAAACTAACCTATTACCTTGAGCGTCATATAGAATTGGATGGTGACGAACATGGTCCATTATCCCTTAAGATGATTGCCGAACTATGTGAAGATGATGATCAGAAGTGGGAAGAAGCTTTAGCGATTGCTAAACAATCCTTGGAGAAACGTATTGGTCTTTGGGATGCTATTACCGATTTAATTCAACAAAAAAGATCGGCCTAAATTCTATAAGCCTAATTTAACGAATAAATAGGATCGCAATAAAATGTATTAATGGAAATATGTACTTTAAAAAGAGGCCATCGATTATGGAAGGCCTCTTTTTATTTTACAATAGCATAAAATAATTTGGCTTGCCCATATATGAACCTATAAGCAAGAAGTTGATTGAAGTGCTTTCGTTAATAATAGTGCCAATAAATTTAAAAAGAATTTTTTAAGTAAAAGAAAGGACAAAATTAAACTAGATATAACTCCTTGTAACTCTCTATATATCTACTTATTTTATGAAATTGAGTTTTGGATCCCTTAAACTTTACTGTGAGCTTAAAATTTTCTAAACCATAATCATCTAAAAAAGCACCAACCGAAGCGTTCAGGAAAGAGGAGGATAATGACAAATTAGAGTCTACTTCTAAAAGAACAATGGTTTTATCTAAATAAGCCTTTTTCAATTTATTAAACAGAACAATCCCTTCCTCAACAGAACTTGAGTTATTCACTAAGTCTTTTAAAATCAAGTTTTTCATGTGAATTTATTATTGTTAAGGTTCAATCACTATGCAAATCTAAAGTTTAATGTAATGAATATTTAATTAAAAATCAAATATTTCGTCAGATTCATCCTTTTCTTCAAATGTGTTTAAGTCAACATCCACCTTAATCAAGGTTCCTTTAAACTGAATATTTAAATTTCCAGCATTATACATCATGCCAGCTTTTTTTATCACAGAGCCATCGTTAGAGGTAATTTGAAGTCTACCATTCGAGTTCTCCGTTAACTCCAATAAATTGTTTAATCCAAAACCTCTATTTCTTGGTGTTGATCTTATGGAAAAGCCTCTTTCTAACGATTTTAATATAGCTTTCCAATCTTCGTATTGTACTCCGTCCGCATTAGCAGCTTCATTTATAGACGTGGGAATGCCAATGCCAAAATCACAAGCTGAAAAAGATATTTTGTTGTTTTTGGGATAGTACTGAGTTATTATATAGCCGGTAACGGGGGATTGGGAATGGTCAAATATATTGTTAAACACTTCATCCATATTTGAAGATAACGGCACCAAATCTTTGTTGTTAGTGAAGCGTTCAAAATATTTTCTTGCATACGTTGAATATGAGTATATCATCTTTTGTGATATCTTCCACAGGCACAGAGTTGTGCGATTATGTGATAAGGTGAATCTCTCTCTCTATCAAAACCATTTTTCCAATATTCTTTAAATTTAATATTATAGAGATGATTATTAAAACCTTCAGTGCCACCTATAAAAGAAATTTCACTCCCACTAATAAAATAACTTTCGATAATGCAGGCTAAGATCACAAACTCGTCTGTTTCCATAAAACGAACATCATTGAAATCAACAATTAATAAATCAATATCCTGCCTATAATTCCGACTATCCTTTGCAAAACGAAACCAATCCAGTTTTTTTTGACTAGACGGGACCGCTATTACTTGCTCTACCATTTCAACTTTTTTCTTTAAATATAATCAATAAAATATACCATTGGTTTGGAATCTTATACTGACAAATTGTATCGGATATCACCTAAACCAAACAATAACTTCACATTAGTTTAATATTTAATCTTTCTATTGATAGTAGCTTGCATCCCGAAATCGGACAAGATATCTATAGGCCTAAAAAGAATCAATACGATTAATTATGTAACAATTTTCTATCATACGAGAGAAATGCTTTAATCATGTTTAAGATGAAATAGAAACAATACCCAGATTGATATACTTCCAATATGTATAAATAAAAAGAGGTTTCCTAAAGCTAAATTTCATCAAAAAAAAATTAAAAATATTCCACTTGAGATTATGTGTAATAATTAAAATATCAGATAGGTTGTGAAACTAAAATTAAACATACAGTGTTTTAAAGTACATAATAAGGCTAAGGAAATTTCCTTCCTGAATGGAAGTAATGTGATACTATATAGACTACTATAAATTGACTAATAAAACAAAATGAAAAAAATTATACTTAACGGGAGGCATATACCTATTCCCTTCAAAATGATCATAAATAATAGATTAACTACGCTATTATTTTTTATTACCCTATTTAAAATCCAAGCTAATTCTCATTTGTTAAATGTATACATTCCAATAAAAGATGAGGTTATCAGTAATAGGTCTATAGTATTTACTGAACTGAATAATGATATACTAATAGCGGAGGATAGTGTTTCAACTAGTAAGCAAGTTCAGGAAATTATTGTTAACGGAACCATTCAAGACGAAAGTGGTTTGCCATTGCCAGGTGCAAGTGTAGTGGAAAAAGGAACAACCAATGGAACTCAATCTGATTTTGACGGTAACTTTACTCTTAAAATTAATAATGAGAATGCAGTTTTAGTAGTTTCATATATCGGGTTTGCTACTAAGGAGGTCCAAACTAGTGGACAGGTAAGCATCCAGGTAACCCTAGAAGAAAGTGCAGCAGGTTTAGATGAGGTGGTTGTAGTAGGGTATGGTACAACTAGCCGAGAAATGTTGTCTACCGCGGTTAGTACTGTAGAAACTGCGAATATTGCAGAACGACCCATAGCTGATGTTTCATCTAGTTTGCAAGGGTTAAGTCCTGGCCTAAATGTAACTCAATCATCAGGAAAAGTTGGAGATGAACCTAGGATTAATATTAGAGGGTTTACCTCTATTAACGGAGGGCAGCCTCTAGTATTGATCGATGGGATTGAAGGAAGTTTAAGCAATCTTAATCCACATGATATTGAATCTATAAGTGTACTAAAAGACGCTGGATCAGCTGCAATATATGGAGCTAGAGGCTCTTTTGGAGTAGTTTTGGTATCTACAAAAAAAGCTAAACAGGATAATATTCAAGTCAATATTGGGATGACCACCGCAATCAGTTCACCGACTAATAATACAGACTTTTTAACGGACCCATATAAGGCAGTTTCTATCGTAGATGAAGCTTTTAGAAACAACAGTGGGGCTTCATATACCGGATATACTCAAGCTGATATGGACGAACTTTTTAAGGTTTCTCAAGATCCTTCATTGGCACGGGTTATTGTAGATCAAAGGAATGGACGCGATCAGTATGTACATTATGGACATACGGACTGGTGGGATTATTTTTTTAGAAAAACGTATCCTTCTCAAATATACAACGTTTCAATTTCCGGAGGTTCAGAGAAAATAAAAGCAAATTTTTCCTATAGAAATTATAGTTCTACGGGGATTTTAAAAGTTCAAGATGATACCTATGATAAATATAATCTTAGAGGGAAGATAGATATTGAAGCTAACGATTGGATGACCTTTTCCAATAACATGCAGTATAACAGTTCTGAGGACTTAGAGCATGGCGGAAGTCAATATGGAAGCTATGGAAGACCTTGGGGTAGCTTAATCTGGGTACATGCATTACCTTCATATGTTCCTGTAAATCCAAATGGAGGAGCTCTTTGGCGTACAGAATTAAATAATTACACAATAGGGGACGGTGTATATGCAGGGTTATTGCAAGGAACTTCAAAACAAGTGACCAATACAGATGAATTCTCTAACATTGCGTCGCTTGAGATTAGGCCATTTCCAGCTGCTACGATTAATATGAATTATGCCATCCGTAGAAATAGCTTTGGTCGATATCAACGCTCTACTCGAATTCCCTATTCTATTTATCCTGATGAAATTAGTCTTCTGGGGAATGACTATTTAAATGAATATAGAACTAAAAGTAGTTATGATGCACTTAATATTTATGGAGAGTATAGGGCGACATTTGATGATCATCGCTTAAAAGTAACTGCCGGTTTTAATCAGGAGACTTTTATAACCAAAAGTGTAAATGCTAGTAAACAAAACCTAATTTCCAATGATTTGAATTCATTAGGTTTAGCTACAGATAATCCAGAAGCTAGTGGTAGTGCTTCTGAATGGGCATTACAAGGCTTATTCTATCGTCTTTCTTACGATTATAAGAATAAATATCTATTGGAATTTAATGGAAGATATGATGCTACATCAAGATTTCCATCAGATTATCGTTGGGGCTTTTTCCCATCAGTTTCCACTGGATGGTTAATTAATAGAGAAGAGTTTTTCGATGGATCCGATAATCTTAATCTTCTAAAAGTTCGTGCATCCTACGGTTCACTGGGCAACCAAAATATTGATGATTACGCCTACTATCCTACTTTGCCTAATGGAACTTACAACTATCCATTAAATGGAACTCGTCTAAATTATATTGAATCACCAGGCTTGAATCCTACCGATATTACTTGGGAAAAGGTGAGCACTTTGAACTTTGGTGCAGACGTTGCTATGTTCGATAACCGATTAACTCTTAATATAGATTGGTTTCAAAGGGATACACAGGGGATGTTAGCAGAAGGAGCAAGTTTACCTAGTGTTCTTGGAACAAAATCCCCATTGGAGAACGCTGCTGACTTAAGGGCGCGTGGATTTGAATTTTCTTTGGGTTACCATGATTCTTTTGATTTAGGTAAGGATCCTTTCGATTTTTCAGTTACAGCCAATTTATCTAATTCTGTAACAAAAATAACAAAATTTGAAAATCCTAATAAAAGTCTTATTGACTTTTATGAAGGTATGACCATTGGTGAACTTTGGGGCTATCGTATTGCTGGATTATTTCAGTCCGAACAAGAAATACTTGCACATGCAGATCAGAGCTTTGTTTCAAATCGTATTTCATCTGGTGGGGGACTTCAACCTGGAGATGTAAAATACATAGATTTAAACGGAGATGGATTTATTGGCGAAGGTGAAAATACAGTAGATAATCCTGGAGACAGAGAAATAATTGGGAATTCTGCCCCTCAATATTTATACAGTTTTGTGCTAAATGCCAAATGGAAAGGATTTGATATTTCAGGATTTTTACAAGGTGTGGGTAAACAGGATTGGTATCCGCACAATGATTCCCGCATATTCTGGGCTCAGTATAATAGACCATATAACTCATATATCAGAAAGGATTTAGTAGATAATATGTGGTCACCTGAAAATCCGGATGCCTATTTCCCTAGAAACTATGGATACATCGCTCTCGGAGGTTCAATGGAAAAAGTAAATGACAGGTACCTACAATCGGTGGCTTATCTTAGAGTGAAGAACCTAACCCTGGGTTATACAGTACCGAATGGTTTAATTTCAAATTCTCCCTCTACAGTACTCAGGTTTTATCTAAGCGGGGAGAATCTTTTTACCTTTTCAAAGTTGACGGATTATATTGATCCAGAAGCGGCTAGTTCTTCAGTAAACCTAAATAGTCCATCAACATCTGCAAATAGGAGCACCGCTCAAGTAAATCCTTTTTCTAAAACTTATTCCCTGGGTTTAACCTTACAATTTTAAAAATTTAAACTATGAAATTTAAAAATATTGTTTTCATTATGATTCTTGCACTGGGATTAAACTCGTGTAGTGATAATTATTTGGATAAAGAACCTTTATCTGAGATAACGGCAGATGGCTTTTTTAATACTGAAGCTGATTTAAAATTATATACAAATGGGTTTTATAGGATGTTTCCTGGTATCTCTATTTATGACGGAGAATCGATTACGGATAACATTATCCAAAATCAATTAAGTGAGGAGATGAGAAGTGCCCGTTTTGTTCCTACCTCAGGTGGTGGCTGGGACTGGGCATATTTAAGAGATATCAACTTTTTTCTTCAGGAGTATGAAAAATCTGAAGATGACAATGCTAAATCACATTACGGAGGTGTGGCTCGATTTTTTAGAGCTTATTTTTATTTCCAAAAGCTACAACGTTTTGGAGAAATTCCTTGGTACAATAAGCCGGTTGATCCAACGAACAATGACGAATTGACCAAGCCTAGAGATTCGAGACAATTTATAGTTGATAAAATTTTAGAAGATCTGGATTGGGCGATTGCTAATATGAGAGAGGAGCAAAATGTATATGAGATTACAAAATTTACTGCACTTGCTTTAAAGTCTAGAGTAGGTCTATATGAGGGTACATTTCAAAAGTACAGAGGTATTGATGGATATGAAAAGTATTTAAATGCTTCTATAGAGGCTTCTCAAGAATTGATTGATAATTCGCCCTATAAGATCTACAGCACTGGTAATCCTAATGATGATTACAGAAATCTTTTTAATTCGCATGATGCCATAGCTGATGAAATTATTCTTGCTAGGGCATATTCAGAGACGTTAAACATTGGTCATAATGTAAATTATTATACCACAACAAGTTCGTACGGAAGGCCTGGAATGCCAAAAGATTTAGTAAATAGTTATTTAAATAAGGATGGTTCTCGATTCACAGATCAAGTTAATTTTGATCAGATATCTTTTATTGATGAGGTTGCCGATCGAGATTTGCGACTGTCTCAAACCATTAGAACTCCAGGGTATACTCGTAAAGGGGAAGTAAAACAACTTGCGCCAAATTTAGGGGCTACTGTAACAGGTTATCAAATTACCAAATATGTAACTGAACCTGTCTACGATACCAATGGACAATCGATAACCGATTTGCCTTTGTTTCGATTCGGGGAGGTATTATTAAACTACGCTGAATCAAAAGCTGAACTTGGCAACCTGACCCAAGAAGATGTTGAAAAATCGATAAACCTTTTAAGAGCGCGGGTAGACATGCCTGGCGTTATACTAAACGATGTTAATAGTAATCCCGATAATTATATAGCTAATCAATATCCATCCGTGGATGGTTCTAATAAGGGTATCATTTTGGAAATCAGGAGAGAGAGACGCATCGAATTATATATGGAAAACTTTAGATGGAACGATATTGTACGTTGGAAATCAGGTGAAACTTTAACTCAACCGATTCGTGGTTTATACTTTCCTGGACCTGGTGAATATGACCTTACAGGTGATAATGAAGTTAATGTTGTTTTATATGAAGGACAGCGTCCAGATAATGTTGTTACTGGCATTCAATATTATAAACTGGGATCAGATACTTATTTGGACAACCAAGGCCGAATAATACCACATCCTGATTATGAAACGAGAAGCTTTGATGAAAACAAGGATTATCTTTATCCTATTCCTAGGGTAGAACTGCAATTAAATCCAAATTTAACTCAAAACCCTGGATGGGAATAAACTTAGATTATTATGAATAGATTATTTTCAAAATTCTTTTTGTTACTTATTTTAAGTGTAGTGCCGCTTCAGCAAATAAGTGCACAGAAGGAAATTGCAGTAAAAATTATGACAACAAACATCCGCATGGCTAGCCCAAATGATGGAATAAACATCTGGGACAATCGAAAAGATTGGCTTAGTGATAATATAAATTTTATGGACGTGGATGTTTTGGGAGGTCAAGAAGTTACCTATGTACAGCTCCAAGATATGATAGAAAGGCTACCTATGTATGATTATGTTGGCGTAGGTAGAAATGGGGGAGATGAAGGAGAGTTTTGTCCAATATTCTATAAGAAGGATAAATATATCCTTTTGGATAAGAATACATTTTGGCTTTCTGAAACCCCTAACAAGGTGAATTCTAAAGGTTGGGACGCTGTATTACCAAGAATTGTTACCTGGGTAAAGTTGGAAGATAAATCTTCAAAGAAAGTATTCTTTGTTTTCAATACTCATTTTGATCATCGAGGAGAGAATGCTCGAATAAAAAGCGCCGAGCTTCTTTCACAAAAGTCAAAAGAGATCGCCGGAAAAAGTCCATTTTTTGTGACAGGTGATTTTAATTTTTCTCCTTCACATTTAGCCTACACCAAATTGGTAAGTAGTTTTAATTCTGATGTGGGAATGAAAGATACCTATACTAATGCATTGCAGGTATACGGCCCCGATTATACTTTTAATGGTTTTGAGTTAGAGCCAGATAAAACTAGAGACCGTATTGATTATATTCTATTTCATGGAGATATGGAAATCTTAAAACACCATATAGTAGATGGGCAGCGTGGCAAGTTATATATATCTGATCATTTTCCTATAATAATTGATGCCATAATAAAATAATGCAAATTAAGATGCTCAATGGTGTGATAATGGACAATCGTCTTTATGCACTTTTGGGCATTTTATTTACTCCTTATAATATTTATTAGAATTTTTAGAAACATTATTGAGTTTTGGAAGATTCCTTTTAGTTATCGATTCCATGAAAGCTGATTTTTGATAGCCTTTACAATTTTATCTTCCCCCACTAGGTTACTATGGCATACTTGCCATCCGTTTCATGGTATCAAAAAACGCCTGGTAAAAGGTGGGATCTTTTGCGTATAAACGGTATAGGTCCAGCTCTTGCTTACGTTGTTTAGACATTACATCATCTAGAATTTTACGGAAGGCCAAATCTTTGTTTTGTTCATCATTGTTCTCAGCTACTTTGGTTTGAAAATCGGGATGGGCCTGAATATATTTTGTTAGGCTTATAAATTTAACCCGTTGATCTTCTGGGGTGGCTTCCCATCCGTGGAACCATCTTTCATTAAAGGATTTTATAATCAATTCCAAGGGATCCTTTTCCTCCTCACTACCATGAGCTCCTCTAGGATTGGGGTTCTGCGGATCTAATTCCGACACAGAATCATCCAAGCCTATGCTGTGGTTCAGTTTTACTCGCTCCAAGCCATAAGTAGATAAATCCACAGAATTTAGCAACTCGTCCATTAGATCAATTTCTGGATTCTTAATGGGGAGTTTGGGAATAAGAAATTTTAGAAACCAGAATAACTTCTCCCAATTCAGGACCTCAAAGGGTAGGATAGAGGCCATCTGTCCATAGATTTTTACGAATTGTTTGGCCTTGATTTTAAAATCGGCTTTCTCCTCCTCTTCTAGTTCTAATTCTGTAATAAAACGATCTGCGGCAGTATCAATAATTGGACTTAGTGTTTGGGCATCTGCTTTTTTGAAAAAGAGGGTATTAAATTCTTCTACCTCTTCCCATTCATAAACGCCCACATCGTCTAACACATCTTTTAACTCGTGCAGTACATTTACATCTGTGGCTTCGCTTAAGGAAGTAGCTGTGTAAAAAGGATCGAATGAGTTTTTAATATCTTCCGTAGAGTTGAAGAAATCCAAAATAAAAAGATCTTCCGTTTTTTTGCCCAATTTATCGGCAGCCCTGTTTAAGCGTGATAGCGCCTGAACCGCCAATACGCCTTGTAGTTTCTTGTCTACATACATAGCGCACAATTTAGGCTGGTCAAAACCGGTAAGGTATTTATTAGCTACTACCAGTATTCGGTAGTCGTCCTCGTTAAATTTATCACTAGTGTCTTTATCGGGAAACCCATTCATTTCCGCTTCGGTGTATTCAATACCATCCACCTCTTTAGTGCCCGAAAAAGCAATGGCAATTTTAAAAGGATTGCCTTTATCATCTAGAATGCGATTCAGCGCTTTATAATATCTAATGGCCGACTCTATACTCTGCGTAATCACCATAGCCTTTGCTTTCCCTTTTAATCTTTTTTGATTGACAATATTCGGGATAAAGTGATCTAGTATTATTTCTGCTTTGGTATGAATCGTTCGCTCATGCTGTTCTACAAAGGCACGTAGCTTTTTTTGAGCCTTTGCCGTATCGAATAGGGGGTTTTCCTCAATGGATTTTTCTATTTCGTAATAGCTTTTTAATGTAGTATAATTAGCTAGCACATCCAAGATAAAGCCTTCTTCAATGGCTTGTTTCATGGAATAGAGGTGAAAGGGGGCGAAACTTCCATCTTCCTGCTGTTCCCCAAATTTCTCCAAGGTAATGGCTTTTGGGGTGGCCGTAAAAGCCATATAGGAGGCGTTGCCACGCATCTTCCTGGATTGCATGGCATTGATTATCTTATCCTGCACATCTATCTCCTCATCTTCTGAAATCTGATTGCCCATTGCCTGATTCATGTTGTCGTGGGCTGTCCCGCTCTGGCTACTATGGGCTTCATCTATAATTACAGCGAATCGTTTGTCGCTTAGATCCGCAATACCATCAATAATAAATGGAAATTTTTGAATGGTAGTTATAATAATTTTTTTGCCTTGCTCCAGGCTATCCCTTAATTCCCTTGAGGAATAAGCCGGAGCAATAATATTTTTCATTTCCGAGAATTCTTTAATGTTTTCTCGTAACTGCTTATCCAATAAACGCCTATCCGTTACCACGATAACAGAATCAAAAAGGGGTTGTTGTAATCCCTTACTTCCAGGAACGTTACTATGTTCTGGGTAGGTCTCTATTAACTGATAAGCTGCCCAGGTAATAGAATTAGATTTTCCTGAACCTGCCGAGTGTTGCACCAAATAGGTGTGTCCTACACCATTTTTACTTGCGTGGTCTATAATACCGCGTACCACATCCATTTGGTGATAACGAGGAAAGAATAGCGTTCTACTGCTTAGCGTGTCTTTTTTGGTCCCATCTAGGCGAACAAAATGTTGTACAATATTGGCCAGACTTTGTCTAGTAAACACCTCTTCCCACAAATAGGCCGTTTTGTGACCAAAAGAATTAGTGGGATTTCCTTTTCCGTGATTATCACCTTTGTTAAAGGGGAGGAAAAAGGTGTCTTTGCCATTTAGTTTTGTGGTCATATAGGCCTCGTCCGTATCTACGGCAAAGTGGACCATACATCTAGCAAATTGTAACAGCGGTTGGCGAATATCTCGCTGGGTTTTGTACTGATGCTGTCCATGTACTCTTGCATTTTGGCCAGTCCAATGGTTTTTAAGTTCCATAGTGACTAGGGGCATTCCATTTATAAAGAGCACCATGTCTATCTCTTCCCTAGGATTGTCTACAGAATAACGCAGCTGTCTGGTAACACTAAATATGTTTTGTTCAAAGTTTTCTTTTACGGTTTTACTACTACTAGCAAGGGGGAGTACATAAAACAAAGTGAAATGGGCATCATCTACGCCCAACCCTTTTTTAAGAAGATGTAGAATTCCATATTTCTTAACCATTCTATCAAAGCGATTTAGAATTTTAAGTTTCCAGTCGCTCTGCTTTTGTAGTTTTTCTAGCTCTTCTTTTTGGGTGGCTTCCAAGAATTCCCAAAAGTATTGCTCGTCTATGGCAAATTGTTTATTAAAATGATGGGGTTGCCCAATATAGTAGCCATTTCCAGTTCTATACATTTCACCGTTTTCATTAACTCCATCTATGCTAAGACCCGCTTTTTTAATAGCTTCTAGGTTGGTCCCGGTCAATTTTTTTTCTATGGCTGCTTCTAAAGCTTGTTCGTTGGTTTGGCTATGCATAATGTTTTTTACTTTTTATTCTACTGGTGCTATACACAGGTTACTTATATTGCTATGATAATGTTGCGATATAGTGATCTTTGATTCCCTTTCCCAATGGTCCATGGAGCTATTTAGCAACTTTTTTATTAGAAAAGTCCTGTTGGTTAATATTTCCAAATTGCTCTGCTCTAACTAGTTACTGGTTTAAATATTTAAATGGAAATAATGACCTTTAACCTAAATAGTTACTTGTATTTTATATACTATCACTTTGTTTTGATTATCAATTTAATTCTTATCAAACTTTAACTCAATTGACTTCAAGCGTTTACTTACTCTTCTTTCGTGTCTATTGAGGAAAGATTTAGTCTTCCAAGCCCATAAAGGTAATGTCTTATATACACCTTTAATCTCAGCCATAAAGGTCTTGTGCCTAGTTGCTAAATCCAGAATTCCAGTATTGATTTGCTTTCTAATTTCTTTGCGTTTTTTTGTACTAATCTTAGAATTACTCTCTAAGCGAAGTGATTTGCCTTCAATATTCACTATTACATCATCACGTTCAATAAGTATGTTAATTATATTATTGGCCTGAATATCTTCGTAGAGTCTGAAAATTTTTCTAAACTCCTTAAAGCTTTTATCTTCCAATTTCTCAATTGCAAGTTCTTTTAGTATTTCTTGGACATCTCTTATAAACTTATGGTACGATAATATGTAGTTTGCATATGCAATACTAATTTGTTCAAAAGAAGGTTTGTCAATTGAAGTTAATACTATTAGAGCTCCTTCATCTTTTTTATATAAATCAAAATAATCCGCTTCCGCTTTTTCATAATTACTGTAGCTGGAAAGCTTGGGAACGCTATTAGAAGATAGTTCGATTAAAAAGTATTTGTCCTTATGCTGAACATTTTGCCACTGTTTTTTTACAATTGAAGAATTATGTCTAAAAGTTTCGGCAAGTTTTGAAATAAAGTCGTGTTTATCTAGTTTCTTGTACAAAAAATTAGCTTCATCCTCTATTAGCTGCCTATTACTTGACACTAATTGATGAAAATAACCCCACTCCTTATCGCTATCATAACCTTCCTCTTTTAATCTAGTCCCATATAGTACATCAGTGATTTCTACAAGTGTTGCCCAATTATGGGTTTCTCTAGTTCTCAATTGAACCTCAATGACTTTACCACTTATCGAATCTGTAATGTAAACATGTATGGCTCGATAACCAATTTTTTTTGGGTTATTAAATCTATCTCTAGGTTCGCCCCTCACTTCATAATTATCCGATATAATGGATAACATCTTCCTTACAGCAACCTCGTTGTTAAAAATAATCCTAATACCTGCAACATCCCACATACGATTAAGTTGCATTTGAGGTTTTCTAATGGTTTTGTTAATGATAGTCGAAATTCGCTTTAATCTAAAAGCTATGATGGCCGAGCGTTCTACACCAATTTTATATCTTGTAAGGTCTTTAAATACTCTAAATAGAGGTTCTGTAAATGAAAGCCTATGGGCCTGTAACAAATCTAAATCCGCGTCAGAAATATGCTTGCCTTTACTATCTCTTAGGCGGTTGCCTAATCTTTTTATATCTCCTCCTGTATATTTCATACCTTAACAAACCTTTACCTTCCCCGTAACCACACTATTAATTAAACTACTCTTATACTCCTTTAACTTCTCTATCTCTTGCTGCTTTATAGAAATAGCTGTTTCAATTTTTTGTGAAGCCGTTTCTATATATTCTGAAATTTCTTTTTGTTCGGAAAGTGGTGGAACAGCTATATAGATAGTCTTTAAGTCATTAATATTAAACCTAAAAACTTTAATTCCTGTAGCGAATTTTCTTAGTTCTTTAGAAAAAACCTTTGAAGAAAAATATAAATAATGACCATGTATTTTCTCAATGTTTGGTTTTAACATCATTTGTTCGCCTCCTAATAACCCTAAATCATTTCTATTATAAAAAGCCGAATGTCCTAAATCTTCAATTGTTTCAGAAGTTGATATAAAAATAGTATCACCACGATTCACAATTTGAGAATCCTTATAAAATTCATCATTAACATAGAAATTAAATTTATCGTCAACTTCATCTACTTTATAAGTTTTCCCATATTGTAATGCAACATACTGTCCGTTGTTTAACAATTCATCTTTACTAAAAGTTGAATTACCTCTAATAAATTGGCATAAGCCAAATAACTTCTTCACCTCCCAATGCTCCGGAATCTCCCCAATCCACTCCACGCCGGAGTCTTTTAGTTTTACATTGTCATCCAAGCCACGAGTGACCGCTTTGTGGATAAGGATTTGTTTCCGTTCTTTAAGCAGGGCAATTTGTTGCTCTTTAATGCCAATGGCCTGGTCTATTTTAGCCGTTTTATCATCTAAAAATTTGGCGATGGCGGTTTGTTCCTCTATGCTTGGAACAGGGAGAAAGGAATACGATAGTTCTGGATAACTAATGTTTTTACCTTCACGAATACCTACAACACTTGTTTGTAATTCTGAAATAAAGGAGAATGACTTAAAAAGATATTTGTAAAATTGCTCACTTAAATCACTTCTATTCTTTTTTAGGACAGTGTATGCTGGACTTATGATACCAGTATAATGACAATATTCTAAACCTCCTTCAAAGGACCTAAGGCTTATTGCAAAATCACCTTCTTTAATAAGTTTAAAAGCTTCTAAAGCTCCAGAAGGCATTACCATTCTATTTTCTACCCAACTCCTTGGGACTACCCCTTGGTTTTGTGTTACAGATAAGAGTTCTGCATTCGGAAAATTCTTTTCTGAATGATCACGGTATAGTCTTTTCATTCTAATACATTCCCAATGTTCAGGAATTCCACCTAACCATTCTACCCCAGAATCTTTGTAGCGTTCGTAGCTTTGCTTACGCTCAGCTACCAAAGTGTTTTTAATTGTTTCTTCCATTACGCCAAGTTTAAAATTTCAGCAATTAAGCCATCGCTCTGTTTCTCCAATTCTAAAATATCTTGGGTTACCTCCTCTATACTTCTCAATGGCGTATGCTTATAGAAGTATTTGTTAAAGCTAATCTCATACCCAATTTTGGTAGCATCTAAGTTTATCCAGGCTTCATCAACGTGTGGTTTTACCTCTCGTAGAAAGTAATCGTGAATATTGTCTTTAAGTGGTACGTTTTCGGAATCGCGTAAATCGCTTTCGGTTTCGTAGGTGATGAACTCTCCATCCTTTAATGACCTCTCGACTGCGCTCGAGGGGACACCAATACTATCCTTAGAATAATAACCAAAATCGGCCAAATCTTCTTCCTTACATCCTAAATGCTCTAAAAGCCTTTCTAGTTTATCCCCAGTTAGATTTTCCTTTTTCTTGATCACTTTTTCGGCTTCGGCATCGTACCAACTCACCGCGTTTAGGACTGCTTTTTTATCGGAAGCTGAAGCTTCTAGTTTTTCAGACTTAATAATTTGGTTTACCTTTTTTTCAAATAGGTTGTAATCATTAAATACTTCATCCCCAAAATGAGCCTCCAATTTCTTGGCAAGGGTTACATAATGTTGGTGTTTCTGCCAGGTTTCCTTTTTAGTAAGTTTCTTTTTATTGGCGGCCGAGAGATTTAAATCGTTCTGCTCGCACCAATCCAACAGTTCTTTTTCGTGCTGTTTGGTGTTGGTGTATATACTATCGCCAAAGGTTTCATACCCATACTGCATCGGTTCTTGCAACACCCGGTCGTATCGCAAACTCTCTATACGTTCTGCAGTAAATTGAGCTTTTAATCGTTTTGGGCGTTCTATGGTGACCTTGTAATAACCAAAATCAGCATTGTCAAAAACCTGAGCAGAAATGCCTTGTTCCCCCTCACGTTCTACCTCACTCATATTATTGTAGGCTTCTACAATTTCACTAATATGTTCTGGGACAAATTCACAGTTTTTATTCCCTAGGTTCTTACGTAGTTTTCTATACAACTCGCCTGCATCTATTAGTTGTACTTTCCCTTTTCTGTCTGCTGCCTTGTTGTTGCTTAAAAGCCAGATATAGGTAGTAATACCCGTATTGTAGAACAAGTTATTAGGCATTTGAATAATAGCTTCCAACAAATCGTTTTCTATGATATACCGTCGGATATTACTTTCTCCACCTCCGGCATCTCCCGTAAACAAACTAGAACCGTTATGTACAGAGGCAATACGAGTCCCTGTTGGACTTTGGGACAAAGGTTTCATTTTGCTTACCATTTCCATAAGGAAAAGCAACTGCCCATCCGAAGAACGTGGGATGGCATCTACCTCTTCCTCTACGCCCCAATAGTCAGATAAGACCACTTTAAAACGTGGATCTATAACATCCTTACCATCTTTAATGTATTTCTGCTCACTACTCCAAGACTTCCCATAAGGAGGATTAGAGAGCATAAAATCGAAAGTAGTACCTGCAAATTCGTCCGTAGATAGGGTAGAGCCCACTCTAATATTTCCGGGGTCGTTCCCCTTAATCATCATGTCTGACTTACAGATGGCGTAGGTTTCGTCGTTTATCTCTTTTCCAAAAAGATAGACGTCTCCCATAGCTTTAATAGCCCCTTCTTCGTCCTTAATAAAGTTCTGTGACTCGGTTAGCATACCACCACTTCCACAAGCAGGATCATAAATGGTCATTACCGGTGGGAGGGAATCTTTTATGGGATCGAAGATAAGATGGGTCATAAGTTCAATTACCTCACGTGGAGTAAAGTGTTCCCCAGCCTCCTCGTTATTTTCTTCGTTGAATTTACGGATGAGTTCTTCAAACACATACCCCATACCTAAATTTGATAGTCCAGGGAGTTTTCTTCCTTCGGGATCTTCTTTTTCAAAAGGGGTAAGGTTAATGTAGGGAGAAGTGAATTTTTCCAATACATCTAACAAGACATCCTTGGTGGCCATATGGCGTACCTGACTACGTAGCTTAAACTTCTCAATGATTTCCTTTACGTTGGGGCTGAAACCATTGAGGTAATCCTCAAAGTTGGCCTGTAAGATCTGAGCACTATTGGTTGCCGTGTCCTTTATTTGTTGGAGGGTCCATTTGCTAGTGTTGTAAAACACATAGCCAGAGGCCTCGCGTAATCCGGACTCGTCCCACTCGGTAAAGCCTGCTTCATCCCTTTGGAAAGCCAACTCTTCTAGAACGGCTTCTTTTGTAAGTTCTAATAGCGCATCTAAACGGCGCAGGACAATCATGGGTAATATAACATCTCGGTATTTACCACGTACGTACACATCTCTTAAGCAGTCGTCTGCAATAGACCATATAAAGGAAACTATTTTGTTGTGTGAAGATTTATTCATTTAGTAATTCTATTTTGGTAGGTAATATTTTAGTTAATCTGTATAGAAATCTTAAACATCTGTAAACGTAATCAATTTTGTAATAAAAACATTACTTATCCGCGTTAGAGGATAATAACTAATTAGAGGATTTCTACCCTAGGTATTTCAGGCTTTGTAAGATATTCAAAGCTTGTATTCTTATTTCTTTAATTGTTGATTTGTAATATAGGAACTAATTATATGTTATTTGATCTTGGCAACTATTTCTCTTATATATAGTTTGTTGCCACAAGGGCTTGGTTTGGTAGTAATGTTAACTTGTGAACCTTCTACAAGACTATGTGCTTTCATTAAATTAATATGGACGCCAATTGTTTCAGATAGTTGATTGGATTCAAATGTACCCCATCCATTTTCCGCAATTTTTGTAATGCTTCCCGATATTAATTCACCAGGAGTTGTTTTTACGTCTTTAACACTCCATTTTCTTTGATTTTTTTCTTTATCTGAATTAGCATCGATAAAAGATTTTAAATAATCTAAGACTTCAAGTAAGGAATAGCATAATGATTGATACAAAAAGTTATTATTAGTACTGCTTAAATATGTATCTACACCTAACTTATTTCCTTCATTATGGGCAGCGTCTTGAGTGAAACTGATTAAATGACGAATTGTGGCTGCAATTACAGGGTGAATTAATTCTTCTTTGTAATTGTAGTACTTATTGTAACCTCCTAAAAAACTACTGGCACCATTAATTGCTCCGCTACCATTTTGAATTTCATCCGGAACTAAGCCTATTTTATTCATCTTTTCAAATAAAGCTTCTAATACCTTACGGATTGGTAATAAGGTGTCTTGTTGATTATAAATGAGATCTGGATTCTCAATATCTTTAACTAGTTGCAATATCCTTTCGAAATGTTTACTCCCAATATAATTATCTTCACAAAGCGCAAACACCTTTGGATATTTATGTTTTAATTGAGTGGTTTCGTGCTTATCAGCTGCTTTTTTGATTGCACCAAATAAGGCATGATTATCTTTACTTTTAATAAAAATAGTTTCATCAGCTAACATTTCTCTTGCACTGGTATGCTCGTCTTGATCTATATAGCCAGAGAAAATAAAATAGGGGATTTTTTTACGATTTGCTAAACTATGAATTATTTTGATAGAATTTAATAAACCTATTAATCCAGCCTTTTCATCCTCAGATTCATTATACACCAAGGCATCTAAAATTACTGCATCATAAAGTTCAATTTTAGAGGTTAATTCCTCCATACCCTGTTTAGAGGTTTTAAAGTAATTAATATTTAGACCTTCTAGATATGCAGACTCTAAAAAAGCATCTTGTTTTTCAGCGTCATCATCTATCCATAGTACTTCATATTTTTTCATCTCCTATATTGTTTCAAGCTTAAATATAAATTTAAAACCGACTGGGAACTCACTAGAAGGGTCATCAAAAACCTCAAGTTTACAGTTAAAGTGTTTTGCGATTTCAGATACTTTCCAAAGACCAATCCCGGTTCCCCCAGTTGTTCCTGCCTTTTCTCCTTTTATCTCATATCTTTCTGATATTCCTTTTGGAAAAGGTTTTCCGTTATTTTCGAAATAAATTTCTATGAAGTCTTTTAAATAGCCTATAGATATACGGAAAATGTAAGATTTGTTTTCGTCTACAAAACCATGAGCAATGGCATTTTCTAGAATATTATTATATATCTCTTCAAAATCATTTTGAGATATTTTTATCAATGACCTTCTTTGCTGAAAGGAGGTCTTGTCAACCAGAATCTCGATATTGAAGTTTTCTTTTTGAATACCTCTTTCTTTAAACTCCTTTAAATATTTTACTGGATCTATTATTTCTGCAGCGTCATATTCTAGTTCATTCGTTATATTATCTACATAATAAATTACCTTATCTAGACTTTCTAGTAAACGAAGAAAACGTTTTTCTACCGTCACCCCTCTGCGAGGATCAATAATATCCGCGGCTTTAAGTGTTCCATTATTAATATCCATCATTTTAGTTAACACATCTGCGGAGGATTTTACATTATTAAGATGTTGCATAATGTTATGCTTCTTAGAACCCAAATCTTTTAATTGTGCTTCCTTGAGATTTGCTATTTCCTTTTCGAAACCAAGCTCTTTTGTTAAAGATTGAAATCGTACCTCCCGCTCTTGTTCAAAAATCTCCTGTTGTCTCTTTATAGAGGAAGGAATTTTAATTTGAATATTATTCAAATCCTCCTTTCGAATCATGGTTGCGTCAACACCAACCCTGTAGCTATCTATTTGAACCTTTACATATTCTTTATGTAGTTCTGCAATCAAATAATCCAATAGAACTCTAGAAGTGTTCACTTTGAAAGAGAATATAAAATTCGAAGAATATGCTAATTTCTTTTTACTTGATCCATGGTAGGTTGGCTTAATGTTTGTTCCTACTCTTGATATTAATAGAACATCATTTTGGAGTAAACTATAGCCGGATTGTAAATCTCCTTCAGTCAGAACCTTTGTGTTCAACAAATAATTATCTGGATTTGAAGACAAATCTTTAATACTAACTCTTTCATAATTAAAATCAGGTTGAAGTCTCGTTGGTCTGACATACTCTAGAACTTCCCCTAAAGGAATTGCATCACTAAAATCTACCGTGATCAATTCCTCAAAACCAACATATCTACCAGGCATTAGTGAGTACTCGTTATCTGCAATTTCTCCTAAGCAAGCCACTTTTGAAAAGCCGATGACATCGGAGTTTTTTAAATTATCCTGTTGCCAAGACTTAAACAGCGATGCAATTTCCGAGATACTATTAGAATCTAAGAAATGTTGAAACCTACGAGGCATTTTTTGACCTTTATCAGAAGCATCAATAAATAATATTTTACTCCTTACAGGCTTATTTTTATTTAATAGCCATATACTAACTGGAATACTAGTATTTTCAAGCAAATTAGCTGGTAATGTAATTATTGCTTCTATTAAGTCTTCCTTTATAAGACGTTCTCGTATTTTAGCTTCTATTCCTCCCCTATACATTGCACCTAAACTAAGCAATAGAGCTGCTTTTCCATTACTATTTAAATGTGAAATAGCGTGTTGAATCCAGGCAAAATCGGCATTAGACTTGGGTGGCAAGCCAAATGAAAATCTGAGATCCATTTCCATTCCTCGATCCATCCCTGATTTAACTCCAAAAGGAGGTTGCATAAGCACATAGTCTACTTTTAAATTTGGGAATTGATCTTCGGTTAAAGTGCTTTTTGCTCCACTAAAATGAAATGGGGTCCTTTCTTGAAATGCAAATCGTAATTTGGCAATAGCCAAGATCGAAGCGTTATTGTCTTGCCCGTAAAATTTAAAATCACCGAAGGGATAATTATCTATAACCTTTTGAAAAAAACCTCCAGAACCGCAGGTAGAATCTAAAACAGATCCGTGTTTAGGACTTAATAATTTGACCATTAACTGCGCAACTGAATCGGGAGTAGTATAGGCGGAACTTGCTTTTCCTTCATGTTTTGTGAAAATCTCGAGCACCTTACCAATAAGCACGGAAAAGCTTTTATTGTAATTTGAAAAATCTAATTCCTCTAAACCATGGAATAATTTTTTGACTAGCAAGTCGTCATCCTTGTATGATGCATAAATAAAATTAAAAGCACTAAAGGTGTTTTTTAAGTCAGGGTTTTCACGTTCTATAATAGAAAATGCAAGAACTAAAGAATCCTTAATATTTGGATTATCTAAACTTTTAAATATAGTATCCCAATTAGCATTATCTGGTATTACAATGTTTTTCGATGAATTCGAGTTAACTTTATAACTGGCATACTTTAAAAATACCATAGAGATAAAAAGCTCCTTTAATTCTCCGATAGCTTTTTGTCCTCGGGCATTATCTAAAATATTCCAAAATTTCTTTTCTAACTTAGCCATTCACTATAATTTATTATTACTCTGCAAATAAAGTACTGACCTGTGCAGTAGATCTGCACTAATCAAAATTGTTAAGACTATTCTGTAATCTATTCTTAAGTTTCTCTTTAAGGTCTGCCGGCTCTATTAGTTTGAGTTGCTCCCCAAAAGAGAGGATTAATTTTTCTAATTCGTAATTGGGGATCACTTGTATAGAGAAGGTAAACCCTTGATTGTTTTCAGTAATGGTACGTTGGGATCCATGCAGTGGCTTGGTTTTAATGTAAGGAGCCAAATCAGGTGCGGCCTGTAGTTCGATCTTTACTTCCTCCGCTCCGGCGGATTTGGACACCCCAATAATATCTTCAAAATACTCGTTAAAATCTATCTCCGTGTTTTCAATATAGGAGGCACTGGAGTTCTCAATTTTTTCTATCCTGTCCAATGCTAGGTTGGTTAGGTTTTCATAATCGTCATTTTTCCCAAACAAGAACCAGCGATTGTTGTATTGTTTTAAATGATAAGGGGAGAAGGTAAGGATACTGTCTTTATCGCTTTTAAATGACCTATAGGTTATATTAAGGGTTTGTTTGTGTAGTATGGCATTAAATAATGGAGAAATATGCTCTAAACCCTCTAGAAACTCATTAGATTCGAAACTCATTATTTCCTGGGACTGATTAGACAGCTTAAAAGTCTGGTCTAGTTTAGGCAACAATTCGTTGATCCATTCAAACTGTGGGAGCCCTTTAAATCGGGTTAAAACGAGCATGGCCGATTTAACCTGCTCGGCTTCTAATTCATTAATTGGCTCTTTTTTAATAGAGAACTTTGGGTCGGCATAGCGATAGTATACACTCCTTCCGTTTTTAATTTTTTCTAGGTCTATAGACCAACCTTGGGAGGATTCCATAAACCGTATATCGTCATAAAGCTGCCTTTTCTTTATTCCATCCGAGTCTGGGTTGGACTCGTATAAATCTTTATTACACTCCTCCAACAATGCTTTCATATCAAAATTCCTCCCAGGATTGCTAAAACATCTATCCAATGCATGATACCTTATGAGAGCGTTTTTTGTAATGGCCATATTAATAGGTTGTGGTTGATTAAACCTTTAAAATTATAAAAAATTACGGATGTAGGGGTGGGTGTTAGTGGAAATTTCTTACGATGTAAGGATATGAGTGATCTCCTACAATATTTAGTTATTGTACGTGGTCATTTATTATCAGACATTTAGCAACCGACGATCTACTCAATATTATTTTGCAAGGGGGTCAACATCCGCCAGAACCCCAGTTACGTAAGGATTAGGCTTTAGAGGGTGAAAATAAACAATTGAACAAAATCAACAAGAAATTTTCTCTTATTGTATTTTTTGACCTGCATAACTAAAGATACGATCCAAATCCCGATCCGCAAGATCGAAAACACTCTTTTTTTTTGCCTAACTTGTGCAACAGGCACAATGTATAACCGCAATTACGGCGAATTCGACTTCGTCCGAATCCACGCGTAATTGCTAACGTCTGTGCTTAACCTAAAAACCTCGTATATTAAGCCGTAACCGCGGTTATACTAAACGTCAGACTGCGCAACAACCTTACTTTTCTTAATAACTTTGTTGATTACCTTTAACCCATTGAGCCTATAACGTTCTGATATTGACTATCTTAATGATATGGATTTTATAACAGGTTTTAATAGGGACCAATTGGTAATGATGGATTTCGAATCCTGCCTGAGCCCGGATTCCTGGGCACGGATCGTTGACATGTTCGTGGATATCCTCCCAATGCAGGAGTTGGGGTTCAAGGATGTCCTTAATACAGAGGGAAG
>NZ_AUKX01000055.1 GCF_000424985.1 Arenibacter latericius DSM 15913
CACTTGGTTACTGGAATAAGAAACAATATGAAGAATGTACTGATGACCCTCAGGGACAAAATACTACTTAGAAAACGCTCAATTATAGAAACCATAAACGATCAGCTTAAAAATATATGTGACGCAGAACACTCTAGACACAGGAGCTTCGGAAATTTCATAACTAATCTTGTCTCAAGCCTAATAGCTTATTCGTTCCAAGAGAAGAAACCGGGAATCAAATTTGAAAAAGAGCAAAATAAAAATGGACAATTAGCATTATTTTACTAAATGCTTATCCCGAACTCAGGTTACAACTATTTCATTGCTAGAGAGCGGTTTAAGTCTGCCTTATGATGTTAAAGAAATGAAATCAATAAAAGTGGGGGCAGATAGAGGGATTGTTGTTGGTATTAACAATGGGCCATTGAAAATTATAAAATATTAAATACTCATATATTATTACTAAGAGAAGCAGAATTTCCAAATTGGATAATTCTGCTTTCTCTATTTAAATATTATCGTGGAACGCGTTTAATGATGAACCCATAGAAAGTCTAAGTTAAATTGGTGTCTAGGATTAACCTTCCCTTAGTTTGAATCCTTGTTTGCCATAGTTGGAGCTGTAGTTGGACAGTAATCTTTTGGGAGTACTCCAAATTCTGCTTTAAAACAACGTGTAAAATAGGACGGATTGTTAAACCCAACTTTAAACAAGACTTCGCTTACGGTATAATCTCCACTGGCCAACAAACGCGCGGCTTTTTTTAATCGCACTAAACGTATAAAATGATTAATGGAAAGTCCGGTTAGCGCCTTTATTTTTCTATAAAGTTGATCTTGACTCATATCCATATTCTCTATAAGACTTTGCACCGAGAACTCCGAATCTGAAATATTAGACTCTATTAGACTAATGATTTTTTCAATAAACCGTTCGTCTACAGATTGTGGCTGGGCCTCCACTAATAGCGTGTCTGATTCTAGCATTGTTTTTCTTATATTCTCCTTTTTCTCTATTATTTTCTTAACTCGTGTTAGTAATAGCTTGCTGTTAAAAGGCTTCTCTATATAGGCATCAGCACCTTTCTCAAAACCTTCAATTTTAGAATCCATAGATGTTTTGGCGGTCAATTGTATTACGGGAATGTGGGAAGTGTTCACATTGGATTTAATCTGTGAGCACACTTCTGTTCCCGTAATGCCTTTCATCATTATATCGGAAATAACCAGATCTGGCATTTTGTTATGGGTTATAGAAAGTCCTTCCTTTCCATTGTCTGCAGTATAGACCTTGTATTCATCCTCCAAAATCTCTTTTAAATATTCTCTAATATCCTCGCTGTCGTCAATTACTAATACAGAATAGTCTTTAGGATTTATGGGTGAGGTTTCAATTTTAGGGGAGTTTTCTGTGCTAAACTCTGGATTGGTTTGGATAATATGGTGCGGATATTTAGAGAACTCATCAATTATTGGGAAATGAACAATAAATTCGGTACCCTCATTTTCTACGCTGTGTACCTCTATCTTTCCGTTGTGTATTTCTGTGTATTTTTTAACTAGGGTAGTGCCAATTCCGTTCCCTTGTAAGTCTTCACAATTCCTAGACCTATAGAACTGGGAAAAGATAGACTCTAAATCGTCTTTGGGTATGCCTATCCCTGTGTCTAACACACTAATGGAAATATAGTTTTCATCATTATATACCTGTACGGATACCTCTCCATATTTTGGAGTAAATTTAATGGCATTAGAGATTAAATTAATCAGGATAGATTCTAGTTTATTGGAATCTGCTACCAGAGTTAATTTTTCTTCCGGGCAGCATACTTCAAAATCTATTTTATTGGTTTGGGCTAATTCTTGAAATTGAGAGCAGGTATTTTCTACAAATGCATTTAGATCAATTTGCTCCAATTCCAAATCCATCATATTGTTCTCTGCCTGTCTAAAATTTAAAATCTGATTTACAAGATTTAATAACATCTGCCCATTTTTGTGCATTCGCAATAGCTTTCTTTGAAACTTTTGCTCTATCTCACCACTAGAAAGCATTTCTTCTATAGGACCAATTATAAGGGTTAATGGGGTGCGTAGATCATGTGATACATTAGTAAAGATGGAAAGCTTTTGTTGGTAGAGCTCGTGAATTCCCTCTTGTTTTATTTTTTCAATTTTCAATGCCTGATTTATTCTTATCCGTGCTTTAACCTCTTTAATAATGATATAGAGAATAAGTATTAGTAATATAGCGTATACCAGATAGGCTAAGGGGGACGCCCACCAAGGTTTTAATTTGATGATGGTTAGTTTTCGGGATTGTGGATTCCAACCTAGATGTTCATGTCCTACCCGAACCTCTAATTCGTAGGTGCCCGAAGGCACATTAGTGTAATTGGCAATGTTCGATATACCAGTAGATTCTGTCCACTCCTGTTCAAACTTGTTTAGACGATGTTGTAATCTAACTTTCTTTTTCCCAGTATAGGTTAGGGCATTTAAGTCGATGGAAAAAGACTGGCTATTATGGGGTAATATAATAGTATCTAAGTAATTTAGGTTTTGAGGTAAAATTACCCTGCCATTAAATTCTTTTTGGGGAGTAATGGTCTGACTTAAGACATTTAGTTTCGACAACATTAGGGTTGGGAAAGGAGGAAGACGTAGTGGTTCGTCAGGTTTTATTCTTAGCAATCCGTCGTCTGTTCCGGTTAAAATTGTATTATCCAAAGGATTGTATAATACATTAAAACAAGAATATTGAGAAAGGGTATAAGTAGCCGTTACCACCTCTGGATCTAGTTTAAATATCCCTTTTCTAGTGCCTACCCATAGGTTATTAGAAGTATCTTCTGCAATTCCTGTTACCACACATCCATCAATTAAAGGGTGCCGCTCTGGAGCTTCGTTTGGTTTTACTATTCCTATGCCATTTCTACATAAAACCCAAAGATCTCCATTATTATGAAGGAATAAATTCTCTACATAAATCTTGTCACTATTGTCAGCAAAAGTTGTATAGTTTTTTATGTTACCTATGTTGCCGTTCTCATCGAGTTCTAATGAAAACAGACCATTTTTGGATGATCCTGCCCATAATAAGTTGTTTTTAATATCGCTTTTTAAACTTTTTATATCGGTAGGGGTTGCAGAAGAATCATTAGGTAAATTTATTTTTTCTAGTTGGGCTTTATCTTTTTGGAGTTGAAAAAGTCCGTTTTCTAAGCTTCCTATCCATAAATTGCCTACTGGGCCGCGGGTTATACTAGAGATACGATCTTGGTTTAATAGGCTTAAGTTGTATATGTTGGGTACGAGTTTTTGCGTTTCTGGGTCGTACATTTTAACCCCATTGCCCCAAGTTCCAATAAGCAATAGTTTGCTGATGGGATCATAATAAAGGGTGGAGATAGACCGTATATCTTCATTGTTAACTATTGACTTAAAGTTTTTTTGACCTGTGATGTGCTCACCCAGTCCATTTCCATGTGTGCCAATAAAAACTCTGCCATCGGGTAGTATGGCTGTTGCCCATATTATATTAGAGAAGAGATTCTTCTCATTTTCCTCATCATAGATAACCGAATAATTTTTTTCGCTTAAATCAATAACATTCATTCCTCCAAACCAGGTGCCAATCCAAAGATTATTGTTGCTGTCTATAAAGGTAGTCAGCACATAATCGGAATTTAAATTATTGCGTTTATTCTGTTCATATTGAAAATGCTCTAGCTCTTTACCATTTATGGATAAATTATAAATACCTTGTCCTTCCGTACCTACCCAAATGGTGTTTTTATAAGGTGTAAGGGAGCGTATCTCCGTCTGGTCTAATTTCCAAGTATCGGTAAGAGAGTATGCGTTTTTATTCTCTTTAAGGACAAAATCTGCTACTTTATAAAGACCTTTGTTTGTTCCTAAAAACAGAGCATCTTTATCAATAGCTAGGCTCGTTATTCTAGAGGCTCCCTCTACTTCAATAGGATCATCAATAATGTAATTGTGGTTAGATTTTCGGATCCTAAATATCTTTGAGTCTTCTATGCCAATTAACATGGTGTTTCCCACTTCTAGAATAGTATGAATTGCTCCCGACAAAGTGGTAAGAACTTCTGCATCCGTCAACTCATAATCAGAAGTATTTGAATCGATATCCGTAAGGGGAAAAGAAAATAACGTGCCATTTTCACTACCTACCCATACTATATTATTGCTATCTAGAAATAAGGAGTTAATACCAAGTAAGGATTCAAAGTCAATCTTTTTGACGACTAAAGGGACTATTTTATTTTTCAGTTTATCCAATATAAAAAGGCCCATATCTTGGGTGCCAATCAATATCAGTCCTTTTTTTAAAAATAAAGTTTGTGAGATCTTATTGCTAAAGCCGTCGGTATTGTGCAAATTAAATAGCGTAAACTGGCTCCCATCAAAAACATTTAAACCTTCTCCAGTAGAAATATAGATAAGCCCTTCGTCATCTTCACTTATATGGTCTACGTTATTAAAAGCTAAACCATCTTTTGTATTGTAATTAACAATTTGTGAATACGCCATATTCCCTAAAAAGAATACCACTAATACAAAGGGCAAAATAATATTTCTAAAGCTCATAAATAGTAATTGTTGTCCTTGGTGAAAATAAGGATTTGATAGGAATATTAAGAAACGTATTCCGAAAATATGCCAAACAACGCTGAATTTGTTGTATTTCGTGAAATTGTGCCATAGATATTAGAATCTGTTATAACAACCAATATTGTTTGCTATGTATTATTGAATAGTTAAGGTTAGTTGATAATGTTCTGTTATATAAAAAGCACAAGGTTTGGGCTGTTTATTTTTTGAATGTTATGGTTTCGTTAGAAAGTTAGTTTTTTTGAGTTGTTTAATTTTAAGTCAAAGGGTGATTTTTATCGCCCTTTGATTATTGTAGTAGTCCTAAAATGTTTATGGAAGTAAAATTCAATTTTGGGAAATAGTTTTTTAAGTAAAAGATGAACCAACGATTAGTGTTGGTAGTGTAATATATCAGTTGAAATCTAGAGTCAATTTTAAATGAAGATAAATAGTAAGATTCAGATTATCCCTGTAGTAATATTGTTGCTCGGGATTTTCTTTATAACATGCAAAAGCAAAGATAATTCTCGGATGACTAATCAATCCAATTTACCAAAATCAATTACGGTTAACGGTAATCGGTTTGTAGATGAAAGGGGAAGGCAGGTTATTTTAAACGGAATAAATATTGTCAGTAAAAATAAGAATGAGGGATATATCTTTCAGAGTGGGCCAGAACTGTACGAGAATTTGTCGAAATGGGGAGTAAATTGTATTCGGTTTATTATTATTTGGGATCGATTAGAGCCAGAACCAGGGGTCTATAATGAAGAATATTTAAAAGAAATAGATCAGCGGATAGCACTTGCAGAAAAGAATAATCTTTTTGTTGTATTAGATATGCATCAGGATCTATATAGTGTAAAATATGCCGATGGCGCTCCTGAATGGGCTACTTTAGACGAGGGAAAACCACATACAACAGGAGCAATTTGGAGTGACGCTTATATGATGAGCGAGGCCGTACAAACAGCTTTCGATAATTTTTGGCTCAACAAACCGGCAAGTGATGGGATTGGACTTCAAGATCATTATGCCGCCTTGTGGAAACATATTGCTACTAGGTATGCAGATAATACTACAGTGATTGGGTACGATATTATGAACGAGCCCTTTCCGGGATCTAGTGCTATAGAATCTACTAAAACTTTGCTTATGGCCTTTGGGGAGTTATATTATTCACTTACAGAGGAGGTTTTAGAGGAATCGCAATTAGCCGATATGTGGATAGTTGAAAAGCAAAGAATGGAGGTGCTTAAATTAATCTCTAACCAGGAAAATTATGATTTTGTTTTTAGTAAGCTTTATAAACTTAACAAAGAATTTGAAACTAACCACTTGCAAAAGATGTATCAGAAGGTTGCCCATGCGATTCGCGAAGTAGATAGGAACAATATTTTATTTCTGGAACATAGCTATTATAGTAATACGGGAGTGGTAAGTAGTATAGAGAGAACAACCCTACCAGATGGTACACCAGATCCTTTAGTGGCCTATGCCCCTCATGGATATGACCTTGTAACAGATACGGAGGCTGTGGCTACAGCATCCAGGGAGAGAGTCTCTTATATCTATAATCAGATTGCTAAAAAGGGAGAGCAATTAAAAATGCCAGTCTGGTTGGGGGAGTGGGGGGCTTTTTATGGAAATTCTACAAGTGTTATTCCTACAGCAAAAAATGCAGTGCAATTAATTGAAAAACACCTTTTTGGTAATGCTTATTGGAGCTACGATCCTGGGACGGAGAATTTGGAATATTTTAAGCAAATTCTTGTCCGCGCATACCCAGCGTATGTAAATGGGGAAATAATTAGTTATGGAAATGATTTTGATTCCCAGCAGTTTAATATAGTTTGGAAAGAAGATAAAAAAAGTAATGCCGGGACTATGATCTTTATTCCCTCCCTATCCAAGTTAAACAGGGAAGCACTAGAGGAATGGGGAAATGTGGAGATAGAAAAAATTAATTATTCAGACGCAGCTTGGTTAGTTATACCACCAGAAGATAGCAAGGCAGAAAGAAAATTAACCCTTTATTTTGATAAGTAAGCCTGTCTTGATATAATAAGGTGTTCACCTATCTAATTTCCTCCCCAATAGATTGGTAGCTATTGTAGTAAATGCTACAATGCTAATAGAGCTCAATGGCATTAGAATAGCTGCAATAACGGGTTGTAATTGACCAGTAACAGCAAAATATAGTCCTATCACATTATACATCAAGGAAAGTAAGAAACTCAGTTTAATTATTTTAATAGCTTTCCTTGATGCAAGGATATATTGATATAGGTATTTAAAATTCTTAGCATCTAAAATACCGTCGCAGGCCGGGGAAAATACATTTACATTCTCCGATATTGCAATTCCTACTTCGGCTTGTGCCAATGCTCCCGCATCGTTTAGGCCATCGCCAACCATTAAAACCTTTCTATTCTGATCCTGTAATTCGCTTATAAAAGCTAACTTATTTTCCGGTTTCTGGTTAAAGTACATTGCGGTCCCTTGTGGCAATAATTTGCTAAGCGTGGCTCTTTCCCCATCGTTATCTCCAGAAAGTATGGCCAACTCTAGGTCGGAGGACATATCTTGGAATATTTCTTTTACCCCGTCCCTATAATGGTTCTGAAAAATGTATCGCCCTTTGTATTCATCGTTGGAGCTGATATGTACAGCAGTTTTTTCCGAAGGATTGGGCTGCGAATTGCCTACAAAAGAAGAAGAACCTACCCTTATTTTGTTCTCGGCGGTAACTCCTGTTATACCGTGACCTAGTTGCTCCTCATACTGCGCCAAGGTGATAATATCATGGTCTGCCAAAAGTTCATATAGTTTCCTGCTTAAAGGATGGTTAGAGGAGCGTAGGGTGTTTTTTAAGAGGGACTCTTCCTCTAAGGTGAGCTCCATTCCTTCGTATTCTACCTTACTATCAGCGGCGGTGGTAATGGTTCCCGTTTTATCAAAAATTCCAGTGTCTATCTGTGCCAGTTTTTCTATAGTGTTACTATCCTTTAAGTAAAACTTATGGCGTCCGAATAATCGCAGCATGTTTCCTAAAGTAAATGGGGCTGCTAAAGCAATGGCACAGGGACACGCTATAATAAGTACCGCAGTAAATACATTTATTACTTTACTAGGGTCTAAAAACATCCATATTATAGAAGAAACAAAAGCAATTGATAAAACAGCAATAGTAAATCGCTTGCCAATACCGTCTGTCATGGTCTTAAAGCTGTTAGATCTGTCGTCTTGGAAAACAGCATTGCTCCACAATTGGGTGAGGTAGCTTTGTGAAACAGATTTTACCGTTTCAAGTTCTATGGCACTGCCCAATTGTTTTCCCCCAGCAAAAATTTTGTCTCCAGAATTTTTAAGTACTGGCTCGGACTCTCCAGTAACAAAACTATAATCTATTTTTGCGTTTTCACTAATCAATATAGCATCAACAGGGATAATCTCCCCGCTGCGTATAAGGAGTCGGTCCCCTTTTTCTATATCATAAACCTGTACGTCTTCTTCTTTATTGCCCTTAGTAATCCTAGTAATAGCAATAGGGAAATAGGACTTATAATCGCGCTCAAAAGAAAGGTAGGAATAGGTTTTCTGCTGAAAGAACTTGCCCAAGAGTAAGAAAAACACCAAACCAGTGAGACTGTCGAAAAACCCAGAACCCCAATCAAAAATAATTTCAACGGTACTCCTAATAAAAAGTACAAGAATACCCAAGGCTATAGGGACATCTAGATTTAAATACCGAGACCGCAGACCTTTATATGCGGAAATAAAAAAGTCTTGTCCGGAGTAAAAAACTACGGGCAGGGAAAATGCAAACATTACCCATCTAAAAACCACTTTAAACTGTTCTAACCAATATTCCCCTACATCAAAATATTCTGGAAAGGAAAGGAACATGACATTACCAAAAGCAAAGCCTGCTATTCCTAATTTGTAGATTAAACTTCTATCTTTTCCCTTTTTATCGTTATCAAAATCCTTTAGGGAAATATAGGGCTCATACCCAATCCTAGCCAATAGAATTACAAGGTCTTTTAATGAGGTTTTATCCGAATTATAATTGATCCTCACTGTTTTTTCTGGGAAGTCTACCTGAGAGCTTGAAATTCCTGGGGATAACTTATTAAGATTTTCTAAGACCCAAATACAAGAGCTGCAATGGATATGCGGAATCTGTAAGTTTACAATTTGAAGGCCATTGTCGCTAAACTCGATGAATTTTTCCTGTATTTTTTCGGATTCCAGAAAGTCGAACTTACCTTCAATTTCGTTGGGAGTAGCCCCTGCGGCCGATTGTAAGTCGTAATAATAGGACAGGTCATTGCTAGAGAATATCTCATAGACCGTTTTACAGCCGTTACAGCAAAAACTTCTTTCATCATAGTTTATTGTAGTATTTCCACAAACATCACCACAATGGTAACAAGTTAGCATATCCATATCATATTTACTTTATACGCATCTGCAAAGATGGTTGCCATGATCTTTTCAAAACATGACAATTGTCAGTTCATCCTATTTTATAAACTTTAATTTTGCATTGTCAGGTTAAAACTTAGTGCATATGAGCAGATGTGAAAATTGTATTATTCGCCAGTTTAATTCCCTTCGTGCTATGAGCAAGGAGGAATTAAAAAGAGTCTCGGATACTAAAACGACCAAGATACTTAAAAAAGGGGAGACCATCTTTGAAGAAGGAGAAAAGCTAAATGGGGTATTTTGCGTTCGTGGCGGGGTATCCAAGCTTTCAAAATTGAGCTCCAATGGGAAAGATCAAATTGTGAAATTGGCAACCAAAGGGGCCGTATTGGGGCAGCGATCTGTAATTTCCGAGGAAGTAGCCAACCTTAGCGCTACTGCTGTAAATGATATGGAAGTCTGTTTTATTCCTAAAGATGCTATTGTAGATACATTAAATAGTAATCCTAATTTTGCCGTTGAGGTATTACGACATATGGCACACGATTTAAAAGAGGCAGATGACGTTATCGTAAATATGTCCCAGAAAACGGTAAAACAAAGGGTTGCCGAAGCCTTTATATATTTAGAAGATAATTTTGGAGTTGATGATAAAGGCTATTTGGCTCTTACCCTTTCTAGAGAAGATATTGCTAATGTGGTAGGAACAGCAACCGAATCAGCGATTAGGATTATCTCTGAATTTAAAAAGTTAGGTCTTATTAAAGCTTCTGGCAAAAAAATAGCCATTGTAGATGCTAAAGGACTAGCGGATCTTGCCGTAGGGATATAAGCGGTTGAAATTACTCTCAAATTATTGACTATTTCTACCAAGATTCCTTCTAACGGATTGGACTTGTTAGAGTTCCTTATTTTCTTTAGTTCCTATAGTTGTGATAATGAATTTGAACCAAGCTCAAAGGTTGTACATGACTTAAATTAACAGTAAAAACAATGGCAAGAACCTTCTTTTTTGACATGTCAATACTTTTTTCCATTGATGAAATACATAGCATTCATGAATTCCTATAAAAACATTAAAGAAGCCTATGAATAAAAAAGTAGTCAACCCGCCCGTTCCGGTACGCCCGCCTGACCTAGTTCGGGCAGGGGCTGGAAGAATCTAGATTTATTTCTCTTTTATTGAAATCTACGGATTTTCTACTACCAAAGCGTCCAAGCCGCTTTCACTAATGTGAAATGCTCTATGGTCGTCCACCTTCAACTAGGTAGAAACTCTTTCATTTAAGACTAAAAGAGAAAGTAGGCCGAAAACCTTTGCAATAAGGCTTCTTGTTTTGTCTTCCTTATCCACAGAATAGGATTCAAAAGCTCCGAGACTCAGCTTTTTGTTTTTCAAAAAAGCGCGGAGTTTTGAAACCGGTTTTTAGATTCGATCTAAAAAATTCATTGGAGAAGGTGTCTTTTCTTTTGTTTCGTTTTCTTTGGACAAGCAAAGAAAATGAAAGAATATAATTGGGTGAGACTCAGTTAAACGTATATGGAAAACTTTATTTATTCGATAAATATTTAATGAACATTGTTCGCATAAACACAATAATTGGTTATGCCCCACTATTCTAGCAATCAGCCATCATCCCTATTCAATATGATAAAAGTCATAGATTCAGCTGGGTGGTTCCATTAATTTTACCTCGATAAAGATTACTGGTTTAAGGAATATTTAAAATCTAAAAGGAATTGAAAAAGATATTGTTGCCAACAGATTTTTCTGCAGACGCCTGGAATGCGGCCAAGTATGCTATTTCCCTTTTTAAGGAGGAAGAATGTACGTTTTATGTTTTAAATACATATACACCAACTATTGCCCATAGTAGGTTTATGGCAACCTCAGTGGTGGGGAAAGCTTGCGAGGATGTGGTTAAGTGTAATTCTGAAAAGGGCCTAAAGCAATTTGTAGAACGCATCAATAACGAATGCTATAATGCTAACCATAAATTTGAAACTATTTCTTCTTTTAGCTTATTGGTAGATGAGATGAAAAATATCATTGAGACCAAAAAAATAGATCTAGTTATTACAGGTACAAAAGGGGCTAGCGGATTAGAGGAAGTTTTTATGGGAAGCAATACAGTGAGGATGATAAAGTCCATAAAGAACTGTCCGGTATTGGCAATTCCCCGCAATTTTACCTTTATAACCCCTTCCGAGATTGCTTTTGCAACAGATTTTAATCGATTTTATACTAATTCGGAACTGCGACCCCTGCTAGAAATGGCTAGATCTTTTAAGGCGGTCATTAGGATAGTACACGTACAATATGAAATTAAAGCCCTAACGGAAGTCCAGCAATTTAATCTAAATATGTTACGGAAATATTTAAGTGAGGTGGAGCATTATGTACATACGGTGTCGGAATTAAATTCCGTTTCCAAAACTTTAGAGGTTTTTTCCAATGAATTAGGAATTCATTTATTGGCTATGCTTAACTACCAACATAGTTTTATGGAAAAAATGACCCGCGAACCAGTAGTGAAGAGGATGGTATTTCATACCCAAATACCGCTATTGGTTATTCCAGAATTGGGCATGGGAACACCACCACATAGTAAGCGTGGTAAACAAGAGCCTGTTTCTAATCCCCCTCAATAGAATGGTCCTCATAAAAATCTTCGAAAGTCTTGTTGGTAGTGTAATCGTCGGTTAGTACCCTATATACCATATAGATAACCATTAACTGTCCCACTACCGTAAGATAAAAGACCCAATTAAAAGGAAAATTTATTGCGGCCATAATAGCAAGTATGACCAAGACCATTGTTGTGGCTATTACCCAGAACATTGCCCATTTTCTCATTTTATTATTAATTTACGAAAAACAGGAATTCCTTCCTGTTAAGGGAGTAATAAATAACAGAATGTGAATGCTATTGAGTTTTAAATGTTAAAGGCTTATTTTTGGTATTAATCACTTCAATTTTTGAAAACTATTATTGGGAACTAAAAACAGCTATACCGAAAATTCTAAGATTCTTGTAGCAACCGACTGTATTGTCTTTGGTTTTGACGAAGGGATATTAAAACTATTGGTCTTTAAAAGAAGGATAGCTCCTTTTAAAGGGGAATGGTCTTTAATTGGGAGTTTTGTGGAGGAGGAAGAAAGTGTTACCGAGACGGCAAGAAGGGTTATATTCCAATTTACTGGCTTGGAAAATATTTTTCTACAAGAATTGAAAGTGTATAGCGATGTAGATCGCGATCCCGGAGCTAGGTGTATTTCTATAGCCCAATATGCTCTTATTAGGATTAATGATTATGACAAGGGGCAGGTAGAAGATCACGGAGCCAAATGGTTTGCCTTGGACCAGTTGCCAGATCTAGTATTAGATCACCACAGTATGATTTCCGATGCGTTAGAGCGCCTCAGAGAAAAAGCGACTAGGAAACCTATCGGTTTTGAACTGTTGCCTGAGAAATTTACCATTCCACAACTTCAGATTTTATACGAATCTATTTACCAAAGAAAAATGGATGATCGGAATTTTAGAAAGAAGCTATTATCCTTTGATCTCCTTATTAAATTGAAGGAAAAGGATAAGACGAACTCTAAAAAAGGGGCTTTTTTATATCAGTTTGATAATAAGAAATATAGGAAATTGGAGAAATCGGGCTTTAGTTTTGTGCTTTAGCGATTGTAAAACAGGGATTTATTAAGCGAAAGAAATAAGATGCTGCAAAGTGTATTTATAATGAAAGCTTTGCTATCTTTGCGATGTTGTGTTGTGTCCCAGTGAGAATTGGGACTTAGGTTGAAATTGTTGAATAACACTAGATGTAATTCTAGTACAACAATAACCGATGAAAGGCTTTCCATTATGGGGGGCTTTTTTTGTTTTATAACAAACTGTATTCCCCTATAATTAAGCCTAGAATATTTCCTAACAGCTGTAATTTATTGTATTTTTAATTATAGAATGCCTAAGAAAGGGATTCATATTATAAAACTACAGCAATGCCATTATACCATAAGCTAGGTAAGATTCCCCAGAAAAGACATACCATCTTTAAAAAATCCGATGGAAGTCTTCACTATGAACAGCTTTTTGGAACTATTGGTTTTGAAGGAATGTCCTCTTTAATGTATCACTTACACCGACCTATTATGGTAAAGGAAGTAGGTAAAACTTTGGATATCTCTCCAAGAGCTGCTGTAGACCATAATATAAAATCGCGATTGCTAAATGGATTTGAGGTTAGACCTACAGATGATTTTTTGGATAGTAGAAAGGTAGTTTTATTTAATTCCGATGTGCATATAGCATTGGCCGCACCCAAAAAATCCATGACGGATTACTTCTATAAAAATGCAGACGCAGATGAATTATTGTTTGTTCATAAAGGAAGTGGGGTCTTAAAAACGATGCTGGGAGAAATTAATTTTGAATATGGCGATTACCTTTTAATTCCACGTGGGATGATCTATCAAATTCATTTTAAAACCGAGGATAATAGGTTGTTTATAACAGAATCTTATCACCCCATTTATACCCCTAAGAGATATCGGAATTGGTTTGGTCAACACTTGGAAAATTCTCCCTTTTGTGAGCGCGATTTTAAGCTCCCTTCAAATCTACAAACCCATGATGAAATGGGAGATTTTTTGCTAAAAGTGAAGAAACAAGGGCAGTTGCATCATTTGGTATATGCCGCTCATCCTTTTGACGTGGTAGGCTGGGATGGATATAACTATCCGTATGGATTCTCTATTCATAATTTTGAACCCATTACGGGGCGGATTCATCAACCGCCACCAGTACATCAGACCTTTGAGACCTCTGCCTTTGTGGTCTGTTCATTTGTGCCGCGTATGTACGATTACCATCCAGAATCCATACCTGCTCCTTATAATCATTCCAACATCGATTCCGATGAGGTATTGTATTATGTGGATGGGGATTTTATGAGCAGGAAAAATATAGATCAAGGATTTATATCCTTACATCCCGCGGGAATACCTCATGGACCGCATCCCGGTACCTATGAAGCCAGTATAGGGAAATCTAAGACCGAAGAATTAGCGGTAATGGTAGATACATTTAGGCCGCTGCAACTCACTCAGGCAGCTTTAGATATAGATGATGGCAAGTATTTCCAATCTTGGATGGAGTAGGGTAGGTGTCACCTATTATTTAATGATGTAGTACAAAATGAATTAAAGAAGCGGCTAGTTTCGCTGTTTGATGATCTTTATCGTAAGAAGGGTTCATTTCTGCAATATCTAAACTGATCATTTTTTCGGAGTCTTTAATAATCTCCAAACATTCCAAAACTATTTCTGGGGAAAACCCCATTGGTGATGCTGCACTAACCCCAGGAGCGTAGGCAGAGGAAAATCCGTCAAGATCAATGGTAGTATATATATAATCTACTTCCTTTATAAAGCGCTCTAATTTAGTTTTTAGGTTGGCAAGATGGTGAAGGTTGAAACGTTTATTTTGAATAACAGTGACGTTTAAATTTTTTGCAGTATTAAAAAGGGATTTTGTATTAGCATCTTCACGAATGCCGAGGCACATATATTTAAATTTCTGATTCTCCAATTTTTGGTCCTGTGCAATCTGATAAAAGGGAGTTCCAGAATTATTTCCAAGAGTATTGGAGCGTAAATCAAAATGAGCATCAAAATTGATGATACCAATGGTTTTGTTTTTTTTGGTAGAAGTCAAGTAGTTTTTTATTCCATTAAAATGCCCATAGGCAATATCATGTCCTCCTCCAATTAGAATAGGAAAGGTGTTTAATTCTAGTAATCGAGAAACACTTGATGCCAGCGATTTCTGTGCCTCTTCCATGTTGGAGTTTAAACACTGGATAGTACCTGCTTCTAAAAGCGTGGTATCCTCACTCAAATGATTCGGCATTTTAGACAATTGTTGACGAATGGCATCGGGTCCATCTACTGCCCCAGGCCTACCTTGGTTTCGCCTGACGCCCTCATCACAGGCATATCCTAAAATAGCATAGGCCTGCTCAGAAAATGGGGGAATACCGGTCTCTGTTATGTTAATATGGCGCACCTTTTCATGGAGGTATAGTTCCTTCTCGGAAATTCTTCCATTCCAGAGGTCGGGATTTGTGGGGATATAGTTTTTCATTTCTATAAAATTAATGTTTTGAGTATTATGAACAGCCTCCAGAGGATCTAATTATTTATCTATGCCTAGGGTTTGGCTAAAGCCAAGATATATTATTTTTCCATCCCCCCAGCTGAAGCTAGGGGCTATTCATAATAGGATTATATTGTTTAATGCATGAGATTGCTGTTGAGGGATGTAGGTGTTACAATGATTCTTGATTATGCTATTTTGCTCGCAATATTGAGCTTTATTCCTAGACCGATTTGAATAGCCTCCAGATTTATCTGGAGGATTTAGATTTGTACGGTCATTGGACTTTAGTCCAACTGGATGTAATCAAAAATTTATCTACGCCTAGAGTTTGGCTAAAGCCAAGATATATTATTTTTTCTATCCCCCTAGCTGAAGCTAGGGGCTATTCATAATAGGATTATATTGTTTAATGCATGAGATTGCTGTTGAGGGATGTAGGTGTTACAATGATTCTTGATTATGCTATTTTGCTCGCAATATTGAGCTTTATTCCTAGACCGATTTGAATAGCCTCCAGATTTATCTGGAGGATTTAGATTTGTACGGTCATTGGACTTTAGTCCAACTGGATGTAATCAAAAATTTATCTACGCCTAGAGTTTGGCTAAAGCCAAGATATATTATTTTTTCTATCCCCCTAGCTGAAGCTAGGGGCTATTCATAATAGATTATATTGTTTAATGCATGAGATTGCTGTTGAGGGATGTAGGTATTACAATGATTCTTGATTATGCTATTTTTTGCTCGCAATATTAAGCTTTATTCCCAGACCGATTTGAATAGCCTCCAGATTTATCTGGAGGATTTAGATTTGGATATGATTATCTGACTTTAGTCAAACCGATCGCAGATCAAAATTAATAACAAACTAAAATAAATCCTCCAGCAGATCATCCGCTACCATATTCGGTAGGGTTACTTTTAGTTGCGGACTGCGTTTCATTTCTCTTTTTATTGCAAATAAGGCTTCTTCGTTTCTTGCCCAACTTCTCCTAGAGATACCATTATTTACATCATAGAACAACATGCTCTTTAATTTCCTGGATGCTGCTTCAGATCCATCTAGAACCATTCCGAATCCTCCATTAATCACTTCGCCCCAACCTACTCCTCCACCATTATGGATAGATACCCAAGTAGCACCCCTAAAACTATCTCCAATTACATTATGAATAGCCATATCAGCTGTGAATTTGCTACCGTCGTATATATTACTGGTCTCCCTGTATGGGGAATCCGTACCACTTACATCGTGATGGTCTCTTCCTAATACAACCGGAGCGGAGATTTCTTTATTGGCAATAGCCCTATTAAATGCTTCCGCGATTTTGGCCCTTCCTTCTGCATCTGCATATAAAATTCTAGCCTGTGATCCTACTACGAGATTGTTGCTTTTGGCCTCTCTGATCCACTTAATATTGTCTTGCATCTGTTGTTGGATTTCGGGAGGGGCTGTGGCTTTTATTTCTTCCATCACATCTAAAGCAATAGCATCTGTTTTTTGTAGGTCAGATTTCTCTCCCGAAGTACAAACCCATCTAAACGGACCAAATCCATAATCAAAACACATAGGTCCAAGAATATCTTGAACATAGGAGGGGTATTTAAAATCGATTTTGTTATCCGCCATGATATCTGCACCTGCTCTGGAGGCTTCCAATAAAAAAGCATTACCGTAATCAAAGAAATAGGTGCCTTTGGCGGTATGTTTGTTAATAGCGGCTACTTGCCTTCTTAAAGAGGCCTGAACCTTTTCCTTAAAAGCTTCGGGCTCTTTGCTCATCATAGTATTTGCTTCCTCAAAAGTGAGTCCGGCTGGGTAATACCCTCCCGACCATGGGTTGTGTAGGGAAGTTTGGTCGGATCCTAGATGAATAGCTATATCCTCCTCATAAAATTTCTCCCAAACGTCCACTATATTACCAAGATAGGCAAGGGAAACTACCTCTTTCTTAGCAATGGCCTGTTTTGCTCTAGTGGTTAGCTGGTCTATATCCTTTATAAGTTCATCTACCCATCCCTGTTGGTGTCTTTTTTCTGCAGCTGCTTTATTTACTTCAGCACAAATTGTAATGCATCCAGCAATATTCCCCGCTTTTGGCTGTGCTCCGCTCATTCCTCCGAGTCCAGCCGTAAGGAAAATTTTACCCGCAGGAGTCTCACCAGCTTTCAACACTTTTCTAAAAGCATTCATTACGGTGATAGCGGTACCATGGACAATTCCTTGCGGACCAATATACATATAGGAACCTGCTGTCATCTGTCCGTATTGCGTAACGCCTAGGGCATTGTATTTTTCCCAATCGTCCGGTTTAGAATAGTTGGGGATCATCATTCCGTTGGTAACGACTACTCTTGGTGCCTCTTTAGACGAAGGGAATAACCCCATAGGATGACCGGAATAGATGTGAAGCGTTTGCTCTTCCGTCATATTTGCCAAATATTGCATGGTAAGTAGGTATTGCGCCCAATTCTGAAATACGGCCCCATTTCCGCCGTAGGTAATAAGTTCTTCGGGATGTTGTGCTACAGCTGGGTCTAGGTTGTTTTGTATCATCAACATAATGCTGGCAGCCTGTGGCGTTTGAGCAGGATACTCATTTATCGGTCTAGCATAAATGGGGTATTCTGGTTTAAAGCGATGCATATAGATTCTACCAAGGGTATTCAGTTCCTCCGCAAATTCTATTGCCAGCTCGGTATGCCATGCTGCAGGGAAATACCTCAAAGCATTTCTAATGGCCAGTTTTTTCTCTTCCCTGGAGAGGATATCTTTTCGGATAGGTGCTCGATTGGTATTTTTTGTATAGGTTCTCTTGGGCGGTAACTCCGCCGGAATCCCTTGTAGTATTAGTGCTTTAAAATTGTCTTTTTTCACAGCTGCCATATTTTATCGATTATTGTCCAACTACAAGTCTGCCTTTTTTCCAAACCATAGTAGGTTGTAGCATTCCCTGCTGGTATAATATTTCCTTATAGTTATGGGTGGGGAATGCGATGAAATCTGCTAGGAATCCCGTTTCAATTTTTCCTCTATCTTCTAATCCTAATGCTGCAGCAGCTCTATAGGTAATTCCAGAAAGTACTTCAGTATTGCTGAGTTTTTCAAAAGTTCCCAATACAGCGGCTTGAATTAGCAAATTACCCATGGGGGCAGAACCAGGATTCCAATCGCTTGCAATGGCAACACTGGCCCCAGCATCCAACAATCGGCGGGCGGGAGTGTAGTTGCAGCCCAACCCCATAGAGGCACCTGGTAGGGCAGTGGCAATTACATTACTGTTCGCTAAAAGTTGAATCTCTGTTTCCGTACTGGCTTCTAAGTGGTCGGCACTTATAGCCCCATATTCTACGGCTACGGCACTACCGCCCGTAGAGAATTGATCTGCATGTACCGTAATATCAAATCCCATCTCTTTTGCCTTTTTAAAATAAGGAGCGATAGAAATAGCAGAATAGGCACCTTCCTCTAAAAAAGCATCTATTCTAGTGGCTAGATTTTCTTCTTTTAAAATTGGGAAAAGGGTAGTACTTATTTCTGATAAATATTCTTCAGGAGTGCCCTTATAATCTTTGGGCATCATGTGGGCTGCCAAACAGGTCGGAATAAGGTCGGCTGCAATGGTTTTATTTGCGGTTGCAATAGCGTTTAGCATTTTCAACTCTTCCTCAACTGATAGTCCGTAGCCACTCTTAACTTCTATGGTAGTCACCCCTTGGTGCAAATGCCTATCAGCTCGATCTTTTATTCCTGTAACGAGCTTCTCAGCACTCGATTTCCTAGTTTGGGTAACCGTATCCCATATCCCTCCGCCGGACTGGGCAATTTCCAAATAGGTCTTGCCAGCATTTCTTAGTGCGTAGTCGTTGGCTCTACTTCCTCCAAAACAAATATGCGTGTGGGCATCTATAAATCCAGGCAGACATACTAGATCTGAATCTATGTTTATGGGTTTTGCGTTTAAATCCTGAGCCTCTTTTTTTAGGTCCGAAAAATGCCCTACTGCGTAGATTTCATCACCTTTGGTAATAATACCCCCATTTTCTATTATTGGTAGTTGACTGTCTTGTAAGGCACCCTTTATTGGCATGCCAGTCATCGTTAATAGTTGCTTAAAAGGACCTATGAGTGAATATTGATTCATGTCTATATTTTTTTTGATTTGCTTACACTTCTGATTATTAATAATTTTCAAACTCCCCCTCAAACGGACTGTTCGGTGTAAGCTTATGTTGTTTCATTACCTTTTGTACGATGCGGATGAGGGTCTTATTCTGAATAATATCGATTCCCTTTTCAATATCATCAGAAAAGACGCGGTCTTTATTGGCAAAGGCTACTTTTTTGCGGACTTCCTTATGGATTTCATCCAGGATAATGCCTGACTTCAAGGGCTTTCTAAACTCGAATGCTTGGGCAGCGGTCAGAAGCTCTATAGCCAATATTTTCTCTACATTTCCTAATACCTGCAGGGCTTTTCTTCCACTGATAGATCCCATACTAACATGGTCTTCCTGCCCCAAAGAGGTGGGAATACTATCTGCGCTAGCGGGAAAGCAAAGCCCCTTGTTCTCACTCGCCAAAGCCGCAGTAGTGTATTGTAGTATCATATAACCCGAATTAATACCTGTGTCTTCCATCAGTAATTTGGGAACACCAGGACTATTTCCTTCTAAAGCGAGGTAAATCCTTCTGTCTGAAATATTACCTAGTTCGGAGGCTGCCAAGCAAGCATAATCTAACACCATGGCTAAGGGCTGACCGTGAAAACTACCTCCGCTGATGGTTAAGTCTTCGTCAATAATAATAGGGTTGTCGGTAACCGAATTGAGTTCTATTTCCAAAAGTTCTTTTAGATGCAGCCATGCATTTCTAGAGGCGCCGTGCACTTGTGGAATGCATCGCAAGGAATAAGGATCCTGTACTCTTTCGCAATTAATGTGGTCTTCCATAATTTCAGAACCTTTTAATAAAAACCGAATGTTCGCTGCAACGTGGTCATTCCCTTTAAAAGGACGTAATTGGTGTAGTTCTTTAAAAAAGGGTTTAACACTACCCTGTAAGCCTTCTATCATCATAGCGCCAATAATATCTGCTTGAGTAAGGCAAGCCTGCATTTTCTCTACTACTTTTACAGCATGGGCAGCTATAAACTGGGTGCCGTTAATAAGTGCCAACCCCTCTTTGGGACCCAATTTTAAGGGCTGGAGTCCCGCTTTTTTAAATAGCTCCGCAGTAGTCATTACCTCTCCATTGTAATTTACTTTCCCCAGTCCTATTAAGGGCAGAAAGAGATGGGAAAGGGGAGCCAGATCTCCGGATGCTCCAACAGAACCCTGTGAGGGAACTAGAGGAATTGCATTATTATCTATATGCCATAATATTCGGTCTAAAGTAGCCTCTGCTATTCCAGAATATCCTTTGGCAAGGGAGTGGACTTTTAGGACTATCATCAGTTTGGCAATTTCTGTTTCTATTGGTGGTCCAACCCCTACACTGTGACTTTTTAAAATATTGGTCTGTAATGTTTTGACTTCCGCTTTAGATATTTTGGTGGTGCACAAGGGACCAAATCCGGTATTGATTCCATATACCGGATCACCTTTCTCTACAATGTTGGCAACTACATTAAAACTAGATTGGATTTTTTCTCTTGTAGTGGAAGAAATCTCTCCTTTAATACTTCCCCTTGCAATGGATAGCGCCGTTCCTGCGGTAAGATGATCCTCTCCAAATTGGAATGATTTTGTTGAACTGGACATAGATGATTTTTTATGAATATAAAATTATTGATTATGTTTGATAATTGCCAATACCAATAAGTTAGGCAATTAATAACTATGAGTTATCAAATAGAGCTTAGACATTTTAAATATTTTCTAGCAGTAGCGGAGGAACTGCATTATAGGAAGGCAGCAGAAAAACTGAATATTTCTCAGCCTGGCTTAAGCAGGCAAATAAAGCAGATGGAGGAGATTTTAGAGGTCGATTTGTTTGTTAGAAGCAAAAAGAAAGTGACCCTTACTGCTGCTGGGGAATACCTGAAAGGGGAGGTGGAGTTTATTTTAAACCACCTAGAGGTTACTAAAAAGCAATTAAAATATGTTAGTCAGGGCGATTTTGGAGAGGTACGGATCGGGTTTTTAGGTTCTGCCATGCAAGAATTGATCCCCAAGTTATTGATTAATCTCAAAGATAAGTTTCCGGGGATACGTACCAGTTTAGAGGAAGTTTCTAATAATGCTCAAATAAATGCCTTGCTAAAGGATAGATTAGATATGGGATTTGTGCGCTTGTCCAGAGTTCCAGATGGGTTTAATATTAAACCTGTGTATGAGGATACCTTTTCTGTGGTATTACCTGAACATTACCCGTTGTCTTCTCAGAATTTTAAGGATGTTGGTCAGTTATCCAAGGAGAATTTTATCCTGTTCTCCCAAGATTATAGCCCGTTGTATTATGATACCATAATGAGTATATGTGAAGATGCAGGTTTTACTCCTAAAGTATCTCACAAATCGGTGCATGCCCATACAATTTTTAAGTTGGTAGAGAATAATTTGGGGGTGGCTATAGTCCCCACGTCCTTACAATATGGATTTCAGATGAAGGTAAAATTCATAGAGTTGAAAAATATTCCTCAGAAAGCCGTCTTATCCATGGTTTGGAAAGAGGATAATAGAAATCCTGCTTTGAGGCATTGTGTTAATTTATTGTTGGATAAGGCATCTAATGCCAATTGATAATGTAAATTTATACCTAATTCAAATTTATATAAATAAAACATATGATTTTTGATGTAATTAAGAAAAGACGGTCGGTTTTCCCCGCGCAATATATAGATACTCCAATTGCTAAAGAAGACATTAAAAAAGTATTGGAAGCCGCCAATTGTGCTCCAACTCATAGAAAAACGGAACCATGGCGCTTTAAGGTATTACAAGGCGAGGCTAAGGAGAAATTAGGAATGTTTCTGTCTTTAAAATATATGGAAACAGACCCTAGTCCAAAACAGTTCAAAGCCGGAAAATTGATTCAAAACCCTAAAAAAGCGGGTGCTATTATTGCTATTTGCATGCAGCGCGATCCTAAAGAAAGTGTACCAGAATGGGAAGAGGTAGCAGCAACGGCCATGGCAGTACAGAATATGTGGCTCTGCTGTACCCAATTGGGAATAGGATGCTATTGGAGCTCACCTGGGTTGATAAAGCATATGGACGAATTTTTCCATTTGAATGAGGGTGAAAAATGCCTTGGATTTTTCTATATGGGTAATTATGAAGGAGAAATCCCGGAAGTAGAACGAGGTTCTTGGGAAGAAAAGGTGACTTGGATGTAGTTCGCTTTGTTTACAGAAACGGAAATAGGGCCGACTTATATTCCCAGGCTTTATAGATAAAAAGCCCTAGATAGATTATGGTGACCATGAATTTTATAAAGGTTCCCGTAAGAAAGCCTAAAAAAGACCCAAAAGCAGCCTTAAAGGCTGTTTTTTGGTCTGCTTTATTGATCAATTCTCCTACCAAGGCGCCTATAAAAGGCCAGATAATAATTCCGAAAAAACCGAGTATCGGAAAAATAAGGGCCACTATTAAGCCGACAGTAGTGCCTATCATTCCCCATTTACTACCGCCAAATTTTTTGGTTCCCCAAACGGGAATAATATAATCTAGGGCAAAAACTAGAATTGCTATGCCTAGGGTAATGCCCAAGAACACCCAATCATCAGGCACCGCTTTGGTAAGGTGAAGTAGAAGCAGGCCAATCCAACTTACCGGTGTTCCTGGTAAAACTGGCAAAAAACTTCCCAGTATTCCTACGAGTATTAAAATGAATCCAAGAAATAATAATATGATGTCCATGTATCGCCTTTAAATTCTTTAGAGTTAATTAGGTGTTGGACGAAGATAAGGGAGAATTGTTACAGTAGCTTAAGAAATGACTACGGTAGTCACTTCGACGGAGTCCCTTTTTACAACTCCCGATGGGCTAGGGAGAGAAGTCGCACTTACTGCTTTTTATATTGGGTCCCTCCCTCGATCGGGCCCTAGAACACGAGCTTTAGTTTACATAAGTTTGGTGATTTATCGTAATCTAGTGTTTAAATGGCGAAGCAACCCTCCTTATCCGCAGAATAATGGACGAAAGCTCCGAGAACAGGAGCGAAGGCACGTAGCGACGCGGAGTTTCGTCAATGGTTTTTCGACCTCGGTGTCGAAAAAATTCATTGGAGAAGGCGCCTTTTTCTTTGTTTCGTTTCTTTTGGGCGAGCAAAAGAAATGAAAGCAAATAGGTTAGGGAAATTCATTAAAAGCGCTTATGGTACAACTACAAAACTAACAACATGCTTCACACCCAATTTAAGTTTTGATATTATTCTAAAAAGACTGGAAAACTCAACCTTGAATTCAAAATCGCTAACTGCTGATAATTAATGTGATAGGGCGCAAATTGGATGATAGGGTTATAAATTCTTACATTTCTTTCAAGTTCTCGTTTAGCTAAATGTGTGATTTAGCTCATGGTTTTATTAATTCACGGGTATTTGTGAACCTTCGGTTTCTCCCTGCCGGTCCAAATGACTGGACTAGTCACTTAGACAGAGTCCCATTATCGGGACTCCCCAATGTGTTCAAGAGAGAAGTCGCACACCTTGCTATTTTATGAGAGAGGAACTATATAAGAATTAGCATCCTATCCCTACCTAAAAACACCTCAATACAAAATTTAACAACTAAAACATTAGTTTAAACTAATAATTTAGTTATATTTGATTTAAAGTTAAACTAAAAGCTTAGTTGTATGAGACAGTTGACCAAGGCCGAGGAGGAGGTAATGCAAGTGTTATGGCAGTTGAAAAAATGTAATGTAGCGGCAATCATAGACGAACTACCAGAACCTAAACCTGCCTATAATACAGTATCTACTATTGTCCGAATTCTAGAAAGCAAAGGCTTTGTAGACCATGAAAAGGAGGGAAGGGGACATTTATATTTCCCACTGGTAAAGAAATCGGACTATGGGAACCAATCCATTAATAAGTTGGTGGATGGTTATTTTCAAGGCTCTTTTAAAAGTATGGTTTCTTTCTTTATGAAGAAAAATGATATGAGTCTTTCCGAGTTAGAATCCATTATGAAGGAAATTAAAAAAGAAAAGGAATGATAAAGTATATCCTGGAATGCATGGCGTTTCAGCTATTATTTTTAATAGTGTACGACCTGTTTCTAAAAAGGGAAACCTTCTTCCAATGGAATAGGGCATACCTTCTAGGCTCGTTTGTGCTTTCCATAGTATTACCTTGGATTAAAATTGAAGCGCTAAAGACCACCGTATCCCAAGAATCCTTTGTTTACCCGGAATATCTGTGGGGCATGGATATGTCGGCCGGAGTGGTAGGAAACCCTAAACCTACACCTTCAATCCAATTTTCTACCACCGAAATGGTTCTTTATGGGGGAATGCTCATCGCAGCGGTATTGTTTTTCTTTAAGCTGTATCAGCTGTATCGACTTAAAAGAAAGGGAGAGATCCGCTACTTTGAAAGTTTTACCCGAATAATGGTGCGCAATAGTCAAATGGCCTTTTCCTTTTTTAGGTCTATTTTCATAGGGGATAAAGTATTGGAAAAGGATCATGATAGTATCATTCAGCACGAGTTGGTGCATATAGAACAGCGCCATTCTTTGGATTTATTATTCTTTGAGCTCATGCGGATTATTGCTTGGTTTAATCCCCTGGTCTACGTCTATCAAAACCGAATTTCCGAATTGCACGAGTTCATCGCCGATGCAAAAGTGGCCAAAACCCACAAGGAAGAACAATATCAATTGTTGTTGTCGCAGGTTTTTCAGACCCAAAATATTTCATTCATCAATCATTTTTATAAAAGTTCATTAATCAAAAAACGAATAGTCATGTTACAAAAAACAAAATCAAAACAAATCTGGAGGTTAAAGTATTTGTTAATGCTCCCTTTGGTGGCAGGTATGTTGGCCTATACTTCATCCGAAGCTCAGGAAGCTCAGAAAAATGATTTGGAAAGCATAGCGCTTCCCGAAATAGTTGTTAATGGATCGGAAAATGCCACCATTTCCCGGTCCGGTAATTGGGATACGGCTGATGTTGAAATTATGGATAAAATTCCTGTTTTTGTTTCTTGTGATAAGGAAGCTGATAGGAATGCTTGTTTTGAGACTGAGTTTAAATCGTTTGTACTTGAAAATTTAGAATATCCTATAGAGGCGAAGAAGAAAGGAATTCAAGGTCGTGTTAATGCAATGTTTACTGTAGGGACCGATGGTAGTATTAGAGGTTTAAGATTCAGAAGTACAGCTAAAATTTTTGAGGAGGAAGTGGAGAGAGTGGTGTCCAATCTTCCAAAAATGATTTCAGGTGAACATATGGGAAAGAAAGTAGAAATTACTTTCACCATTCCTATTACATTTAAATTGAATGAGCAGTCAGGTATTGATATCCCATTTGCAGTGGTAGAAAAGGTGCCGGTTTTTCCGGGCTGTGAAAATGCAGAGGATAGCAGAGCTTGCTTTAATCAGATGATGCAAAAACATATCAGCACAAATTTTAGATATCCGGAAGAGGCGCAAAAGAAAGGAATTGAAGGCAGGGTTAATATTATGTATGTCATTCAAGAAGATGGGAGCATAGATAATATTCGTATGAGAGGTCCAGATACCCTTTTGGAAGAAGAGGCGGCTCGCATTATTTCCCTACTGCCTAAAATGACCCCAGGCGAACATAGAGGCGAGAAAGTCCGAATTCCGTTTTCCATTCCAATTACCTTTAAATTGTCTCCAGAGGTTATAGAAGCTCCTGCTCCGATAGAGACGGATCAGATGATTGATATACCTTTTTCCGTTGTAGAAAAGGTACCCGTTTTTCCCGGCTGTGAGAATGCGGAGGATAAAAGAGCCTGCTTTAATGAAATGATGCAAAAACATATCAGCAAGAATTTTAGATATCCCAAGGAGGCGCAAGATAAAAACATACAAGGCCGCGTAAATACTTTGTTCACGATTGGAACAGATGGTTCCATTGGCAACCTAAGGATGCGTGGACCGGATACCCTTTTGGAGGATGAGGCAGCGCGAATTATCTCTCTATTACCTAGCATGACTCCAGGGAAACAAAGAGGTAAGGCCGTGCGTGTACCCTATTCCATTCCAATTACTTTTAAATTGGAGGGTAATATAAAAAACGCAACACGCGGCATAGAAGTCGAAGATAGTGATGATATACCTATTTTTCCTGGCTGTGAAGATGCAGAGGATAAGAGGGCGTGTTTTGAAGAAATAATGAGAAAGCACATTTCTAAAAACTTTGAGTTTAATAAAGAGCAGGCGAAGAAGTATTTTGAAGAAAGAATGGCAGAATATATTAGCAACAACGCAACAGCTTCAAAATACAACGAATTGGTAATGGAGCGGGAGCGATTATTAAAGAATACTGATGAAAAGAATCCTGTAATAATCAATTTAGACCAACAATTGAAGGCACTTCGAAATAAAATAGATGCTAATGAAATAGATATTCCCTTTGCAGTTGTTGATGAAGTACCCGTTTTCCCTGGTTGTGAGAATGCGGAGGATAAAAGAGCCTGCTTTAATAAAATGATGCAAAACCATATTGCAGATAATTTTAGATATCCAGAAGAGGCTCACAAAGATAGCATTCAAGGCCGAGTGAATATTTTGCTTGTCATTCAAGAGGATGGGCGTATAGGCGGTGTTAAAACGAGGGGTCCAGATACACTTTTGGAGGAGGAAGCAGCCCGTATTATTTCTCTATTACCTAGTATGATTCCGGGTAAACAAAAAGGTGAAAATGTCAGGGTGCCTTATTCCATTCCCATTACGTTTAAGTTGCAATAGAAGAATAGTGGAAGATTAAATTCCGATAGTTCGCTGGCTATCGGAATTTTGTGCTTTTAATAATGGATATAATAGAAGGAAGATAACCTAAACCTCAAAACCTCTATTTTTCTGCTAAAAGAATATCCGAAATAAAGGAGGAAATTCACGTGAATGCCTACTAAATTGAGCAAATTATTGTAATTTCCGCCCTAGAATATGGCATTCATGAGGAAAATTGTGGTTTTGGCTTGTATTTGTCTTTTTGCCTCTTGTGATTGGTTTACTTCTAAAGAAGATAAAACCCAAGAATTGGTGCATGAGGAAATGCAAAATATTAACTTTAATGAGGTAGACCGTTATCCGATGTTTTCTGATTGTGATGAAATGGTTTCTAAACAAGAGCAAAGAATATGCTTTGAGACTACCTTACTTATGCATTTTTCAAGGACTTTGGAGGACTTCGATTTTGTAATCGATACCGAAGTGAAAGATACTATATACGTGGATTTTATGATGGACAGAAATGGGTCGATTTCTGTATTGGGGATTCAGAAAAATGCCAATATAGATGATCAAATGCCCGAGTTTAATGGCATTATAACACAGAGCCTTAAAAGTATGCCCAAAATAGAACCCGCCCTTAAAAGAGGTATTCCCGTAAATGCCAAATTCCGCATTCCTATTGTACTATCATCTAACTAGTTTTGTAACTACTTGATCCTTAGACAATAATGATTTTGTCTTTTTAATTGCATTTTCAAGTATTTTTAATTTTTTCCTTAAATATTCTTCGTTCTTGTTCTTGAGTAACGTAGGGTCGAATTCAATTTTTTCTGTAACCATCACATAATGTATTGATGCGATTTTTTTCGCTGTTGCGACTACGGCACTTGCTGCCCCAGTTCTAGATTTTTTGGCTCTGAGGTAGTCACCTAGCTCGTTTTTTGCGTTCCATAGGCCATTGGCGGCTTCGCGGAAGGCTTGTCCAGCCCTGTTTCTTCTTTTCGGAACTTTACTAAAAATGACCTTTCCGCCGGTGATCTTGTTGTTTGGAACTACGTTAAGCCATGACAGATACTGCTTT
>NZ_AUKX01000056.1 GCF_000424985.1 Arenibacter latericius DSM 15913
TAAGGGCCAAGTAGGCGTCTATCTTGTCCTTCTTGTGCAGCCCCGCCATCCAAGTGCCCGTATATTCGGTAAAGCTTCTCTTGCAGGACTTGCATTTATAGCGCTGTGCACCCTTGTCCTTTCCGAAACGGACATATTTGGTATGGCCACAGTGCGGGCACTCGCCCATCATATTGTCGAGAAGATGTCGGCGGGAGGCCTGTGCCCTTGGACTTCCCGTAGTCACATCGTGCTTTTCGATATCCTTGAGCAATCTCCGCCTGTCCACCAGAGGAAGCGAAAGGATCTTTTGTTTTAATTCTTCTAGTTCCATACCTAAAGATACAAATAATAGCTATTATAAACTAGAGCCGTAACAGAAGATAGTACTGATGTAACGCTTTTACTATTTTAGCACTGTAATCCTAGCCCATAGGAGTTTTTCCAAAGGTTTTTTTATAACATTTAATAAAATAGGAGGGCGAATTAAACCCGGTAGTATAGGCAACTTCTGCGACGGTTATCCCAGGCTTTTTTAAAAGATTTTGTGCTTGTTTTAATCGTTCTAACCGTATAAATGCAGTAGTGCTATATCCTGTTAAGGCCACTAGCTTTCTATGTAATTGCATTCTGCTCATACCTAGCAGCTTGCTAAAATTTTCTGCAGTAAAATTGGAATCCTGTAAATGGGTGTTTAAGATATTTTCCACTTTTGTTAAAAGCTTCTCATCAGTTGTAGTAAAAGCGATCTCCTTTGGTTTAAAAATATTTGCCTTACTATAATGTGCCCGAAGGTTTTTTCTAGATGTAATGATGTTTTCAATTCTTAAAAGGAAGGTTTTAGGATTAAATGGTTTGTTTAAAAATTCATCTGCACCACTTTCTAGACTTGCAACTTCGCTTTCAGAGCCTGTTTTTCCAGTGAGTATTATAATAGGAATATGAGAAGTTTTTTCGTCATTCTTCAGCTTTTGGCATAATTCAATACCATTCTTTTTTGGCATCATAAGGTCGGTAATTATAAGGTCTGGTATCTTTTTAAGTGCCTTTTTAATACCCGTTTCACCATTCTTTGACGTGAGTATTTTGTATTTATCTTCTAGTAGAGAAACCATAAAACTTAATAGTTCCACATTGTCTTCTACTAATAAAATTAACGGCTGGTCTTTTTTTGAAATTGGGTTGGTCTTTTTATGCTCCTTAATTGGTGAATAAGCATCACTTACTTCACCTTCGTAAACAACATTAATCGGGACTTCTATTTTAAAGGTTATTTTTTTATGGTCATTAGAGTAGGAGGCAGTGGCAGATCCTTGAAGATATTCCACCAATTCTTTAACTAAAGAAAGTCCAATTCCAGTCCCCTCGTTGGTATGACTAGCTTGAAAAAACCTTTCAAAAAGTTTATTAGTGTCTTCTTCTAAAACCTTGTTTATATCGTTGGTTACGATTATTACTAAGTTATTGGTTTCTGAAACCTCTGAGGTAAAGGTTATATGACCATTAGTTGAAGTGTATTTGATGGCGTTGCTTAATAGATTGCCTATGATTTTTTCTAAAATATCGGTATCTATTGATACTAAAGGCATAGGTCCCAAAGAGTGTGAAAATAATAGATTATGATTTTTAGCTAGGTATTCATAGGGTTCGAGTAATGATTGGATGAAACCACCCAATTGGATATTTTCTGGATTTAATTTTAAAGATCCGGTATCCAACTTATTCAACTCTAGCATTTGGTTAACAAGATCTAAAAGCCTTTTGGTGTTCTTATCTACTAAGTTGAGGTCCTTTTTTAGACTGGGACTTGGATTATTTTCGAGTTGTTTTTTAATAGGTCCTGTTATTAAGGTTAGTGGGGTCCTAAACTCATGGGAAATGTTGGAATATAATTTTGCTTTAAAATCATTGAGCTCCTTGAGCCTCTCCGTTTCCTGTCTTTCAAATTTTAACTGCATTTTTAAATTCCATCGCCATTTTAAATACCTATAAACCAAATAGATAGTGGTGAGTAACAAAAGAAAGTATATAAGTAGTGCAATGTTATTTAAATACCATGGATCTTTAATCGTAAAACTATAAGAAGCTTCTTCGTTATTCCAAACACCGTCATAATTACTAGACTTAACCCTAAAAGTATAATCCCCTGGAGGTAGGTTGGTATATCTTGCACTATTCTCATTACCGGATTGGATCCAATCTTCATCATGACCAACTAGTTGGAATTGATATTGATTTTTAACAGGCAAAGAGAATTGTAAACTTGCAAATGAAAAAGAAACCGTATTTTGTTTATAGTTTAGTTTTAAATTGGAGATTAGGGGCTTAGAGTTGTTATAGACTTCAAATTTTGTAATTACGGTTTTCGGAAGCACTTCACTAATTTCTATATCCGATGGATTAAACCAATAATAACCTTCCAATCCGCCAAAATATAGGTTGCCATTACTTGCCTTAAAGTATGCTCCTGTATTAAACTCTGTGGCAAGTCCGTCGTAATTGGTATAATTGACAATTTCAGGTTTCGTTTCCAGATTGTCGGGCACATAAAATTGTGTGATACCTCTATTGGAGCTTAACCATAGATTATTTTGTTCATCGGGTAATATGGCATAGATCACATCATTTGCAAGTCCATCATTAGTGGTGTAATTATAAAATTTATTGTTAACTATATCAAAGGCACTAAGCCCACTACCGTTAGTACCAATCCATAAAGTGCCCTTATTGTTATAATACAAAGATTTTATCTGATTGCTGGCAAGAGAGTTTTTGTTATTAGGATCATGAGTGTAGGTTGTTGTAGTGTTGGTTTTTAGGTCTATTCTACATATTCCGTTGTCTTGTGTGCCTACCCATAGAAATTGACCTGCTTCCTTTACAATAGCTCTAATATTATTGGAAGGAAGTCCATTATTAGAATTACTTTTTTCAAATCTATTTAAAACCCCTTGCTTTTTATTCACCTTAAAGAGTCCGGCCTCTCGTGTCCCTATCCATATATTTTGATCAGTATCATTAAGCAAGCACCAAATGGTAAAATTTTCTAGACTTTTTAGGGTGGGATAATTAATAATCTGCTCATTTACATCCATGATATGTAGGCCACCCTCTTGTGTTCCAATCCATAGATCTCCGTCATTAGCACTGAGGAGGCTCACTATTCTATTAGATCTAAGTCCTTTTTTATTATCCGTTTGATAGGTTGTCCATTCATTTTTTTTTGGTGAATATCTCGATAGTCCCTTTCCGCTTGTTCCAATCCACACATTATTTTGGGCATCTAGGGCTATAGATCTTACGACATCTATATTAACATTCTCTGGAGTTTGAAAATTAATTACGGAGTTGAATTTTTCCAATTGGGCGTCGTAATAGTTTATCCCAGCACCGTCTGTTCCAAACCATAGTGTTCCGGTGTAGTCTTCATATATACTTAATATATCTTTGTACTGAATGGCTTTTGGATTATGTTTTTCTGGTAGGTATTGATTTAATTGACTCTGTGCAATGTCAATTCTAAAAAGCCCATCCCCATAGGTACCTATCCATAATTGGTTTTTAGAATCTAGCAACATGGTAATCACATAGATAGAATTGAGGCTGTTATTAACGTCGTCAATAAAGATATCAGGTCTTTTAAATTGGGTTTCTTCAGACTCCTTATACCAAACTCCACTCCCAAAAGTCCCAATCCATTGATTGTTTTCATGGTCAAAAAGAATAAAGCTATAATTGGTATTAGAATTTTCTTGCCCATCAGGATAATAGTAGTGTAACTTTTCTGGTTGTGAAGGGTCTAATTTTAAAATATACTTCTCACAGCTAAGCCATAAATTGCCTAATCTGTCCTGGGTTATGGCGTTTATAGCACTAACCACATCAGGAGTTAGTATTTGTTGCATCTCTTTGGTGGTGAAGGAGTGTCTATAGAGGCCAGTAGTATAACTCCCGAACCACAGATTATTTTGTTGGTCTTCAAAGATGGTACTAGCATCTTCTATCCCTATAATCGGTTCAAATTTGTTGTTGGATTGATTTAATTTATGCGGGATTTGCGATATGGGGATAGTCCACAACTCATCCTGACTATCTACAAACACCTTTCCCAATTTACTATAGGTAGTATTGGTTATATCCTTAAAGTACAGGTTGTATTTTGTAAAGCTTCTTCCATCATATTTATTCAATCCATCTTGGGTAGCAATCCATAAGAACCCCGCTTGGTCTTGAGTAATAGAAATAGCAGAGTTTTGTGATAAGCCATCTTTAACAGATAATTGTCGGAATGAAACCTGTTTCTGGGAATAGACAAAAAAGCAACAAAAAAGAAATAGGTAGTTTACAAAAACTCTGAGGTGATTTATAATCATCTGATGCCTTCTTTATTTACTAATTTGAATGTCCTGTAGCAAAGGAGATATTAATTTATGAAGAAAAAATCATTTTAATCTATATGATGAAGTAAAAAATGATTTAGAGTAAATTACTTTGATAGAAAAATGATGAGATTGATGAGGTTTATTGTAAAATATTGAGTTACAAAGGGTTTGATTATTAAAATAATGTTTGTTTTCATGTAATGAATAAGGGCTATATGGTCGATTAAAATTTAGAATAAAAGAGTTTGAATTTTTTTGCAAATAAATTTGCGCAATAACTAATGTTAATTGTATATTTGCAGCCGCTAAAGATGACTATTTATCCAAAGCAAATGGTGGCATAGCTCAGCTGGATAGAGCACCTGCCTTCTAAGCAGGCGGTCGAAGGTTCGAATCCTTCTGCCATCACCAGTAAAATAAAGGCTTCAGAGATGTTTTATCTTTGAAGCTTTTTTATTTGCACTCAATTTGCACTCAAAAACTGGCTTTATATGGGTCATTGTGGCTTGATTTGATGAGGATCAAGCCTGAATTCTGGGTATTTGGATATTTATGCAAATACATGAGTTAGCCTAAACAGGTAGAATTTGGATTAAATACAGTATTGGGGATTTAAATATTATGTGAAAAATTTGGCTATTCAATGGTGGAAGAAAAAGCTGTATTTTTTTTTCAAAAATCAAGATACAAAGCATTTATCAGCAAATATGACTGGCTCGGCCTCTATCCTAAAGGGCTCGTATCCTTATTTGAACCTTTCGTACTCGTTCTTAAATTCCAAAAAAAAATAGGATGGATTCTTTCAGCGATACTTTTAATTTCGAAATATTTGAAAATTTCTTTTTCGGATTTAGTAGGAAACTTTCCGTCCCTTACTATTTCCCTTGCTAAATCTCCAATTGGTGTATCCAATTTACAACGGTCATTAATAATCTTGAAAACCTTTTTGTTGTGAGTTCCACAAAAGGCGCCATCAACTGGTTGCTCTTTATCCCATAGGATATTTCTGCAGATTACACAATTCCTTCGGCCCCTATAGGCTAAATATTTATTTAGGGTCCGTTTGGAGCGCACTTCAATTAATATTATGATATCCTCACCCGATAAATCGTACTTTCGATAATAATTTTCAGCAAGTATTGCCTTGAGTATTGCTTCTTCGCCGAGTCCCGGTTTTCTTCCTAGTCTAATTCCTTTACTTCTTGAACTTTCGAGCCTAGCCATAGTTCTTTCAATGATAAGATCCAACTTAAATTGTGCAAAGGCACCAAAAATGGCAAATACAAATTTCCCATGAGGGGACTTTGTATCTATAAAAGGCTCCTGAAGGCTTTTAAAATTGATGCTCTTATCATTAAAGTCTTCCATTAGCTTTATTAGATGGGTAAGGCTTCTGGCCATGCGATCCATTTTCCAGACAATTAAAGTATCTCCCTCTCTTAATCTTGGTAGTAATTCATCAAGACCTTTTCTCTTGGCCGTTACTCCTGAAACTATATCCGAGAAAATATTCTTACGGAGCACATTCTCCTTTAATAGCGCATTCACTTGTAAATCCAATTTTTGTGTTTTGCAACTAACTCTAACATATCCAAAATCCATCCTGGGCATTTAAAGGGTGAAAATTGCGAACCAAATAAAAATACGGGAAAAATGAACTATGTTCATTCTGAGCATCAAAAAGAACTTATCTATTATTGATTAGATCAAACGGTCGTTTATGTATGCTTTATAAGTTCTGTAAAAGTTGAATTACCGGGATTACCAAAAGGGAGCGGGAACAACAGGCAGTTGTTGCGAAGGTATGGTATCGATTCACAAAACGGCCATCTTAAGGGTCATTGGAAAATATACCGAATATCGCCGTAATGCCAATCAATTCAAATTCCGAAACTCACTGGGCGAATGCCCTACCTTCTGTTTAAAGAACCTGGTAAAATGTTGTGGATATTTAAAACCTAATTCATACGCTATCTCACTGACCGACTTGTTGGGGTGGAATACCCGTTCCTTGGCAACTTCGATCAATTTGTTCTGAATATACTCCTGAGCCGATTTTCCGGTTTCCTTTTTCACTAGATCCCCAAAATAATTAGGAGAAAGATGCAAGTGATCCGCAAAATAACTAACCGAGGGAGTACCGTATTTTTGCGGTTTATCGGATGAGAAGTATTGGGTCAGCAAATCCTTGAATTTTTCCAAGGAACCTGTGTTTGCAATTTCCCGCGTTAGAAATTGACGATCGTAAAAACGGGTACAATAATCCAAAAAGAGCTCGATGTTGGCCACGATCAACTTTTTGCTGTGCTTGTCCAAATTCTGCTCCAGTTCAAACTGTATTTTTTCAAATAGACTTAGAATCACTTTCCGTTCTTTGGCCGATAGGTGCAATGCCTCATTGCTTGAATAGGAGAAAAAACTGTAGCTATGTATTTTTTTTCCCAATTCAGTACCCAGTAACAAGTCTGGATGAAATAGCATCGCATAGCCCTTGGGCACGTAATCAGGGTCGAATCCGCTTAGTTCGATGGTCTGGTCGGGAGCCATAAAAACAAGGGTGCCCTCGTCATAATCGTAGGGTTTGCCTCCGTAACGAATTTTGCATCCCTTGGCATCCTTCAAGAAAATGGCATAGCAATTATAATGGAAGGCATCATATGATCTGTTCTCATAACCTTCTTTGTTTACGTCCTCAAAATCAACAATACCCACTAGAGGGTGCAACACCTCTTGTTTTCTTAAATTAAGGTAATCGCCTACGGTATCGATGTGCAGTACATTTTTCATTGACCTCTAGTTTTTTGTTAAAGATAAGCCATTGATTACAAGTAATTAAAACAGTTATGGTGAAATCCGTAATAGTGGTAGGTATATCCGTAATTAGGGTAAGTCCGTTTGCTTTATGACCTACTATCTTTGTAGGTAACCAAAACGACTAATAAAAAATAGGGTATTATGGGAATCAAAATGTTTACTTTGAGTCGGCTTAGATCAAATGTCTTTCTTACACTGGTCATGGCGTTTCTAGGTTCTACAAACCCCGTGAAAGCGCAATCGAACGCTAACGCAAGCATGAATTTGGATGCCAAACAACAATCCATAATTACCATTGCATCGTTGACCGCAAAAGGCGATCTGGATAATTTGGAAATCGCTTTGGTAGAAGGTCTGGAAGCTGGATTGACCATAAATCAAATCAAGGAAGTCATGGTGCACCTATATGCCTACTGCGGATTTCCGAGGAGTCTGCGCGGTTTGCGTACTTTAATCAAAGTGCTGGACGACCGCAGGGCAAAAGGAAAAGAGGACACTTTGGGTGCGGAAGCTGCCCCAATAGAAGATAATCGTACAAAATACGAACGGGGCAAAGCGAATTTGGAAACCTTGGTACAGGCCAAATTGGACGGTCCTCCGGCCGATTATGCCCAATTCGCCCCGATTATCGAAGTCTTTTTGAAGGAGCATCTGTTTGCGGATATTTTCGACAGAGACATTTTGGATAATCGGCAAAGGGAACTGGTCACGGTTTCCGTTCTGGCAACCATCGGCGGTGTGGAGCCTATGCTGCATTCGCACATGAACATCTGTTTGATTCAAGGAATTACGCCAATTCAATTAAAGGAATTGATGGATGTGGTGGGGAAAAATGTAGATCAAGAAAAAATCGATTCGGCCAAAAAAGTATTGAACGAATTATTGGAATCTAAAAAGCAGTAAGGAAATGAAATATTTAGGATTATTTATTTTAATGAGTATGCTATCAATACATCAGACGATTAGGGCACAAAGCGAGAAAAATCCTTTTGGATTGGTATATGAGGGAGCAATTACGGAGAATGTGGATGGAAAAGTCAACATACTTCCCGTTAGGTATAAACTGAACGGAATCGATATTGCGGCAAATGTTTATACACCAGCTAATTATGACCGAACAAAGAAATATCCGGCAATAACAATTGCACATCCTAACGGAGGGATAAAAGAACAGACAGCAGGCCTATATGCACAGCATTTGGCAGAGGCCGGTTATATTACCATTACGGCAGATGCTGCCTATCAGGGTGCAAGTGGGGGCCAGCCACGCCATATGGACAAACCCCAATTTCGTACAGAAGATATCCGAGGAATGGCCGATTTTATTTCACAGTATCCTGGGGTCGATAGAGAACGTTTAGGTGCTTTGGGCATTTGTGGCGGCGGAGGCTATACGTTGAAAGCGGTTCAATCCGATAAACGGTTAAAAGCGGTAGCCACCTTGAGTATGTTCAATACAGGAATTGTACGAAAAAATGGGTTTTTAAATTCGCAGGTTGCAACCATTCAAGAAAGACTTCAGCAAGCCTCGGATGCAAGAGCACAGAATGCTTCGGGCGGCGAGATTGTTTATTCTGGTGTGGACGGGATTACCGAGGATGAATTAGCAAAAGTTGAAACGCTTTTTTATCGGCAAGGCTATGAATATTATTTTAGAACCCACGCCCACCCTAATTCGACATTTCTTTACACCACCAGCAGTTTAATGGATTTAATGTCTTGGGATGCCACCTACAATATTGACCTAATAGACCAACCTTTATTAATGATCGCAGGTAGCGATGCCCAAACATTATATTTGACCTTGGATGCCTTTCCAAAGGCGACCAATGCGAAAAACAAGGAATTATTTCTTATTGAAGGTGCTACACATATAGAAACCTATTGGAAACCTGAATATGTAATCCAGGTAATGGATAAATTAGTTACCTTTTATCAAAAAAACATATAATAATGTACAACCCACCGCTAAAAACTGTATTAATTGCAATAAGTATCATTGCCGTCTCTATTTCCTGCAAAGAACAAACCAGTTCCGAAACACAAAGTATTGAAGCGGGATCGGTGATGCCAGAACAGGAAGCATCCCTTATTTTTACAAAAGGCAACAAAATAACCAACAACAATTTTGTAGGAACGGCCTATGTGAGCATGCTCATCAGTGCGGATAGTTTAAATCAAACCTACGTAGGCAATGTGACCTTTGAACCGGGCGCACGTACCAACTGGCACTCCCATCCCTCGGGGCAAATTATTTTGGTAGTCGAAGGAAAAGGATATTATCAGGAAAAAGGAGGTCCCAAACGGGTTTTACTAAAAGGAGATGCCATAAAATGTCCGCCAAATGTCCCGCATTGGCATGGGGCCAGTAGCGATAGTGAATTCATACAATTGGCGATTTCAAGTAGCGAAAATGGACCCACAGAATGGCTGGAGCCCGTTTCGGAAGAGGAATATAATGCAAAATACTGATCGAATAACTTTAATGGGAGTAGCATCCTATAACATCAAAAACATGAACAGCGTACTAGTACATTTAAAAACCAATCTTTTTTTTACGTTAGGGAGTATCTTTTTATGGGTGTTCTTAGGCCATGCTCAAAACCATCCCATATCCATTCTAGAACAAGGCAGTTTTGCCGTTGGCGGGACGGTAAAGATCAGTCCAGGAACTTTTGACCCTATCGCCCACGGGGCATTCAATCCCACAGATCAAAGTACGGAGGGCCAGACATTGCACGGGGATCATGCCACGGTATTTTACCAAATTCCTGTAGCTGCCAGGGATTTGCCCCTAGTGTTCTGGCACGGCTATGGCCAGTCCATGCGCACTTGGCAAAGCACCCCTGACGGTAGGGAAGGCTTTCAGAGCATTTTCCTAAGAAAAGGCTTCCCGGTCTATTTGCTAGACCAGCCCAGACGAGGCCTGGCAGGGCAAAGTTTGGAACCCAGCACATTGCAAGCCAGGACAGAAGACCAGCTTTGGTTCGGTATATTCAGGATGGGCCAAGGAACCGAATTTTATCCGGAAATACAATTTTCAAAAGATCCCGAAGCACTCGATCAGTTCTTTCGTCAGAGCACACCGGATACCGGGCCGTTGGATATCGATCTTAACATCCATGCGGTTTCGGCCTTGTTTAACAGAATAGGCGATGGCATTTTGGTAACCCACTCCCATAGCGGAGGGCAAGGATGGCTTACCGCCTTGGAAAATGAGAACATCAAAGCTATTGTATCTTATGAACCCGGTAGTAATTTTGTTTTTCCCGAGGGCAAGGTGCCAGAACCCATATCGTATGTTGGGGGTATATTACGGGCCCGTGGTGTGGCCATGGAGGAATTTAAAAAGTTGACCAAAATCCCTATTGTGATATACTATGGCGATTATATCCCGGAAACCGAAGTGGAAAATCCCGGCCAAGAACAATGGCGCGCAGCCCTTTCGATGGCTCGAAAGTGGACCAAGGCCGTTAACGGGGCAGGCGGTGATGTTACTCTGGTGGTGTTGCCGGAAAAAGGAATAAAAGGCAATACGCACTTTCCCATGTCCGACCTAAACAATCAAGAAATAGCCGATTTGATGTATGAGTGGCTTTCAACAAAAGAATTAAACTAAAAAGTATAAAAAATGAAAAATCTGATCAAAACAGTACTATTTATGGTTCCCGCATGCATTTTTGCCCAACATAACGATTACGAAATCTCCTCGTATAATACCAAGGGCACCAAAGCTCCCAACACACATTATATTGGCGTGGCTTGGCTGAACGGCCTATTGGAGGCCACCGATGAAACGGACTTTAATATCACAAAGGCCACCTTTAAGGCAAATTCCACTTTGGATTGGCATAAGCACTCCTCATCGCAGGTATTGATCTACGTTGACGGCGAGGGATACTATCAGGAAAGAGGAAAAGACCCTGTAATACTTAAAAAAGGGGATGTGATCAAATGTGAGAAGGGCATAGAGCACTGGCACTCATCTACCAAGGAAAGCGATGTTACCTATTTAGCAATTTATGGCGGAGAACAGCCTACAACTTGGACCGAAGTGGTTACCCAAGAATATTATGATAGCGTAGCAAAGAAACTCAAGAAATAAGTCCTTTTAAATAAGGTTGCTTTTTCTATAATCAAATGCCTTCAGAATGTTAATGTGGAAGTGGCCCATTTGATGGCGGAATGGTAAAAGGAAAAAGGACTACACAAAGCACTAAAGAACGTATGGGATATCAAAAAATAAATTTGATTTTAATGTTGTTGTTTTTGTCGATCAATTCCTTTGGTCAAGAATCAAAACACGATTCCAACAAGGAAGAAATGATAATCCGGATAGCGGAAATCGAAATCGATTCCGCTTCTATACAGGAATATATGGCCATTCTTAAGGAGGAAGCGAAGGCATCCGTACGTCTAGAGCCGGGCGTTATTTCCATTTTTCCCATGTTCGAAAAAGAGCATCCCACCAAGATACGGATATTGGAAATCTATGCCAGCAAAGCGGCCTACGAATCCCATCTGAAAACCCCTCATTTTCAAAAGTACAAAACATCTACCTTCAAGATGGTAAAGAGTTTAAAACTTATAGACATGGAAGCCATCGATTCAGAATCAATGCCCGTAATTTTCAATAAACTGAATCACTAATATTTAATACAGTACACATGAGAACCCTGATAACTGGAATATTAGTATTGTTATTAAGCGCACCTTCCTTCGCCCAGGATGCTGTAATCGAACAAGAAATCAAGGCCCTCTCCAAAGCCTAATGGCAATGGATGTCCGAAAAGAATGTGGACAAGCTTGCAAAACTGTTTCATGATAAGTCCCGGTTTGTACTCATGAGCGGATCAAGGAAAAAGACAGGGAACCAGAAATTATTGAAACTGGAAGTATTTGGAATAAAAATGCCGATATACACGATGTTGTCGTGAAAGTTTTTGACGAAAATACCGTTGTCCTTTGGAACCGAATTACGTTAATGGCCCGTGTACGTGGCCAATATGTGTCCAATGAATTTACGGTGACCGAATTCTATAGAAAGGAAGGGAGTAATTGGAAATTGCTGGACCTAACGTTCAGCAGCGTTCGTGATACCCATGAAATTGCGCATTAATACTTCAGAACAAATAATTTATAAAAATGAACAGGAAAATAATACTAAGTCTATTGGTCATGCTCATCACAGGAAAAGTCGCCCTTGCCCAATCGACTGATTTAGAAAAGGAAATCAGAGAGCTGTCCATTCATAAATGGCAATGGATGGCCGATAAGGATGCCGATAAATTGGAAGGCCTTTTTCATGATAAAGCCAAGTTCGTCCACATGGGCGGCACATGGGGAAAGGACCGCGAAGTAGAAATCATTAGAGGTGGGTTCATCCACTATAAAAAAGCTGATGTCCATGAAGTCATGGTCGAAGTCTTGAATGATAATACCGTTATACTTTGGAACCAAATTACACTCTTGGCCGTAGTAGGCAGTAATGAAGTGACCAATCCCTTTATGGTAACGGAGGTTTATGTAAAGGAGGATAACACTTGGAAATTGGCCGATCTGACCTTTAGCAAAACAATGACAAGGGAATAACTTGAACAACGCAACTTAATAAACACTCAAATGAAAAAATACATATTAGGATTGTTGGTACTCCTTGGAGTTACTATTTCCGCGCAAGAAAGTACACCCAAAGTAAAGACCGAATTAGGGGTAATTAGAGGCGTCTATGAAGATGGTGTTGATAGCTTTAAAGGAATACCCTTTGCGGCTCCTCCAGTTGGTGAGTTTCGTTGGAGAGCCCCTCAACCATTATCCCCCTGGGAAGGTGAATTGGATGCTACGGAGTACGGTGCAAACTGCGCACAGTCCGGATGGGGCGGTGCCCCGGGAACCATTAGTGAAGGTTCATCCGAAGATTGCCTGTACCTCAATGTGTGGAAACCTTCTGATGCAAATACGGGTGCGAACCTGCCAGTCATGGTTTGGATTCATGGTGGAGGCTTCGTTGGTGGAAGTGGTTCCGGAGCTGGAATCGCGGGTGATGAATTTGCGAAGAAGGGAGTGGTTTTAATCACCTTCAATTACCGTTTGGGGCGTTTGGGCCATTTTGCATTTCCAGCGTTGAGTGCCGAACATCCTGAAGAATATAAAGGCAGTTACGCCTATATGGACCAAATTGCAGCACTGCAATGGGTGCAAAAGAACATTGCTGCTTTTGGTGGTAATCCTGATAATGTGACCATTTTCGGCTTTTCCGCAGGTGGAGTATCCGTACACTCTTTAGTGACGATTCCAGATGCGAAGGGACTTTTCCATAAGGCCATAAGTGAATCCGGCGGAGCCCGTGATGGGGTACTTACCGGTAGGCTTATACAGGAAGAAAATGCCTCCCCTTTTTATCCCGTTTCCGCGGAGACCATTGGAATTAACTTTGCCAAAAAACAGGGTATTGAGGGTACGGATGCCGATGCCTTGGCCAAGTTACGTGCATTGCCGGTGGAAAAAATTGTGGATGGCGGTCAGGAAACGGATGGTGAAGGGGGGCCAAGAACGTATTCAGGACCTATTTTGGACGGTTCGTTGGTGGTAGAAACAGCTGAAAGTGCCTACAACGCTGGTAGACAAATGCAAATACCATTGATAATCGGTTCTAACAGCGCCGAAATAGGGGGTAGTTTTGTCAACAACAGTAAAACAAAAGAAGAACTGTTTTCACTTTTTGGCGATTTTAAGGAAGAAGCCAAAGCGGCCTATGATCCTGATGGCAATAAAGAATTTGAAGAGGTGATCACCAAGTTCAATACCGATTGGGTCTGGGGAGAACCCGCACGTTTTACCGCCAGGGCTTTCGCGGATCAAGGTGAACCCACGTTTATTTACCATTTTGGTTTTGTACCCGAACCTATGAGGGAAAGAATGAAATATGGTGCCGGCCATGGTTCCGAAGTAGGCTATGTGTTTAATAATCTTGATGCACGTTGGGGTAATCCAGAGACAACTCCGGAAGATAAAAAAGTGGCGGAACTTATGAACGGATACTGGGTAAATTTCGCCAAGACCGGAAACCCGAATGGAGATGGATTACCAAACTGGCCAGTCTATACTAAAAATGAAGGTGAAATCATGGATATACAGTTAGATGGTGAAGCCGTTGGAAAACCAGACCCAAGAAAAGCCAGATTGGATGTCGTTGAAAAGGGTGTCAAACTTAGAAACAAACTACAATCACGAGGAATTTAGTCCATTTATTGGGTTTTAAAATATTACGATAACAGCATATTGGTATGGAAAAGAAAAGTAATTCAGTAAACAGAAGAAATTTTATTTCGAAATCCGCCCTTTTGGGAGCAGGTATAGTGGCAGGCCCAATGGCCTTTGCCAATGAGAAAAATTCACCTGGTACAATTGAGGGTTTAAAAGCAGCTTCCAACCCTGAAAAGCGAATGTTGGGCGCATTGGAAGTATCGCCAATTGGGTTGGGTTGTATGAGCATGAAAAGTGGCAGCTACAATCCACCAAGAGATACCAAGGATATGATTCCCGTAATTCGTGGGGCTTATGATTTGGGCGTTACCTTTTTTGATACTGCCGAAGTGTACGGCCCATTTACTGATGAGGAATTAGTAGGTGAGGCACTGCAACCTATTAGAGACAACGTGGTCATTGCCAGTAAATTTGGGTTTGACTTTTCAAATGGAAAAAGGGCAGGTAGAAATAGCAAGCCAGAGCATATTAAAAGCGCTGTAGAGGGCATGTTGAAACGCCTTCGTACCGATCGTATCGATTTGTTGTATCTGCATCGTTTGGATCCAAACGTTCCGATTGAGGACGTTGCCGGAACGGTTAAGGATTTGATCAAGGAAGGGAAGGCGCTCCATTTTGGACTTTCCGAAGTTTCACCAACGACCATACGAAAGGCCCATGCAGAGCAGCCCGTTGCTGCCCTTCAGAGCGAATACTCCATTATTCAGCGTGCCCTTGAAAATGAAGTAATAGATACCTGTGGAGAATTGGGCATAGGGTTCGTGCCATGGGGACCGGTATGTCGTGGATTTTTAGGCGATAAGTTTAACGAGCATAGCCGTTTTTCTAGTGACTCCCGCTTATCTCAAGTGCCCTATTTTACACCGGAAGCTATTGAAGCTCACATGGAGGTGCTCAGGCTGGTACGCGAATGGGGTCGAAAAAAGGATGCCACTCCGGCCCAAATAGCATTGGCGTGGGTCATGGCACAAAAACCTTTTATTGTTCCTATTCCAGGAACTACGAAACTGCATCATGTGAAACAGAACCAAGGTGCACTGAACGTTACTTTTTCCGATACGGAATTAAAGGAATTCAGGAATGCTTTGGAAAAGATACAACTGGTAGGTGTCCGTGGGCCGGAAACTGCCTTGGTAGATCAATAGAAGAATACGTCAAAAAAAACTGTAGTTATCGATATTGAAAATATGGATTCGTCCCTCTCAACAAATCAAAAAACCTATATTCAAATAGCCCAAAATTTTTTGATGCAACTGAGCGGACAATTCCCCATTACAGAGGACACACAACCCATAAAGTTGTGCAAAGCCTCAGATTTTGCAGATATTTTAAATATTCATGTAAATCACTTGAATAGGTCCGTCAAGTTGTATACTGGAAAAACGACTACCCAAAATATAAATGAACGTTTTATTCAGGAAGCAAGGGCATTGCTCAAAAGAAATGACTGGTCAATTACTACCATAGCTACAGTCTTAGGATTTAGGGAAGTAAATCATTTTAGCACCTTTTTTAAAAAACATGTAGGACATACGCCAACAGATTTCAGAAAATTGAAAATTAAAAAATGATAATATCTCGTTTACTATTTATTATTTTCTTGGTATCCGGATGGTGTAGTGCCCAAGAGTACGAGAATAAAGCGGACAACATATTGATTGTCTATTTATCAAGAACAAACAATACTAAGGTTGTGGCCGAAATGATCCATGAAAATGTGGGCGGTGATCTGGTGGCACTGGAATTAAAAAATCCTTATCCGCAAAACTACAAGTCGATTGTGGCACAAGTGGCAGAAGAAAATCGTAACGGGTTTCTTCCGCCCCTTAAAACACATATAAATATGGACAAGTATGATACCGTTTTTTTAGGCTTTCCCACATGGGGAATGCAACTACCTCCACCAATTAAAAGCTTTTTGACCCGGCACGACCTTAAGGATAAAACACTCATTCCTTTCAACACCAATGCGGGGTACGGTATTGGCAGTAGCTTTCGAACGGTGGAAAGCCTTTGCTCTGATTGCAACATTTTAGAAGGGTTTTCGGTAACCGGGGGTATTGAGAGGGATGGAATTTACTTGGCCATAAAAGGGAACCGTAAAGTAGATGTGAAAGAATTACTTGTGGAATGGCTTGAGAATCTTAAACCATTGACTGTCAAAAACTAAAACATGTGGGATTTTGACATAGTAGATTAAAAATGTTTGAATTTCGTAGGCAACAGCCAATATATAATCTTTATTTTTAAGTAAATTTTTTAAAAATGGCAATATTCAATTTAAATATCAACGGATCGGAACACAGTGTAGAGGTAGATCCCAACACTCCGATGCTTTGGGTTCTTAGGGACCACCTAAAATTGGTCGGTACAAAATATGGGTGCGGTATCGCACAATGCGGTGCCTGTACTATACATTTGGGCAATAGCGCGGTACGCTCGTGCCAATTGCCGATTTCGGTGGTGGCCAATCAAAAAATAACGACTATCGAGGGCCTGTCCGAAAACGGCGACCATCCCGTACAAAAGGCATGGTTGGAGATCGATGTCCCCCAATGCGGGTACTGTCAAGCGGGACAGATCATGACCGCCTCGGCTTTGCTTAACCAGAATCCGAATCCTTCGGACACAGAAATCGAAACAGCCATGGACGGGAACATCTGTCGCTGCGGAACGTACACGCGTATCAAAAAAGCAATTCAACTGGCGGTGGCTAACCAAAACCTTTCCTAATCCAAAAAATACAACACTATGACACTTGTAAAGACCAAAATCGGAAGAAGGGCCTTCATCAAAAACACCAGTCTGGCGGGAGGTGGTTTAATCCTCGGCTTTAGCATTTTCAACTCCTGTAAGCCCAAAGAAGCAGAGAAGTTAGTGGTACAGGAAATGCCCAAGGAATGGTTCGAAATAAATTCCTACCTCAAAATAGGGGATAATGGACTAGTAACCATTATGGCGCCCAACCCAGAATTTGGGCAAGGGGTTATCACATCCATGCCCATGATCGTAGCCGATGAACTTGATGTTGCATGGAAGGAAGTACTGGTGGAACAGGCTAATTTCGACACAGAATCGTATGGATGGCAATTTACGGGAGGAAGCCAAGGTATCCGCCGCCGATGGGAAGGTCTCCGTATGGCCGGGGCCACCGCAAAACAAATGTTGAAGGAAGCCGCTGCCCAGATCTGGCAGGTCTCGGTGTCCGAGATCACCGTTTCCGAAGGTGTTTTGCGCCATAAGGCCTCAGGTAATTCCGCCGGGTACGGAGAAATGGCTTCAGTTGCAGCAAAACTAGAGGTTCCCAAAGAAGTTCCCTTGAAGGAGGTAAAGGACTTCACCATTATTGGAAAATCAAAAAAGAGTGTCGAAAACCAAAAGATCGTTACGGGCAAGCCGCTCTTCGGTCTAGATTATCAGTTTGAAAATAGTTTAATTGCCATGGTCGAGCATCCGCCTGCATTTGGCCTAAAGTTAAAATCCTTCGATGCAGCCGAGGTAGGCTCCATGCCCGGTATTGTGGACGTGTTCTCCATAAAGACCCTTGAAGATGATTTTAAACGCGGTTATTTTGACACCAACGCCTTTACAGATCTCATTGCGATTGTGGGTAAAAGCACTTGGGAGGTCATGAACGCCAAAAAGAAATTAAAAGCGGAATGGGAGCCTATTGCCGATTCCACCTACAAAATGGATCGTTTTGGTACGGAAGTAGACGTGGAGGTACCCAAAGGATTGGAGAGTACGGATGAACACTACAAAAAAATGAAGGTAATGGCCGCAAAACCGGGTACCATGGTCCGTAAGGATGGTAATCCGGAAGCCGCCTTCAAGAAAGCGGCCAAGATCATTGAAAGAACCTATACCTGTCCTTTTCTCGCCCATAACTGCATGGAGCCCATGAACTTCTTTGCCCACGTGACCGATGAGGGAGCAAAACTCGCCGGCCCCCTACAGGCACCTGGCCTAACTGGTCCTACCGTGGCCGCTCGTTTGGGAATGCCTGTAGAAAGAGTCGATATTGAGCTGACCCGCATGGGAGGAGGATTTGGAAGAAGGGCTTACGGACATTATGCTGTTGAAGCAGCACTTATCTCCCAACAGGCCAAAGCACCTATAAAGTTGATTTACAACCGTGAGGATGATATGACCGCTGGTATTTATCGTCCCTCCTATCATGCCACCTACAAAGCGGCATTGGACGAAAACAATAACTTGGTCGCATTTCATGTAAAAGCGGGAGGAATCCCAGAAACCCCACTGTTCGCCAACCGATTTCCCGCCGGGGCGGTAGACAATTATCTTGCCGAACAATGGGCGATCAATTCCAACATCACTATTGGGGCTTTTAGGGCACCGCGGTCCAATTTTATGGCCGGGGTGGAACAGGCTTTTTTGGATGAAGTCGCCGAAGCCGCAGGCAAAGATCCAATCGACTTTAGATTGGAACTTCTGGAAAGGGTAAAGAACGATCCAGTAGGTGAAAACAATGAGTACGAACCGAATAGATTGGCTGGAGTGCTAAAGTTGGTCCGTGAGAAATCAAATTGGTCTCAAGCACCTTCAGGAACACATCGGGGCGTATCGGCCTACTTCTGCCATAATAGTTACGCGGCCCATGTGGTAGATGTGGTAATGGAGGGCGATGTCCCAAAAGTAGAAAAAGTAGTCTGTGCTGTTGATTGTGGCATTGTGGTAAACCCCGATGCAGCTGCCAACATGACCGAAGGAGCCATTGTTGACGGAATTGGCAATGCCATGTACGGGGAGTTAACCTTTAATGAAGGCCAAACCGAGCAGAAAAATTTTGACCGATACAAAATAATCCGTTATAGTGAAACGCCAAATAAGATAGAAGTCCATTTTGTACGGAACGAAATCGACCCAACGGGATTAGGCGAACCTCCGTTTCCACCTGTTTTTGGAGCGTTGGCCAATGCACTTTATAAAGCTACGGGAGAACGTCTTTACCATCAGCCCTTTATTTCCCGAAAACAGGTGATAGGCTGATCTGCTTTTATTTGCATTGCATTGAAGGATGGCTTCTATTGTTAAGTCTAAGAACTGGTATTGAAAATTATTAATTATTTCTTCGTAGTAATTCCTCAACACCTTCCCGAAATGTCTCGCCAATAGATAGTTCCTTTTCGCCCAAAAAAACGCTGTTTTTGCGGATAGCGGTGATTTCATCGATGGCCACGGAATACGATTTATGTATTCTTATAAACTTATTCTAGGTTGATCCCATGTCCAGTTCGTTAAGACCTCCGATCTATAGTATAAATTTCCAATCACCAATCGTTTACTTAACCCCAGGTATAATTAGATTTTCTGTAGCAATTAAACTTATAATATTTACCATGCCCCTGCGGAAGTCGGGCCAACCTTCCGAACCTATTCTTTTCCCTAACCACATTTTTTCCCATCAGCTAGGGAAGGATCCCGTACGCAGTCTTTCCCCCCTCGGCCCCGCGCATAGCACAAAAGGCAAAAAGGCCGCTTGAGCTTTTTCCCCTACCTACAAAAAAACAGATTATTTCTATGATTTATTTGATCGGTATTATTATAATATTAGACCAGATTGGTTGTTTGTCTGTACCCATTTGGTAGCATGTGGTTTGATATGGTTTTGACGTATAAAATACTGTATATTAAGCTTTTATCATGTGTTTGGATTCTTTATATTTAACATTAATTATCCGTTTTTGACGGATAGCAAGTTATGTTTTGCGTTACGCAAAACCCCTACTTCTGACGAAGTGAAAACCCTGCTTTTTGCAGACAATTGTTATTAATCGAGGTAGAAACCATCAACATCAAAGATCAAAATGATAGCAAGGATACTCTATCGGAGCAATGTGCAAGGGGTGCTGAACTACGTCCTGGGCAAGGCCGATAACACCATACTCGGTTTCCAGAACACCTATTCGGATACGGATACCGATACCAAGTTTTTTGGAAGGGTGCTCTACTACCTTGGCAATCGCCACGATTCCGAAAAACGCTATGTACATGCCACCCTGAACCTTCCCCGAGGTGAACATCTGGACGATGAGACTTTTTTGGCCCTGTCCAAAGCCTATATGGAATACATGGGCTATGAGGAACAGCCCTATATGGTGGTACGGCATCACGATACCGAGCACGAGCACGTGCACATTGTCTCCAGTACCATAAGGGAAGACTGTAGCCAGATCAACCTTTCCTTTGACTATAGAAGGAGCATGGCTGCCCAGAAGTATCTGGAGAAAAAGTTTGGACTTTCGCCCTCGCCAAATAAGAGGACGGTCCGAGAGCTTCCCAAACTGGAAACTCCCCAGTTTAACCACCAGGATGGTAACGGGGTTCGATACTATATGCAGGATATCCTGAACAATACCCTGCAAAAATATAAGGTGCGGAGTTTTGACGAACTAGCCAAACTACTTGAAAAATACCATATCGAACTGAAAGTTGTGGAACGTTCTGGTAGGGTAGGGGTAGCTTATGGGATTGCGACCAAGGAAGGGTACCGGTCCCGTTTTATTGGCGGCTATACCGTACACCCACAATTCTCTGGTCCCAAACTCCAACAAGTCTTCGAGCGCAATCGGCAATCGGCCCTATTGCCCATGGTAAAAAAGCGTTTGGAAAAACAAATACAAACTACCTATAAACTTTTTAGGACCCTCCGCCCCGAGCACCTCCCCGAAATTCTAGGCGCCCATCAAAAGCTGGATTGTAGGCTAAGCTACAACGACCAGGGGCAGGTGGTAAATTTCACCATCTATGATAAATCGGGCTATGTGCTGCGCAGCGATGAGATTGGGAGCGACCTTGGTATCCATGAGAACCCCGAATTGTTCCAAACCGAACACACCCAAATGTACATGGATAGCAGGCAATTGGCATTGGAGTTCCAACGCTGCCTAAGGGAAGCCTTCCAAAAGACCTATCGGGATTTAAGGTACAAGCCCTTGTTCTCGGAGCATATCCTGAAAACTCCCCTAGATGTTTTGGTTAGGGAAATGATGAAATCGGATCGCTTTCTCTTCCTTAAGAAATACCTGCATACCGATAACCGGACCTTATGGAAGGTAATCGCCTCCCACTACTATCCTTTTAGTGAGAAGCTATATACTTCCGCCATAAATAAGGAAAAGCAGGAATTGCAAAAGAAGGCCGACCTTATCCAACGGGCCAGGGACCAGCTGTTCACCTATGCCCCGGATCAAAGGGAGGTTCTTGGGGCGCTTGTCCAAAGTCTGGGCGTACGACACAATGAGGGCACACTGACCTATGCGAATTCCAAGCTCCACCAAGTGCCGATCGATCTGGGCAACAACCTACTACAGACGAGTGCAAACCCCTATACCCCTCCTGGTTTTGCAGATGAAAATGAAAAGTTGTTGGAAGGGCTGCTACATGATAAACCTGCCAAAGAGATAAAACCGGGTCCCACCGCCCTGTTTTTGCCCATGGTATTCCCGAAGCTCTACAATGCTATGGTACCGACCTTTAGGGAACGATTCGATACCTTGGTCCTACAGGCCTATCATAGCTACGCCGAACGGATGCAGGCGCCCTTTGAGAAATCGCCCAAGGACTATATTGCCTTTTTCAATGCCAGGGGCTTCTATTTTGAACAGCATGGAGGTAAACTCTGGGTGGGCTCCATGTACTCCAAACATTCGGTAGCGATCGCCCTTTCAACGAAAATGCAGGACTATTTGCAATCGTCCCCTGAGCTTTCTAGTGCCATGGCCACGCAGTCGATCATCCTGAACAATATGATAGTCAAAGGGCAGGACAATTTGAAAAGCCTTTGGATGGGGCACTTAATGGAACGCGGACTTTATAAACAAGCGGCGTATAGTTACGTGTTGGAAGGTATATTAGCCAATTTGCCGCTAGAACTAGTGGAGCACCATATGGCAAACGGATTCAAGGAGGCCTTGGTGGCCGCTGCCACGGAGCGGGACCGAAGAGCACAGGCCAAGACACTCCGAGCAGGTTGGAACGCCCTAGAAACGCTCATGGGCCCTACCAGCTCCCAAGAGGAGGAAGCCTATAACGGGTTTAAGGACGAGCTTACGGATTATTCGAAATACAAGGGGAATTGGCTTGGGATGTAGGCTGCAATTGCAACTATTACCTATTGGAGTTAACCTTCAATATAGTTTTGAAGTTTTATGAGTGAAGTGATTATTACTTAAAATTTGTTGAGAGTCGGTTTATGCGGTAACTCATTCTATCGGTTCTTGTCTTGTCCCCCTAAAGTTGATAATTTCAATCTGTCCTTTTTGGGGTTGAATTCTGTAGATAATGTAGTTATTCTTATCTACCAGTCCTTTATGGAGATTTTTGTAATTAGCTGTTTCTGGATAGATTTTCGGATATTTACTTATACGGATTAAAAAGTCTTGCAGGTTCTGTTCAAGATTGTGGATTTCCTTTACCGTCCATTCTTCTTCAAGATATTCAATGACATTTTCAAGGCCTCTTTCGGCCTGGGGTGTCCAAACAATTTTTAATGCCATTTATCAAAACGCTTCATGACGGTTTCACTGGAAACAAATTCACCTTTATCTGCCTGTTTTAAGCCCGTTTTAATTTCTTTTTGTTCTTCTTTTGTCATTTCGCTCCACCAGTCTACTTCTTCTTCGTCAAAAACTTTTTTAAGCTTCGCCAATAAGCTTTCTTTCTGCGTTTGCAGTAAAAGATGCATCAGCTCTAATTTCTTAGCTTCTATATTCATAGTTAAAACTTTTATCCTAACAAAGATACTTTTTTATCTGCTAATTCTGTTCCTAACCCTTCAAACGGAAATTCCCCTCTGTATATTTTATGGACCGTGATATCCTGAGGTATGGTTCTTTAGTTTTTTAATTAGCTTTTTGACCATTTCGGGCATGTTCCAAATTGTGAATTCATTTTGCCATCTTCTATATATTCTTTTACCGAAAACTCTTCAGATTTAATTATCCTATTGGAGTGTACAATACTTTAGCCCCTAATAATTTCGAACTGATACTTTAGATTTCCAATCGTTCCTGATATTGATCCAAAATATGCGTCGGAAGATCTTTAATGTAGATTTCCGTGGTGCTAATATCACTGTGCCCAAGCATCTTGCTTAGTGCGTTGATTGGAACATCATTGAGGATTAGATTGGTTGCCATGGAGTGACGACTTACATAACTTGTTAGACGCTCTTCAATTTCACAAAGTTCGGCAATCTCTTTTAGGCGTTTGTTATAGCGTAATCTTTCCCATTGGATGTCCTTATATTGATCACGGATTCCCTCGCGCTTTATTATTGGAAATATATGGGCAGTTTTGTTCTTGCCTTTTAAATAGTGATCGATAATAGAGGATAACTGTGGAGTTACCTTAATATCGTAATGTCTTGCGGTTTTTTGCCTGCGGTACTGGATGCGTCCATCTAGGATATTCTCCACTTTTAAAAAAGCCATATCAATAAATGAAATACCGTTCATAAGGTAGGAGCACAAAAAATAGTTCCTTGCATTGAATAATGGAGATTCTACCTCTAATTTTAAGTCCAGGATACGCCTAATCTTTTCTTTACTGATGGCACGTTTGGCCGTTGGTTCGGATTTAATCTTATATTTTTTAAAAGGATAGGAATCCGATGACACAATTCCGCGGTGAATGGCTTTATTATAAATGGCTCTATAGGTCCTCATATACATGGCTAGTCCATTTAACCCATTGCCTTTTTTTAAGTGAGCCGTTTCAAATCGTTTAAGATAGGTATAGGTGATCTCTTCAAAACGCAGAAATTCTTTTTTGTTGAACTTCTTCAATGGTCCAAGGGCGCATTTATAGGCTCTGGCATTACCGAACCGATTAGCCTCCTCCATTTCATGTATCAATTGCTGGGCAAAATCAAAAAAGGAAATTGTGTTGGCGGGTCTAATTAATGTGTATTTAAGATTAGTTACGCTCAATCCTTTCAGCCGGCCACTTGCTTCTAACTCGTTTATCCCATCTCTTAATTCTGTTTTTTTCTTGGTAAGAAGGTTATTTAATCGTGAAACGGAAGACACTTCTTTGAAAGATTTTTTAACTTCACGATTCTTCTCGTTCCAATATTCGAGAGGAATGGCAAACCCAGTGGAGATGGAAATTGTTTTTCGATGATGGCTCAATCGAAAAATAATGGGACAGGTGCCATCTTTTCGTTTTCGCCTGGCGTCTATGGTAAGCGTAATGTTTGTCCTCATATTTAAAGATACAAAAAATTTGCACTCAATTTGCACTCAAAATATGGTTTAATATGGTCTTATTTGGTTTTAAATAAACTGTATATTTATGAAAATCAAGTATTTAGGTATTTTAAAGACCATTTAAATACAATATTTAATCGACTTCTAAGCAGGCGGTCGAAGGTTCGAATCCTTCTGCCATCACCACCGGAAACCCTCAGTAAACACTGGGGGTTTCGTCGTTTTAGGACTTTCCGTAAAACAGCTAATCCTCCAAATTGTGCATAGTTTGTGCATAGTTTTTTCACTTTAACTTTATTTAATGAAATCTGGTCTCAAATAAGCTGTTTTGAATACAAATAGGACCAGTGAATTTTTTCTTGAGTAAATATTGGCCTAGTTCATGGTTCATGACGAAATCGTATCTTAATCATAGTGCCAGTTGTATTGTTTGTGAAAAATAGCAGTGACTCTGTGATGTTTCTAAACGTCATGAACATTGATAAATAAGAACTATGGAGATATGAGCCAATATCATTGACAAAAAGATGAAGTAGGATACCAACTTGTTTCGCTAGCCGAATTTGGATTTATTCTAGATCAAGTCCAATTTCTGGGTATTTGATTATTTATGCAAATAGTTGAGTTAACCTAAAGAGGAAGAATTTCGTATTCCTTACGCCCCTGAACTGTGCCCTGAACGCTTTAATTTTTGCGTTGAAGGATTCCGCAGAAGCATTCGTACTTCTATTTATAAAATAGTTTAGGATCGACCTATAATTGAGCGATATAATATTTGCAATAGTATTGAAGGCTCTTAATCCTGTGTTTTCCACCTCTTTGTACCAATGTGCCAGCTTTGTATATGCTATTTGTGTAGTAGTAACTGTATTGAATATGTTCCTAAGTCCCTGAACTGGGTTGAAGACCATCCTGTTAATGGATTTTTCTTATCAAAATAACCAAAATAGAAAATACAGGGCAAGGAGAAATCCCAAGATAACCTAGAACCAGAAGGATGCAATATGAAAACCTCTTAACTTAATGACATTGCGCTCGCGCTAGCAGGGGATTATGTAAAGGGAAAGTTCCTCCGATAGTATACACTCCATACGGGCAGGCATGTGGATCAGGTTTACGCCCTGCAAATGCTCGTGCCCCGTATAGCCGCGGTCCAAGACGGCGAATTTCGTTAGGGCCGTATTGCTGCCGTCCGTCGACTTAACGATATTGCCCGAGTTGGGACTCTAAAGGGCATTGTTATCGCTGTTTTAAAGAACTTTTCTCTGTACCATACTGGGCATTGTCTGCTTACCGATGTCTGCACAAACGTGAGGCTTGCGCTATCGGGGGAATTAGCATTATGGTTATTTAAAGTACCAAAAATACCACAGATTTTAACTATCTTCTATTGCGATCACAAAAAATTATGCTTACACTAATTAAAAACTACTTAAAGATTTCCTTTTCCACCTGAAATACTCCAAAAAAAAACATAATTGCCAACGCAATGCGAAATCGCCATGTTGTTATTTTATCATCAAATCGATCTGCATTTTTCAATCCATGTTCATCTTCATGGGGCCGATTAGGAGGTGGTTTAAGAGGATTATTAAAAAAAATAAATCCTAAAATGGATAGGCAAATGCTCAAAAGTCCTAAAATAATATTATTGGTCTCCATCTTTCTAGTTTGTAATACGACTTATAAGTGTAACCTTCAAATCAACATTCTGTCTTAATATCTGTTTTGCCATAACTCAAATATACTTATTACGGACTTAATAAATTAGTACCATCAAAGGTAGACACTCCAATCTTAAACCACTAACAATTAAGGAATTTAATTCTCGGATTGACCAATCCATGGAAGATTCAAAAAATGGGCGACTAATTGAAGCGAGTGAATTAAAGGCTAAAATTGATAAATGGAGTTAAAATTATTTTGGACTGATTTTTCTCAAAAAGAACTCGAAAAAAATTATAGGTACCATCGTGAAAAAGCAGGAACCCAAATTGCAAAAAATCTCGTTAACGGAATTTACAATGAGACTTTAAAGCTAACAGCTAACAAAACAACCGAAAATTGGACAACTCGAAGAGCTTCTAAAGGATAGAGAACAAGAATTCAGATATTTCGTCTATAAAAATTATAAAGTCATTTATTGGATAAACATTAAAGAAAACCGAATTGAAATAAATGACGTTTTTGACACGCGACAAAACCCAATAAAAATAGAACGGACGAAATAAAGTCAGTTGCCAACACCGATTACCGTTGCCCAAGCCCATAAATTCACGAAAGCCGAACTATTAAAGCCCTTTTTTGGCTGTCTTATTTTGTCAACTTAACGGTCCAGTTAAATTCTGTAAGGCTTATTACCAAGTTTATTGCGTCCTGAAGCTCCTTTATTTCATTATATATAAAGAAAAGCGTCCTTGCCCCACTTTTTGTCAGTTTTTAAGTGAACTTTAGGTATTCCTGCCGTATCATTCCTTTAGATTTATAAAGTTATATTTAGTAAATAAAAGGAATACAAAAAAGAATAATAGTTATGATGATGAGATTTCTTTTTTTGCTTCTTTTTTCTTTGTTGATAAGTACAACTTTGTTAATAACCATAATTGAAAAAGAACGGGGTGAACTTTGTGTCGTTCTAGGTTTATGGCCTATCGCCTGTATTAGTCCCCGTTCTTTATTAACCCGGTTGCAAGGACCAAATAGAATTTCAGTCTCTACCTACTAAAGGTGTTAGTCAACGCAACCATTTTTAAACACCATAAAATTATGAAAATAATGGAAACAGTGGGCGTGGACATCAGTAAATTAACTTTTGACGCAAGG
>NZ_AUKX01000057.1 GCF_000424985.1 Arenibacter latericius DSM 15913
GTCCACGCCCACTGTTTCCATTATTTTCATAATTTTATGGTGTTTAAAAATGGTTGCGTTGACTAACACCTTTAGTAGGTAGAGACTGAAATTCTATTTGGTCCTTGCAACCGGGTTAATAAAGAACGGGGACTAATACAGGCGATAGGCCATAAACCTAGAACGACACAAAGTTCACCCCGTTCTTTTTCAATTATGGTTATTAACAAAGTTAAACTTATCAACAAAGAAAAAAGAAGCAAAAAAAGAAATCTCATCATCATAACTATTATTCTTTTTTGTATTCCTTTTATTTACTAAATATAACTTTATAAATCTAAAGGAACGGAACGGGCAGGCTAGTGTTAGAGTATAAATCTAATTTAATGGTAATGTACTATTATATACAGTAATAGATATTGAAATCTAGTAAATGCAGTCTTATAATAAGTATTCCTAATAATTAAATAAAGTTAGTTCTGATCTAGATCATTAATTTTATCCATTACACTTTGTACCAAAAGGTCGCATTTAGAGTTTCCAAATTCGAAAGCATTTTTAGCATTGGTAAGTTTAAGAATGGAATCTTGCATCATTTTTCTAGCCCTATACAGTCGCACCTTAACATTACTTATACTTAGGCCTAGGCTTTGTGAAACCACGGAAATCTCTAGACCCTGAACCTCCTTTAACATATAAACAATCCTATACTTTTCTGGTAATTGGTCTATTGCTTTTTCTGCTATTCGAACGGATTCTGAGTACATTGTTTCTCTCTCTGGATTCATATTGGAGGTATCAGCAATTTGAAAAATTCCCTTTTCGTTATTAATACTTATTATTTTATTTCTTTTGAATTTCCTTTTCCGTTGTAATACCTCGTTAATCCCTATACGTATTAACCATGTGGAAAACAGGGCTTCATTTTTAAATTGATATAACTTTTGAAATGCCTTAATATAGGTATCCTGCATTACATCATCTATGTCTGATGGTCTGTCCATGTAACTCCTTATTGTCCTAAACAACAATTGATTATGTCTTCTCATCAAAATCTCAAACAATTCGGTTTCACCTACCAATATTTTTTCTACCACTACCTCATCTGGCAAGGTGGCATAAGGTGATCTTTGTAATTTTTTTATGGGTCTACAACTGTCCATTGCTATCATTTTATAATTTGATGCATTGAAAGAAGAAAGGTTACAAAAATTGGTGTTCACTGTTTTTTTAGGTGATATAATAAAATCACACCAAAAGTATCAAACCACCTAGACATCTAAATATCAAACTATTACAAGTTACAGAATTGACCAATCAAATCTCATGTTAATCTGTTAAATCGGTTATTAACTTAAATTAAATCTTGATTTTACTCTAGTTGTAACCTTTATTCAATTGCTGCATCAAATGGGTAAACAGTTAAACACAAAAAAAATGAAAAAGTTTGCAGATTACATCAGAGGGTTAGGAATCTTGTCATTGTTATTATTAGCAATTCCCATTCACGCCCAAGAATCGCCCCAACTTACAGATCCAGAAGTAGCTTCGGTTGCAGTTGTGGCCAATCAGATTGATATTGACTTCGCCAAGATTGCTTTAAAAAAATCAGAAAACAAGGAGGTTTTGGATTTTGCGAAGCGTATGATAGAAGACCATACCGCAGTAATTGGTCAAGCCGTTGAATTGGTGACAAAATTAAAGGTAACCCCAATGGACAATGCTGTTAGCCAATCCTTACTAAAACAAGCGGAGGCAACCAAGGTCAAATTAAACAACACTAAGAAAAAAGATTTTGATAAATTCTATGTAGACAACGAAGTTGCCTATCACAAACAGGTAATTGGTGCGGTAAACGACCTTCTAATTCCCCAATCTAAAAATGAAGAACTAAGAGAACTGTTAGCAACTGTGGTCCCTGCTCTGGAAATTCATCTGGGACATGCCGAGATGTTACAACAGAAAATGAACTCAAAGAAATGAAACAGTTTCAGTATTACTTTCGTAACGTTTTAATAGCTTCAATTCTACTACTAGGTGGCTTTGGATTAAAAGATAATATCTCCCAAGAACCACAAGTCCATACAGTAGAAATTATAAAAATGAAGTTTGTACCCCAACACCTTACTGTAAAAAAAGGAGATAAGGTGATATGGATTAATAAAGATTATATCCTACACGATGTTACCGATGAAAAAAACGGAAAATGGACCTCAAAACCTTTTGGTAAAGGCAAAAGTTGGAGCAAAATAATCACTCATGATGAGGATTATTTCTGCAGTTTACACAAGGTAATGAAGGGTACTATAAAAATTAGTTCTTAGTAGGTGTTTACAGAGATGATAAAAACCAGCCAGTAGCAATCTTGGTTGGTTCTTAAATTTTATTCCCAAATAGTACTATCAAAATATTATTTCCGTTTATGAATTGTAGGTTGACTTCTGTCATAGAAATTTCTTATATATTAATTTATCTTCGTGTAGAAGCACAAAACGCTTTCCTCTTATTTAGAAAATAGATCTAGGGAGCGTTTTTTAAGCAATGGACACAATATTGATAATATTAAAAACTATGACAATGAAGAAAACTATAGTAATTACTGGGGCTAGTGGAGGTATTGGAATGGCTTGTGCCAACGCTTTAAAGGAGTATAAATTGGTATTAACCGATTATGCTGATTCGGCTGTAAAAAAGGTTACAGACCAATTTTCACAACAAGGATTTGATGTAACTGGAATTGCATGTGACATCACCAAGAAGGAAGATGTAGAAAAGCTAAAGGCATTCGTATTAAAAGAGGGGAATTATGGTGGATTGGTGCACACTGCAGGAGTAAGTGGAAGTGCTCAAGATCTTAAAAAAGTTTTTGACATAGATCTAGTGGGTACGGATATTATAGTTAATGCATTTTATGAGCTTGCAAAAGAAGATACAGCTGTAATCCTTTTTTCCTCCATGATGGGCCATGTAGTTCCGCCAAATCCTGAATATGACGATGCCCTAAGAAATCCTCAGCAAGAAGGTGCTTATAATAAAGTAGCCTTATTCGTTAATAGTGATGCAGATACCATGTACAACTTTGCCAAAAGAGGGGTGCAATTACTGTGTCAGGACAATGCAATGCGATATGGAGAAAAAGGAGGCCGAATTATCTCCCTCTCCCCTGGTGTTATTATGACGCCAATGGCAGTAAAGGCCGCCGAAGAACATCCAGAGACAATGGATAGAATGAAAAAAATAACCGCCTTAAACCGCAATGGCACTCCAGAAGATATTTCTGATGTTGTACAGTTTTTGCTTAGCGATAAAGCCCGTTTTATTAGTGGTAGTGATATTCTTGTGGATGGAGGGATTCTCCCCCAATTAATAAAATCTTCCTAGGATTGTAACTATGCCCAAAAGAGCTAAAGCTCCTTTCCATGATGGGAAGGGGCTTTTTATAAGACAAGTGTCCGTGTTTTTGCAAACATCATCTTATAAGGTTCTTACTTTAGTATTAACCCATCTTGGCAAGAAACCTAAGAAATTACAGTAATATCTATTGGTTTGGATCAAGAATTATGTTTTTATTTTCCTTCTGCCTTAAAAATCTTCTCAAAATCTTGTGCACATCATTATTATCTTGTTTTGGTATAATGTACGGCACATATTCTTCAAATTGGGCTAAATTCTTCTTTTTCGGCAAATAACCAAACCCTTTATAAACTCCATTTTCAACTAACACAAAGGATTTTTCTTTCTTATGTCTCCCCTTATCTTTAATAACATAAGAAGTATTAGGCTCATGGGATTTTCCCAAAGCTCTTTCCACTCGTTTGTTATAAGACTCCACTGACTCCTCCCCTATACAAACCCCATTACAACTCTTTAGATGGAAATGGAAACAGGCCCCAGATCCATTTTGCAACTTACAATACTTAGGACAAAGTTTGTAGTCCTTACAGAATTCTTCTAAGTAAGTGCGACATTCAGCCTGACTATAAAAGTTTAAAATAGGTGTTTTTAGGGTACTTATTCGATCATAGTTTAAATTCAACACCCCATTTTTGTCCATATAAGTACCTATCCCGTATCGATAACCTGACCTTTTTTGAGCACGGTTATATTTTGGAAAATGCTTTTTAATTTCGTCAGACTCTAGTAATAAAGCCAATAGTTCGCTCCCAGTAGGCTTACACTCAATTTGTGCCGTTTCAAAACAAAGTCGCAACTCTTTAAATTCCTTACTATAGCTATGGCTAAGAACCCGTTGTTTTATATCCTTAGCTTTGCCAATGTAAATAATCTCCCCAGCTGAATTTTTAAAATAATAGACTCCTGTTGCATTAGGTAGCTCGTTTACAGTAGATCTGGGCCATAATGGGGGGGGTTACTACCTTTGATGTCCGAGTTTTCAATAAAAATTGAAACGAACCTTCTGTATCCAGCGTCCATAATTTTTCCAATAATGCAAGTGTCGCCTCTGCACTGTCTTTGGTACCCTGCGAACTACAAAAATTAATTCCCATATGATTACACATAGCCCCAAGACTATAACTTTGCTGCCCTGGAATGATTTCACGTGATAATCTTGCAGTACATATTTTAGGACGATTAAACTCCCCTCCTAGCGATGTAAATTCGCTTTTAATGCATTGATAGGTATATTTTACATAGTGAGATATTATGATACAATTCCTTGTCATCTCAACTACCTTTTTGGCGACCTCATAGAACTTTGGGGCAGAAAGTAGCATCTCCTCAGAAATATCCGAATTTATGGACGGACTAAAACGTATTGGAATTTCAGGATTTACCAAATTAGAAAATCGGTCTACGACTTTTGTCCCATCATGAATTAGGATACAGATTTCTATTATCTTATTATTTTCCCCTCGGAGCCCTGTTGTGGCTATGTGAATAATGGCGTACACTAGATATTACTTCTTTTTCATTGCTATTTACTTACATCATAAGCTATAAATGTACTAACATTTGGTTTCCATCCGAGGCTTCATGAGATTACCCTATGGTACCTTGCTGAGTAAACTACCTCCGGGCATTCAAATCTCGATTATCGAGTAAAAAAGCAAGGTAATGGATAAAACCTAAAAAATTCTACTTTACCTAATCCGATTTATAAACAGTTACCTTGATTTTCAATCATAATGTTAAGTACTATTTTAATTCTTAAGGCATTGAGCTGATCAATACAATTATAACACTAAAAAATATTCAATTTGGCCCCTATATAACTTCTCCATAAACAAGTAAGAAAAGTTCTGGATTCATGTAAGTGAACACCAAGAAGCAACCCCTATTATAACTCACATAAAAAAGTTTTATCCTTCAAATAGGTATAGGTTAAACTAGAGGGTATACCACACATATTTACCTATTCACAACAAAACAAAGTTGACGTACAACATTAGCTATATTTCTAGCAATATAGCTTGTAATCTTACCGTTATAGAGTCTTTTCCTACAGCTGTCAATAGATAGCGCTTATGAATTACGCTATTATAAAAGTTAAAGGGTCGATTATCATGATGAAAAACTCCATAAAATTAGTTCTATCCATATTCTTGTTAACGACAAATATATGGTATGGAAATGCCCAACTTACCACTAGTATAGAGAATGTTAGTTTTAATAGCTGCGGTGACAACTTACCCGATAGTGAACTAAATCTTGGTAACTTAGTATTCACTGAAGCCATGGCAACAGATTTTGAAGCCGGTACCTACACTTTTTATATTGAGGCCCCCACTAACTATACGATTAATGCAGGGGCTATACTTAAAAATGGGAGTGACCTTATATCGGTTTCTGCAATTCAAGATACTAACAACGCATCTAGATTAAAAGTAACTGTCACTGCAAATGCCCAAACTTCCTTAGACGTAATTACCCTAGAAAATGTTCGGATACAATTAATTTCGCCTGAGACTACAACAGACGGGAAGTTAAAATATAGTCTAGACGGGAATACCAATAATATTAACGGTTTAGAGGATGGCGATGTAATTGCTACTGTTGGGTTTACTCCTTTAAGTGGTGGAAACGGAGTTAACCAACAGGTTTGTGCCCTTTCTAACGTACAAGCTATTGGTATTACAGGGTCTAATATTACTCAATCTAGAAATTATGTTTGGGAAAAGGAGGTAGACGGCAATTGGACTACTATTACAGATTCCAATTATGAAACCTTACCTCTTACTATTGCCAATGTAACCAATGGAATAAACAAATACAGACGTTCTACTAACTTTAATCTAAATGGACAATCCTGTACCCAAGTAAGCACCACAGCAACAATTACCGTAAATCAAATTACTCCTGGCCGTATTACGCAAGGAGCCTCGCAAACCATTTGTACGGGTGAAACTCCTGAAATGCTAAGCACCCCTGGCGCAGGTGATTTAGCAGTAACTCCGGGTGGTGTACATAACTATCAATGGTATAGAAATTATTCAGGATCTTGGGAAGAGATTTCCAACGCTACAGAAAACTTTTATCAGCCCCCAGCCTTATCCATTACCACCTCTTATAAAAGAAGGGTAACCAACGTTTTAAACGGATTTAGTTGTTATAAAGAAACACCTTCCATCACTATAACTGTAAGCTCCTCAGTTTTAGGAGGTACAGTATCTGATCAAAACATATGCTCTCTAGATCAGCTACAACTGTTAACCGTTAATAATGGGGACAATGGAACCTATCAGTGGCAAAAACGAATCGGAGAGGATTGGGAAAACATTAATGGGGCTACCAACATAAATTACAATGCTGCTAATAATCTAAGCCATGGAGTTCAAGAATTTAGACGAATCACCACCATTCCTGGCGCTAGCTGTCAGGGTATCAGCACCATAGCTACCATTACAAATACCAATTTCACTGTAGGAAGTATTACCGGTGCCCAAACCATTTGTTATAATCAGGTTCCTAGTAAGTTAACCTCGGAAACTAATGCATCAGGATCTGGCACCATTTCCTACCAATGGGAACAATTTGATGATAATGGATGGATGGTAATTTCCGGTGCCAACAATGAGGAATACCAACCTACTGCACTTACACAAACTACGCGATACAGAAGACAGGACAAAATAGAACTAAACGGACATAACTGTTTCGATTATTCCAATGAAATAGAAATTATCGTTCTCCAAGAAATCCAGGGTGGAATTGCTAGCTCAGACCAAACCCTTTGTAGTGGAGAATACCCTGAATCAATTACTGTTATCAACGGCACATCCCCTGGAACCAACATTACCTATCAATGGCAATCTATGACTACCGGGAATTTCACCAATATTAACGGGGAAACTAGTGCTACTCTTAGTTTTGCTAATACTCTGGAGACTACTACCACCTTTAGAAGACAAACTATAATATCTTCTAATAACAGTGTCTGTTACGAAAATTCAACAGAAAGCACCGTATATATTAACCATATAAACGTTGGAACAATAGGAAAAAACCAGGATGTATGTGAGGGGCAACAACCAGCTACTATAATTGCCTTAGGTCCTACTACATCGCCTGGAAATTTAAACTATGCCTGGGAAGCATCTACGGATAACGGCCTTAATTGGACAACAATTCCCGGTGCTACAGAAACTACCTATACCCCAGGGATACTATCGGTTTCTACCATGTTTAGACGAATGGATTCTAGTACCTATAAAGGAAAAGTCTGTTCTAAATATACCAATGAAGTTACGATTAACGTGGCTGGTGCCATCTCGGGTGGAGAGAGTTCAGAAGATCAAGTGATATGTGAAGGTGAGGCCCCAGCAAGTATAACCATTACCAATGGCACGGAAGCAGGAACGGGTATAAGCTTCCAGTGGTATTCTTCTACTGATAATATTAACTACACTGTAATTAACGGTGAAACTGGGGAAAACCTAAATTTTGCCAATGGATTAACTACATCTACTTATTTTAAAAGACATACAACCAATACAAACAATGGTTTTGCCTGTGAGGCATTTAGTACACCAACATTGGTTACTTTACTAAGTTTAACACCTGGAAGCATAGCAGATACTCAGACCGTTTGTGGCACTGAAAACATTCCTCCGCTTATCAGTATTGAGAATGCAACTTCTAATGGAGCCATTACTTATTCTTGGCAAAGTTCCACTGACGGAGAAATTTGGGAAGCTATTGCCAATGAAAATCAACCTACCTATACCCCAATCAACTCTGGTGAAATACAAACCTATTATAGGAGAGTTGCAACAAGCACCATAGAATCTACCAGCTGTGAAGCTATAACCACACCAATACTTGTTTATCTCAATAAATTTCAAGAAGCAGAAAACCATAAAATTACATTTTCTTCTGGAGGAATAGGAAGTACTACGGTATGTAACGAAGGAGACCCACAACCTTTTAGCGTCAATTTTCCCCTTATTGCTTCTGGAGAATTAACTTATCAATGGCAAATTTCTGAGGATAATATAAGTTTTACTGATATTGCTGGAGCCACCTATAGCTCTTATGACCCACCCATCGTAATGAAGGACAATTATTATAGAAGAATCACAACGTCTACTTTAAACGGTGTCTCTTGTAGTCATACCAGTAACGTTCTATTAATTTTAAATGGTGGTAATGCCACAGGGGGAACTATAGGAACAACAAATGCCAATGGCAGTAATGGAACTAATGAAGAAGTAATCTGCAAGGGAGATATTCCAAGTGAAATTGAACAATTAGAAGCTTCTACAGGAGATGATACTATTACCCATCAATGGTTTGCTAATGGTAGCTTAATACCTGGAGCCACCAATGTAAACTATATTCCTACAAATCCGGTCAATAAAACTACAACCTATATAAGAGCTACTACCAACACTGATATTAATGGTGTAGAGTGCACTGTAAACAGTAACCCTATCACTGTTTTGGTACCACAGGCCGACAACCTAGGTCCAGACATCACGTTATGTTATAATGATACATTACCCCCTTTGGGCAACATTAGCGCCATAGAAGGGCTCCCTTATTTAAATTTTCAATGGTACGAGTCTAATGATAACATTGTATTTACCCCAATTGTAGGGGCAACAAATGCCACCTATTCACCTGGGAGCGTCCTAACAGCAGACAAATATTACCGTAGGGATTACCAAGCTACTGTAGATAATATTATATGTGGCCCTTATGTACAAAGCAATGTCATTAGAGTTTTCATTAATGATGTGGATGGAGGTACAATTTATGGAGATCAGAAAATTTGCTTTGGGGACGACCCTAGCTTATTGGGAAGTACGGTTGATGGAACTGCCGACGGAGTTCTAAAATATCAATGGTATTCCTCTATTGACAACGCAACTTGGGGGCTAATAAAGGGGGCAATTAACGGTACTTATGACCCTAAACCTGGTAACTACCCAACAACTTATTTTAAAAGAACCACTATATCTACCCTCAACAGAGTAGTATGTAAGGAAGATAGTAATATAATAGTAGTGCAAGTTGCAGATGAAATATTACCAGGCACTCTTAGCAACGATCAAACTATTTGTGAAGGCAATGTCCCAAACACCTTATCTGTTTCTGGAGCCAGCAATTTTCCGAATCAAAGTTATAAGTGGTTGGTTTCTACAGATGGTAATACTTGGACCGATACTGGTGCAACTACTGCAACCTATACCCCACCTACGCCTACCGAAACAAAATATTACAAGCGAACGATTAGCAGGACTACATTAGGTGATATAACCTGTACGGTAGAAACAAATCCGGTTAAAATATCGTATAACATGGTTAATGCCGGAATAATAGCCGATAATCAATCTGTTTGTATGGGCGACCAGCCCCTTGCTATAGTAGAACTTGAATCTGCTACAGCAGCAGGTATGTTAACGTATCAATGGTGGTCCTCAGAAGATAACCAAACCTATAATCCGGTTTCTAATGCCAAGCAACCAAACTTTACACCTCCTACTACTTTAACAAAATCTACTTATTATAAGAGAGTAGTTACTAGCACTTTAAATGAAGTAGCTTGTTCTGATGAAACATCACCTATTTTAGTTACGGTTATTCCCTACCCCATTATAAATAATGATTTAATAATAGCCAATGACATAACGGATGTAAGTTGCTTTGGTGGAAATGATGGAAGCATAATTATCCCAAACGGCAGAATTACGGGTGGAAATAGCGCACAAAAACAGATTAATACCATCTCTCTTTTTGGAAATCCGACTCTAGGTAATAAGTATAGCCTAATAATAAACGGAATTGCTTATGAACATCAGGTAACCTTAAACGGGATTAATCAACCTCAAAATAACAATGAAGTTGCCGCTGCCCTTTCACAAAAAGTAAATTCTGCCACAGGAGCTAGTACAAGCGCAGTAAGTGCAACCACTAATTTCAACGAGATTATATTAACCGCTAAAGTAGAAGGCATTAGCTTTACGGTGTATGCTAGTACAGGAAGCGATTCTAATGTAAGTGCTTCCAATGTACTTACCCAAGCGAATGGAGTTGCCAATACGTATGAATGGACCAAAGTTGGAGATCCAAGCTTTACAGCATCAACCCTTAGTATAAGCAACTTGCACGCAGGAGTATATCAATTAACGGTTTATAACGAATTCTGTGGTATTACCTCCTTGCCTTTCCTAGTATCCGAGCCAGAGAAATTGACGCTTACTATTGGTGATACTTGTAATACGGTTATTACTGCGAATAGTACTGGCGGTGTTGCGCCCTTTACTTTTACATTAACTAGGCCAAATGGAACCACTATGGTGCAAACGTCTAACAATCCCAATGTAACCTATACCGATTTAACAGGTGGTGCCAACTATACGGTTACTGTACAAGATGCTTCTTGCGATGTTTCTGTATCACAAGCTGTTACTTTACCCATGGGACTAAATTTTGATGAAGCATCTGTAGAAGTGAAAAATGTGAGCTGTTTTGGTCAGAGTGACGGGTCAATAAGCTTAAACATAGGCGCTACCACAGTTACTGGCGGATTCCCTCCTTATAATTTTAGCTGGACGGGCCCCAATAACACTACTTATACTACAGAAAACATTAAAAATTTATTGCCAGGTGTTTACGTTCTGTCCGTTACAGATCAGATTGGATGCTCTACCACTTATACCGCTAATGTGGCTTCTAAAGGGGTCTTGGAATTTAGTAGTGTGCAGGTTGTAAATGAGCAATTACAGTGTGCTGGAGATTCTAATGCCGAAATTAACATTCAAATTAAGTCGGACCCAAGCAGTCAACTTCAAATAAATTGGCTTAAGAATGGTACTAGCTATGCCACCAACACAACCAACATTAATAATTTAGGTGGTGGTACTTATGAGGTAGTGGTAACCGATACTAATAGTGATCCCAATGCCCCATGTACTATCCGAAAGACATTTTCTATAAATGCTCCCGAAGTGTTCGATGCTTATGAAGGGGGATTACAGAGTACAAGTTGTTTCGATCCAAATGTAGGAAGGTCATTTACTATAGTAGTACAAGGTGGTACTGCTCCCTATCAATATACCTTAGATAATGAAACTGCGGTACTATTTAATACCAAGGAAACCACTATAAATGGTCTTAATAGTGATAGTCATATAATAACCGTAACCGATGCCAATCAATGTAAAGTAAAAAGCTTTATCTTAGATGCTTATCAAGCATTGACTTATACGGGAACTAAGGATGTTACCCTTGCTCCGTGTGAAGCAGATTATGACTTTGTTTTAGATACCAACTTTGTAACGGGTGGCACTCCTTTTATGGATGCCAATAATACTCCCTATTACTTATATGATTGGACGGGTCCCAATAATTTTAATGCCCAAGATGTTACCAGTTTTACTGCTATTCCGGGCACCTATACCCTAACCATTACCGATAGCAAGGATTGTACATCACAACAAATTCAATTTAACTTTAAAACTACCTATCCTCCAATTGTAGTTAATAAGGATATAACATCGGTAAGTTGTGGTTCTACAAACGATGGCGCTATATCCATTGCCGTTAGTGGTGGATCTAGACCTTATTCTATAATCTGGGAAAAGGAAGTAGCTGGTAACCCTAATCCAGAATTTGTAACCATAGGACAAAATATAACCCAGTTGAGTAATTTGGAGGAAGGAAGGTACAGACTCACCGTAACAAGTTCTATAGATGGATGTACCAAGGAGAACCCCTCTTATTACTACAGAGAAATAATCCACATTAAGAAAACCGAGTCCCTAAAACTCTTGGATGGTCCGTATTTAGATGAATCCTTATGTTTAGGGAATCCGGGGAAAATTTCAGTGTCGATTTTTAATACTCAGGGTGGCGATTTAAGCTTCTACTATAATAACGCTTTAATGCCATCGGTAAAAACAGCCACAGACACCTACAACATTCAAATTGCCACTCCGGTTGAGAATGCCACGTTAAACGTCGTGAACGATCAGGGATGTGGGTTTATACTCCCCATTAATACTGGAGTAGCAGATCCCGTATTTAGTTATAGTTCTGCTGAATTTGAAATTACCGGCCTATTATTAGCAAAAGAAGATATAAGATTCAGCATTAACAGTGAAGGGTATAGTAGAGCGAGATGGGATTTTGGTGACGGAACTCCAGTTATGGAAATAGATCCAAACATTGAAGGCTCATTGGTTTCACATAAATACAACTATCCTGGTAAGTTTACTACTGCCCTAACCCTTTTCAATGAACAGGGATGTAGTAAAACAGTACAACAGACCTTACAGATTGGTAAGGGCTATGATGTAATGTTCCCCAATGTATTCTCTGCTAATGCTGATGGGATAAACGATTATTTCCAGGGAGAGTTTACAGGACTAGCATCCTTTACCTTCCAAATTTTTGATATGTGGGGCAGCCTAGTTTATAGCGTGGCCTATGACTATAACAATATGCCGGTGAACTGGGGATGGAACGGAAATTATAGTACAGGGAAACCCTACGAAAACAAATCATTCCGATACTTGTTTGTAGGGACTACCAAAGAAAATAATCAAATCACAAAAACTGGCGAAGCCTCAATATTAAGATAGAGATGAAAAATAATAATCTATTAACCTTTCTGTTTATTATAATATCGGTCGGGACTTACGCTCAGGAAAAATATGTGCATAATCTCAGCAAGGTTCCCGCTTCCCTAAACCCTAGTTTTCATGCGTTTAAGGATAAGACTAGAGTGGGAGTTTTAGCAGAATTTGCTGGGCAGAATCAGGGTGCACAATCCCAACATAAATATGCTTTTGGTTCTACTGCTTTTGAGGAGTATAACTTTCAATTGGGTGTAGATCTTTTTAATAACAACCTCAACAACGAAGGATTTAAATATACTTCAGCGGCTATTAGTTATATGTACAGATTAAAGCTCCCAAACGACTGGTTATTGTATCCCGGTATTACAGCAGGCTACAGTAACTATAGATATAATTTTAACAATCTTACTTTTCAGGATCAGATCAATATTTTTTCTGGCCAAATAAGTGCTAACACTATAGACCCCATTACCGCATCGGAAAATGTAGGTTACCTGGATATGGGCGCTTCCGTTTTAATGCATAATGATATTAACATGCTATTTGGACTTTCGATGAAGCATTTAAATCAGCCCAGAATATCCTCAAAACAGAGTGATACCAACGTTAATTTAAATATGCTTGTTTCTGGGCAATTTGGCTATGAGTTGGATATTAACAAATACGGACAGGCGAAATTACCGGAATACTCCTACCTCTACCTTTTTAATGTGATATCTGTTCAAGGTCCCAATACCCGATTAGACTTTTACCAAGATGTTACTCTAGGTAATTTTAGTGTCGGGATTAATGAGCATATAAATTTTATGGAAGATATCAGTTTTACAGAAGTAGGATTTGCCACTAGTTTAACATTGGAAACTTTTGAGTTTGGACTAAACTATAGGTTGCCTTTTGGAGCAGAAGCCAAACAGTTTATACCAAATTCCCTAGAATTATTTCTAGTGTTTGATATCTCCCGCTTTAAGGAACGCAGAAGATCTAATTACAGTAAATTTTATTAAGAAGTTTAACTAAGGCTTTTTAAAACAGTAGCACATGGATTTCTACACTTACACTTATCCTATTCCAGTCTTAAAACAAATATAGTGATATAATTTTCTAAAAAACATACTATATTGTAGCCCAAAGCCTCTCAAGGAATTAATATTTATGATTATTTTTCATAACTCTGGAAGGCTCCAAACTTCAAAAACAGGTATGAAAAAGACCGTATGTTTATTGTTCATTATTACCCTTTTCATTTCATGCAAACAAGTAACTAAGCAGAATGAAAACCCCGAAACACCTACTTCGACTTCAATAGAAGCTCCTATTACTACTTCCCTATATGAAGATTTAGAGGGTAACCCAATATCGTTATCCGATTATAAAGGAAAAAAAATACTACTCAATTTTTGGGCTACTTGGTGTAAACCCTGTTTGGCCGAAATGCCATCCTTATTAAAGTCCCAATCCATTTTGGAAAAGGAGAACTATGTATTACTATTGGTGTCCGACCAATCCGTTAAAAAAATCAATAATTTTAAAGAGAAAAACGATTATAATTTTAATTATATCCGGACAACCGCTGCACTTTCACAATTAAATATCTACGCCCTACCCACCACTTTTATTTACAATGAAAAAGGAGAGAAAGTAGATGAGATTACAGGAGCTGTAGAGTGGGATTCCGACCCTATTATTACCAAACTAAAAAGTATCCAATAAATGCGCTCCAATAAACTTATTACATTCCTAGCCCTAACTATCTTAATTAGCGCTTGCAATAACAGTAAAAAAAAAGCTGAAAAGGATTCTTCAGACAACCAGAAATTAGTGCATTCTATCCCATCACCAGCGGGCACTGAGAGTTCCTTACCCTCCTTGTTTACAGATAATAACATAGCATTGCTATCTTGGGTAGATAGGGTTAATGATTCTACGGTAAGTTTAAACTATTCTTCTCTTTTAGATGGAGTTTGGCAACAGCCAAAAGAAATTATCCAAGGTAATGATTGGTTTGTAAATTGGGCCGATTTCCCTTCGATTACCGCTAGCAACGGGAATTTATTATCGCATATCCTTAAAAAGTCGTCCAAGGGCACCTATTCCTATGATATAAAAATTAATGTACTGCCGGCGGGAGATTCTCTATGGAGCAATGACCTCCCCTTGCATACGGATGGCACAGAGTCTGAACACGGTTTTGTTACTGCACTACCTTACCAAGACAATTCATTTTTTATTACTTGGTTAGATGGTAGGAATACTGTGGGGCAGGGACATGGAAATGAACATGCTGGTGCTATGAGTATTAGAGCTGCTGAGGTTTCTCCCAATGGAACGGTAAGCAATGAAGTGATGTTAGATGATAGTACTTGCGACTGCTGCCAGACTATTGCCGCTATAACCAATAACGGCCCTGTGGTGCTTTATAGAGATAGGTCTGAGGATGAAATAAGAGATATTTCCATCACTAGATTAGTGAACGGGGAATGGACTGCACCAAAAACTATATATGATGATGGGTGGCAAATTAAGGGATGTCCTGTAAACGGACCTAAAGCCGCTGTTATGGGTAATTCACTTGGCGTAACTTGGTTTACTGCAGCAAATAATGAACCCAAGGTGAAAATAGTTTTTTCTGCGGACGGAGGGGAACATTTTGATGCCCCCATAATAATTAGTGACAAGGCCCCTATCGGTAGAGTAGATATTCTTATGATTAATAACGAAAATGCCATTGTAAGTTGGATGGAAAACACAGAAAGTGATGCTCGGTTGATGGCAATGAAGGTGAACAAGTCCGGCAAAAAATCGGATCCCATTGTAGTAAATAGTTTAGGAGCTTCCAGAAATTCTGGTTTTCCTCAAATGGGTCTTATAGAGGATAAGGTACATTTTGCTTGGACCGATGTTAAGGACGAGACATCTACAATAAAAATGGCCTATATACTACTTGATAGCTTTTAAGCTATTAAAAATATAAAAACTCTATACACCTTTTTAGAACACTAAAATCTAATCTACAGGTGTTTTTCTTACTGCTTAAGATCATCGGTAAAATGACCGCCATGCCTCCCCTTGGAAAATTTCTTATTATTAAAATCGAGCGAATTCCCTTTGGGGATAGAAAGGCTTTTCCATTCGTTCCCCCTAATCATTCGGCCTATATAAACTAGTTGTCCCACATGATAGGCATAGTGGGCCAACTGCCTATTAATGGCTTCTGTAACCGTATGTGCCTGATTCCTGATATAAATTATAGTTTTAAAATTATCCTTATCAATTGATTTAAGCGCTTGGAATACACATTGCCATCCCTCATTCCATTTAATGAGCAGTTCCTCTTTTGTTCTAATTACATCTTCAAATTCCATGTCGCGCTTTCGCCATTCTTTTTCTCCGTCAGAGGTCAGGAAGTCCGTCCATCTAGATTTCATATTTCCCCATAAGTGATTTACAATTATAGCTATGGAATTGGACTCTTCGTTATATTGCCAAAAAAAGTCTTTCTCTTCCATTTGATCAAAGGTTTTTTCACCTAAAGACTTATAATACTCCATCTGCTGTATGCAATTTCTGAGGTAATCTTGTTCCATCACAATTTCTGATTTAACTTTTTAAGTATAAGCGCTATACTATCCGTGCTGCCTATAGCCTTGCTTATATAAATTTAACAAAACAGACTGATATTCAATGGGTTATTTAGAATCAATTTCACATCAAAACTATCCCAAGAAAAGGGTTGTTGGATTCATCCTATAAACAGCGCTTTAATTATAAGAGTTTAATTACCTTTGCCGCTGCAATGGTTCAGCTACGCTTTTCGGTGTAGATGACTAAGAGGGAATCAGGTGAAAATCCTGAACAATCCCGTTACTGTAAGTTCCATGCAACATTTTAAACACCTCGATATAGGTATAGTTTCGAGGATTAAACTTAAGCCACTGCATTGTGTAATGTGGGAAGGCGGTTTAAAATGGGAATAAGTCAGGAGACCTGCCAATGCAATTATTTTTTAAAGCTTTCGTGGAATAAGGCTTTGAAACCAAATGCAAGTTACGCACCCATTTGATTTCATTTTTCCATTGAAGCTATTTGGTATTGATCAAATAGTTTTTTATGATTTTCTATAAACAAAATGGTTTATGGATAAGGGCTACCATGCTTTTATTCATGATAATATTTTTATTCTCGGCAAGGACTTCCGCACAAGAATCTCCTAGCAAATCCTTGGACAGTTTAGATACTGTAAAGGGCTATATCTTGGGTGAGGTGATTGTTACCAGCTCCAAAAATAAGGTCCAAATAGAATCCCCCATGCCCATGCAAATCCTATCGGGCCAAAAATTAGAAAAACTAAACAGTCTTTCTGTTGCCGATGCCATTCGGTATTTCTCTGGAGTACAATTAAAGGATTATGGGGGAATTGGCGGAATAAAAACCATTAACGTTCGTAGTCTTGGCAGTGCTCATACGGCAGTCTTCTATGATGGGATGAGCGTTGGGAATGCTCAGAATGGACAGGTAGATCTAGGTAGATATTCGTTAGATAACATAGAAACTATAGAACTTTATAACGGACAAAAATCTACTATTTTTCAGCCAGCACGAGGCTTTTTCTCCTCTAACACCCTGTTTCTAAAAAGTAAGTCGCCCAATTTCAAGGAAAGCGAGACACATCATCTACGATCGGCCTTTAAAACGGGTTCATTTGGACTAATAAACCCTTCGCTCCTATATCAACAAAAGATATCTCCTACCCTCTCCCTTTCTAGCAGTGTAGAGTGGGTAAAGGCCCATGGTAGATATACCTATAGATATAAAAAAGAAGGAGGCTATGATACCACTGCCGTTAGACAAAATGGAGATGTAAATTCCTTCCGCGCTGAAGTAGCTCTCCACGCAAAACTTGGAAAAACAGGACAGGCCAATGTAAAGGCCTACCTGTACGATTCCGAGCGGGGGCTACCAGGAGCCATTCTTGCCAATAGATACAACCATGTGCAACGGCAATGGGATCGCAACTTCTTTCTTCACGGTTCTGTACAAAATTCGTTTTCCAAAAAACACCACCTCCTTGGGAATATCAAATTTAGCAGAGATTACAATCGATATATAGATCCCGATTACAAAACTTTAGAGGGGGCTTTGGACAATAAGTATTACCAAAACGAACTGTACGCTTCATTGGTAAACTTATATGAGATAAAGGATTGGTGGAAAGTTTCCCTAGCCACAGATTTCTCCCTAAATAACCTAAAAGCTAACCTTTATAGATTCCCCTATCCTACCCGTTACTCTTATTTGGTAGCAGCCTCTAGTCAAATGCAATGGCAAAGAATGGATCTCCAAGTCAATGTCTTGGGAGGCTATATAAATGAAGAAGTGAGGTATTACCAGCAGGGCGATGATCAAACTGTTATTAGTCCAGTAATTTCGGCCTCATGGCAACCCTTCTCTACTAATGCTTTCCGCATCAGAGCATTTTATAAAGAATCGTTTCGCATGCCAACCTTTAACGATCTGTATTACACCTTTATAGGAAATAGCTCTTTACGTCCCGAATTTACTACCCAGTACAATTTTGGAGCAACATGGAATATAGGGGCGGAAGGTATTTTACAAGATGCCACTGTCCAAGCTGATATATACTACAATCAGATAAAGGATAAAATAGTAGCCATGCCATCATCTAACCTATTTAGGTGGACTATGTTAAACTTGGGCGAAGTGGAAGTCAAAGGTTTAGAGGTCAATACTAATTTAGGGTTTAATCTTCCAGCCTCGGTGTTTTTAGATCTAGGTATAAGTTATACCTATCAACAAGCTATAGATATTACCCCTAATGGCACTACCTACGGGGATCAAATTCCGTATACCCCTAAACACAGCGCTACCCTAACCTCGGCCATCAACTGGAAAGAGTGGCAAATGAACTATAGTTTTATGTATACCGGAGAAAGGTATAGTCAGAAGGCAAACATCCCAGTAAATTATGTACAACCCTGGTACACTAGTGATATCGCATTAAACTGGGATGGAGAGTTATTAAAAAAGTCGGTTAAAATTGGAGCAGAAGTCAATAACCTATTCAATCAGTATTATGATGTAGTACTGAATTTCCCCATGCCTGGACGTAATTTCCGGTTAAGCCTATCCCTTGAATTATAATTAACAATCACAATAAATAGAGACACGCAGATGCTAAAAAAGTACAGAAATTCCATTTTAATAATTATCACCATGCTTTCCATAACGGGTTGCAGGAAGGACGATCTTATTATTCCTGAGGAAGAAGATATTGTGCCCCCACAAACCGTAACTACCACAGAAGGTTTTTATCTGTTAAATGAGGGGAATATGAATATGAACAAAGCGTCCTTGGATTACTATGAATATGAATCCGGCAAATACCGCCGTAATGTTTATGGACAGGCAAATCCCGACGCTACATTAGGATTAGGCGATGTAGGTAATGATTTGGGTATTTATGGGTCCAAACTTTACGCCGTAATCAACAACTCCAACAAGGTGGAAGTTATGGACGTGGAGACCAGTAAACGACTTAAGGTAATTGATGTGAAAAACGCAAGGTATATTACCTTCTCTAATGGAAAAGCCTATGTAAGTGCATATGATGGTGACGTACAATTAGGCGAAGATTCCCCAAATGGATTTGTCGCTGAAATTGACACCACCTCCTTAGATATAAAACGTACCGTTAAGGTGGGTCGCCAGCCAGAGGAGATGGCAGTAGTAAACAATAAATTATACGTCGCTAATTCCGGCGGATATAGTGCGCCCAACTATGAAAGTATAGTATCAGTAATAGACCTATCAAGTTTTACTAAGATAAAAGATATTGATGTTGCCATTAACCTGCACCGACTAAAAGCGGACGATTATGGAGATTTATATGTAAGCTCCCGAGGAGATTATTTTGACATTCCTTCCAAACTTTTTGTGATCGACACTAAAACCGATATGGTAAAAACGAGTTTTGATCTCCCTACTTCCAACCTTACCATAGTAAGGGATACTGCTTATATCATTGGATCGGAATTTAGTTATGAAACCTTTGACTGGAATATTAACTATTCTATGATAAACATAAAAAATGAAACACTCTTAGAGGGCAGTTTCCTACCAGAATCCGTTAGTGAAGCCATACAAACCCCTTATGCCTTGGCCGTAGATCCATTATCCCAATATATTTATATATCCGATGCTGGGGACTACGTATCCCCCGGAACACTTTACTGTATCGAAAAAAATGGAGAGGTGAAATTCACGGTAACCACAGGAGATATACCTGCACATATTGCTTTCAAATCAAAATCAACAACAATAAATCAATAATTATAATTAATCATGCGAAAATTACTATTTGCAGTAGCTACACTACTGCTATTAAGCGGATGTTACAAAGATGACATCAAAGATCTTAGAAATGATATCTCTGCACTTAAGGACAGAATGGCACAATACGAGAACCTATTGGAGGTACTAAATAAACGACTTTATATAGTTGATTACGAAACAAATAATAAAGGCTATATCATCAATATGAGTGACGGTTCTAAACTAAATGTTCGCAATACGTCTTCTTTTATTGAAATTGGGGAGAACGGCAACTGGTATATTGATGGGGAAGACACGGGTACTCCGGCACAAGGGGAAGCAGGAGAAAGTGGAAAAGCTCCCGAAATTAGTATTGGAGAAAATGGAAATTGGATTATTAATGGGGAGGATACCGGTACCTCTGCTACTGGACAAAGTGGTAAGGATGCCTCAGAGATTACGGCAATAACAATGGCCAATGGTAATATGACTTTTACCTTTGCCGATGGCCGCACAATCACCATAAATGCAAGTGCTCCTCAAATACAATTACCTCAGCCTAGCGAGGGTTTTGCTGTAGACAAAATGCAATGGTTCCGTCTTCAGCCTCAAATAGTAAATGCTGAGGAAGCAACATATAGCTGGTCAGTAAATGGCAATGAGGTTTCGCAAGCTGCAGATTTGCTTTATGTTTTTGCTGATGCAGGGGATTACCAATTAAAATTTACTGCCAAAAATGGGGTGGGCGAAAATTCGGAAATCTTTACCGTTACCGTAAATGAGCAGAACTACGCGAACAAAATCACACAAGTATTCGATTATTTCCCAGCTCCCGGCCAGTACACTAATAAAATGCCAGCGGCAAGTGTAGAAGATACAGATGAAACTATTAGAGAAAAAGCGGAAGCGGCTTTGACAAACAATAGAATGATTTCACTAGGTGGCTATGGAGGTTATGTGGTTATGGGATTTGATCATACTATTATAAATAAAGAAGGAAACGACTTTGTAGTACTAGGAAATGCCTTGCCAACTTGGGCAGAACCAGGTATTGTGATGGTTTCTTATGATGCTAATGGCAATGGAAAGCCAGATGACGAATGGTATGAGATTCAAGGTTCGGAACACCTCAAAGAGACTACTATCCACAACTACCAAATTACTTATTATAAACCAGAGACCGAACCGGAAAACCCTAGCGAACCCAATTATATCCGATGGATAGATAACCAGGGAGTAACAGGATATGTTTCCAAGAACAGTTTTCATAGACAAACCTATTATCCTACTTGGAAAGGCGACAGTATTACATTTAAAGGTACGTTCCTAAAATCTAATGTAACCGATTTCTCCGGACAAGGCACTAATTGGGCTAATCCTGCTTATGATTATGGATATACAGATAATTGGGGCAATAACGATGAGAGAGGACAAATAGATATCAGTTGGGCAGTGGACAACAATGGTGAAAGCGTAACCTTAGAAGGGATCGACTTTATAAAAGTGTACACCGCTAATCGCGATCAAGGAGGCTGGTTAGGTGAGGTTTCCACTGAAATATCAGGATTTAGGGATTTAAACTTAGAGTAAATAACACAGAGGAAAACATAAAGAAATCAAACTATAATAAAAATGAGAAAATTAGCATCCTTATTCTTTTTTGCAATACTAATACTACTTACGGGCTGTAACAAAGACGACATAAATGACCTGAACAGTAAATATGATCAACTGTCTCAAGAACAACAAGCTTTAAAGAAAGAACAAGAGCAGCAGGCAGCGTTATTAAAAAACTACGAAACGCTACTTAATGCCCTTCAAAACAAATTAACAATAGATGCTGTTGAAAATACGGCTAATGGTTATTCTATTATTTTTTCCGATGGTAGCAACATAGCCTTAACCAATGGTCACACCCCTGTTTTTACGGTAGGAGATAATGGTAATTGGTTTGTAGACGGTGAGGATAGTGGAGTAAAAGCATCTGGGAAAGATGGACAGGATGGCGAAGATGGAAAAAGCCCAGAAATTAATATAATAGATGGGTTTTGGCATATAAACGGCCAAGATTCTGGAATTAAAGCAGAAGCTGCTGATGGAAATGATGGTTTAGATGCCCCAAGCATTACTGATATTGTGGTATTAGACGGAACTATGGTGTTTACCTTTAGTAACAACACACAAATCACTGTGCCCATGGAGCAAACTGCGACATTTGATTATTCTAACGGAATTTTCATAATCAATGAAGGCTGGTTTGGAAAGGAATCTGGGAGCATTAATTTTTTAAGAGATGGATCCAATGAATTGGAAACGAGATTGTTTTCTACTACCAATCCGCAAGATAGTCTGGGAAATACAACCCAGTTTGCAACCATCTACAATGAGCAAATGTATATTGTATCTAAACAAGGTGCCTTAGTGGTGGCAAATGCCAAAACCATGAAAGAAAAAGCACGTATCTCTAGTTTTAATTCTTTAGCTGGGGACGGAAGGGCTTTTTGTGGGGTTTCTGAGGACTTAGGATTAGTAAGTACTTCCAAAGGCATTTACAAGCTAAATTTAGATCCCCTTACTCTAGGAGATAAAATTGAGGGTATTACCGGTGAGGTTGGAGAATTATTACAGTACAGACAGTACGTGTTTGCAGTTGCTAAAGGTAAAATTTATGTTATTAACACCAATACTTGGACAATCGATAAAACGTTCGATAAGGGTAAAGGTGGATTGGTAGTTAGTAAAGATGGTATGGTATGGAGTGCTGATGGCAACACCCTTTTAAAAATAAATCCCCTCACCTTAGAAATGGAAAGTATAATAATGCCAACTGGTGTAAGTGTTGCTCATAACGCTTGGGCTTGGACCGCTAGTTCCCTATCGGCTTCAAAACAAGAAAATGCACTTTATTTCCTTAATGGCCTAAAGGTATATAAATACGTGATAGGAGATATAACCTCTCTAAATTCGCCCTTGCTCACTTTACCCTCGGGTAGAATGACATCTGGAGCTGGACTAAATGTTGACCCATACACCAATCAGGTGGTGGTTACAACAATGGATGGTTGGGGGGAATCTGCAGCCAAAAACAACATTTATTTTTATGATGGTACTACAGGTGCGTTGAAGAAAAATATCTACTATGAACACTATTGGTTTCCTGCACTAATCGTTTTCACTGAGCAATAAGTAAATTCATGTTAGAGAAAAAAGCATTAACCCTATGATTATGGGGTTAGTGCTTTTTTTTATACCAGTCATCGCACACAAAATGTTAAAAGTTTAATCGGAAGCGTTAATTTTTTTCTAGGTCCCTATTAGTTGAATAGTTTTGCAGCTCGTAATTTGCTGTTCTACAGGAAACGACGAAAGAAACAGAAAAAGGGCGTGTAATTTCGGGAGCGCCCTTTTTTTATTTACCAGCACTTACAATACTATAGGCTTCCTTAAAACATCTTTTATTTATAGCTATTCTTATTCCAAGATTACTCTTATCCATCCAGCTTCGGGTAGTTCATACCTATCCAATTTCATAACTTTCCTTTCCCCATCATAATATTTATATACTAGAAATACACAGGCATCTGTACTCTCTATATAAAATAGTCCCAACCTTTTGGGAAAGGGTAAGCGCATCTGCTCACATTCCTTGGTTAATTGGTGTGCTCCTATTTCCATAAGGAGTCGTTTTATGGCATAACGATCATGATTTCGATATACAATATTCTTCATTGATGTTGGATATATTCCTTTTTTATGGATTTTATCCAAAATTAGTAATTTTATCTATTAAGGACATCCTCTTAAAAGTTAAATTACTAATTTAGAAAAAAACTAGTTTTATGTGTTTTGGTACTAGGGTAACCACCTCTTCAAAAAACCTGCAAAAATCGTATAATGTATCCAAGTTATTAGGTAAAACACCTATTAAGGACGACTTGGTATATCACTATGCGAACGGTTGGGCGCATCCTCTAATGTGGATTATTCCCCAAGAAAGCAGTAAGCATATTACCCCTTCAATGTGGGGCATTATGCCCGCTAAGGAAATCGGTGCCAATTATAAAAATTACTATAAGGAGGCCGCAAGGTTTGGTGCGGGATTAAATGCGCGGTCCGAAAAACTTTTTGATCATTTTATTTATAAGAACAGTGCCTTTACAAAACGTTGTATTGTTCCTGTAGATGGGTTCTTTGAACCCCATACTGCTCCTAAAAACTTTAAAATTCCTTTTTACTTCGAACGAAAAAACAAGGCCTTACTAAGTCTTGCCGGACTTTATACTACTACCAAGGACGGATTTAACACCTTTACCATCCTCACCAAGGAAGCTACGCCTCTTTTTAAAAAAATACATAATACCAAGAATAGGAGACCGGTTATCTTAAACGACGAAGATGTGCAGGTTTGGTTAAATCCCGAGCTTACCCAGAATAATATTCTTAGTGTGATTAAGAATGATATGGATGATGCAGCCCTACATGCCTACCCTATCAGTAAAGACCTCTACAGCCCCAAGGTAGATTCCAACAGACCAGATATCATAGACGAAGTACAGTATGAGGAATTAGAAATTGAGTATTGATTCGTTTTATAAAAAAGGACTGGAATTAAAATCCAACCCTTTTTTATATACACTCCCACTTTACAAATAGTGGAAACAAAATATCTTACTTTCTAAAATCTTCCTTTGTTAAGTCATTTCCAAATTTAATATTAGACCAGGTAACCCTTATCCATGGTTCATCGGTCACCTCCGCATTCCAGGTAGATGTTTTATATTTTCGTTTCGTAGGCAATAATAATCCATCAATATTCTCGTATTCCAATTTCATCAAATACGGATTTTCTATCACATCAAAATCGGTTACTGTAAAAAGAAATTGATCTACTAGATCGGTCTCCTTGTTTATGTAAAGCTGATATGTATCGGAAGTTTTCTTCCCGGCTATATCAAAAGTCACTTTTACAATGTCGTATTCAACATCATTAATCTTTTCACCCCCTAAATACTCGTATATTAGCCCCTTATCCATAAGTTTTTGCATCATGGTAAACCAATAGAAGTTAGTAGGTCTATTAAAGGCAACACCTTTTAAAAGTTTTTCATCCTTTAGGATATTTCCATTGTGTTTTAGCCAGAATTCACTGCCATCAAAACCCTGTTCTATTAATCCATCGAGATGGGGAAAGGTTCTTTCATGTGTATTATAAGCACCATAAGAAAGCTCTCCATTAAAAAGGTACTTTTCTGTTACAACATCTATTTTACCATCCGGAGTTTGGTAGGTATACGTATATATAACGTCCTTCTTATCTAGAAGTTTACGGTAATCACCAACTTTCTGAGTCATGTTATACACCAATTGATGTCCCATATTTTGAAAGTCTGTTGAGACCTCTTTTTGCAATTTTGTTTTCTCTTTATTTCCGCAGGACAGCAAGAAAAAACTTAGAATAATTACGAATAAATTAATTTTCATGTAAGTTGATTTAAATTAGTCTGTACTATCCTTTGTTAATAGATTTGTTTTAATAAAATAACATGACTCGGAAAAAAAATTAAATACCCTTAAAGATTACCGTTGCATTATGTCCGCCAAAACCGAAGGTATTGCTCATGGCAACCTTAACTGGACTCTCAACTGCATCTTTAATAACTATAGGCATTGTTTTGTTAATTTTCGAATCAATTTCTTCCGTATTGATGGTAGGAGGAACTATATTATTTTCTATTGCTTTAATAGATAAAATTGCTTCAATAGCCCCAGCTGCACCTATTAAATGACCTGTCATTGACTTGGTTGCACTAATTTTAAGATTATTAAAATTGTTATTAAATGCTTTCTCAACAGCTTTCATCTCACTTAAATCTCCTACGGAAGTAGAGGTAGCATGTGCGTTTAAATAGTTCACCTCATCTGGATTTAAATTTGCTTCTTCCATCGCCAATTCCATTGCCTTAATTGCCCCTATACCTTCCGGATGTGTTGTAGAGATATGGTAAGCATCGTCGGTCATAGCAGCCCCTACCACTTCAGCATAAATTTTTGCGCCTCGTTTTTTAGCATGTTCATACTCTTCAAGGACCAATGCGCCCGCTCCTTCTCCCATTACAAATCCGTCCCTATTTACATCAAAAGGTCTAGATGCTTGTTGCGGGTCGCTATTTCGGGTCGATAAAGCTTTCATTGCATTAAAACCTCCTATAGAAGCCTCGGTAATGGGTGCTTCTGAACCTCCTGTAATCATTACTTTAGCTTTGTTTAAACGTATATAATTAAAAGCATCCATAATCGCCGAGTTAGATGAGGCACAAGCGGATACCGCTGTATAGTTAATCCCCATCAATCCAAATTTCATTGCGATCATTCCCGATGCCATATTCACAAGCATCTTTGGAACAAAAAATGGATTAAAGCGTGGATGATTTCCCTCTTGAGCAAAACTAATCACCTCATTTTCAAATGTTTGCATTCCACCCTGACCAGATGCCCAAATAACACCTATATCAAAAGGAGATAGGGATTCTAGTTCTAAACCACTATTATTGATAGCTTCAGTTGCTGAATAAAGAGCATATTGGGTAAAGCGATCACTTCGTTTTATCTCATTCCGCACAAGATATTTTTCTGGGGTAAAATCCTTAAGCTCAGCAGCAAAAGTAGTTTTAAACAATGTGGGGTCGAATTTGGTGATTCTAGACACGCCACTTTTACCATTGATGGCACTTTGCCATAATTCATCTACTGAATTTCCTATTGGAGTTAATGCTCCCAACCCTGTGATTACTACTCTTTTCATATGTAGGTATTTATTGTTTTTTATAATGGTCATACCTGCCCAACTACGTCATTCCTTTAGATTTATAAAGTTATATTTAGTAAATAAAAGGAATACAAAAAAGAATAATAGTTATGATGATGAGATTTCTTTTTTTGCTTCTTTTTTCTTTGTTGATAAGTTTAACTTTGTTAATAACCATAATTGAAAAAGAACGGGGTGAACTTTGTGTCGTTCTAGGTTTATGGCCTATCGCCTGTATTAGTCCCCGTTCTTTAT
>NZ_AUKX01000058.1 GCF_000424985.1 Arenibacter latericius DSM 15913
TACTATTCTTTTAAATAGTTTACTAATAGCATCTTCTTTATTTTTGATTTTGTGATAAGTGGTCTTTTCAGGCTCGATCACACAAAAATCTAAAGTGCATTTACTTACATCCACTCCGACAAAAATACTTTTCATAACTTTGTTTTGCTTTTATAGAAAGAGATGTTTTCATCATTAACTCGACTCCTTGATAATGGGCTTAAAATCCCGAATTTCTATTAGAGATTATTGATGAAAGTCTGAACTTAGGTCTAAATCGAACTATGAATTTTTTAAATTCTGAGTGACTATAGTGTACCTAAGTTCAGCTCTCTTTTTTACGGTTAAACTTGATATAAATATACCTATACAAGTCTAAAGGAGTGGTTTTATGGAGCATAGCGGAATAAAATTGTATCGAGAAGTCCAAATCAAACAAATTGTTACATTGAAACACCATTTCCAAATTAACACATTAACAAATTCTCAAATTGAACACATTGTTACATTAGACCATTTCGGTCATAATTTCAATTAAATAAGTTTCATTAACTATGTTAAAAGCCTTACATTTGCCGATTCAATTTCCTGAAAATAGATGTAATTACTGTGAACCAACAATGGGACTCACAGCGGCGGAGCCGTGGAAGGACTTAGAAAGAATGCACAGCAACAATAAGCCTAACACCCTGATTCACATACGGTAATAAGTATTGCTCAAGAAAGTTATACAGAGCATTTAAAAATATAATTCTAATCGCAACTAGTAAACATTAATACACCATAACGCACAAATTCCTTTAATATTATGAACACAGAAAAAAAAATAGCCGTTATAGGCCTAGGTTATGTAGGTCTACCCCTAGCCCGATTACTAGCTACAAAATATCCTGTAGTAGGATTCGATATCAACGCCCCTAGAGTGGCTGCCCTTAATGGCGGACATGATAGTACCTTAGAAGTTGAGGACGATATACTACAGTCTGTGTTAGTAAAAGAAAATCCAATTAAAGGATCAAATGAAGGTGCAGGCGTAACTGGTTTATTCTGCTCGGCAAATTTGGAAGATATTGCGGATTGCAACTATTATATAGTAACGGTACCAACTCCTGTTGATAAAAACAATCGTCCAGACCTTACCCCTTTATACAAAAGTAGCGAAAGCGTTGCCAAGGTGTTAAAGAAGGACGATATCGTAATCTACGAATCCACCGTATTCCCAGGAGCTACAGAAGATGAATGTGTGCCGGTGTTGGAAAAGCATAGCGGACTTAAATTTAATGAGGATTTCTTTGTAGGCTACTCTCCAGAGCGTATTAATCCGGGAGATAAGGAGCATACCGTAGAAAAAATATTAAAGGTTACTGCTGGTTCTACGCCAGAAACCGGACAAAAAGTAAATGAGCTTTATAAATCGGTAATCATTGCCGGAACGCATTTGGCGCCGACCATAAAAGTAGCGGAAGCTGCTAAGGTGATAGAAAACTCACAGCGTGATATCAACATTGCCTTTGTAAACGAACTAGCGAAAATATTCAACATCATGGATATTGATACGCAAGCGGTTTTAGAAGCAGCGGGCACCAAGTGGAATTTCCTTCCTTTTAAACCAGGATTGGTGGGCGGACACTGTATTGGTGTAGATCCGTATTACTTGGCGCAAAAAGCTCAGGAAATGGGTTACCACCCAGAAATTATCTTGGCAGGAAGGCGTATGAACGACTCTATGGGACCGTATGTAGCCTCAGAAGTAATTAAATTAATGTTGCAAAACGAAATTAAAATAAAGAGTTCCAAAATATTAATTTTAGGAATCACCTTTAAAGAAAACTGTCCAGACGTAAGGAATACCAAGGTGGTAGATGTAATTAAAGAATTGCAGTCCTACAGTACCGAGGTAACCATTTATGATCCTTTCGCTACTCCATCAGAAGTAATGCACGAGTACGGCCTTACCACTACTCAAGAAATTCCAAATGATAAGTTCGATGCTATCATTCTAGCCGTAGCACATAATGAATTCCTGGACATGGATCTAGATGTTTTAAAAGCAGACAATGCCGTGGTTTATGATGTGAAGGGTATCCTAGGGGATAATGCGAATAGAAAATTGTAAATAAAATGCGAATTAATGCGAAGTCCTGCGAATTAGGCGATTAGAAAATGACAGACATCATCTTCAAGGGGGAGAGCTATTACATCATCGGTGCATGTATGAGAGTACATACCGAGTTGGGTGCTGGATTTCTTGAAGCTGTTTAGCAGGAAGCATTAGAGAAAGAATTTAGAAGTAGTAATATCCCATTCGAAAGACAGACGAAGCTATCTATATACTATAAAGAAGAGAAGCTTAAAAAGTACTATATAGCCGATTTCCTGTGTTTCGATAAGATAATAGTGTAATTAAAAGTAGCCCAGTACTTAAACACCGCCGTACAGGCGCAACTAAAAAATTATTTGGTTGCTACAAATTCAAGATTAGGTATAGTAGTTAATTTCGGGAAGAGTTCCTTGGAATACCAACGTATCTTAAATTCCAAAGCTGCCCTTTAATTCTCATATCACACAATTCGCATAAACAGATATTCGCATTAATTCGCCCAATTCGAAAAATTTGCATAAAACATAAACCAAATGAATACTGAACAATTCAAGAAGTTAGCTAACAAAAAGGTATTAATCACCGGCGGAGCTGGCTTCATCGGTAGTAACCTCTGCGAAGCCCTACTCTCCCTCGACGCTAAAGTAACCTGTTTGGATAATTTTGCTACGGGTCATCGCCATAATATAGCGCCGTTTTTAAACAATGAGAACTTCACGCTAATAGAAGGAGATATTCGGGATTTGGATACCTGCCACAAGGCGTGTGAGGGCCAAGATTTTGTATTGCACCAGGCAGCTTTAGGATCTGTTCCACGTTCTATTAATGATCCAATTACGACTAACGACGTAAATGTAGGCGGTTTTTTAAATATGTTGGTAGCGGCTAGGGATGCAGGCGTACAACGTTTTGTATATGCGGCCAGCTCCTCTACCTATGGAGACCATGAAGCATTACCGAAAGTAGAAGAAACTATTGGAAAACCTTTGTCTCCTTATGCTATCACCAAATATGTGAATGAGTTATACGCAGACAACTTTTTTAGCACCTACGGTTTAAATTCTATTGGATTACGTTACTTCAATGTCTTTGGAAGGCGACAAGACCCCAATGGCGCTTATGCCGCGGTTATTCCCTTGTTTGTAAAGCAATATATGAAGCACGAAAGTCCTGTAATTAATGGGGACGGTACCTATTCGCGCGACTTCACCTACATAGACAATGTAGTTCAAATGAATCTACGTGCCATAACCACCGAAAATAAGGATGCCCTAAACCAGGTGTATAATACGGCGGTTGGTGACAGAACTAATCTAGTACAGTTAACCGACTTACTAAAAAAGTATTTGAGTGCTTTTGACTCTAAAATAGCAAAAGTAGAAATTAAACACGGCCCAAACCGTAAAGGGGACATCCCCCACTCTTTGGCTTCTGTAGATAAAGCAAAGCGACTATTAAACTATGAACCAAGCCATACTATTGATAAAGGGATTGAAGAAGCGGTAGAGTGGTACTGGGAAAATTTGAAATAACAAAGTCATTAACTCGTCCGTACTATCAGGTTAAGAATTAAGGATTTTTATTATGAAATAAACGTATAAAAATATTGATAAAATGAAAAGTATAATATAATTAGTTTATGTAATATAGCCTTTTTGGCATATCTTATACTTGCAGCTAGGACTTATTCACCAGTTTTAATAGTAATCAAAACAGAATTCAAGGCTGATAGACATTGATATCCATTTCTACTTAAAACTGTAGCAACAGAATGGAACTTCTTGCCGTTTAAATCAGGATTAGTGGGTGGGTAATTTATAGGTCTGGATTTATATCACTTGGCCCAAAAATATGATTACCATTCTGAGATTATTATAGCAGGACGTCGTTTAAACGACTCTTTGTGATTCTTCGTGCCTTTAATATGTGGAAAAGCGCATGATTATTAAAAGTGTTAGTGTTTTCAAAGCTGAGGTATTAACGCTAGGAAATACCTTCAATAAAAATTGGCCTGATTTGCATAATACACAAATAGTAGATGTCGTTACAGCTTTAAAAGGTTACAACTTCAGAGTGAACATAAATGACTTTTGGGATAATTCTAAAAATTAAAAAGAGAATACGGCATTTAATTGAGCGTCGAATTACCAAAAAAAAGATTTAATCTTGTCGCTCATTCTGTGACGGATAGAATTTCTACCATTAGAATTGGCTAAAATTAACAGTAGAAGGTGATTGTTTGTAATGTGAAAGGGATTTTGAGTGCGGATGATCGTAATTAGTTTACTTCATTTAAAAATTACAAACTTTCCTATAAAAGTTTTCTTTGTGGTGCAAAAAAAAATCAAAAATTAACTGATTTCTATTGATTTTTTATGATTCAATAGTTAGAAATCAATATTTAAATAATAAAGATCTCAGAGAATATTTTAACAGCCTTAATTATTCCTGAAATCAGTAATGCTGAGTAAAACTAAAACTTTAGAATTTTTTCTGCATTACTAAATGTGATGAGAAAAATCTATACTGTGTAGATGACAAGTATGTCGAACAACACTAATAATACCATTCAAACCTTTTGGGTTTTAATAGGAAGCTTATCAGCTTTTGCTTTTAGTCTTTTGAGTTCCATGATATTAAGCCGGTATTTTGATAAGGCTGATTATGGAACATATAAACAAGTAATGTATGTGTATGGATCGCTTTTGGTTGTCTTTACTTTAGGGTTGCCAAGGGCATATTCTTATTTTTTACCACGTATTCCTATAAATGAAGCCAAAAGTGTTATTAAAAAAATAAACCTAGTACTTCTCGTTTCAGGTTTACTTATGAGCGCTATGCTCTTTATAGGAGCCGAAGCAATAGCTTCAGTACTTAAAAATAAGGATTTGGCTAGTCCGTTAAAATACTTTTCGCTAGTCCCTTTATTTATGCTGCCTACAATGGGCTTGGAGGGGATTCTCGCTACCTTTAAAAAAACTAAGTTCTTGGCGTTTTATAATGTTACTACGAGAATTTTAATGTTGGCATGCGTTACATTGCCAGTTATTATTTTTAATGGAGACGTGAGTTTTGCAATAATAGGATTCACAATCGCTAGCTTTATCAGTTTTATCTTTGCTTTGATTTTAAAAAACTTACCAGTTAAAAATGAAGCAAGCGACAATACATGTCTAGATTATAAAGAAATTTTTGCCTACGCTATACCTATAATGTTTGCAGGTATTTGGGGAATTGCAATAAAATCAGCTGATCAATTTTTTATTAGTAGATATTTTGGTCAGGAAGTTTTTGCCGACTTCGCAAATGGATCCCTTGAATTGCCTTTTGTAAGTATGATAATTTCAGCTGCTTCTATTGTATTAGCACCTATTTATTCAAAAAAGGCATTTGAAAACACACATAATTCAAAGAAAGAAATTTTGAATTTATGGCGTAATGTATTCGAAAAAACTATTAAACTTATTTATCCATTAGTTGTTTTCTTTTTCTGCTTTGCTGATGTTATAATGGTTATTTTATATGGAGACAGATATGAAACTTCAGGCCAATATTTTCAAATAAAATTAATAGTTAATTTCTTTACACTTATAGCTTACGGTCCGCTTTTGCTTTCAGTAGGTGGAAATAAATATTATTTTAAGGTCCACATGTATGGTGCTATCATTCTTATAGGATTGGAATACCTTTCAGTAAAATTTATAAATTCTCCTCTCGCCGTTGTTTGGGTATCTGTTCTATGCCAAATTGGTCGTATAATGGCCATGCTTTTATTCGTTTCGAAATACATAGAGATTAAACTTATAAATCTGTTTCCATTAAAATTAATGGCCAATCTTTTGATACCTGCTTTTATAATTCTATATGGGCTACGATATCTATTTACTGAATATCTTATATTAAATAATTTACTATTAATAGGTTTGGCATTGATCTTCTATATTTTGCTTTTTTCTTGTTGGGTTTATTTTAGAAAGATTGATTATCACACTATTATTAAACCTCTACTTTCTAAATTATTAAACCGATGAAAATAATAAAAACTATAATAGGTGTATTTATTCCTTTTCTAAGTGAATACAAATGTTTTTCAAAAGCGAAACTACAGGCAAGCTATGTTGAGTTTTTAAAATTTAAAATTGGTGTTTCTAAAATTTATTGGCCAGTACACAAAACTTGTACCGTAGCAAATGTTAATAAAATATATACTGGCGTTAATTGCTTAATTGGACGACCAGGGGCATATCTTCAAGGTGCAGGAGAATTATATATTGGGAATTACGTGCAAATAGCTCCTAATGTAGGAATCTTAACAGCAAACCATGATTTATATGATCAAAGAGTTTCGAATATCAATAAAGTTATTATTGGTGAATACTCTTGGGTAGGAATGAATAGTGTAATACTGCCTGGCGTGAGTTTAGGAACAAGAACAATAGTTGCTGCAGGAAGTATTGTAACCAAAAGTTTCCCTGATGGCTTTTGTGTTATTGGTGGTAATCCTGCAAAGGTTATTAAACAATTAGATAAAGTTCAGTTTATGCCTTGGAAAGATGAAGTGGAATTTTATGGTTATATACCCAAGGAGGTATTTGAGAGAAATTATCCAGAAAGAGTAAGAAAGTTAGAGAATGAATTGAACCAACTGAATAATAAAGTTTTATAACAACAATTATTATTGAGAAATAGATTCACTTTTCATTATTGTTCATTTCCATATGCTTGTCTCTTCTTAAATTGTCATTATTAAGATGAATAATAAACAAAATATAGATCAATTTCATGAATTAAAAATAGCTAAGGACAATAATAAATGAAGTTTGAGAATATGAGACGAAAATGGCAGAAGGAAGATCAAATCGACAAAGGAATTAAAGTGATTTTATTTTTAATTTCCCCTTTTATTGCATCCTTATACTCGTTAGGTTCCATCAAAACCAAATCGTCCTATGTGATTTTCTTTTTGTTTGCCCTATTTTTCGGCATGTCTTTTACTGTTCCATCAGGCAAGACAGAAAGTAATAGTTATGACGGTGCTAGTTATAGAGAAAAACTTGATAGGTATTATTACTACGGTGATAATCTATATTATACTAGGTTAAAGGAATATATTGAATTCAAAGAAGGACATAAAGACATTTATTTTGATACTATTGCATTTATTACAACAAAAATAACAGACAACTACCATGTAATGTTCATGATTTTTGCAATTATATTCGCATATTTTGCGTTAAAGTCATTACAATTTTTAACTACAGAAGCAAAGTTTGTAACTTCATATACTTGTTTGATTTTAGCAACTATATTTTTAGATAATCAAATATTCAACATAAATGGAGTTCGATTTTGGACAGCCACGTGGGTAGGAGTGTATTCAATATTTCAAATATATAGAAATAATAATAAAACCTATATTTTTTTAGCATTTTGCACACCATTTATTCATGGCTCATTTTGGATTTTCATTTTTGTGTTAATTATATCATTTTTTAATAAAAGTAATAATAGAACTTGGATTATTTTATTTTATACAAGCTTTCTAATTTCCTTAGTATCAATAGAATTAGTAAGATTCTCAACAGATTTCTTGCCAGATTTTCTAAAAAAAATGGCTGAAACATACACCGATGAAGATTATGTTATTGAATTAAAGGGTAGAAGTAATGCTTATTTCTATATTTCTCAACTTTTCTCATATGCGACTAAAATATACATTAATGTGATGGTGTTTTTATTTATTAAGAATAAGAACTTAATCTCTAATAATGAAAAAACAGCTAAGTTGTTTTCCTTTCTATTGGTTTGGATGACTTTTGTAAATTTTGTTGCTCCTATACCATCATTAGGGGGAAGGTTTTTTACATTAGGATTCCCAATCATAGCTTATATATGGCTTATAAATTTTAAGGGGGTTAAATACAAAAAATTCTTATATATGATGCCTTTTGTATTTGCACATAAAATTTATTTACTTATAATATTATATAGTGGAGTTTTAAGTGTTGATTTTTATATTTCAAGTCCATTTTACCTAATCTACAAACATCTTATTGTTTCATGACACCTTTAAAAATAGTTATTGTATCAAAAAATTGTTATCCAGCTCTCGGGCCTAGAGCACATCGTACCACAGAATTGGCAAAAGAATTAGCCAAAATGGGACATAACGTAATAGTGTATGCTCTACTAGGTGACTTTAATTATGAGAGTTATAGTAAAGCAACCGGAATAACTTTTAAAAATTTAGGAATTTCAAGAGGTGGGGTTACGGATAATCTAGGATATTATAATCGTTCTTTTATAGCTAAAGTTTTAAGAAGATTATTTTCTAAAGCCTTAGAGTTCCCTAGTATTGAGTTGATACCTATGGTGAAGAAAGCTTTAATGCAAGAAAAAGAAATAGACTATTTAATAACTATTGCTCAACCCCATACAATCCATTGGGGTGCAGCAATGTATGTGAAAAATACTAAAGTCAAATTCTGGGTAGCTGATTGTGGGGATCCATTCATGAAAAACCAATTTAATAAACCCCCATTCTACTTTGAGAATTTTGAAAAACATTGGGGGAAGCTCTGCAACTATATCACAATCCCAATCGCGGAAGCAAAAGAAGCCTATTACTCAGAATTTAGAAAAAAAATAAAAGTAATACCACAAGGTTTTCAATTTGATAATTTAAACATAGCTGATTTCTCACCTAATTCTATTCCTACTTTCGCGTTTTCCGGAATAGTTTATAAAGATTTTAGGGATCCGAGCTCTTTTTTGAATTATTTAACTACGCTGAAATTAGATTTCAAATTTATAATATATACTAATCAAGAAAGCTTTTATGATGAGTATAGTTCAAAGTTAGGTGAAAAACTTGAACTTAGAAGTTATGTGCCTCGCAATAAACTACTCTTCGAATTATCGAAAATGGACTTTTTAATAAACATAATGAATAAATCATCCTTTCAGCAACCCAGTAAATTAATAGATTATTCAATGACTAATCGTCCTATTTTAGAAATCACCTCTAAGTTTTATGAAAAAGAACAATTTGAGCAATTTATATCTGGGGATTACAAAAATCAGATGAGAATTAAAAACTTACAAAAATATAATATTGTAAACGTAGCTAACGATTTTATCAATCTTTATAATAATGATTACCCATAAGAATCAGGTACTCCCTTGAAATGAAATTTTCAAATGATTATTGACAATAGATAACTCAGGTTTGTCCATTTAATGAATAAGCTTGTAACTATCCATAGAGTAAGCCTTTTCTTAGGGACTAAAGGTTATGCTTCAACACTACATTTCAATTATCTAGGAGTAAACTTGCGGTTAATTACTTTATTAATAAAATAATTCCATTTATTTAGAATCTATTTACTTTCCAATTCAGCTTTTAAAAGTGCAACCCTAATTTAATCTTTAAAATGTAAAAAATGAAAATTGCAATAATTTTCAATGGCAACGTGAATAATCAAAAAGGAATATTCAACAATGTCATAGAAAGAATAAATCAATTGAAAACACGGAATGACGATCTACAAATTGATGTCTTTTTAATTCAATATCAATATAGTTGGTTGTTTAAAAAACTAAAGAAAATAAATGTCACATTTGAAGACACTTCGATAGTGAATAATATCGAGGTTAAAAATTTGTGGGTCAAATTAACTCTAGTTGAATATTTAATAACACACCGCTTAAAACTACAAGATGTTGCATGCAAACGCCAACTTAAAAAATACGTATCATTATTCAGTGATTTTGACATTCTTTCGGTTCACGGACTACTTGATTTACATTTAGCTACGTTGGTGAAAAATAAATATGGAACGCCATTTGTTATGACTTGGCATGGTTCGGATATTAATGTTTATCCATTTAATAATAAAAAAACATTTAAATCCGTGAAGTTCTTTTTGCAAAATGCTGATTTTAATTTTTTCGTTAGTAAGCAACTTCAAAAAGTATCTGATAGGATAAAAAAAACCGACAATAAATCACATTTATATTCTGGGCCGTCTAAAAATTTTCAAAAACCTTCATTACAACAAAAGAAAAGATTAAAAGAGAATATAGGTATAAACAGTGATAAACTCATAGGTTTTATCGGCAATATGAAACCGATTAAAAACGTAATGGCATTGCCTGGAATTTTCAAAAATATTCAAGATAAAATTTACGGTATTGGAATCATAATTGTAGGTGATGGTCCATTGCTCGATTCTTTTAAAAAAGAAATTATTAAACAACGAGTACAAAATGTTATTTTTACCGGAAAAATTGAACCAAAAGGAATTCCAGAGATTATCGGTGCTTTGGATGTTTTAATTTTACCTAGCTTTAATGAAGGAATGCCTATGGTTGTACTTGAAGCAATACAATCAGGAGTGCACGTGGTTGGTTCAAATGTTGGAGGAATACCTGAATCAATCGGATTTGAAAATTGTTTCAATTTAAATGATGATTTTGAAATCAATGTTTCTAATAGGGTCATAGATATAATTCAGAAAAACGAGCCACCTAGCAAATTATCTAGCGAATTTTCTTGGGATTCCACAGTTCAGAAAGAAATAGCGATATATAAGAACATCATTTCAAATTATAAAACTTAAAAGTAGTTTTATAGATAAATTTTTAAGTCATTTTTAAGAGTATTATTAATATAGCCTTTTTATATCATTATAATATCACCATAAATAGTTTGTGACTATGTGTAACTTAGAATTTATATTTTAACATGACTCTATGAACTTCGAATATACTGCATTAATCGATATCTAATAATATGAAATTAGTTTACATAGTTGGCTTCCCCATTGAGGGGAATTCTGGAAAAAATAAAGCAACTAGTGAGAAAGCAAGAGTTTTGAAAAATAAGCTAGGAAAAGATAACTTTATCTTCTTAAGTCCAAAATCGTCTAAAAGTATATTCTCAAAGATTAAAAACTTGTTGTTCTTTGATTTTAAAGTATTTTTTAAATTTTTATTTTTAAGTAAAGAACATTTTGTTGTCCAAAGAGTCTTGTTTTTACCTCTTACAAGCCTCATATTATATTTAAAAGGTATAAAGGTAATTACCGAATTTCATGCTGATTTTAAGGATGAAATTCCATATTTGAACAAAAGCCGTATACAGGTTTTTATTTTAAAAGCTATAGTCCCCTTTTTTAACTTAAATTATAGGTTAAGTAATGGAATTATTTACAATCACCCTATACTAAAGGAAAAATTTGATCATGTTTATAAAAAACCATCAATATTCTCATATAATGGTGCAAATTATAAAGAGTTCTACCCGACAAATAAAGAATTAGCTAAGAAAGAATTAGGAATAGGCTCTCAAGATATGGTCTTTTTATTTTTAGGGTCAGTTTCACAATGGCATGGAGTAGATTATTTAATAGAAATTTTTAACCAGGAAATCATAAGAAAGAGTTCTAATATATTTCTTTATATAGTAGGTGCTAAAGAAAGCACTTATTCAAATGAGCTGAAATTAAAATCCTACAATAATAATATAAAGTTTATTAAACCTGTAACAACCGACATTGCTAGAAAATATATAAATGCAAGTGAATATTGTTTGTTACCTGTAAAGCAGTTACGTATTAGTCCAGGTAGTCCACTAAAACTTTATGATTACATAGCGTGTGGCAGGCCAGTTATAGCGCAATCTAATTTAAGGGGTTACTCAGATGAAGTTGAAGATTATAATCTCGGTTATACAGTCGATTTTACAAATGCTATTGAAAGTGCACATACTATTAAAAATATCTCTTTAATAGAAAGGAATTTTGAATTAAATAATCGGAAAATGGCAATAGAAACTTTAAGCTGGGAGAAAAGGATTCAAACATGGATTGATTTTTTAAACAGTTTAAGTAATTAGTTATTTAAGTATCACTTAATTTACCTATTCCTATATACAAAAAAGTAATTAATTGGTTAGAAATAATTAATCTACACTTGAAATAATAGAGTTAGCGAAAAAGCTTTTTGTTTAGCTTTTAAAAAACAATGGTCAAGCAATAATCAAGTGAGTAGATTATATTACCACCTCACCTAAAAAGACTAATCTATCTTTAATATACATGTCTAAAAATAAATTAATCCGCATCACCACCATTCCCTTTTCTCTAGAAAAACTCTTAAAGGGGCAGTTGGCATACATGCAGAATCATTTTCATGTCACCGCAGTTTCTTCAGAGAAAGATAACTTAGAAGTCTTCGGAAAAGAAGAAGGCGTGGCCACTTACCATATTGAAATGACACGGCAGATCACTCCTTGGGCAGATTTAAAGGCTGTCTATAAACTTTATAAATTCATTAAGAAGGAGAGACCTACAGTTGTACATTCTCACACCCCAAAAGCGGGAATTGTTGGGATGATGGCGGCATGGTTAGCTAAAGTTCCACACAGATTACATACGGTAGGTGGCCTACCGCTTATGGAAGCTACAGGCAACAAAAGAAAATTGTTAGATTATGTGGAAAAAACCACATACAATTTCGCTACAAAAGTATATCCCAACTCTAAAGGGCTTTATGATTTTATAGTCGCTGAGAATCTTACTAAGCCAAAAAAGCTTAAAATAATTGGTCAAGGCAGTACCAATGGTATTAACACCCATTTATTTGATCCAGCTCTCTTTACAGCATCAAGATATACCCTTCGTAAAGAACTAAATATTCCACCTAATAGTTTTGTATTTGTATTTGTAGGCCGGGTAGTAGGAGATAAAGGTATAAATGAATTAGTAGAAGCTTTTGGTAACATTCATAAAAAAACTAATAGAACAGGGGGCAATGATCCAAAACTTTTATTAGTTGGATTTTTAGAAACGGAGCTAGATCCTCTAAAACCTGAAACGCTGCATGCTATTGAAAACAATCCAAATATAATCTCTGTGGGATATCAAAAAGATGTTCGTCCCTACTTTGCCGCTGCAGATGCTTTAGCTTTTCCTAGCTACAGAGAAGGTTTTCCCAATGTGGTAATGCAAGCTGGAGCAATGGGACTTCCTGCCATTGTTTCTAATATTAATGGGTGTAATGAAATAATAGATGAAGGGCAAAATGGATTAATCATAAAAGTTAAAGACACAACCACTTTAGAGCAAGCTATGACAGAGCTCTTGACAAACTCTAGCCTTTACCAAAAATTAAAATCCAATGCTAGGGAGATGATCACTTCCCGTTTTTCACAGGAGGAGGTATGGAAAGCCCTATTGGAAGAATATAATCTTTTACTAAAAAAGTGAAAATTCAAAAATACATCAGTTTTATTGGCTATTCTGGTCATGCTTATGTTTGCATTGAAACTGCGCAGCTTTTAGGGTATACCGTAACTGGCTATCATGACTTTCAAGAGCTTGAACATAATCCATATAACTTGCGCTTTTTAGGTCCCGAAGAACAATTTGAGCAACATGACGGATTGCTATTCGTAAGTATTGGCGATAACTATATTAGGGAAAAGGTATATAATACTATATCTGCTATAAAAAAGGGGATGTTTGTTTCCCTCCTACATCCATCCGTGATTCTATCCAAAACAGCTACTATAGACACTAATGTTCTTATTTCCGCAGGGGCAATTGTAAATGCTCTTAGTTATATAGAAACAGGTGTTATCATTAATACAGGTGCTATTGTAGAGCATGAGTGTACTATTAAAGCTTTTGCACATATTGCACCTAGAGCAACTTTAGCAGGAAACGTAACCGTTGGTAAAAGAAGTTTTATAGGTGCAGGTGCAGTAGTTAAACAAGGTATTACTATTGGTAATGACGTGGTTGTAGGAGCCGGAGCAGTAGTTATTAAAGATGTTCCTGATAATCTTACTGTGGTGGGTAACCCCGCAAAGAGACTAATAAAATAAGAGATTCAAGAATTCAAAGATTTAAATAAAAATCTTCGATTTTTATGATTCAAATATTGAAGCACTAATAATTGAAGCTAGAATACCAATTTATAGATTAGCTAATCATTGAATGATTGAATCCTTGAATTAAAAGAAATCATTGAATTCTTGAATTAATAATTTTTTTTGAATAAATAAACAACGAATAATGATACCCTTATCAACCCCTAAACTAGAAGGCAACGAATGGAAATACGTAAAAGATTGCCTGGATACGGGCTGGATTTCCTCTGCCGGTAGTTACGTTACCCAGTTTGAAGAAATGGTAGCCGAATATGCTGGCGCTAAATACGGAGTAGCCTGTATGAATGGTACCGTAGGCTTGCATATTTCACAAATCTTATTAGGTGTTACCGCAGACGATCACGTTATTGCACCCAACATCACCTTTATAGCTACTTTAAACGCCATTAAATATACGGGGGCTACTCCTATTCTAATAGATGTGGATCCAAACAATTGGCAAATGGATTTGGACCTCTTGGAAGAATACCTACATGAGCATACCACACTAAAAGAAACCGATGCAGGCCAGTTCAGCTTTGATAATCGTACTAACAAGCGTGTCCGTGCTATTATGCCTGTACACGTCTTGGGTAATATAGGGGACATGGACCGATTAATGGCTATAGCTAACACCTACCATTTAGAGGTTATTGAAGATACAACTGAGGCTTTAGGATCCACCTTTAATGATAAGCATGCTGGTACCTTTGGAAAATTGGGGGTGTTTAGTTTTAATGGGAATAAAATTATTTCTACTGGTGGCGGTGGTGTAATCGTTACTGATGATGAGGAATTGGCAAAAAAAGCAAAGCATTTAACCACCCAGGCCAAAGTTAGTGCTATGGATTATATTCACGATGAAATTGGATATAATTATCGCTTGGTGAATGTGTTAGCAGCTATTGGTGTTGCACAAATGGAACAGTTTCCTGCCATTTTAGATAACAAAAGAACCATGGATGCTTTTTATCGGGAACAACTTAATGGAGTTGGTGATATTAAGTTCCAGGAAATCCCTGAAGGAACAAATCCCAATGGTTGGTTATTTACGTTTAGCACTTCTCGGATGCGCGAACTATTAGATTACCTAAATGCTAATGGTGTACAATCTCGTCCGTTTTGGATGCCTATGAATCAGTTGGACATGTTTAAAGACGAATTCTATTTCAATAAAACTGATGTTTCTGCCTCTGTATATGATAGCAGTATCAGTATTCCAAGTTCAGCGGGCATAACTCAAGAACAAATGGAAACGGTTGTAGCTACCATTAAAGCTTTTTATAAGTAAAATCTCCGATTTTACTATTCAATGATTCAATAAAATTCTTCGATTTTTTTATTCAAAGATTTAAATGGTTCATTAAATCTTTGAATCCTTGAATCCTTGAATCCTTGAATCATTGAATCATTGAATAACCAAAGTATTGAATCTTTGAATCTTCAAATAATAACCCTTTAATAAAAACATATGAAACTCATAGATATACCTCATTTCATAAACACCTACATCACTAAAAGATCAAAAAGTCTTTTCCAAAGTGATATTGAAAATAATAAAGCACTGCTAAACGAGAAAATAGCGGGAAAATCCGTATTGGTTATTGGTGGCGCTGGGACAATCGGTTCCTCCTATATTCGTGCAATTTTAAAGTTTAAGCCAGGTAAATTGTATGTGGTAGATACTAATGAGAATGGTCTTACAGAACTCACACGTCAGTTAAGATCGGATGCTAATATGTTTGTTCCTGACGATTTTAGAACCTACCCAATGAATTTTGGGGATCCGGTATTTAAGAAAATGTTTTTGGCGGAAGGTCCGTTTCATATTGTTGCCAACTTTGCTGCACATAAACATGTGCGTAGTGAAAAGGACAAATATTCCATTGAAGCAATGATAGACAACAACGTTTTCAAAGCCAAGGAATTTTTGGATTTATTGGTAGACAATAAACCCGAACATTTTTTCTGTGTATCTACGGACAAGGCAGCCAACCCCGTTAATGTAATGGGGGCTAGTAAAAAACTGATGGAAGAGGTAATCATGGCCTACAGTAAAGACCTACAGATAACCACAGCCCGTTTCGCCAACGTGGCATTCTCAAATGGTTCTCTTTTAGCTGGTTATATTGAGCGTTTGTTCCAAAATCAGCCTATCTCCTGCCCTTCCGATGTGCAACGCTTTTTTGTCTCCCCTGAAGAAAGTGGACAGATTTGTATGTTAGCCTGTATGCTAGGGAATTCTGGAGAAATATTTTTCCCAAAATTAGCCGCTGAAGAAATGGCTTATTTTAAAGATATTACGATTGACTTTTTCAAGGCATCTAATCGACCTATTGTAGAATGCAAATCTGAGGAGGAAGCCAAACAAAAAGCCTTAACATCAAAAGAAGGGGATCTATATCCAGTTTATTTCTTCGATACTGACACTTCTGGCGAGAAATTATACGAAGAATTCTATACGGAGAAAGATGTAGTAGATCAAGAAACTTATACCAGCTTAGGGGTCATTAAAAATGCTCGTAAATTATCTCAAGAAGAAATCACAGCTACAATTGAGCAATTAAAATCCCTAATGGATTCTGGGAACTACGACAAAACAGCTATTGTTGACCTACTTAAAAAGCATATCCCAGATTTTGAACATATTGAGACTGGGAAGAGTTTAGATCAGAAGATGTAATGAAGTTGGTGGTTGCCGGAATGATGAATAGAATGATTAAACAGGGTCTATAGATTGTATAAAAAAGGTTTGCATGATTCAAAGATTTAAGAATTCAATAAAAATCAAAGATTTTTACTATTCAAATATTGATTTGGGTAGTCGTGGGTCATTGGGGGCCAATTGGAGCTATAGTGTTGAATCTATTTAAATTCAAAGATTGATGGATTCAAGAATTCAAAGATTCTCTAAAAATCAGGGATAGAAGGATTCAAAGATTCGCTAAAAATCAGAGATTTTTATAATTCAAATATTGATTTAGGTAGTCGTGGGTCATTGGGGGCCAATTGGAACTAAATTACTTAAAATCAAAGATTTTAAGTAATACACATGATCAAACCGAACGATGAATACCCAATTATTGAACTACTAATATTAGAAGCTACGTGACAAATCAAATTATAAACTAATCATTAAATCGTTGAATTATTGAATCATTGAATTAAAAGTAACCTTTAAATCGTTGAATTATTGAATTAAAGCTTCCTTGAATCAAAACAGAATCCTTGAATAAGCAACGCTTGAATCATTGAATTTTTGAATTAACCTCATCATGTCTAAAATAAACAGTTTCGAAGACCTTAACGTATGGAAGTTAAGTCGTCAGTTAAATATTGAAATGTTTAAGATACTTGCTGGTAAAGACAATAACGAATATGGCTTTTTAATTAACCACCTATACAAAACCAGTGGAAGCATCATGGATAATATAGCTGAAGGGTTTGAACGAGGGGGAAACAAAGAGTTTATAAACTTTCTTTCGTATTCAAAAGGCAGTGCAGGAGAACTAAGGTCTCAACTTTACAGGGCTTTAGATGTAGAAATTATAGATCAATCAGATTTCGAGAAATTACATGCCTTAACAATTGACATTTCAAAACAATTGAGTTTGTTTAGGAATTACTTGAAGAACTCCACTTATAAAGGTTCAAAATTTAAAGAGCCACCAATGGACTATGGAAATCAAGGTTAGCTGAATGATGAAAGTGAAATGTCTAATTTAGTTGGTACGGATTTTAGATCTGAAGATTCAAATAATGTGGGATTCAAAGATTCAAGAATTCAATAAAAATCAGAGATTTTTATAATTCAAAGATTGAATGAATCGGTATTCGATCATCTAATATAAATTGAAGCTAAAAAATTAAAATCAAAAATTTTAATTGAGAATCATCAAGTTCATGAGTAATTAAAAAAACATTTAATTATTGAACTAGTAATAATAGAAACTAGAACATTATGGATAAATAAACTAATTATTAAATTTTTGAATTATTGAATTAAAAAAGAATCATTGAATTAAAAATCATACAATTACTAACCATTAAACAAAATTAATTAAACAAACACATGTACAAATTATTTAAAAGGCTGTGTGATATTCTGGCATCAGGAATAGCACTATTAATTTTAGCACCCTTATTAATTCCCATTATGATTGGTCTAAAACTTACTGGCGAGGGATATATTTGGTATAAGCAGGAACGCGTGGGATATAAAAATAAACGATTTCTAATCTGGAAGTTTGCTACCATGCTTAAAGACAGTCCAAATATGGCTGGAGGCATTATGACCACTAAAAAAGATCCTAGAATAACCACAATGGGAGGTTTTTTAAGAAAAAGTAAAATTAATGAACTCCCACAATTAATCAATATTTTTAAAGGCGATATGAGTGTTGTAGGACCACGACCCGTAATGCCCAAGAGTTTTGAAGCCTATCCTCCTGAAATTCAAGATGTAATTTATAATGTAAAACCTGGGCTAACTGGAATTGGTTCCATTATCTTTAGAGATGAAGAATCATTAATTACGCAAGTAAAGGAAAAAGGAGAAGACACTTGGGAATTCTATAAGAACACCATTTATCCTTTTAAAGGAGAAGTTGAGCTATGGTATCAGGCCAATGAATCTTTTATTACCGATATAAAAATAATCTTAACTACCGCTTGGGTAATCCTTAAACCAGAAAGTCCGTTAGTCTACATGTGGTTTAAGGGAATTCCAAAACGTCCGTTTTAAATAGTTATATTTGGTGACGGTGTAATACATTTAAATAAACTTATTAGCTCAGATATAATTACAATATGTTAAAAATTACAATCATTGCGGGAGCACGACCAAATTTTGTAAAGATTGCCCCTATTATAAAATCGATAGAAGAGAAATCAGCCAATGGAAATGCCATAGATTATCGTTTGGTACATACTGGACAGCACTATGATAAAAAAATGTCTGGTAGTTTCTTTGAGCAGCTAGGTATTCCAGAACCCCATGCTAATCTAGCATCTGGTGGTGGCACTCAAGCTGAGCAAACCGCCAATATCATGGTGCGGTTTGAACAAGAATTACTAGAAAACCCTTGTGATGTAGTTTTAGTAGTTGGTGATGTTACCTCTACTATGGCTTGTAGTATCACTGCCAAAAAATTGAATATTCAGGTTGTCCACGTGGAAGCTGGCATTAGATCTTATGATCTCTCCATGCCAGAAGAAATTAACCGTATGGTAACCGACTCCATTACAGATCACTTCTATACTACCACAGAAATCGCCAATGAAAACCTTAAAAAAACTGGAGTTTCAGAAGATCGTATCCATTTGGTAGGGAATACCATGATTGATACACTAATAGCCAATATGGACAAATTAATTGATCCACAATTGGATATTGACGGATTAACCGATGGAAATTATTTTATGCTTACCCTCCACCGGCCCGCCAATGTAGATCAAGAACAGCATTTAAAAAATATGATGGACGCCATATTAGATGGTACAGGTAACCATCCCATTGTCTTCCCAGTACATCCACGTACAGCAAAGACGCTTCAACAATTGGGTATTGTAGATCCGAGGTTACATTATATTGAGCCCCTCTCCTATTTGGAATTCAATCATTTAGTAAAAAATGCCAAGGCGGTGATAACAGATTCTGGTGGTATCACAGAAGAAACAACGGTAATGGGTATTCCCTGCCTGACTTTACGTGACAATACAGAAAGACCAGAGACCATCACCTTAGGAACCAATGAATTGGTAGGAACGGATCCCACTAAGCTTGCCCCCTACCTAGCCAAAATACTAAAAGGAGAATGGAAAAAAGGCGGTACTATTCCTTTCTGGGATGGCAAAACCTCAGAACGTATTGTAAAATCCATATTGGAAATTTATGGGGATAGGAAGGTCCAGTAGTCAGTAAACGGTAATCAGTGATTAGTTTGTCCATTCATATATATGATTCTCATGATATACACCACTGGTGAAAATATAGGATGATATAACTTTTCCTACAATTATCAATACTAATTCTCTTTAATTATTTAAATCAAAAGAATTCGATCTATTTTAATATACGATAAAAACCAAGTGATTTCATAACGGGTGGAGGAAGGTTTACTTGCCGTAGGAGGTTTACATGCCGGAGGCATGCGTAGTCTATCATATTTTAAACTAACAAGTTCCCATCTTTTTAGTTTGAACATGCCTATTGGAGAAAGATTAATTTTCAAGACGGTGGCTGAGCGTAGTCGAAGCCACATTCAATGTAAAAGTTCTCCTAACTTTAAGCATACCTCCCGTTAGATATGTTAATCTACTGGTGGCTGAGTTTACCTGCCGAAGGTAGGTTTACATGCCGGAAGCATGCGTAGTCGAAGTCACTTTAAAGTAGAAACTTAACAATTATCTTTGGTGCAACTTGGAGATCACCTATTATTAGGGAAGTGGTTTTGCGAACAAAGTTGAGCAAAATTGTATTGAGAAGCAGGGTTGTCAGCCTTGAAAAGGAGATATTAACACACCGAGGTTCTCGATACAAAATTCCTTCGGTCGTCATTTCGAGTGGTTTTATGGAGCGTAGCGCAATAAAATTGTATCGAGAACCAGGTGTGGAAGGCCGCCACTCAAGGGATTTATACTAAAATAAAAGCGCTCCCAACAAAGGTTCTCGATACTAAATGGCTATCGCCCGTCACTTCGAGCCTGCCTGTCGGTAGGTAGGTTAACCTACCGGAGGAGGTTTACATGCCGAATGCAGACGTAGTCGATCATATTTAATAAATAATCTAACAACCCATCACGTAATTTTGAACATGCCTACTGGAGAAAGGTTAACTTTCTAGACGGTGGCTGAGTGTAGTCGAAGCCAAATTCACTATGAAACTTAAACTAATAACCCCACCAAACCCGAACCCCATTCCCCTAAATCTATCAAAAAGAATTGTAACATCCCGACGAAACACTTAATTTTGCCGATTAAGTAGATTTACCTTTAATTAAACACTAATGAAAAAAAGCATAACACTATTGGGACTTTTAGTCCTAATGCTACAGTCTTGCGCCACCAAAAAGGAAATCCTTTATTTCCAGGATGCTAATACCCTTGGGCCACAAAACATCACCTACGAGACTCCAAAAATTCAGCCGAATGATATTTTGAGTATTACCGTAGGGGCGTTAATTCCAGAAACTGCTTTGCCTTATAACAAACAACAGCCTACCAATACAACAACTTCAACTAATATAGAGCTCTTAAAATTACAGGGATACTTGGTCTCCACCGAAGGAACTATGGTTTTTCCTGTCTTGGGTACGCTTGAAGTGGCTAATAAAACCACTGCCCAATTGGAAAAGGAATTGCAGCAAATGTTGGAAAATGGCGGTCACCTCATAAAACCTAGTGTAAGTGTACGCTTATTAAATGCAAAAGTTACGGTATTAGGAGAAGTACAACGCCCAGGAACTTATAGCTTTACCGAACAGCAGATAAGTCTCCCACAAGCCTTGGGATATGCGGGGGATCTTACCATTAATGGGAAGCGTAATGATGTTTTATTAATAAGGGAAGAAAACGGGATGCGTACAGTAACCAACATAGACCTTACGGAAACAGACTGGTTTAATAGTCCCTATTATTATATTAAACCGAACGACTTTATAGTAGTGAACCCCAATGCCCCAAAAGTAAAGAGTGCCGGATTTGTAGGCAATACCGGAACTTTAGTCTCGGTAGTATCCGTAATCTTATCTTCTATAATACTAATTACTCGCTAAACCATGAAAGAATCCCCATACCTAGTTGATGAATTTGAAGAGGAAGACTCCATTAACTTAAAAGAATATCTTTTTAAATACTTAAGTTATTGGCCCTGGTTTCTTGGTACGGTAGTGGTAGCGCTACTCATTGCCTTCCTTTACCTAAGATATACTACCCCTAGCTATCAATCTACTGCTAAGATAAGAATTATAGATGAATCTAAGGAAATGAACATCGCTACCGATGCCATGTCTCTCCTAAGTGGTAAGCCGCAAGTTAATCTAGATAATGAAATTGAGGTGCTAAAATCCTACCGACTTTTAAAACAGGTGGTAGAGGAATTACAATTAAATGTAAGTTATTTTGCTGTTGGTAACATCCAAACCAGACAAATTGCGGATGCCCCTTTTACTGTTAATATAGAAGGCTCCTTGGATAATATTAAATCATCGGAATATCAAATACAAGTTAGCGGTTCTACGGCCAAAGTAATAGACGCAAATGGTCTAAGTGTCTCCTTACTTTTACAAACTACTCCTGCTACAGACCCCTCGCTTCCTTTTAGTATTCAGCTTACAGAAAATAACCCTGGCAATAGTAACCAAGAGAAAAATTATAAGGTAGCCATTACTTCTGTAAAAAGTGCCACCATGCGGCTAATCAATAGCCTTCAGGTTAGTTCTACCAATAAGAACAGTGATATTTTATCCCTCTCCATGATTGGAGAAAGTGTGCCCCGCTCGGAGACCATCCTTAATACCATCATCGAGAAGTTTAACCAAGATGGCATTCTAGACCGGCAGCTAGTATCTAAACGTACCCTAGACTTTATTGATGACCGTTTTATCTTTCTTACTCAGGAGCTGGACTCTATTGAAGGGGATAAAAAATCCTTTAAACAACAGAACAACCTTTCATACATAGAGGCAGATGCAGGTATCACCCTGCAGAAGAAGTCGGCCACCGAGGAAGAGGCCTACAGACTGGAGACGCAAATTGCACTTTCCAAACTGCTTAAGGAAACCCTAGCACAAGAAGCTGCCTATAACCTCCTTCCCGCCGATATCGGCTTGGAGAACTCGGGCATCAATTCTTTGGTGAGCGAATATAACCAACTAGTATTAGAGCGCGATAAGATGGTAGCTAGTGCTGGGGAGAACAACCCTACCCTACTGGTCATTAACAGTCAATTACAACGCACCAAACAAAACGTATTACAGACCGTAACCGCTTATCAACAGCAGTTACAGGTTTCCATGGCACAATTGCGACAAGAGCAGCGGCTTACAGGATCTTCTTTTTCCCAACTTCCAGAAAAAGAACAATTGTTACGAGCCATAGAACGTCAGCAGAGTATTAAGGAAAATCTATTCTTATTGCTCTTGCAAAAAAGAGAGGAAGCGGCTATTAGTTTAGCGGTAACCGCTCCTTCACTTAAGGTGGTAGACTATGCACTAACCCCTAACATTCCAGTGGCACCTAAGAAAATGATCATCATGGCAGGTGCGCTGTTAATGGGATTATTATTACCTTTTGGTGTCTTGTACCTTCGTTTTACCTTAGACACTAAAATTGGCGATCGTTCTGATCTAGAACGTGCTAATCCTGAAATTCCTGTGTTAGCTGAAATCCCCTTCTTGGAAGATGACCAAAAAACCTTTATGGATGCCAATGACCGTTCCGTTTTGGCAGAATCTTTTAGGATCCTAAGCACCAATGTTAATTATATGCTTCCTAAAAAGGAAAAAGGAGATGGACAGGTCATCTATGTAACCTCTACTGTAAAAGACGAAGGAAAGTCCCTGGTAGCCTTTAACCTTTCCTTAGCTTTTGCAAGTATTGGAAAAAAGGTACTTATTGTTGGAGCAGATCTTAGAAACCCTAATATTCATCAGCATTTTAATCGCCCTAAGGAATCTCTAGGACTTTCAGATTACCTCTATGATCCGGAAATGGATTGGAAACAAATAATTTATAAGGGTTATAATAACATGGAATACCACAATGTATGTTTTAGTGGTAGTATCCCCCCTAACGCCCCGCAATTATTATCTGGTGATGGATTTGAGAAGTTTATCAACATCGTAAAACAGGAGTACGACTACGTTATTGTAGATACCGCTCCTACTATGTTGGTAACAGACACCCTTATAATTTCACAATACGCAGATCTAACATTGTATGTAACCCGTTCCGGATATACAGATAAACGTTTATTGGAATTCTCTAAAGACTTAAACAAATCCAAGAAACTTAAAAATATGGGGTACCTATTAAACGAAGTGGGTATTAAACGCCGTAGAGGTTATGGTTATACCTATAACTATGGTTACGGCTACGGCTACCATGAAGAGGGAGTAAAGAAAGCTCCCTGGTATATGCCTTGGAGGAAGTAGGGATGCAAAAACAAGCCCGTCATTTTTTAGGAAATGACGGGCTTGTTTTTGCATAGTATTGAGTAGCTAGTAGTGAGTATTTAGATTTGATTGGTACAAGCCTGGAATGTTTTATCAATTAACAGTGAACAATTAACAATGGGTTAGCATTACTAATGAGATCCTTTACTATTTTCCAGTTTTAAAGATCGGTGAACCCGAATTAGGGAGGTGTATAGTGGACAATATACAATTAGATATTCGAATTACTTGATAAGATTTAGGAATCGATTAATAGTAAAAAATGTCTGGTCGAGCCTGCCTATCGGTAGACAGGCGCAGTCGAGACCTCCTTAAAAACTGACAGCTAGTATGTATCAATTTTTGCCGTAGGTACCAGAAATAATATGCTACAGCGGAGCTTTCGCTAGTACATAATCATTAGTATTGAGGATAATTTAATTGACAGATAAAATAAAATCCTAGATAATTGAAAGTTCTCAAACATAAAATCTTAAAAAATCATCCCTTCCGACTTTTGTTCCCGAAAATAGGAGCAAAACCCACCTTCCCTTGCTAAGGGAAAGAGCTGTATTAATTCAGCAAAAAGTAACCAGATATCGATGATATTCCTCGATCGGGTAAAAAAAAGAATATACAAATCTATTTGAGTTTCTACCAGCTTTAGTTAAACTTAAATAAAAACTGTTATTAGTGGCGCCAGCCATATTCCAATACACTCTAAGGGAATAAACTAATGGCATTACTTTTAAGGGATATAGTGAAATGACATACAAAATCCCTGTTGGATTGTTTTCCTTATACGTAGAATAGGTTTCAAAAGCTCCGAGATTCAGCTTTTTTTTTCAAAAAAGCGCGGAGTTTTGAAACTGATTTTTAGATTTATTCTAAAAAATTCATAGGATAAGGTGTCTTTTCTTTTGGTTCGTTTTCTTTGGACAAGCAAAGAAAATGAACAAATATTACAAGCAAGGAAGAAGCGCCATAGAGTAGTTAATAAGCGCTTTTGTGAAATACAAACAAACTCAGGTTAGGCACACCGTACCTTCACTTTTCGGCCCTGTAGTAAATCAAGAAGTTTTCACATTGGATGATGGAAGGTTTACCTACCGGAGGTAGGCGACCTGGACACTGCGGCCGTGTAAAGTTCGTAGGACTATTTTCCTGTAAGGGGATAATTAGCTAGTTGGCCATCGCAACAGCTGGCTCCTCCAACCAAAGGTACTCAGTACCTTCGGTTCTCGGCCCTGGGCGATGCAAAAAACCGACGAAGGAGGTTCATGAATACCCATAAAAAACAAATAAAAACCAATGAACTAAATCGAAGATTCACGAAATCCGTTAAAAAATAAATAAAAACCACTTGAGTAAAATGAACAAATACACCAAGCAAAGAGGATTGTCTATAGGTTAGTTAATAGTGCCTTTATGGAGATCCAAACTCAGGTCTAAATGATAAGCTACAGCGGAGTTTACGCTAGTATTAAGTACAAAGTATTGAGTATTTAGATTTGATTGGTACCAACCTGTAATGCCCTAACAGTTAAAGACTATTTCTTGGTAGAATTATAAATCTAATTTTAGTATTTAGCTTCTCTCTCGGGCTCGCCCGAGAACATGTAGCGTAGCGTAATAGAATTGTATCGAGAACCAGGTGTGGAAGGCTGCCACTTAAGGGATTTAAACTAAAAGAAAAACGCTACAACCCAAGGTTCTCGATACTAAATGGCTATCGCCCGTCACTTCGAGTGATTTAAGGGAGAGAAGCGACCTTAAATTGTATCGAGAAGCACTCCTTTAGACTTGCATAAGTATATTTATATCAAGTTTAACCGTAAAAAAGAGAGCTGAACTTAGGTACACTATAGTCACTCAGAATTTAAAAAATTCATAGTTCGATTTAGACCTAAGTTCAGACTTTCATCAATAATCTCTAATAGAAATTCGGGATTTTAAGCCCATTATCAAGGAGTCGAGTTAATGATGAAAACATCTCTTTCTATAAAAGCAAAACAAAGTTATGAAAAGTATTTTTGTCGGAGTGGATGTAAGTAAATGCACTTTAGATTTTTGTGTGATCGAGCCTGAAAAGACCACTTATCACAAAATCAAAAATAAAGAAGATGCTATTAGTAAACTATTTAAAAGAATAGGAGAAATC
>NZ_AUKX01000059.1 GCF_000424985.1 Arenibacter latericius DSM 15913
CTTGGGTTAATTGGCGTAAGCCAAGAATTCACCCACATTGCAACACCGGAGGAAAATGCTCATATAGAAGCTTATCACGGAATTTTGAAGAAAGAAGTTTTTAATCGATTTGAATACAGAACCTTTGGTGAGATAGAGAAAATCTTAAAAGAATACGTAGTGTTTTATAACTATGAAAGGCTACACGGACTATTGGGTAGAATTACCCCCATGGAAAAATGGAACGCTGAAAAACATAAAATTGTAACTGAAAAATTAACCGCTTAAATTAATCAACGAAATTTAAAAGAATACTCTTGTTTTATAGGGGTCAAACCAACCCCTTTCTTCTTATCACTATACCAAATATTATAATCGCTTCTCGTGCTATCCTTATAAATAGGTCTATTTGATGCAAAGAACAACCTATTCCCATTTTGCGTGTAAAACGGTTCAATATCGTGGTATTTCCCTGATATGGGCATAATTTTTGGCTTGGTCCACTTCCCGTTCACTTTACTCAATACTACTAAGCACCTTTTACTTTGTTTGTAGTCTCCTAATGTGTAGATGATTTCATCAGATTGTGGATTAATTGCTAAGTCTCTTTCATATAATGGTGTTGAAATCACATTCTCTCCAAAAATGGTTAAGCTATCATTAGCTGTTGAAATATTTATGAGAGGAGTTTTTTCTAAGGAATTATTATTGGGTTGACAACTTAACAAAAGAACTAATGATAGGAAAGAGAAGTAAAATGATTTCATGGTTATTTAGTTGATAGTTTTTTAAAAATAATTCTTCTAATAGGATTTTCTTTGTCAATAAATTTTTCAGTAATATTTAATTCATAATCAGATTTTCTGAATGTTTCTGCTTCCGAAATTTCCGATTTTAACCTCTGGTTTATTTTTCCATCCAAAATCATCATGGTGTCACTTTTATTTTTCCCAACTATATAAGAGTTTTGGCTAGAGTATGCATAGTTTTGAGTATACATCTTTATACTGAAAGAATCTTTGGTCAGTTTTTTAATATCCAAAGAGTCAATATATCTAAACGTGTTTTTATTTCCTTTTTTGAATTGAGTTACAGGGTTCTTGTAATCCTTTAGCGTGGGTAAAAATCCAAGAAAATTATAATCCATATTTATAAAATCGTTTGTGGAAAACTGACTAATGTCCTTATACGACTGGTCATCTACAAATGTTTTTTTATTTGTTTGTGCTTGCGCATTAAAAGTAACAGTTATTAAAAATAGACCTATAATATTTTTTCTCATGTGATTATATTATTTCTTCAATGATTTTGTTTCTCAAATTACTGCTGATAGCCTTGACTAAGTTAAATAGCTTGGAGTAGGGAATCGTTCTTGTCTGTTTTATTGTTTTTTAACAGGTAACTAAAATACACTATTATGACAAAGTAGGCTATTTACACATATCGATATGTGTGTCTAGTATGGGCATCTATTACTTACTGCAAAGTAGATAATTAATCTAAAGGGTGCAAGACGGTATACCGGGTAGACCGTTCCTTTATGAGCAGGGGTAATCCTTCTGAAAATTTTGAAGGGAGTATTTTTTTTCGCTATTTGGGTGAACGATTCCAAGGACATCTTTAGCCTTTGGGAAAAGTACATAATAAGTTTGATTGATGTAAAGAGCGATTAATAAGATGGGGTCCGAACCCTTCAATACTAAACCCGTACTATGATGTTAGGGGTGAACATCTTCATTGGGTGGTAGAGCCAACTAAATTGTATGCTTTAAATTTTTGCTATCTTTCTATTTCCAATTTCTACTTTATTCAAATTATTTTGTCCAAATAGAAGCGTATTGTAAAGAGTTAAAATTGCAATCTGTATAAAAAATTTATTTATCTATTTAAATCTTATGTTTAGGTATGGCATACAACTAGAGTTTGCGCAGCAACTGCTAACTTAGATTATATCAATTCCGGGAAATTTTGTCGTACCATAATTTTGGAGTCTGAAGACTTCGTATTGGAAGAAGTTGGCTTACTCAATTGGATGGTTTTTAGCTGATAGTTTAAAATAATGCCTATGAAGTATGGTAGAATAGGGGGGGAAGTCTACCTAAAACCTAGCTCCTACTTACATAATTCTAGAAATATCCCATTCTTCATTGGATGGCTCCTTAACGATTGATTCAGCCTCCGGTAATCCATTGACTTTCATATTATTTGCATCCCACTGTATCCGAGCACCATTTAGGCGTAGAGACATTACCCCCAGCAGAGTTAATTCGGTAAGCCGACTTCCATAATCAAGATTGGCACTAGATTGTCCACCGCTTTTGATGGCATCTACCCAGTCCCGATAATGACCTTTCGATCGCGGAATCCGTTCTACGGGTGGTTGATAAGATTGTCTCAAGGATTCTGGGAATATCTGAGGAAAACGATCACCTCCATCGGTGATAATTACCCCTTTATCGCCCACGTACATGGCGCTCCTCCCTCCAAATTTATAATCCGGTGGCAAATGGGGATTCCATTCTGGTTTTAAGCCACCAGAATACCAGTGTAATTTGAGGGCAGCCTGGCCCTTTCTTTCAGGGAAATGATATGTACCGGCCTCTCCATAAGGAGCAATTTCACTATTACTTTGTCCGGCAGGGTAAATCTGAACATGAGACGGGCTCGATAGATCGAAGGCCCAAAAAGGTGCATCCATATCATGACATCCAAAATCTCCCAATGCACCACAACCATATATCCAAAAATCCCGCCAGGTGACTGGCGAAAAAAGATCGTTATAGGGTCTAAATGGTGAAGGTCCTAACCATTCCTTCCAATCAAAATCATTAGGAAGTGGACTGGTATCTTGAGGAAGACCTGTAATTCCTGGGGTCCAGCGACCTGCAGGAACCCACGCATGAATCTCGCGTACTGTTCCAATAGCACCATCTTGGAGATATTCTACCAAGGAACGGATGCCGTCCCGACTATGTCCTGAGTTACCCATCTGAGTGGCAAGTCCCGTTTCTTGAACTACTTTACGTACCATTCTTGCTTCCCAAATGTTATGAGCCATGGGCTTTTCGCAATAAACATGTAGGCCTGCCTTAAGGGCAGCGATGGTGATAAAAGCGTGGGTATGGTCAGGAGTGGAGCAAACAATGGCATCGATATCTTTTTCCCTATCCATCATTTCGCTAAAACGTTTATATTGACGAACTTCTTTGCTCTCTCCCTTTTTCTGATAATAATCCTCGATCATTTCACTGACCGGTTCCCGTCCGGCAATGGACTTGTAATAGAATCGATTCAAATCCCAATAGCGACCCGGATCTGTGACCGAGGTAATTTGTACATCGTCTAGTTGAAGTAAATTACGAACATTACTCCGGCCCTGTCCCCCCGCGCCAACAATGCCGATGTTTACTTTGTCACTAGGTGCGGTATACCCTTTGCCTCCAAGAACATATCTGGGAAGTATCATAAAACCCCCTACTGCGGCTGAAGTATTTCGGATAAATTGCCGTCGGCCGGCAGAAGGCGAATTTGGATTCTTCATCTTTTTAAGATTTTTAATTTGAAATTCAAGGTAAGGATTTATTTTGAAAATGAAGATGTATGTTGTTTAACGCATTGGGGCAGGAGTAAACTAGAAATTCGGGTTTAATTCCTTCCTTCTCGATAGATTACATTGCGTTGCACATAAGCTAGACCGATACGCTTCTGGAACCAAGAATTAAAACCATGCCTATGTATAGAGCAGAACTCGTAAAGGAGGTTGGGCAACAGCACAGAACCCTAATCTAGGTACTACCATAATTCACTAAGTGAGATTTGAATGCTCCGATCCTTGCTTGCCCGTACTGCATAGGCGGGGGTGGATTTGTAATTGGTATTATCCTTCCGATGCCTGATGGGCCTACCCGAATGGATTATTCAGGCGGGCCTGCCTATAATAGGTAGTCTGGTGAGCTCCGTTGCCCTGAATCCTAGGATGAAGTCTCAGGATAAACTAAAGACGAAGGGTAGGGTGGAGGGAGGGGCGTAGGCCTTTTCTATTTAGTGACGGACTCGTGTACTTAATTGTGGACCGTCAGTGTACTGTAATTACAATTTTACCATTGTGAAGTCCATCCCCAAATCGTTGAACCGCCCAGGGTATTTTGTCAAAATTATAGGGACCATCTATAACACAACTTATCCTGTTTTCCTCATAAAGCTGATTGATGTACTCCAAGTCCTTGTTAGCTTTTAACATTACCATATACATACGTTTCTTGCTAAACAACTTTAGTGCCGGACTCATATAAACCATTTGTAACAGCTTGCCAGACCTACCACCTATAGAAACGTATTTTCCATTCGGTTTAAGAACCTTTAAAAATTTCCAGAGCGATCTATTGGTCTTACAATCAAGGATTAGATCATATTGCTGATCACTTTTAGTAAAGTCTTCTTTTTTATAGTCAATTACCTTATCAAATCCTTGAGTTTCCATCGCTTTTAATTTCTCACCTGTGTCTACCCCTGTAACATCTGCGTTGTAAAGTTTGGCTATTTGAAATGCGAATGAACCAACACCGCCACCCCCGCCATTGATCAAAATCTTCTGGTAATCTATAATTCGCCCCACATCCCGCAGACCTTGTAGGGCTAGCATTGCTGCGTGTGGAATACTAGTAGCCTCCTCAAAACTCATGTTATTTGGCTTTTTAGCTAGTGCTTTCTCATCGATGCAAAGGAACTCAGCAAAGCTGCCAAATCCGAATTCTGAGATGTCACCGTAAACGGCATCACCAACTTTAAACTTTGTGGCCTTAACCCCCACCTGCTCCACAATTCCTGCCACCTCCATTCCGGGTATCATTAATTTTTTCTTGGGACTAAACAATCCAAAAAATAAACGATAAGCGAAAGGCTTTCCCGTGGTAATGCACCAATCGTAATCATTGATTGTTGTTGCATAAACTTTAACCTTAACCTCAGTACTTTTAGGCTTAGGTTGTTCGGTTTCTATAAGCCTAAGAACTTTTTCAGGTTTTCCGTAGTTTTTAATATTATATGCTTTCATATTTACTATTGTGCTACAAGGTTTCGGATCATATGTTTGATAGTTGCGGGTTTGCGTGCGAGGAATTTTTGCAGAAAATTCAGATGTAACGAGCACACAACAACCTTTAATTAAGCACTAAACCGCAATTGTTCTCATACATTATTGAACGTAGGCTTTTTTTCAGACTAACAGTTAATAGTTAGATATGTTTATGTGCAAAGTTTGTCTGTTTTTAGATTCCATTCTAGAATCTCGTCAGATAAATTGTCAGTATAAAACACAAGACGATTATACTTAAATTGACTGATGCGCGAAAAACCCATATCTGCTTACTAAAATTGTGATTGAAATATCTAGTTATTAAAACTGAAACTCCCATCATCGAAAACCAAATTGTAAAGAATAAAGATATTTTCCATCTGAAAATCGTGGTGACCGCATCGTGTATCATTCCACAAAATATGAATGTAAATAGCAATGCAACCCCAACGGGTAAAATTCTCTTTAATGGTTTGAAAATATATTTCCCTAAATAGTATCCAAAAATAGGATTCCAATAATTCCAAAATGTAGAGAAATTTTTTGCTCCTAATGAGCGATATAGATTATTTCTCAACGATTTTGAACTTCCAATCGGCACTCCATTTCTTTTCTTTACATATTCAGTTAATGTCATTTTAATTGGTGGTCAGATTTGTTTTTTAAGCTTGCCTAATCAGTTTTGGTTATGATTACGGCACCTGGCGCAGCGGGATCCTGTTCTCCGTAGCTCAGCGGAGGCGGTGCAAGAGGCGACGAACCCAACCAGCTTTTTCTTTTCGCCAAATTAATTGAGCCGCGTGCGAATCAGTAAGGCAAGCTTCTCAGATATTTAGACATTTCAATTTACTATAATTTCTTCGAATTATTTAATTCTTGAAAATGTAAGCCATTATTTCTTATGCTTTGTTAGGTTTAGTTTTCATAAACCTATAACCCATATTGTTCTTCGGCTATTTTTATATTTTAATTGTTTTCAAATAATCAAAGCTTTTTTCTAAGGCTACCTCAGGATTGTCAACCATATCTTGCTCTACATAAAAATGTTTGACCCCTTTTTTCTGTTTCATGCAAAATCCAACAGATTTTGCAGCCCCCATAAAAATACGCAAACCATATGATTCAATGTCTAGACCGGCATTACTTTTAGGTTCTGTGTGTGCCTAGTATGCGTATCTTTTGCTTTATCGAATGGCAAATACTTAATCTAAAGACTGTATGCCTACCTGCTAGATAGTTTATCCTTTATGGGCTTGTACAGCAGTTATTTTTGTTGATAATAGTATTTTTTAATCATGTCTTTCAGCAAGCGCCTTTATGTCGATCATATCATTTTTGATTTGGCAGTAATAAAAGTATTTAACAATAAGTCAAAATTAAAATCGTTTAAAAATGACCAATAAAATTTTTAAACCACATTGAATTATGAAAATTACCATTTTACCTCCAAAATTATTTGTATTACTATTATTAACATTCTTCACGTTTTCTTGTTCTGATGAAGATGAGCAAAAAGCTGAAGAAGCAGCAATTTCTAATGAAGAAATTACAAGAATCAACCTTTTAGTTTCTCAAGATTTACAAGCGCAATATAGACTTGAAAACCCCGATAGCACTGAAAAGGCACCAGAAAATACCTTTGTGTCATCTGAAGTTCAAATAATCGATGGTGAGTATTATTTGGTATCTTTTTCGAATGAAACTATTACTACTTCATTATTAAAAACAGAAACGACCCAGAGTGGACGATTAGCATTGGTTTATTCTGGTATATCATGTACCTCATCATCATGCTATAGTGGAACAGGTTGTGTGCCAGATAAGAATAAAAAGGATTGTACAGCGTGTGTTTCTTGTACTAGAACGTTAACATCGGATTAAAAGGATACCGCAAAGGCTTCTGATAAGTTGCCTTTGCTATTTTCATGTATTCTAGTGTGAACTCTAATTACATATTAAAAAGTAAACTTTACACAGCTAGTTAACTTGTACTGGGAGATAAAGGAGGTAAATTTACGCTAATGGCATTCCTTTTTTTAATTGATTTTCAATGAATTATTAAACTTTTTAATACGCATCACTTTGCAGTTTAACTAGCTTATTTTCTACAATTATTGTATCACAGGTGTTATAAACGGTCCAATCTCCTATCCAAAAATCAAAGGCGTAATTATTTGACCTTTAGAGTAGGGAGGCTAGGTTATCATTTTTTGCTAAAGATGGAAATTAATTAGGATGGTTGATAGATTATTTTCATTTCTGTCATTTTAAGAATTTATGAATCTTAAAAGTATAAACTATGTTGGTTTAACTTTGTAAAGGATGTCCCTTTAACATTCAACTGCAAAACAATGGTCGGTATAACCACAGATAAGGGTAAATTTACGTTAGTTTTGATACAGGCGTCTGTAATCCCGAGTGGATTCGTAAGTAGTCACCCAAGGCATCGGGTTGCCGTAATTGTGGGTAGTATTGTTGTGCAACGTATTTTTTGATTCGATTATTTATCTTTTTTATCAAATTCCGATTTCAGTTTAGTTTCTGTTTTGTAAATACTGAAAAATGCCCACAAAAGAGTACTTATCATTACTATTCCAAAACTCAAAACGATGTACTGTTTATCGATTAAAAATCCAAATATGGTTGTCAAAAACGGAATTGATGAATATTTCATCATGTTTTCAGCACCAACTTTTTGTGCAAAATCCCATTTTTCTTGGTTTTCCATTGAGCGTTTTGTCCGATATCCGTACCACCAATTTATTTTTTTTGGAGGGTTCTTTTTAAAAATCATTCCACCAATTAATCCCATTGTTCCAGTTACGATACTTGAAAATACTATGAGAAAATTGAAAGTCATAATTGGTGATGTTTTTCAGTTTGCTTGTCAATATGTTGCACAACGTACGGAAGTACCATTAAGCAATTATAAATCTATTTTGTCAGTAACTAATATAGGCCATATTTCATTAGACCTCCAATTTTCTTTTAAATCATAGTTATAATAAATCCAAACTCCACATGGGAAGTAAGCTAGTGTAGCCTTGCCTAAAAATTTTATAGAATATAGTCTAAATCAATATCTTGTAAAAACGAAATACTCAGTGTTATCTAGGCTTTGTAGTATGTTTAAGAGTAGTATTTTACGCGCTTATTTGCCGATACAGAAAGTAACGAACCCATATTTTATAGGGGTTCCCATGCCTCGAGGTACACATGGGATACAAAACTATATTTTTCGATATTATACAAAACACACATCTATCTCAATGTCAGTTATTTATGTGAAACGGAGATTTACTTATAAAAACATAGAATTTTAGCTTATGAGCCGATTACACCTCGTAATCGGCTCATATTTTTTGCCATATTTGAGCCGATAACAACTTTAAATTGGCTCATGCAATACAATTGGCAACTATTGAAGTATTATATCACTATCAATATTTAATTTTTGATGTAAGGCTTTGGCAACGTTCAAAGTAATCTCTCTTTTGCCGTTTAAGTAATCACTTATTCTCGAGGCGCTTGTACCTAAGAGAGTTGCTAAATCCTTTCTTTTAAGTCCCATTTCAAACATACGTAGTTCTATCATTTCCTGTAAGGTAGGCAAGCCGATGGGGAAATGAATTTCTTCGTATTGTTCGATAATATCGGTAATCTCCAGAAATTCTTTTGTCAAAGGGTTATCCGCTGACATATTATCATCCACAACATCTATCAACTCTTCTAATCGAAGATTTGCTTTTACATATGCTTCGTGTGTAATTGATTTTCCCATTTCCTTATACCTTATCTATATTCTTTATTTTGTTGTAATCCCGGTGATTGCCAACCCACCTAATTAGGACTTTCTTAAATTTAAACCGTACAATAGCCACTATCCGATAATGATTTCCTTTTACGTTAAAAACAAATCTCCCGTTTCCCACACTATCAGCTGAATTGAACGTGTTTTTTAAATCGGCAAAACTATCCCATTCAGCCTTGTTTGTTTTTTTATACCAATCTTGCAGTGCTACTTTAGCATTGGTTTCTTTCGAAAAATACTCTTTTAGTTTTTTAAATGAAATAACGTGCACTTGATATAATGTTCAATTTAAACGTAAAGGTACTATATAAATTACATTTATGGATATTTATTTCCAATAAATGTAATTATCTGTAGTAACTCCCCAAATCCTAGCGCAGAACTTTTGCGATTAGTTCCTGTTAGGTATTTATCTTATCTCGGTAAGATAAACCCGCCTCGCCATCAGACATGCTTGCCCGTACTATTTAGGCGGGCCATCCCTTGCTATTCAGGGAGGTCGTTAGGTAAAAATTAGATAGGGGAAAGCGATAAAAACTCAAAATAATGCCATATGAGCCAATTATACCTCATAATCGGCTCATGCAATACAATTGTCAACATAAAAACTGGTCTGAATTTATATATTATGCAACATAATTGTAGATCTAGGATAGCAGGAAGGATAAAGATTAAGAACGGGCAAATTCCAATAACGGCTGGTACTTACCTAAGTCGGCCATTTTCACGGCTTTAAGATAAGCGGTTCGAGTTTCGCCTGATTGTGTGAGGTTACCAGCTCCCCATGAGAAGGGTTCTTTACCAAACAACTTTTCGATAATGATATCGGCCATCAACCTGCTATGTCTCCCATTTCCATTAGGAAAGCAATGTATGCTTACTAATCGGTGTTTAAAACGAATTGCCATCTCCTCCATTGAATAGGTATTGTTCTCTATCCAAAACATACTATCGTCACAAAGCATTTTCAGCTGTACAGGTATTTGATGTTTGTCTATCCCAATATTTTTATCGGTTTTCCGGAATTCTCCAGCCCAGGTCCATATATTTCCATACATACGTTTATGAAGGTCACAAATAAACTTTTCAGAAAACACCTGTATGGCTTTGAACTTTTTACTTAATACCCATTGTAATGCCTCTTCTATATTGAGTTGTTCAAATTCGTCTAATTCAACTTTGGTAGAGATTGTTTCTATGCGTAAGCCTTCTTTTTCCTCTTCATCAATGGGCGTTTGTCCATCTATATACTCTAGGTCTAATCCCATAGCATTTTAGGCATTTCGTTTTTGATGATGGCCGTGCGATCCTCAATAGCTTTTTTAATACGTTGTTTCGAGTTTTCCTGATCTTCCAATCTCATGGTGTTAGAGGTTCTGGAAACAATGTTAACAGCTAATTCCTTAGCCTTACGTTCAATTAAATCATCAATTGAACCGTCCTTTGGAACTAAACCATATACTAACTGCATATCCAAAGCATTTGCTGCTTCCCTAAGCGTTTTAAGAGATATAGCTCCTTCTTTTTCCCTTTTCTCTAATTCTTGAGCGCTTTGTTTGGTAATTGATAGTTTTTCCGCCAATTGCTGCAACGTCATTCCTAAGGAGGTTCTTACCGCTTTGAGCCACCCTGTCGGGGGTGGTGTAACTTGAGCTGCAGTTGCGAATCCTTTAAATTTTCGGTCCAATTGATCTAATTGTAATTTCCTCTTATTCATATTGTAAGGTTTTAGCCTGACTAAATAAGTATAAAGGTAAGGTTTTAGACTGATAATAACAAATTAAAGTCAGGTGCAGAGCTGACTAAATTAGTTATTAAGTAAGGTTTTAGCCTGACTCTGTGTTAATGCCCAAATCTTACCCAAGAACTTTGTGCCTGGTTCCTGTCCGATTTTTGTAGTGTTCGGGCAGATGCGGATCCAAGGCATAGGTATAAGTGTAAATAATATTGTCTTTTACAAGGAAGAGCTTTATTTCGTAATTAAAATAGTGAACAACTCTTCTTTAGATTATGATTTTAAACTTTTTGAACCTATCACATGAAACGAAGCAAAAAGGGAAAAAAATCGCTGCAGAAATTAATACAAGACATTGTGTTTAAGCAAAATTTGCCAAATAGAGTTATAAAAGGAGGGAAGGTAAGGTTGGTTTATGTTGTCCCTAAATTCTCATTAAGTAGTGACCGGACAATGATCTTTGACCTAAATGAAAAGAACGGGGAACGGGATATAGAGTTGAAGGTATCACACCGATTTATTGATAATCCAAATTGAAATAGTATGAAAGCAACCAGATAGATTATTATCTCTTTTCATACATAATTTGAACTTTACCACTATTATTTACATCACCTTATTCGCCAAGTATTTTTGGACTTCGTAGACATTTATGCTTTTATTGAATTTCTTACTAACACTAGGGGTGTCCTCACTAGAAATCCAAATCTTAAGTTCTGCATCTAAGTCAAATGTTCCTGAAGTTTCTAGTGAGAAACGGGATATATTTTTATAGGGCAATGATTTATATTCAATTTTACTTCCTGTTAAACCTTGAATATCTACTAAAATCAATCTCTTATTAGTAAACATAAATACATCCCGGAATAATGTGAATCCAAGTTCAATTTCTTCACTATCTATAAGCAACTTAGCGTACTTTTGATTAAGTTTTTCGGAAGATACTTCACTGGCATTTCCTAATATTTTATTTAATAGCCCCATTATAATTATCCTATATTTAAATTATTCAATTTTGTTTTTGCTCCCAGATATGATGTCATTCTTGTAGTATTGTCTAATTTGACATTTAAATTTTTTAGGTAACCCAGAGGTAAAGGCTCTGGAAAATCACACGGAACCTCAATCTGTTGTTCAGGTAATAATCCTCCACCTATATTATCAATTCTTGTACACTCCTCTTCTTTTTCACAACTAACCATGGTAAAAAGTAATGTTAAAATACCCCAAAGATTTAATTTATTTCTAATCATACAACTTGAATTGATAGTTAGACCTTTGTCGATTGAAGTTACCTATTAATGCATTTGTAACAATCTATGCTTTTTCACTAGTAATTCACTCAAACCTAATTTTTTGAAATGTAAGATAAATTCTTTAATAGTTTTTCAAAATTATTCTTATTTATAAATCGCTCTGTGATAAAGTTTAAATAAAAGATGGTCTAGAATACAAAGAGTAAATTCAAAAACTACCGGTTGGCAGTTTCGATAGTTGTTCTGTTTCCAATTACTTTCGCCTAAATTGATATTTGGGGAAATAGGTTTTAGGATGAACTGTGGAAACAAAAAATCTCATAAATTGCATTGTTGTAAATGGCCGAAAATGTTCTCATATACATGGACAATCCATTTATACTATCTTCATTTTTAAATGCGCCGTTTCAAATCGTTTTAGATAGGTGTTGGTCAACTCTTCAAAGCGGAGAAACTCCTTCTAGTTGAAATTCTTCAATGCGCTAAGGACACATCTATAGTCTTTAGCGTTACCGTATCGATTCGCTTCTTCCATTTCAGCAGTCAATTGTTGGGTAAAATCAATAAAGGAACATCGAAGATAATCCTTCTGCCATCAGCAACGTAAACCTTTAGCATACACTAGGGGTTTCGTCGTTTTAGAGAAATTCAGAAAACAGCTAAACTTCGAAAATGTGCATACTTTGTGCTTAGTTCATGGCCAATTATTGGGTTTTGCAATAGTTGTGGTGATTCTTTACAGTACAATAAGCTTCTATTTTTATACAACAAGTGAATAATATTATTCTTTAGTATCTTAGTAATTGAAATCAAATTAATATTTAATTGATGAATTTTACTAACCTTATTATTATTGTAGTAGCCTTAAATACAACTTTAGGTTATGCCCAAAATAAAACCACCGACTATAAAAATCAAAGATGGACGACTATAGCAAACAAAATGCCTTCTGACTGGTATGGCTCAGAGGAAGCAAAGTTAGTTGCTGAAAATGTATTGTTCACGCAAAAGAAGATTGGAGGTTGGGAGAAAAATAAAAATTATCATCATCCACTTTCAGAATCAGAAAAAGAAAATTATAGGAATAACAGGAATAATATTGGTGCAACTTTCGATAATGGCGCTACTATCACAGAACTAAAATTCCTTGCCAAAGTATATGCAAAACTTAAAGATGACCGCTATAAGATAGCTTTTACAAAAGGTCTAAATTATATTTTTTCTGCGCAATATTCTAATGGTGGTTGGCCGCAGTTTTTTCCACCCCGCAAAGGAAGTGTAGCGTATTCTGGCCATATAACTTATAATGATTATGCTATGGTTAATATCATGAAGTTTCTAAAAGAGATATGGACTGATAATGAAGAATACGCGTCACTACAATTGAGTAATAATATAATAGAAAAAGTCAAGAATTCATACTATAAAGGCATTCAATGTTTCTTAGACACGCAAATAACATATAAGGGTAAACTAGCGGTGTGGTGTGCACAACATGATTCAGTGACACTCGCACCGACAAAAGCACGTAGTTACGAGCTCCCTTCTTTTAGTGGTTCTGAATCTGTAGGTATTGTACAGATGTTGATGGAAATAGATAATCCTTCCAAAGAAGTTATAGACTCTGTGAATGGAGCTGTCGAATGGTTTACAAACAATAAGATAGATGGTATAAAAATAGTCACTGAAATTCAATCAGACGGGAAAAAGGATAGAATTGTTGTTGCAGATTCCTATGCACCTCCTCTATGGGGACGTTTTTATGATTTAGATACGAGCACAATATTTTTTTGTAGTCGTGATGGTATCAAAAGAAAATCACTTGCAGAAATAAGCCACGAACGTAGAAATGGATATAGTTGGTATACAAATGCCCCACAAAAGGTGTTAAAAATATATCCGGAATGGCTAGCTAAAAATAAACTGGCAAAAGATTGATTATCTAGGATTGGAAAGCTTATATGAGAGAGCGGACTTGGTGTTTTCTATTGCTTATCTGCTTCTGAGCATATTGGAGATCTAACTTATAAATGCAAAGGCAAACGCCTAACCGTTACTACTCAACTGTAAACCTTATATTTATAACTGAAATTTAATAATAAAACCAAGACCTTTATTGTTGCATGGAAGGATTTAGCAAATGAGTTGAAGGATTGGCTTATTTTTTCGTACTTACTTATGATAATATAGGATTTAACGTCTAAATTTTATAATTCTTATAAATTTAAGTTCTGGTACTATTATAGGATAGCTATTCTCATTTAATACATATTTTTAGGGCTTCTGCAAAGGATATTTTTAACTTACGTTAAGTTTTCAAACTAAACTCAATTCTTATGACTCTTAAGAGATTTTTTTTCTTATCGGTGTTATTTTTTATATCCTCTTATTTCTCCTGCACCCGACCAACGGATGAAAAAGAGTATCGAATAGGCTTTTCCCAGGCCATGAGTAATGATGAGTGGAGGCATTCTATGAACAATAGTATGCGTTTGCAGGCATCATTATACCCCCAAATTGATCTGCACATTGCTAATGCGGACTATGATGTTGAAAAGCAGATAGCTCAGTTAAAAGAATTTATATCGGATAGTGTGGATATAATAATTGTTTCTCCTATTCAGTCGACCCCCATTACCCCTGTTGTTGAAGAAGCACTGAATGCCGGAATTCCTGTTCTGGTAGTGGATAGAAAAACGGACAATCAGAAATATACCGCCTATGTAGGTGCCGATAATATTGAGGTTGGACGAAATGCTGCGAAAATCATAGTTTCCAACCTACAGGATTCAATAGGAGTTGTTGAAATAAGAGGCCTAAAGGGTTCCTCTCCTGCAGAAGAAAGGAGCCTAGGATTTCATCAGGTTTTGGATAATTTCCCAAAAATAAAGGTGTTGGCTACCCTTGAAGGGGATTGGGAAAAAGAATCCATAACTGAAGGTTTTCGACAATTATTGTTAAAGACTGGGCCCCCAGATTTTGTTTTTGCCCACAATGATAGGATGGCCAAAGGCGCTTGGGATGTGGCCAGAAACTTGGGGTTGGAGGATAGGATAAAAATAATTGGGGTTGATGGGCTCCATGGACCTAACGGAGGCATACAATTGGTAATTGATGGCGTACTAAACGCTACGATATTATACCCTACCGGGGGGGATGAAGCAATAAATATTGCACTTAAAATTTTAAACAACGAGGTGGTCCCTACAAATAATATCCTCTCTACAACGGTAATTGATCGGTTTAATGCTGATATAATGCAAAATCAATTCAATAAGATCAATGAACAAAAGAACCTCATTGAAAAACAGGTCTCGGGCATCAAAAGACAGGAGCAGTTATACTACTCCCAAAATAATATATTGAAGATTAGCCTTGTGTTATTGTTGATTATTCTTGGTCTTGCTATTTATAGTATCTATTCTAAAATCTCTATAGCTAAGAAGAATAGGCAATTGGAGCTTACCAATAAAAAAATTACTGTTCAGAGAAATCAAATTGAAAAAATTGCCAATGAAGTTAAGGAGGTAAACGAGGCTAAAATGAACTTTTTCACGGGTTTATCCCATGAGTTTAAAACCCCTCTTACTTTAATTATGAGTTCTATAGAATCGTTAAAGGATTGGGATAGACAAAAGGGAAACACCTCGGGATTTGAAGTGGAATTGATTCAAAACAATTCCAATCGCCTACTAAGGCTGATCAATAATTTGCTTGATTTTAGAAGGGTAGAGGACCAGCAGTTTAATCTAAGAGCTTCAAAGACCAATATTTACAAATTTTCAAATAATATATACAAGGAATTTAAGGGAGAAGCAAAAAAGAGGGGTATCAAGTTCAATATTACGACTAACAATGAAGATCTTGATTTGTTTATTGACCGAAATTTAATTGATAAAGTCTATTTTAACCTATTGTCCAATGCTTTCAAATTCACTCCCGATAATGGGAAAATAGTAATTGAGATTCATGATAATTTGGATGATAGCACAGTAAATATTCACTTTAAGGACAATGGAATAGGAATCCCTGACAATGAATTGAGAAATGTATTTACTCCATTTTTTAAGGGTTCTAATAACAGGAAAAACAGTTCAGGTGTAGGCCTACATCTTAGTAAACAATTTATAGAGCTTCATCTCGGGAAGATTGAAGTTAGATCCCATCATGGGACGGAATTTGTTATTACGCTTTTTAAAGGAAATACCCATTTTAATGAGGACCAAATTGTAATTGATCCTGAATTGGTGGATACTCCCTTAAATGATTTTACCGAAGAGATCATCTTGGATGATAACTATTTAGGACAGGGTACTAACAATGGGGAGGAGAGGTATTCCATTCTTTTAATTGAGGACAACAGAGATTTGAGTTATTTCCTAAAGAATAAACTAAGTGTCGAATATGATATCATATTATCTGACGGAACCGATGGTGTTGAACTGGCGTTTGAAAATATTCCAGACATAATTTTATGTGATGTAAACTTACCAGATAAAAATGGATTTGAAATTTGTGAGATTCTAAAGGATGATTTACGAACATCCCATATTCCAGTAATCATATTAACAGCCTTGGGAAATAAGGATTCATTTATTCAGGGGCTACAAAGCGGGGCCGATCTATATTTAACTAAGCCTTTTAACTTTTCTATTTTAACACAATCTATAAAGTCGCTACTTTACAATAGGGAAAAATTGAGGTATTATTATACTAATAACATCCATAAAATTGATCAGGCGCAATCGTTTGGGAGCCCTGAGCAACTTTTTGTTCGTCAATTAAACCAATATATTAAGGTTAATTTGGACAACACTAATTTTTCTGTTGAAAACTTAGCTGATTCTCTTAATATTTCTAGAGTACAATTATATAGAAAAGTAAAAGCTATGCTAGGAGTAAGTGTCAGTGATTACATTTCTAATTATCGATTGGAAATGTCAAAATCTATGCTCGAAACCACTAATCTTTCCATTTCTGAAATAGGATATAGTACAGGATTTTCTTCCCCCAATTACTTTTCTACAGCCTTTAAAAGTAAATATGGCGTTACTCCAGGCGCATATAAAAAATCACTTTAAAGCATTCTTAACGTTTGGGTGAATCATCATGTATCAATTTTGAACTTTAATGTTACCTCAGTATAACTAGTTTTAGTTTTATTTATTGATTAAATGGTATAACCTGCTGTTTATTAAGGTTTTGTAGTTTTTGGTAATGGTTGTTAACGAAATCATAATAGATGGTAACATAGGCGAAACAACACCTTGGTAATATGTGCTAATATAGTCTTCGTATTAATTAATTGCGATATGAAGAAAATATTAGTTTGGTCGATCACAGCTGCTTTAGCGGGATTTTTATTCGGGTTTGATACCGTAGTTATTTCTGGAGCAGATAAAAAATTACAACTCTTATGGGGGTCTTCGGATGTGTTCCATGGTACCATAGTAATGGCAATGGCCTTATGGGGAACCGTGATCGGTGCGTTGTTAGGGGGCATACCTACCAATAGGCTGGGAAGAAAGAAAACCTTGTTCTGGATTGGTGTGTTTTATACCGTATCGGCACTGGGATCTGCATTGTCTAACGATCCCATCACCTTTGCGTTCTTTAGATTTATAGGCGGATTAGGAGTGGGGGCCTCCACTATTGCTGCACCAGCTTATATTTCTGAAATAGCTCCGGCCAAGGACAGGGGGAAATTGGTTGGGCTGTATCAATTCAATATCGTATTCGGAATATTGGTGGCCTTCCTATCCAATTATTTATTAAGTGGTATCGGTGAAAATGCCTGGCGTTGGATGCTAGGGGTAGAAGCCATTCCGGCCATTATTTATACACTGTTCGTCCTTACCGTTCCCCAGAGTCCAAGATGGCTTCTCACCAAGTTGCGTACCACAGAGGCAAGAAAGGTACTGCAAGTGATAAATCCGGGGCAGGACGTAGAGAAATTGATGTTGGAAATAAACCAGGAAAACGAGAATAAGATACCTGGGGAGAACATTTTCATGAAAAAATACCGACTTCCATTGATCCTTGCCTTCTGTATGGCTTTTTTCAATCAGGCGTCCGGGATAAACGCATTTCTATACTATGCCCCTAGAATCTTGGGGGAGGCCGGCCTAGGGGAGAGTACGGCCCTTTTAAGTAGTATCGGTATCGGGGTTACCAATCTTTTATTTACACTCTTAGGCATCTTTCTTATTGATAGGTTTGGCAGAAAGCAATTGATGTACATAGGTTCTGTAGGATATATAATATCATTAACCTTGGTGTCCTGTGCCTTTTTCTTTGATTGGGAGGGGATGTCCGTAGCCATATTCCTATTCCTGTTCATTGCCGCACATGCCGTAGGTCAGGGTACCGTTATCTGGGTATTTATATCCGAAATTTTCCCCAACCATTTACGAGGTTCAGGTCAATCTTTTGGGAGTTCCGTGCACTGGATCTTGGCAGCGGTAATTCCTTCCCTTATTCCCGTGCTGTTTACCGCAATAGGTGCAGGAACCGTATTTGCCTTCTTCGCATTTATGATGGTTTTACAACTTCTCTTTGTGGCCTTTATAATGCCTGAGACTAAGGGGATCTCATTGGAAGCCCTTAGTAAATCCTTAAGTAAATCCAATGGTTCCACTAAAGGGAAAGTAGTGATGAATAACAAGAATATATAAACCGAATAATAAACCCAATTTTTTAATTATGAAAAATTATAGATTAAGATTAGCTGTTGCCATTGCAGGTCTCTGTATAGTTTTTGCCTGCAAGAGCCAAGGAAATAAGGAGGAGAACGAGAATATCGTTCAAAGTGAGAGTACCTTGGATACGGAAGAAAAGATATATCGTCCAAATTATCATTTTACCCCTAAGGTGGGATGGATGAACGACCCCAATGGAATGTTCTATTACAATGGGTATTACCATTTATATTATCAGCACTACCCTGATGGAAATAAATGGGGGCCTATGCATTGGGGGCACGCCATTAGCACCGATATGGTGGAATGGAAGGAGCAGCCTATTGCACTTTTCCCGGATGAAAAGGGGTATATTTTTTCTGGTAGTGCGGTGGTGGATCTGGAAAATACCTCTGGCTTTGGGTCGGACGGTCAAGTACCGATTGTTGCCATGTTCACCTATCATGATCCAATAAAGGCAGAATCCAGTAAAATGGATGTGGAGTCGCAGGCCATTGCTTATTCCTTGGATGAGGGACTCACTTGGACCAAATATTCAGGAAATCCTGTGATAGAGAATCCAGGGATCAGGGATTTTAGGGATCCCAAGGTATACTGGAACCAAGAACATGAAAAGTGGGTAATGGTCCTGGCTGCACATGATATGGTTATGTTCTATGGCTCCAAAGACCTAAAAAGCTGGGAGCTGTTATCCGATTTTGGAGGAGATTGGGATAAGGCGATCGGGACCCACGGAGGGGTTTGGGAATGCCCAGATCTTTTTCCCATTCCTGTTGAGGGTTCCGAGGAAATCAAATGGGTACTCCTTGTAAGTATAAACCCAGGTGGACCTAACGGAGGCAGTGCTACACAATATTTCATTGGTGATTTTGATGGTACAAAGTTCACCATGGATAACGATTTTGAAGCCATCCTAAAAAAGGACCATAACTTTTGGATCGATTTTGGGAAGGACAATTATGCTGGGGTCACTTTTTCCAATGTCACTTCCAAGGATGGAGGGAAGTTTTTTATGGGCTGGATGTCCAATTGGGAATACGCTAATGAAGTTCCTACCGAAACCTGGCGTAGCGCCATGACCGTGGCCAGGGAGATAAAAGTGATCAAAGATGACAAATCCTATAGGTTGGCAACGTTACCAGTTGATGAAATAGATACTTATAATGGGGTTAAATACAAGAAAGAAAACATTAAGGTCAACGGTGACACGGCGCTAATCAATGAAGAGAAGGTTGATCTTTCACGTGCTGCAATCAACTTTACCATTTCAGAGCTAAAAAAGGACAGCTTTACTTTTAAGCTTTCCAACAAGGAAGGGGACCTATTGACTTTTGGGTACTACGGTGCCGACAATACTTTTTTTATCGATCGAAGTGGATCTGGCAAAACCGAATTCTCCAAAACTTTCTCGAATAAGAAAAGTATTGCAGAACGAATTTCCGGGAGTGGAAAGCTGACGGGAACCATTCTCCTGGACAAAACATCCATAGAATTATTTTTTGATGAAGGGTCAACCGTGATGACGGAAATATTATTTCCCAACGCACCATTCGAGACGCTTTCAATAGAGACGGTCAGTCAAGATTTTGTTCTTGACTTGTTAGAAGTGAATGAACTTAAAATGAACTAAAAAACAACACTATTATGAAACTAAAACTCATATTGATCTTAATAATATTTACTCCGCTAGGTCTCTGGGCCCAGGAGCAGATAACAGGGACGGTAACCTCACAGGATGATGGGATGCCGTTGCCAGGTGCCTCTGTGGTAGTGGCCGGCACTACCAATGGTACTACGACAGATTTTGATGGTAATTTTATCCTTGATAAAGTACCTTCAGATGCTACTCTTAATGTAAGTTATGTGGGGTTTTTAACGATGGAAATCCCAGTAAATGGACAGTCTACCTTTAATATTATTTTGCCGCCAGATGCTCAAATGCTGGATGAGGTGGTATTAACTGGTTATACCACGGAACGAAAGGCTGACTTAACTGGAGCTATTACCGTTGTAGAACTAGGTCCTGTTGAAGGGCAAAGTTTAAGTTCTGGTAATGCAATGCAGGCTTTACAAGGAAGGGTTCCGGGCCTGTTTGTTGAAAAATCTGGAAATCCGAACGGCACTAGTAGCCGAATTCTAATACGTGGGGTTACCACATTGGGAAATAATGATCCCCTTTATGTTATTGATGGAGTGCCAACCGTTAGGCAAGAGGTGTTTTCTGGACTTAATCCTAGTGCAATTGAGTCTGTCCAAGTCCTAAAGGATGCATCGGCCTCCTCCATTTATGGTTCTAGGGCAGGTAACGGGGTTATCATCGTAACCACTAAGAATAGTGCCAAGGCAGGAGGGCAAGAAAAATATAGGGTAAGTATAAATTCTAACCTCTCCGTACAGTCCGAGAAAGCACAGCGGTATGATATGTTGAACTCCACACAGCGAGGAGAGGCCTTATGGAGGGCATCCATAAATGATGGAGCAGACCCAGCGGGTGGTTATGGTGAAATCTATAATTTTGATTGGAATGGGGATTTTAACAATCCGGTGCTCAATAGCGTAACGCTTCAACCTTTTGTTGGGGGAGATCCCAATGTACCGGTCGGTAATACGGATTGGCAAAAGGAATCCTATGAAACAGGGTATGTTTATAATAATGAAATTTCCATTTCGGGAGGAACGGATAAATCCTTTCACTTGATTAATCTGGGGCATCTAAAGAATACGGGTATATTAAAATATACTGGTTACGAAAGAATCTCAGGGAAGTTAAATTCCAATTTTAAATTGTTCAATGACAAATTAAAGATTGGGGTAAACACTGCTTTTACCACCTCAGATGAAACTTTGGCTTCAACTGATATTGGTAGTGCTGCAACTCCTGCCTTGGCCATTAGTTTGGCTCCAACAATACCACTGTTCGATAATAATGGTAATTATGGTGGCCCATTAGGTGCTGGATATTCTGATCGTAACAATCCTGTTTTGATGCAGTTTTTAAATAGATGGGACAACACGGAATGGACTAATGTTTTTGGAAATGTATTTGCCGAGCTGCAGTTAATGGAGAATTTAACCTTCCGAACCAGCATTGGGTTAGACTATAGTGATTTTAAACGTAAGGATATTGAACCCAAGGTGGCCAATGGATTTGTAAACAGGGATAACAATAGGTTGATAATGGACACCAATAAATTTACAAGTGTTGTCTTTACCAATACGTTGAATTATACGCTGGAAATGGGAGACCATCGTTTTGGTCTTTTGTTGGGAGCAGAATCCATCAAAAATGATTTTGATTCGGTGACAGCCATTGCAGATGGTTTTGCCGTAGAAACTGAGTCTTATTTTGTTTTGGATGCCGCCTCTGGGGCAAGAACCAATACAGGACGATCCAGTGGAAGTAGCCTTTTATCACAATTTGGTAAACTCAATTACGCATTTGCCGATAGGTATTTAGCTTCTATTACCGTTCGTAGGGACGGGTCCTCAAGATTTGGTGATGAAAATAGGTATGGGGTTTTTCCAGCGGTATCCTTGGGGTGGAGAATCAGTAGGGAAGATTTCTTCAATGATGAAGGTCCGGTATCGGATTTAAAATTACGTGCAGGATATGGGGAGGTTGGTAACCAATCTATTGGTGATTTGGCCAGATTTGGTCTCTACGAATCCCGATATGGCCCAAACCAAGATCAATTTGTTCCAGATTTCTTTAATCAATATTATAATGTAGGAACTGCCTATGATCTGGGTGGCAATAATGGTGGGACCCTTCCTTCCGGATTTGTTTCTATACAGGCGGCAAATCCCGCACTGAAGTGGGAAACCACCAAGGAATATAACTATGGAGTAGATTTTGGGCTTTTTAACAATGCAGTGGTAGGTACATTCGATTATTTTACCAGAAAAACCAGTGATATTTTGATTACACCTCCCATTGCCTCTGTTATTGGAGAAGGGCAACAACGGGTATTAAACGGGGCCACCACGGAAACCAAAGGTTGGGAGCTTTCTGTAGGCTATGCTAAAACTTGGGAGAGTGGATTTTCGTTTGGGGTATCCACAAATTTTGGAGCATTTAAGGATGAGATTACTTTTCTTCCCGAAGAAGTGCGCGCTGGGTTTCCAGGAACTGCTGAGAACTCTATATTAGGTCATTCCCAATTTTCAATTTTTGGCTATAGAACGGATGGCCTATTCCAAAGTCAGGCAGATATCGATGCCAGCCCAACCCAGGTTGCCTCGCGACCAGGAGGGATAAAATTCCAAGATCTAAACGGGGACAATGTAATAGATTCTGATGACCGGGATTTTATTGGAAATACACTGCCCGACCTAGAATATGGTATCCGAGTAGATCTTGCCTATAAAAACTTCGATTTTTCCATTTTTGGTTCTGGAGTGGCAGGGAGAATTGGTCAGGATCCGTATATATTTTGGAATAATTTTACGCAAGGTAGAGAGAATGCCGGTTTAGGGGTGTTAAATGCATGGACCCCAACTAATACCAATACGGATATTCCTTCCTTATCATTGGCTTTCAACGATCTTAGAACTTCTGATTATTTGTTTCGGAAGAATTCCTACTTCAAAATTAGAAATTTACAGATAGGGTATTCTTTACCGGAGGAAATGATCAGTAAAATATGGGGAATGACGGGATTACGCGTCTATTTTCAAGGAGAGAACCTGTTCTGGTTTACTCCCAAAGATTATATAGGATCTGATCCAGAGCGAACAACTGTTGACAATATTCCTGTGCCAACTGTACTATCATTGGGACTTAATTTGAACTTTTAAAAAATGAAAATCATGAAAAGAAATATAATATTTACAATAGGAGTATTGGTTTCATTTCTTCTTGTTTCTTGTGACAAAGACTTTTTGGAATATGAGCCGGAGGGAGTGCTGTCCAATGAAAATGTGGCCACGGCAGAAAATGCCGAAGCCTTGGTGGTTGCTGCCTATGCAGGGATTGCCAATGATGAAATGATAGGCCCATTAACCCATCAATGGGTTTATGGAAGTGTTCGTTCGGATGATGCCTATAAAGGTGGCGGAGGCCGTGGTGATGTAGATGTAGTAGATCGGTATGAACAATACAATCTAACCATTCCTGATTTTGGGGATTGGATGGCTCCAAGAACTTGGACCAATTATTACAAGGCTATTTCAAGGGCCAATTTTGCGTTGACCGTGATAAACGATATACCGGATGGTGAATATGCCAATAAAACATTGAGACAGGCCGAACTTCGATTTTTGAGGGCACATTCTCACTTTATGTTGAAGCTCATTTTCAAAAACATCCCTTTTATTAAAGAAGGGTTGACTCAGGAGGAAATTGCTGCCATATCCAATGATATGCCCAATGACGAATTGTGGAACACCATAGCGGAAGATTTTATTTTTGCATACAACAATCTACCCCAATCGCAGGACGAAGTGGGGAGGGCAGATAGAAATGCCGCTGCAGCTTATATGGCCAAACTAAGGCTTTACCAGGCTTATGAGCAAAATGATCAACACCAGGTCACCTCAATTAACATTTCGCTTCTTCAAGAGGTTATTGATTATGCCGATGACGTTACCGCTAATCTGGAAGCTGATTATGGGAATAATTTTTTGGATGGTTTTGATAACGGGCCTGAATCAATATGGGCGGCCCAATTTTCCATAAATGACGGTACAAAGGTAAGTAGGGTAAGTTTTGTTACAGGACTTAATTCCCCCCATGGATCAGCGCTATATGGTTGCTGTGGATTTCATTTGGCCAGTCAGAATATGGTGAATGCGTTTAGGACAGATGCCACTGGTTTGCCTTTGTTGGATAACTTTAACGACACTGATATTTTTACCACGTTGAATGATGATGGAACGGTAACGCCAGAACTTGGCTTAACGGTAGACCCCAGATTGGATCATACCGTGGGAATACCAGGGAGACCTTTCAAATACAGAAATACCGTTGATGAGGCCGGGGATATGGTGTATAACTTTAGCTGGGCCAGAGATCCTGGGGTTTATGGTTATTTTGGGAATATGAAGGAACAACAAGCGCCTGATTGTTCGTGCTATGTTAAGGAAGGGCCTTTTGTTGGTACTTCCAAAAACGTTGATTTTATAAGGTATGCTGATATATTGTTGTTTAAGGCCGAAGCTTTGATACAATTGGATCGTTGGGATGAAGCATTGCCATTAATCAATCAGGTTAGGGCACGTGCAGCAGCGAGTACACAACGTCAATTAGATGCCGGGGCAACGGATATTTATAATATTCAACAGTACACCACCTTCCCAAGTAAAGAATATGCATGGAAAGCTTTAAAGTTTGAAAGGCGATTGGAATTTGGAATGGAAGGACCTCGTTTCTTCGATTTGGTAAGATGGGGGGAAGCAGCAGAAGTTCTGAACGCTTATCTGGCCGAGGAAAAAGCTAAAAGGGATTTCTTGTCCAATGCAATTTTTACAGCAGGAAGGGACGAGTACTATCCAATTCCTCAGCGTGAGATAGATTTTACGGGCGGACTTTATAAGCAAAATCCTGGGTATTAATTTAAGCTAATTTTAGCTTCGTAAAGGCACGGAGAAATTTTCCTTCGTGCCTTTGTTTTTGAAATCAAACAGATGAAATGAACATGACTAAAAATTGGTCGCAAATACTAATTAAGAAATTTGAATTACACCCGCCTGTATTCTATGATTAAAAAAAGGATATCTACTTTAATTTATCAACAATCCTAAGCTGCATATTTCATAAGATTAATATAGGGTTCATTTCGCGTAATAACTGCAAACATTCTGGACACTAATTTGTTTCTAATAATATTGATTGTGCTCATCTTGTTTTTTCCTTCCTCCAGTCTCCTCTGGTAATATGCTTTCATTTCCGGATTATGCTGTAAGGCCGATTTTGCACATAGATCAAGTAGGCTCTTTATTTTCTTGTTGGCTAGGTTACTAACCTTTGTCCTGCCCCTTATACTGGTTCC
>NZ_AUKX01000060.1 GCF_000424985.1 Arenibacter latericius DSM 15913
AAAGCAAAGATCTGGTTTCAAGGCTTCGTTGAAAGAGCAAAAACGAGTGTTGTTGAGGAAAGAAAATGAAGTGCTCCTGTCCACACAGGAAAAAATGATCAAATATTTGTCAAAACAAATAAGCGTTGTGCAAAAGCAGATGGAAGGGATTATTAAGGAAAATGAATCTATGTTCCGTAATTATGGACTCTTGAATACAATCAACGGCGTGGGACCACAAACAGCGTTTTTCATGATTGCCTATACCGCCAACTTTACCAAGTTCAAAAGCTGGCGAAAGTTTGCCTCCTATTGTGGCATAGCTCCCTTTCCTAACCGATCCGGAACAAGTGTAAGGGGAAGAACAAAAATAAGTCACCTAGCAAACAAGGAGGGCAAGGTACTGTTCCACCTCTGTGCCATGACGGCCATACAGTGCGTTCCGGAGATGCGGGTCTTTTACCAAAGGCGGCTGAAAGAGGGAAAGAACGAGATGAGTACACTGAACATCGTAAGGAACAAACTCTTGGCAAGGGCGTTCGCTGTGGTGAAAAGAGGCACTCCCTATGTTGACACTATGGGATATGCAGCTTAGCATATAGAAAAAAATTATGGAGTAATAGTTGTTTTAACCATAGGATACAGGAGGGCTTGCCCCAAGGTAGTATATTATCTCAATTTTATATCACCACCATCTGCCATAAGGGTCTGACCTGTCATATACTGACTATCATCACTTAATAAAAAGGCGATAATTGGAGCAACATCCTTTTGTGGATCTCCAAAACGATGCATTGGATTTTTACTTATTATTTCCTCATACTGATCTGGAAAATTCTCTTTCCATTGCTTCACTCCATCGGTAAGTGCTAGTGGACAAACGACATTTACTCTTATACCATCCTCTGCCCATTCATTAGCTGCTACACGAGATAACCCTCTAATAGCTTCTTTGGCTGCTGCGTAGCTTCCTTGATTTTTTTGACCAAGTAATCCGGCGCCAGAACCGAAGTTTACAATAGATCCTTTGGTTTTTTTAAGTTCGGGATATGCAGCTTTCATAAAATTTAATGTACCTTTTAAACCAGTGTTCATGGATAATTCCCAATCATCTTCAGAAAGTTCCATTAATGGTTTTTGGCGGGATGCATGTGCATTATTAACCACACTTGTTAATTTGCCAAATTTAGAAACTGCCAGTTGTACCGCCTCTTTTGCCACTGATTCTTTTGAAATATCTCCTTTTAAAAAAGCGATTTGGTCTGGGTTGGATGCTACTTTTTTATTTCCAGCATCCTCATTTAAGTCAACTGCAACTACACAAGCTCCTCTTTCTGTTAGTTCAGAGGTCATTGCTCCTCCAATTCCTGCTGCACCTCCTGTTACGATGATTACTTTTCCTTTTAAATTTTTCATATTTACTTAAATTATTAGTGAATGATTTTTAATTTATATAATCAATATAAATTATAATTATACCGTATCTTATTGTTTATAAATACTGGCTCCATCTTTAATAGTTTCTAATATTTCAATCTCTTTAACTGCGATAGGTTCTACTATCAATGGAATTATGTCCAAAATCACTAAGTCCGCTAACTTACCTATAGTAAATGTTCCTTTTATATTGTCCTACAAAAAAACTCATTAGCACCTTGCTAGTAATCGATTGCAAAGCTTGATAAGAAATTCCACCTTCGTTTTTCCCTATGATCGCACCCCAACGGGAAACCCGATTTACTGCGGAACAACCCGAGAAAATTGAATTGACAAGGGTGGCGGTATCATCGGAGTGGTTCTTAGGCTTTAAACCCAATAGATTTACGCCTAATATCGGACCCATACATTGCGCGTGTTTTTCCCCTGAATTCTCTGAGTACACATCTCCATAAAAATAGGCGTGATTGGTGAAAAAGGAAGGATGCATCATATAATTCATATAAGTTTCCAACTGGTTGGGGAGTGCCAATTTTGAATGGATAATGATTGTTCTTCTGCCCTTATCCAAAGGATGTTTCAACATTTTGTCGATATATTTTTTTTGTCGCAATGCTTCTTTTACTAATGGTGTCGCAGTTGCGGTGAATGTAAAGTAAACTAACCTCTACGAGTAGGATAGGGGGCATAGGCGGGCTAATGTTTTGGAACATTGAAATAAAGGTACTGAATTTATTTTAGTTTATAAACCAGCCCTTTAAAGGCAAATACAGGTTATTTTTTATTTAAAAAGTTGATAATTAAATAATAGGTGTGTAATATTTTAAATTCACATACAATATGTCATTAGGTTGTATAATTATCTAAATAGGATGTTCTAGATGAAATTAACTAAACCTAAGATAATAGAAAAGACTCTAAAATCTCTAAAGGGTATATCTGTTTTGGACTTCAAATAAGTAATATGATTTTTATTTTTTTTGTTTGTGGTTAGACCAACCTATCTGCATTTTTTAATGCTCTTTGTGAAAACAATGCTTAGTTGGATTTAGTGGGTATCATATTCTACTTCACTCTTTATAAATTAAACAATTTTTAAAATTCAATTGGTATAGCTTAGAAAATAGTTGAAGAATTAAACTATATTTATAGGAAGGATAATAAATAAAACCTAAATGTGGATATATAGAATCAATGTATTGACACTTATATTTTTAATTTCAGGGTGAAATTATCCTTAAATATAATATGAGAACCTTAATTGTTTGTTTGGGAATAATTGCTTTTGGACTTGGAAATATTGTTGATGCCCAGCCAAAGAAGGTCATCTCTAAAGAAATTAGGGAGGAGCCCATCTTTGATGTGCAAGATTTATTTACCGATGAACGCTTTCCCAACCTTGTTGTTGCTATGAATGGAACAGTAGTGGCTACTTGGGGTAGTAAACATTTTCGAGTTAGAAGAAGTGAGGATGGTGGAAGTATGTGGGGTCCGGAAATTACTATAGCCAATCCAGGTTTTCAAGGAGGAGGTACCACGGTAGATGAAACTACAGGCGATATTCTTGCTTTTATGGAGGAGGATCATCCTATCTCCCCTTTACATTTATATAGAAGTAGGGATCATGGAATTACATGGAAAGAGGAGGAGGTAACTATTCACCCTAATGGTTTAGGACATATCCCTTCTATGCATATGAATGAGCATGGTATTACCTTACAGTTTGGAAAATTTGCAGGTCGTTTAATTCGTCCCACAAGGTATTATGCAGGGGGAAATGCCAAGGAACATTGGGATAACCATTATACTAATGCAATGTATAGTAATGTATAGTGATGATGGCGGTAAAACTTGGATTGCAAGTGAGCCTTTCCCTGCCTATGGAACCGGCGAAGCAGCAATAGTAGAACTATCCAACGGGCATTTATACTATAATTCCCGTCGCCATAAGTCCACTGATGGTAAGAATCCTCGTATGCGATATATAGCTTGGAGTTATGATGGGGGAGAAACCTGGGAGGATTTGTCAATTAGTGAAGAGCTGCCAGACGGAGATCAAGATAGGGACTATGGTTTAATGGCAGGTTTAGTAAGACTACCTATAGAAGGTCATGATATTCTATTGTATAGTAATATTGATTCTGAATCAGGGAGGAAAAATGGAGCCGTATGGCTTAGTTTTAATGGCGGAAAATCATGGCCACTAAAAAAGATAGTAGATAAAGGGACTTTTGCCTACTCTTCATTAATCGCAGGTAGGAAAGGCACTGCTTCAGAAGGATTACTATTTCTGTTGTATGAAAGTGATTTAGGTGCAAAAATCGCTCGATTTAATTTAGCCTGGTTGTTAGAAGGTTTAAACCTAACCGATTATATAGATTAGTGAAGCTAGGAAGAAGCTTCATCAACTATTAGCTCTTAAACATTACTGGAGGGGAACTTAATAGAGCAAAAAACCTCTCTAGGATAGGTGTATCAATAAGAGAGAATTTAGAACATAATATTATGGTTCTAGGTGAATTTCTAATTATTAAGGTGAATCTGTCATAAAATACCTAACCATGAAATATACATATATAATTATTGCGGCTTTAATGTTACTAATTGTTCAATCGGGTTGTAAAACTCAAAAAATACGCCCTGTAGAAGAACAGCATGAAATTAAAGAAGTTATTAGGGCTTATTCTGAAACCATCACTGGTAATAGAGATATTAATAAGGAACTATACTATAAGTCATATATCGATAGTGAATATGGTCCAGAATTTATAAAAAGAATGGATGACGAGTTGAAAGTTAATTTTGTAAATACTAATTCTTGGGATACAGGGGTTGCTAAAATAGATTCGATTAATGCTTTAGATGGTTTATCCGTACTAATGAAAAAGGCTAAAACCGATTCTATAGTACGAAAGTATCTTGAACCCAAAGTAAGTGATTTTCTTAAGGATGAAGATTTAGAGTGGATGGCGGAATGGTCTAATCAAAAACAGAATTTTAGAAAACTAGATATCGAGGACGTACTTTTTACACTCCAATTTAACCGTCAGATTTCTGTTCCTGTATTTAATAAGGATAGGACAATTGCATTTTTTCTTGAAAGGGCTTATAATGAGCTCGAAGCTAATTTCTTTAGATATACAGAAGAGAAAGGGTGGGAGTTCTATTGTTCGGGTACACTTTGGATGGTCGCTTATTAAATCGTTCTGTCTATTTATAGTTGTTAAATTTATTAATAGATCAAAAGTTAAGGAGCATTCAATGTGTTTAAATCACTTAAATCTATCTTTAAATCTTAACTACTCATTATTTCCACATAGCTTAACTAGTATTTATTAAATTTCTAACCTTTCACTTTACCATAAACCAAGTCAATCAAATACTGAATGTTTTCTAGGTTGGACTCATGGTACCCTATAAGTCGATTCAATGACATAAGAAAGCCTAACTCCCTTGTTTCCTTGCTATAGCCTTTTTGGGTGGTAATATCATGCAGGTTTTCAGTAATCTCGTTTACAATGGAATCGGAAGTATTTCCCGGATTTATTTTGAGATCCCTTAGAGCTCCGGCCGTTTGTTCTTCATTGGCACAACTGAATTTTATATAATTCACCAATATCTGTTGCGTTCTTTCCGAAAGAAAGTTGATATCACTTCCATCAAAATAATGGTTTACTTGTTTGGCTATTGCATATAGGTTGCTTAGCTCCTTACCTAATAACTCTTCTTTTTTCATTCTTGATATATTTAATAGCTTAAAAAACAGAAAATGTATTCATGACTTTTCTAAAATTAAAAATTTATAAGGGTAATGCTGAACACTTTCAAATAAAAAAGTATCGCTAGCGCTGATTTTCAAGATAAACGGAATACTTGTTTCCGAATCTAGTAATTAATGTCAACTATTTTAATTTTCATTTTAGTCTTTAAAACCTCTGTTTTCAGTTGTATAACCTTCTGTCAATTCCATTTATTCATCTAAGTGTAGATGCTATTATTAGAATAATCACAGTACCAAATCAATATGTTAAGCTATGAGGACATTACTGTACATATATTATCTTAGCGAAAAACATAAAATAATCTCGAATATCCCTTATTCGAGAAATAACCATAGGGAACTACAATTAATTATTATTACAAATGAACTTTAAGAACCTAAGCTATTTCAGCGCCCTTATTACAATCGTATTTGTTACGACACTCAAAGTATATGGTCAGGAAAATGATCAGTTAAAACTCTGGTATGAAGCCCCTGCAGATAAATGGATGACCGAGGCCTTGCCCATAGGTAATGGCTATATGGGAGCCATGATTTTTGGAGGTATAGAGGAGGAGCATATTCAGTTTAACGAAGAAAGCTTATGGGCAGGAGGAAAGGGTGAATGGGACCAGTATAATGGCGGCAATAGAGAAAATGCACATAAATACCTGCCTGAGGTAAGAAAGTTGCTCAATGAGGGGAAATACAAAGAGGCACATCAATTGGCCAACAAGGAACTTACTGGGGTTATTAAAGGGAACGATGAAAAAACAGGATGGGCCGGCTATGGAGCCTACCAACCTTTTGGCGATATATTTGTAAAACCGGTACATGCCGGTATCCCCGGTAATTATAATAGAACACTAAATATTTCTAAAGCGGTATCTACTATCTCCTATACCGAGAATGGAGTTGATCATAAGCGTACTTATTTTGCTAGTTATCCTCGTCGCACCTTAGTATTCCATTTTGAAAATAACAGTCCTAAAGGAATCGATTATGTCATTAGAAAAACCGCAGTTCATAAGAATGTTTCCATAACCTTGGAAGGGAAAGAATTGGTAATGTCTGGTAGTTTAGAGAACAACGGGATGGGATTGGAAAGTAGAATGCTGATAGAATCAGATGGTGAAAAACCAACTTTCGTAAACGGAGAAGTACAGGTGAAATCTGCTAAGAAATTAACCTTATATCTAACCGCGGCAACGGATTATAAAAATGAATATCCTCATTATACAGGACGGGATTATAAGGCGTTGAACCAAAAGACAATTAAATCTTTAAGAGGAAAAAAATATAACCAGCTTTTATCTGAACATATAGAAGATTATACCCACTTGTTTAATAGGGTACATTTTAAGTTAGAATCTACCAATCAAAATAATCTTCCTACTAACGAAAGATTAAAAGCGTATGCTGCAGGTAAAGAGGATTCTGATTTGGAAACCCTTTATTTTCAATATGGTAGATACCTTCTTATAAGTAGTTCCAGACCGGGTTCTATGCCCGCCAACTTGCAAGGTAAATGGAATAATATGACGAGTCCGCCTTGGGCTAGTGATTATCATGCCAACATCAACATTCAAATGATCTATTGGCCTGCCGAAATCACCAATTTATCGGAAGCCCATGAGCCTTTAATTGAGTATATAGATAGATTAAGAGCACCTGGCAGAAAATCGGCTAAGGATTTTTTTAATGCCGATGGATGGATCGTAAATACCATGAATAATCCTTTTGGATTTACGGCTCCAGGCTGGGATTTCCCATGGGGCTTTTTTCCTGGGGGCGCAGCTTGGTATGGCCGTCACGTTTGGGAACATTATGAGTTTTCTGGAGATCGTACGTATCTAAAAGAAAAAGGCTATCCTATAATGAAAGAGGCTGCCCAATTTTGGTTAGATTATCTTACTAAGGATGAGGATGGATATTTGGTATCCTCACCTTCATATTCTCCCGAACATGGTGGGATTTCTACTGGGGCCTATATGGACATAGAAATTGCATGGGATATCTTTACAAATTGTATTAAAGCCACTGAAGTACTGGGTGAAGACAAGGAATTTAAAGAAAAGTTGATTGCTGCAAAATCACAGCTATTACCATTGAGAATAGGGAAGTGGGGGCAATTGCAAGAATGGAAGGAAGATGTGGATGATCCCAATAACAAACATCGACATGTTTCTCATTTGTATGCACTCTATCCAGGAAATCAGGTGAATACTTTAGAGACACCAGATCTAGTAGAAGCAGCAAGAGTATCCTTAAATGCTAGGGGCGATGACGGTACCGGCTGGTCTATTGGTTGGAAAATTAATTTCTGGGCCAGATTGTTAGATGGAGATCGGTCTTATAAGTTGTTGAGAAGGGCCATGCAGTTGGTGCATGAAGATGGCGTTAATATGATGGACGGAGGCGGAGTCTATACTAATTTACTATCTACTCACCCACCTTTTCAATTAGATGGAAATATGGGGGCAACTGCTGGGATGGCAGAAATGCTCCTTCAGTCGCATTCTGGTGAAATTCACCTACTTCCAGCGCTTCCCAAAGCGTGGGCTTCAGGAAAGATTTCTGGTTTAAAAGCCAGGGGCGGAGTAGAGGTGTCTATAGAGTGGAAGAATGGGGATTTAACTCAGGTACGATTTTTATCGACAGTAAGTCAGACTCAAAAGGTAAAATATCAAGATAAAACTGTGGAGCTTAATTTAAAAAGAGGACAAGTGTTGACATTAAATGAAGCATTGCAATCATCAAATTAACGAAGGGCCAACCATTTTATAGCTATGAAGAATTTTTTAATGATTATTTCTAGGTTTAATTTCTTGTTGAAAGGAAGAAGATGGTTGACTTTCCTTATATGTTTTGGAATTGCCAATCTGTTACACGCCCAAAAAGTAATAGATTTAAGAGATTATGGTGTTGAAGCTAATTCTTTTAAGGATGCAGTTCCGGCAATTACTAAAGCTTTGGCCGATGCCGCAAAATACGAATCGGCCATAGTCCGTTTTCCTAAAGGTCGGATAGATCTTTGGCCTGCCGCTGCAGCGAAAAGAGAACTGTATGTTTCCAATGCCACTGAGTCTGACTCCCTTAGTAAAGTCAAGAGTATTGGTATTTTATTGGAGCATATGAGTAATATTACTTTGGAAGGGGATGAAACCCTAATAGTGAGTCATGGGAAGATGATACATTTAGCTAATCTTTATAGTCGCAATATTACCATTAAAAATATAGGTTTCGATTATGAGCGTCCCACCATGTCAGAATTCATGGTAATGGAGCTAGGGCCCGATTTTGCTACGATAAAAGTGCACCGCGATTCCCGCTATTGAATAGCTATATTAGACAAAAGGTCTGCAAGTTGTTTATCATTTAGGGAAAAGAAAGCAAAGGGTATAAAATCTCTTTTTCTATATAGTTAGACCAGGTTGAAAATATTATAATGCTCATTCAACTTGCTATGGAAACATGACAAGTTGCAATTCTGCTTTTAAAATTTGTCTTAATTTTTTGTATTTAAAGGATAATTGAGTTAGAAAATATGGATTAAGAATGGGTCTATTTATTTGAAAATAGATAGAACAAGATAATTCTTAGGTTTATTTCAACTTTTCTGATGATAAGTCAAGAGAAGTTTTAATGATCTGAATTATTGACTGATATTTTTTATATCTTTCTTAGTCTAAAATATGATCTGTAAGTTCATTTAAAGTTAAAAGTTTAAGAATACGGTTGAGGGATATCTTATTCGCTGAAGCTTTTCCTATGAATTAACTTTAATTAAGTTTCTATTATAAGAGTATTACCACGAAATATTAAAATACTATTAACCGGTAATGGCTGCAAGGAGAAAACCAGAAAAGAAACATTTTGGACATTCAGAAATCTCTAAGTAAGCTCAATCCATTCCTTAAAATACATAGGTGAATAGCTAGCTATCAAAAAGTTATATCAAACAACTAAAAACTAAATCTTATATGGAATTAGTAAAGCATAAGACTAAAGTGACCGGATTCTTCTTCGCCTAATAAAATTTTGAATTTTACATCGGTTGACGGATTAGCTGCTAATAGTGTCTTAATCCAATTAAGACCGCATTGATATTGGTATTCCCCGACTTAATAAAAATGAAGAATAATAAAATGAAACAAAAAATACTGATCATATCGATCCTTGCAGTACTTCTTGGGGTGTTGTACGCCTATACCAGTGGGATATTTCATGTTTCCAAAGATGACTATTCATCGCTGAAGCTCCCTGAAGTAGTAGATTACAACTTCCATATTAAACCTATCCTCTCCGATAACTGCTATACTTGCCATGGTCCAGACGCGAATAAGCGCAAGGGTTTTCGCCTAGATCTAGAGGAGACAGCATTCACCGAGCTATCTGATAGCCCTGACGAATTCCCCATCGTATCCAAAGATCCCAAGAGAAGTAAGGTTTACCAGGCCATCGTTTCAGACGATCCAGATATGAAAATGCCGCCTCCAAACTCCAACTTATCCCTCAACTCCTATGAAAAGAAGCTTATCAAGAAATGGATAGAGCAGGGTGCTAAATTTGAGAAGCACTGGGCTTACCTACCGCCAGAGAAAGTCGCGGCTCCGAAGACGGAAAGGACGGATTGGGCACAAAACGAAATAGATAGTTTTATATTGAAAAAGCTAGAGGAGAATAACCTTCAGCCTTCTGAAAAGGCCCTAGTAGAAACGCTTATCCGAAGGATTAGTTTAGACCTGACAGGACTTCCCCCAACAACCGAACTAGTAGAAATGCTCATTAAGGATAGTTCCGAAGAGAACATCTCCAAAATCATAGATGAATTCTTGGCATCTCCTGCCTACGGAGAGCGCATGGCCCAATCTTGGTTAGATGTAGCGCGGTATGCCGACTCTCACGGCTATCAGGACGATAGTTACCGTACCATGTGGCCTTGGCGCGACTGGGTGATCCATGCTTTTAACGAAAACTTGCCCTATGATGAATTCCTGACCTGGCAACTAGCGGGCGACTTGTTGCCCAACGCCACCAAGGAACAGATCCTGGCCACGGGTTTTAATCGTAATCATCCCATAACCCAGGAAGGGGGGGTGATCCAGGAAGAATATAGAACTAATTACGTGTTGGATAGAACCAATACTCTGGGCAAAGGGATTTTGGGGATCACCTTGGAATGTGCCCAGTGCCATGATCATAAATACGATGCCATCTCCCAAAGAAATTACTTTGAATTTTTCGCATTTTTTAACCAAGTGGATGAAAAAGGGATACAGATGGATGCGGTAGCGGCAAAAAACCAGAAGTTCTTTGCCGATCCTCCATATATGGAAATTTCCAATGAGGAGAGCGATGGAGTACTTTCATTTATCAATATGAAAAACATATCAGAAATCAAGGTTATGGTTATGAACGATTCTGCTCCCAAGTCCACATATATCCTGGACCGGGGTGCATACGACCAACCTGCCGACTCGGTACAGCCTGCCACTCCTAACGCTATCTACGCTTTTTCGGAATCCCTTCCAAAAAATCGTTTGGGATTGGCCCAATGGCTGACCGATACAAAAAATCCATTGACAGCAAGGGTGTATGTTAACCGTATTTGGGGTATGCTCTTTGGAAAGGGAATTGTAGAGACTTCCGAGGACTTCGGGGTGCAGGGAAGCCTACCCACCCATCCAGAGCTTTTGGATTGGCTGGCGGTTGATTTTATGGAGCACGGATGGGATACCAAGTACCTATTAAAAAAGATTTTGCTCTCCGCCACTTACCAGCAAAAGTCTGAAGCTAGGCCAGATTTGAAGAAGGCCGATCCAGACAATAAACTATTGGCCCGTGCTGAGCGATTCCGAATGAGTGGTGAAATGATCCGAGATTATATTCTTGCCACCAGCGGTCTGCTCAATCGTGAAATCGGTGGTCCCAGTGTAAAGCCCTATCAACCTGCAGGGCTCTGGGAGGAGACCAATGCGGGTGGTAACCGAGGTATCTTAACCGAGTATATCCCCGATGAGGGTGATGACCTTTATAGGCGCTCTTTATATACCTTTTGGAAAAGAACCCTGCCACCACCTAACATGACCATATTTGATGCGCCCAATAGAGACTTATCCGAGGTACGCCGGCAAAAGACCAACACCCCCTTACAAGCTTTAGTGCTACAGAATGATGTACAGATTTTGGAGGCCGCCCGTGTATTGGCACAGCGGACACTTCTTAATAATCCTAATGATCCCGATGTAGTGACCAGTGTTTTTAAGCGTATCCTGGTTCGTTCTCCTAAAAAAGAAGAGCTTTCAATCTTGGAGAACTATTATTATGATGCGGTGAAGCTTTATCAGTCCAATATAAAAGATGCAGAAAAATTAATAGCGGTAGGGGATTATAAGCAATTGAATACCGATCCCATGAAAACGGCTGCCCTGATGCTCACCGTACAGGCCATTTACAATTTGGACGAAACTATTACCAAAGAATAAAACCATGGAGGAACATAAAAATAACCTGGAAGAAAACAAGAGCAAGGACGAAAACCCTTTAAAAGTGAATCGTCGCCATTTCTTTTCCCAATTGAGTGTTGGGATTGGGTCTTTGGCGCTGGGATCGCTGCTGATCCCCGATCTCTTCAAAGGGAGTGCCGGGACATTGGCAGCTCAACCTTTGGGCATTCCGCATTTTGCGCCCAAGGCTAAACGTATTATTTATCTGTTCCAGGCCGGGGGGCCTTCCCAGTTGGAGTCTTTTGACTACAAGCCCACTTTGCATAAGCGGATGGGTGAAGATTTGCCAGACTCAGTAAGGGCGGGGCAACGCCTTACGGGGATGACCTCGGGACAGGATAGTTTTCCTTTGATGCCGTCAGCGGTAAAATTCCGTCAACACGGGGAGAGCCAAAAATGGATCAGTGACTTTTTTCCACACATCGCCAAAATAGCCGATGAGATCACGGTGGTTAGAAGTATGCAGACTGAGGCAATCAATCACGACCCAGCCATTACGTTTTTTCAGACGGGTAGCCAAATCTCAGGTCGCCCTAGTATGGGATCTTGGCTGAGTTATGGTTTGGGTAACGAGAACAAGAATTTACCCTCTTTTGTGGTTCTTACCTCTAGAGGGAAGGGGAATAGTCAAGGCCTTTATTCTAAATTGTGGTCAAGCGGATTTTTGGATTCCAAACACCAAGGGGTGTTGTTGCGCTCGGGCAAAGATCCTGTGTTGTACCTAAATGATCCAGATGGACTTTCCCGATCGGATAAAAGACATTTATTGGACCATGTTTCGTCCCTAAATAAAATACACCATGTTGAAACGGGAGATGACGAAATAGAATCACGTATTGCACAATATGAAATGGCCTACCGTATGCAGATGTCCGTTCCAGATGTGATGGATATTTCCAAAGAGCCGGAATCCATCATCAAATTGTATGGTGAAGATTGTCAAGTCCCTGGTACCTATGCTGCCAATGCCTTACAAGCGCGAAGATTGGCGGAGAATGGTGTCCGCTTTATCCAACTGTATCACCAGGGTTGGGATCAGCACGGGAACCTGCCCAACGAAATGGCGGGGCAGGCTAAAGATGTAGACCAGGCCTCTGCTGCTTTGGTCATGGACCTAAAGCAACGGGGAATGTTAGAGGATACTTTGGTGGTTTGGGGTGGTGAATTTGGCCGAACCAACTATTGTCAAGGTCATTTTAATCCAGAAAGTTATGGTCGAGATCATCATCCTAGGGCTTTTAGCATCTGGATGGCAGGGGGAGGGATCAAACCCGGGCTTACCTATGGGAAGACCGATGAATTTGGGTACAACGTGATAGAGAACCCAGTGCACATTAACGATTTCCATGCTACGCTGATGTATGCCATGGGGCTAGACCATGAACAATTAACCTATAAGCACCAAGGCCGTCGCTTCCGGCTTACCGATGTTGCGGGCAATGTGGTAAAGGATCTTTTAATATAATCAGATGACGAACACTTTAAAAAACCGATGGGTAGATCTTATTGTTTTGGGCCTTTCGGTGTTCCTTATTTTTTGCTTTCTTTTTGAATCCTATATAGCGTTGCCAAGACTGATTTCTTGGTTTGGAAGACTGCACCCAATAATACTACATTTTCCAATTGTCCTTTTATTAATGGCTATATTCTTGGGCTTGACAGGAAAGAAAGTGCCGCAGCTGTTATTGACCATTGCGGTGATTTCTGCTCTTATAACAGCAATTTCCGGATTTTTTCTAGGGAGTGAAGTTCCCGCCAAAGGAGATTTATTGTTTTGGCACCAATGGTTGGGCGGGGGCGTTGCATTGTTGGCTGCTCTCTGGTATGCCTTATCACAGATGCGACTGAACCAAAAGAGGTACACCAAAGCAGTACAAGTGGTCTTGGTGGGACTTGTTGTAGCTACCGGCCATTATGGGGGTATGGTGACCCATGGGGAGGAGTTTTTGGCATTACCTACCAAAAAGCGACAAAAGAAAATTCCTGAAAACTCCTTGATCTATAAAGATATCGTTACCCGGATCATGGACGATAAATGCGTTTCCTGTCATAATCCAAATAAAAGAAAAGGAGAATTGATATTGACCGATATGGGCGGACTGCTCAAAGGAGGAGAGAGTGGAAACGCCTTAATTCCCGGTAAACCTGAAGAGAGTGAACTTATTAAACGACTTCACTTGCCAAAAGATCATGAAGATCACATGCCTCCGGAGGGTAAAATTCCCTTGACCGAAGATGAGATTGCTATTCTGGAACGCTGGATAGCCCTAGGAGCCTCGGATACTGTTCAGTTAGATCAGCTGGGCAGCGAAGAACCCTTAGTAGGTATGGTACGTAAAATGATGGCGTCCGGAAAAACAAACTCGTGGGCAAAACTTCCCAAGGTCGCGGACAGTACCCTGCAAAATTTGGCATCGGATTACATTACCATAAATAGGATAAGCAGTAATTCCCAGGCTTTAAGCATCTCCGTATTCTTGCCTCCCAATTACGAACCTAACCATATAACGGACTTAAAACGGATTTCTAACAATATCATTCAATTGGACTTGAGCGGTATCCCCATAGGGGAACAGGAAATGGATCTTGTGGCCCAGTGTAAAAACTTGGAGTGGTTAGAACTTGATAAGACACCTATTACCGATACAGAGTTAAATAAGTTGACAGGTCTGGACCAGCTTAGTATGCTAAAAGTGTATGGAACGGGTATTACAGATCAGAGCATATCCATTCTTAAGAACTTGAAGGGATTAAAAAGCCTTTATGTTTGGGAAACACAAATTTCAGATGCAGGATTTTCTAAATTAAAAGAATCCTCACCGCAACTGCAATTAAATCATGGAATTGATCAAGAGCTGAAGGCTTCCTTTATAGAAAAAGACAGTCTACTTTTTTAATACTAGCTAGATTTTAAGACGTATATTTTGCTTCTCCATAACACCTACTATCAGAATAAGGACATAAGAAAATAGTAATGATTTAAGGATTCCGATGATGCTTATAGTCAATACGCTAGGCCATTGAAAACCAATAAGTGCCAAAATCGGATACACAAAAATGGACATTAGATAACACGTTAAGGTACTTGTACCTGCGGGTTTAATAGGATTTGCCCAGTTGTAATAACCTAGCTTCTCTACAATTGTATATAAAACAACATAGGATAATAAACTAATACCTATACAAATAGCCGTCCCAGAGGGTGTTGCCAATATTTTTGAAATTATAAATGAAGGCCTTATTAAAAATCCATAACCTATAAATACCCCCCCCCCGAGGATGCATATAATGGTAAGAAATTGGGATAGGGGTCGAGAAGCTTTTTTAAATTTTAAGTATAATAAGGTGCATAGTAAACCTGCCATCACCAAAACGTGATTAGAAGCACTTATAACTAGTTTAAATGCTGGTAGCCCGTAGAAATAGTTGTTTTCCTGTACGTTTAAAAATAGTAATACTATAAAGGTCAGTACCACCATCCACATTTTTTTACCTAGATAGAGATAAACCATACTATTAAGGAGGTAGGCTCATCCAATAAGTCCCAAAACCCCCCACCATCTTATTTGCATTCCGGTAGTGATTTCCGGGCCTCCACCTTTATAATTCAAAGCTAGATAAAGTAATAATATTACAGTTTCCTGGGGGGTCGTTCCTTTATGCCCAAAGGGCTGTTTTATAACTATTCGGACGAAAAGGTTTCTGATCTGTTGGCATTTATCAAGACATTAAAATAGGTATAAACTAAATGAAATTCTTTAAACATACCTTATCAATTATACCTTATTTAATACTTGTTTCTTTAAAGGGGCAGGTAAAGGAAGTGCCTTCTACATTGGTATCTTTTGAAAAAATTCAGTTGTTGGACAAATATGTTTCTGAAGGAGCCTCTATTGCAGATATAGATGACGATGGACACCTAGATATCATTGCTAGTTCTATATGGTGGAAAGGCCCCGATTTTAAGGAAGCCTTTGCCTATGCCCCTGTAAAATACTTTCCTATAACCGGTCCGGGCTTAGAGGGCTATTCCACTATTTTTTTTTACATTCCCTTCTCACATAGATGGGAATCGTTGGATTGATATCCTTCATGTGGGGCTTCCCGGTTCGGATAGCAAATGGATCAAAGATCCCACTGAGATATCGCTACCTCTAGATGTGGATGCAATACAAGAACCAACCTATTTTAATGCTATAACTAATGTTTGTAATGAATCCCCGGTCTTCATAGATATAATTGGAGATACGAAAAAAGAGCTATTGGCTTTCAGCGACGGAAGATTAGTTTTAGGTATCCCTCCTAAAAATAATGGTGATAATTGGTTAGTTCTACCTTTTTCCGAAAAGGACCCTCAACGTTTTCCTGTGTATTCTCACGGTTTGAGAGCGGGAGATATTAATGGGGATGGACTGATGGATATAATTGAGAAAAGTGGATGGTGGCAGCAGCCGGAAAATTGGGATAAAAACACTCCTTGGATTTATCACGAATATCCATTTTCTCCAGGAACAGGAGGCGCCCAAATGTATGCCTTCGATATTGATGGCGATGGGGATAATGACGTATTGACGTCTATGGACTTTCTTGGTTTGAGCAAATTGAGAACAACGGAAAAATTAGTTTTAAGGAACATGTTGTGATGACTGATAGGACAGCAGATAATCCTTATGGAGTAAGTTTTAGTCAATTGCATGCTTTGGAAGTTGCGGACATTAATAATGATGGCATATTAGAAATTATCACTGGGAAATGTTTTTATGCTCATAATGGACGTGATCCAGGTGGAGAGGACCCAGCCGTACTATATTAGTTTAAAACTTTGAGATATCCAAATGGTTCGGTAGAATTGGTTCCTGATTTAATTGATGATAATTCTGGGGTGGGACGACAGTTTTCTACGGGAGATCTCAATGGAGATGGGAAGATCGATATTGTGACCTCGAATAAGAAGGGAGTACATGTCTTTATTCAGGAATAGAAGTAAGTATAACAGTAAATGATTAGCTAATAAATTGAATTGGATGAAACGTCGAGAATTTATTAATCGTGTAGGAGCAAAAGGTTAATATCTTTTGTACAACTTAGGTATAGGTCACATTTTTATGCGGTTTTTTTTTCGTTATTTTTATAGAAACCAATTTATAAAACTATTGATTATGAAACAATTAACCAAGAGTAAATTGCTGCTGACTATAGCTTTTGTAGGCTGTAGCCTATTGTTATCTGCCCAGGTTACTACCTCCAATATACGCGGATTGGTGTTGGATGATTCCAACGAACCGCTATTCGGCGCCAATGTTGTGGTCATTCATACCCCCACTGGAACAAAGTACGGGACCATTACCAATGAGGATGGAAGGTTTAATTTGTTAAACCTTAGGGTGGGTGGTCCGTACGAGGTTACCATTTCTTATATCGGCTACAAATCACAAACAGATAATAACATATTCCTAACCCTAGGTACCACGCAAAACTTAGAAGTATTATTGCTTACCGATAGTCAGGCCCTTGAGGAGGTGATTGTGGTATCTGATCGGGGTACTGGGACCTTTGGAAGCGATAGGACCGGAGCCGAAACTAGTGTTGGTGAGCGAGAGCTTACAAGGTTGCCCACTATTTCTAGGTCTGCGTCAGATTTTACCCGTCTAGAACCAACGGCTAGTGGTAATTCTTTTGGAGGACGTAATGATCAATACAATAATTTTTCCTTAGACGGAGCCATATTTAATAATCCATTTGGTTTGGATGCTCCTACTCCAGGAGGACAAACAGATGCCCAGCCAATATCCTTGGATGCCATTGAGCAAATACAAGTGGCTACTGCACCTTATGATGTAACCCAATCTGGTTTTACCGGTGCTTCTATTAATGCGGTAACCAAAAGTGGAACAAACGAATTTGAAGGAACAGCCTATGGTTTTTATAGAAATGAGGATTTAACCGGCAGCAAGGTGAAAGGTGAGAGTGTGGTTAAACCCAGCCTTAAACAAAATCAATATGGATTTAGTTTTGGAGGCCCCATTGTGAAGAATAAACTGTTCTTTTTTGTCAATTTTGAAAAAGATCAAAGGGACGACTTAGGTACAAATGGTTGGATCCCTAATACGGGATCGGGAGCGGTTAACGAATCCAGGGTAAGTGAAAGTGACCTAATGTCGGTGCAATCAGCATTAGCTAACCTAGGATATGATACGGGAGCCTACGAAGGTTTTACTTTTGGTGCCCAATCCACTAAGGGGATTTTTAAGCTAGATTGGAATATAAATGATAGTAACCGATTGGCGTTGATTTACAATTTTTTGGATGCCTCCAAGGAAAAGCCGGCGCATCCTACGGCAATTGCAACTCGCGGACCCAATTTTGCTACCTTGCAATTTCAGAATTCCGGGTATGAGATTAATAATAAATTAAACTCATTTCAGTTGGAATTAAACTCTAGTCTCTCCGATGAGGCTACCAATAAATTGCAGCTTGGATATTCTGTTTTTGATGATTTTAGAAATCCTTTTTCTAGACCCGCACCCGTTATAACCATACAGGATGGAAATGGTTCTAATTATATCATTGCGGGGCATGAGCCGTTCTCTATTAATAATTTACTAGACCAAGAGGTATTTCAATTGACCAATAACCTGAGTTTCTTTAAAGGAAACCATACCTATACCGTTGGATTCTCTTTTGAAAAGTTTCAGTTTAAGAACTCCTTTAACCTGATAAATTATGAATCCTTTAATTTTGGGATTTTTCCTTATTATGGTTTGTTTAATCCCTATCCGAGTGTACAGGAATTTTTGGACAATGCTCAGCCTGGTGGCGTTGTGGAAAAATATTTAGCCGCAACACAGAATGCATTTAATACTAGTAATGATGCGGGGGTAGGAAAAGATGGAGGATGGAAATTGTCCGAACTAAACGTAGGACAATTGGCGTTCTATTTACAGGATGAATGGAATGCGACGGATAAATTTAAACTTACCTATGGTATACGGGCAGACAAACCCCTTTATTTTAATACTTCCCGATTGATTCAAAAATTCATAAATACAGAAAATGGAGCCACTAGGGATACTTCCGTTCCCTATTTTAATCCAAACACAGGAGAAGAGGTGTTTTTAAACTCTACTACAATGCCAACTAATGACTGGTTAATCTCCCCACGCCTTGGATTTAATTGGAATATGATGGAAGATAGAACAACCCAAATAAGAGGAGGGACTGGAGTTTTCACCGGAAGATTGCCTTTTGTTTGGTTGGGGAATCAGGTTAGTGGTGCCGATGATGGTTTCTTCCAGTTAGTGGATCCAGACTTTAAGTTTCCACAGGTGTGGAGAACTAATCTTGGGATTGATAAGAGATTTGAGTCCGGCTTTATTGGAACGGTAGATGTTTCCTATACCAAAGATATTAATGCAGCTCATGTTCAGAATTGGGGACTTAGGAATCCTAGTGGAACCTTAAACGCTCCAGGAGACAATAGGCCTATATACACTGCGGCCGATAAAGGGAACAATGCATATGTGTTTACCAATTCGGACAAGGGTAGAATATGGAATGTATCCCTGAAGGGTCAAAAAACGTTTGCCTCTGGTCTATACACCAGTTTAGCCTACAGTTATCTAAATGCCAAGGATGTAAATTCTATAGAAGCGGAAATTACAGGGGATGCATTCGATTTTAACCCTAATCTAGGGAATGCTAATAACGATGTATTGGGTTATTCAAAATATGGAGATACCCATCGTTTTATTGGAGTAGCGTCTAAGCAGTTTAAATATGGTGGTGATACATGGGCAACCACCATTTCTACCTTTTTTGAATATGCTCAAGGAGGAAGGTATAATTATACCTATGCTGGAAATATAAACGGAGATAGCTCTTCACAAAATAACGACCTGCTGTATATACCTACCAGCTCAGAAGTAGGGCAAATGCAATTTTCTGGATCAGGACAGGCAGAGGCGTTTGAAGCCTATATACAGCAAGATAATTACCTAAAGGATCACCGTGGGGAATATATGGAACGCTATGGGGCACTTGCTCCATGGAGAGGGCGCTGGGACTTTAAATTATTACAAGATTACAATTTTAAGGTGGCCGGGGATAAGACCAATACCATTCAATTCAGTATAGACGTGCTTAATATTGGGAACCTAATAAATTCCGATTGGGGGGTAATTCAGCAACCTAATAATATTAGTCCAATAGGGGTTTCCGTAGATCCGGATACTAATATACCCACCTATACTTTTGATAATACAGTGATAAAAACCTATGGTTATGATGCTAGTTTATTATCCAGATGGCAAGCTCAGGTAGGATTGCGATACATATTTTAAATCGTATTTCGCTTAAAAGGTCCCTTTAAGGGTCGAGTTTACTAATTTTACCATTTAAAGATCTAAAAAGGCTGTGCAAATCGCGCAGCCTTCTTATTTTTGCAAATTATTAAGCGCTACCGTCAGTTATGAACGCTATAATAAATAATGGGATTAATATGAAGTGCCCAATGTAAAATTGTTATAAATGAAGTATACAAGACTTACTAAGGAACAACTGGAAGAACTACATCAAGAATTTATCAATTTTTTAGCAACCCAGTCGATTACAGCGGAGGAATGGGAATCCCTAAAAAAGGAAAAACCTCATGTTGCAGAAGATGAGTTAGATGTGTTTAGTGACCTTATTTGGGAAGGCGTGCTATCCAAAATAGAATACCTTGAAAATATTTCGGCTCAACATATGCACCTGTTCCAATTATTAGAAAAGGAAATAAAACTTATATCGGTGAAGGTATTGAATCCTGATATTGACCTAACTAGTGAAGAAGGGTTTGCGTGGTTTAAGAAAAATTTTCAATCCGATTTTGTTGAATATTTAACAGCCTCTAAAGTGTATTCAGAAGACAAAAATCTGGATAAATTTAATTTGATAAAACAGGGAGCAGTTATAACCAAAGGTGAGCTTTATCAATGGTTTGACCAAATGATAGGGTAAAAGCATTAATATAGAATACGAATATAGAGTATCAATCAAATTACAATAGAATTTAGATCATGGCACAGAAACCGTCAATAGCTAAGGGAACACGAGATTTTTCCCCATCCGAAGTGAATAAGCGTAATTATATCATGGATATAATAAAGAAGCATTTCAAAACTTTCGGATTTCAGCCAATCGAAACTCCTTCTTTTGAGAATTCCGATACGCTTATGGGGAAATATGGTGAAGAAGGAGATCGCCTAATCTTTAAAATATTAAACTCTGGGGATTATTTAAAGAAGGTAGATGGTGAGCTGCTAAGCAAAAAGGATTCTAATGCTATTACTTCCAAAATATCGGAGAAAGCATTGCGTTATGATCTTACTGTACCATTTGCTCGTTATGTGGTAATGCATCAAAATGAGATTAGCTTTCCTTTTAAAAGATATCAAATTCAGCCTGTTTGGCGTGCCGATAGACCACAGAAAGGAAGATTCAGAGAGTTTTTTCAATGTGATGCCGATGTTGTTGGTTCAGATTCTTTATTACAGGAGATAGAATTAGTACAATTATATGATGCTGTTTTCACCGACTTAAAGTTAGAGGGAGTAACTATAAAATTGAACAACAGAAAAGTGCTAGCGGGAATTGCTGAGGTTCTTGGGGAAAGCGAAAGATTGATCGATTTTACAGTGGCCCTAGATAAATTAGATAAAATTGGGATAGACGGTGTTTCTAAGGAAATGCGGGAAAAAGGAATTTCTGAATCGGCTATTGAAAAAGCTGCACCTCTATTTTCACTTAAGGGAACCAATCTAGAGCAACTTAATATTCTTGGTGAATTACTAAGAGACTCAGAACTTGGCACCAAAGGAGTAGAGGAGCTTTCCTTTATTATAGGTGCTTTGGAAAACTTAGGATTGCAGTCAGCTAACTTAAAAATTGATGTTACCCTAGCAAGAGGACTTAATTATTACACTGGTGCTATTTTTGAGGTAGCTGCTCCAGAAGGGGTGAGTATGGGATCTATAGGCGGTGGAGGTCGTTATGACGATCTTACTGGAATTTTTGGACTTAAAAATGTAAGTGGAATTGGAATATCCTTTGGCCTAGATCGAATTTATCTAGTGCTAGAAGAATTAGGGCTTTTTCCAGAAACTGCAGATAGTTCGCTTCAAGTCCTTTGTGTCAATTTTGGCGATAAAGAAACAATGGTGTCATTAAAATTAGTGAATCAACTTAGAAAAAGTGGGGTAAGTGCGGATTTATATCCTTCTAGTGTCAAGATGCAAAAACAGATGAAATATGCCAATAATCTTAACGTGCCATTTGTGGTATTGATAGGAGATAAGGAGTTGGAGGCAAACTCCTTTGTGGTTAGAGATATGGTAAAAGGTGGCCAAACGGAATATAGTTTGGATAATGTAGGTCAGTTTTTACAGGAATTGTAATTTACTCGATAATCGAGATTTAGATGCTCCGAGGCTTGCCTCGAAATCAATACGTTTTTTTTCTTTTAATGCCTTGTGGGCTTGCCCAGAGGTAATTTACTTGGAGGATATGCTCCACAAATAATAGTAGTAATAAAAAATCCTCCCCGAGAAGGGAGGATTTTTTAGTTTCTAACTTAATCGAAGTAGCTAAACGTCTCGTCTGGTTTAATTTTCAAGAGTGTTTCATAGATCAATCTAATCACATTTTCCACATCATCTTTATGTACAGTTTCAACCGTGGTATGCATATATCTTAGTGGTAAAGAGATTAGCGCTGAGGCTACCCCACCATTGCTATACGCAAAAGCATCTGTATCTGTTCCCGTGTATCTTGAGGATGCCATTCGCTGAAAAGGAATTTTATTAGCTTCAGCGGTTTCAATTATTCGCTCCCTTAACTTGTTCTGTACAGCTGGAGCATAGGAAATTACCGGACCCGCACCTATTTCAGTATGACCTTGTTTCTTCTTCTCGATCATTGGGGTGGTGGTATCGTGACACACATCGGTTACTATAGCTATATTGGGCTTAATAGTGTGGGTAATCATTTCTGCCCCTCTAAGACCAATCTCCTCTTGGACGGAGTTAGTAATGTACAATCCAAAAGGCAGTTCTTTTTTGTTTTCATGTAATAGTCTCGCAACCTCTGCAATCATAAATCCACCGATACGGTTATCTATAGCACGACAAACAAATTTGTCATCATTTAAAATGTGGAATTCATCAGGGTATGTGATTACACATCCTACATGAACTCCTAGTTTTTCTACTTCAGCCTTGTCTTTGGCACCTACATCTATAAAAATGTTATCTAATTTAGGTGGTTCTTCTTTAGAACTGTCTCTAGTGTGGATTGCTGGCCATCCAAAAACACCCTTTACAATTCCTTTTTTGGTGTGAATGTTTACCCATTTAGAAGGAGCAATCTGATGGTCGCTGCCTCCATTGCGAATAACATATATAAGTCCGTTGTCGGTGATGTAGTTAACATACCAGGATATCTCATCCGAATGTCCTTCAATAACCACCTTGTATTTTGCATCTGGATTAATGACTCCTACTGCGGTACCATAGGTATCTGTAATATAGGTATCCACATAAGGCTTTAAATAGTCCATCCATAACTTTTGACCTTCCCACTCATAACCAGTAGGAGAAGCATTGTTTAAGTATTTTTCTAAAAAATCAATAGATTTCTTATTAAGAATTTTCTTTGAGCTCATTTACTTTTAGTTTAATTACAAACTTAATAATATTCACTTTTATTTAATAATATACTGCTGGCTTTATCCTTAATTTTGGCACATGCTTTGAGATTTAAGATGTGATGATAAGAAAAATATCAATTTTGCTGTGTGGACTAATTGGATTCTTGGGGATTTCTCAGGTTCCGGATGAACCTTTAGATTCCATTTCCCAACAATATATTATTATGAAGGGGGATTCTGTTATGAAGAGTTCTATTGAGCTGAATGAAGTTTATATTTTTGGAAAACTTAGATTTCAAAATTATAATGAAAAGCTTCGCTACTATATATTAAGGAGAAAGACAATAAAAGTGTATCCATATGCAAAATTGGCCGCCGAAAGATTAGTAGAGTTGAATGATAGTCTAGTGCATATTAAGAAGAATAGACACAAGAGGAGATTTACCCGTAAAGTACAGAAGTTTATTGAAGAAGAGTTTTCGGAGGAACTAAAGAAATTGACCCGTAGTGAAGGACAGATTTTAGTGAAGTTGATTTATAGGCAAACCGGTACTACGGCCTTCGACTTGGTAAAGGAATTGAGAAGTGGGTGGCGTGCATTTTGGTATAACACCACAGCGAGAATGTTTAATATAAGTATAAAGGAAGAGTTTAGGCCTGATGTTGTTCATGAAGATTATTTAATTGAAGATATTTTACAACGTGCTTTTGCTGACTTTACTTTAGAACGACAACCATCGGTGCTGGAATATGATTATGCTACCTTAAGTAATATATGGAAGGATAATGACAATAATGATAATGACAATAATAAAGATAAAGGAAATACTAAGGTAAGAAATTAGCCTCTGTCTGTATGACCTTTGATAACAATTCTCCTGAAGGTTTACTATAAGATATAGTAAGGAGCTTATAAATTACCACTTAACTTTTTGGTAATTATAAAAAATATACTATCTTGTTCATCCTTTTTTAATCAATCAAAAACTTGTTTTTCAGGGTGTTGTAAATTTGTTTTAAAAAAGATTTAAAAAAGGCTTGTTATATCGAAAAAGGGGCGTAGATTTGCACCCCGCAAACGACGCGAATAGCGAGTGAGCGGACAGGCGATTAAGGTCGCTTAGTTTTTTGAAATTCCTAACCGATTTGACAAGCGAAAAAAAAGAAAACGAAGTTTTTTTTAAAAAAGGTTTGTCAGTTTAAAAAGAGGTTGTATATTTGCAGCCGCTTACGGAAACGGAGCGAGAAATAAAAGACAAATAAGTTCTTAGACATATTGTAAAGACAGCGTATTTCTAATCTGGCGACAGATTGGGAATATTGAAAAAGAAACCGAAAATACGAGCTAGGCATTTTACTTTTAATGGTTGATCGAAGTTATTTAAGAATCAACGATGAAGAGTTTGATCCTGGCTCAGGATGAACGCTAGCGGCAGGCCTAACACATGCAAGTCGAGGGGCAGCATTTCTAGTTTACTAGGAGATGGCGACCGGCGCACGGGTGAGTAACGCGTATAGAATCTGCCCTTTACTGGG
>NZ_AUKX01000061.1 GCF_000424985.1 Arenibacter latericius DSM 15913
ACAAAGGTTTTGCAATGGATCGAAAACTGGAACACCATGCCCTGAAGGGAATTATAAAACAACGGGTAAAGCAAGGCGTTTACCATATACAACATGTGAATTCCACGCACAATAGACTAAAGAAATGGATAGACGGCACTTTTTGGGGCGTTTCGACCAAATATCTTCAGCAGTATCTGAATTGGTTTAGGGTAAAGGAGCACCTCAAGGGTAGTAAGGACATGCTCCAGGCCTTTGTTCCCAAGACCGTTGAAGACATTGGAACCTATGCCAGATACAGAAATATAGACACTAGGTATGAAAAACTAATATCAACGCAAACTTAAACTAGAGCCTCTGTTACATTTAACCTACTGTTTTTCATACACATACTAGAACTTTAGTTCTGCGAACACAGATCAAATTTTGATCTCTTAAAATTAGTATGAAATGAAAACAATTAAATTAGGTTTAAGGATATCTATTTTTCTACTCATCTTTTCTTTTGGTAACAGTTTATGCCATGCACAAATTCTTAAAAGATTGGGGAAACGCGTGGAAAGAGCAGCCGAAGAAGCCGTAATTAGAAAGTCAGAACAAAAGGTTTACCGTGAAACTGGAAAAGTAATGGATACCATTCTAGATGGTAAAAAGGGAAATAAGAAAAAAAACAAAGAAAATAATTCTACCCAACAAAAAGAGAATGAAGTAAATGAGCCTCAAAATACTTCAGGGAAACCTACCGAACGAAATGCTTTTGGGGTGTATAGCGATTTCACCTTTGTACCAGGGAATAAGCTTTTATTTTATGATGATTTTGCAGCTGATGCACTTGGCGACTTCCCAGCTTTGTGGGAAACCAACGGTTCTGGGGAGGTTGTAAACATTAGTAACTCAGATGTAAAGTGGCTTTCCCTTGTGAGGCGTTCTGGATATACGCCTACCATGGAGAATACATTGCCTGAAAATTATACCATAGAATTTGATTTAACCAATAACGGCTATGGTGCAGGAAGACCTGGCAGTAAAATATATTTTGCATTCTTAACAAAGAAATCCTATTCCATGGGTAGCGCGGGAACAATTGCCGATTTAGAAATCTTACTTTCTCATAACGGTTTTAGTGTACGAAAAGTTGAAAATTTTGGAGGCGACGTAGAAGTAAAAGTTGGAAATCGTATTGACCGAGTAATTAAGGAATACCTAAATGAAACAGTACATGTTTCCATTGCAGTAAATAAAAAACGATTACGCATCTGGATCAATGAAGAGAAATTGGTGGATTCTCCTAATATTATACAGGCAGACATTGGGAGATATTTTTTAATTCAGGTAATGGATGTGTTACCAGAAGAAGGTCATTTCGTAGGTGTCTCTAACTTTAAAATTGCGGAGTCTACAGAGGATCTACGTTCTTTATTGCTGAAGGATGGTAAATTTAGTACTACAGGAATATACTTTGATACCGCCAAATCAACCGTAAAAAAAGAATCCTACGGAATACTATTGGACATCGCTAATTTGCTACGCGATGATGATTCCATTAGTCTACAAATTATTGGACATACCGACAATAAAGGGGAAGTAAGCTATAATCAAACTTTATCAGAAAATAGGGCAGCAACGGTAAAGCAACTTCTTATTCAAGAGTTTGGAATACGTGAAGATCGTCTGCAATCTATGGGAAAAGGTGAATCAGAAGCCGTAGATGATAATTCCACTGAAAAAGGAAGAGCTAATAATAGAAGGGTAGAATTTGTTAAGCTGTAATTCTAAAAAAAATACTCGTTGCTTTTGCAAGCTACTCAACCCTTCTCAAACTAATGAATGTTGGGATATTTGTAAAAATACATGGAAGAGCATAAATCAATGCCCTAACACTAGTGCATTTAAAACCCTATTTTAAAAATGACCTTCTAATTAAGTGTGATTATAGACTAAAATTTGCTAATATATCATTGGAGCATAATTAGGTGGATGAAGCATATTCAATATATTATTTAACTACACAAAATGAGCTATGAAAACGCATATAATAATTATAATAATGCTCTCCCTAATTTCGATGAATCTAAGTGGACAAATGCATTTCATAAACAATGACAACGATGGTAGTTTCCCTAAGATTGAAATAAATAATACCACAACTACCCTATTCGCCAAAATCGGAGATAATACGAAGCCTTGGCTACATTGGAATGAAGTACCTAAAAACATTGAGAGCGGTAAAGGGCATTCTAAATTTAAAATGATTGTTTACAACAATGATGGTATTGCCAATAGAACCTTTGAAATATCATATACCATACCCTATGGTCAAGCTAACACTGCTCCTACGGCATATATTAAAGCTAGCTACCTATACCGAGATAAAAGGCCCAGTAAAATATTGGAAGAACATTTTACCTTAATCCCTTAACCAAATAGAAGTATGAAAAAAAAATAAATCATTTTATTCTCTGAAACCCCAAATTATATGCCCCTAGATCCTAATTTAAAAATGATTTTATGGGTGTCCAACCTTTAATGGGTGTGCTATATCAATTGCAGCTACATTCAATTATTCCTAACATCACAGTACAACATATAAATAACGCTTTTAATTTATAAACTACACATATCATGAAAAAATCACTTCTTTTAATAATCCTCTTGTCCATTGATTTTATTACCGCACAATCCGTGGCCAAGGTAGAAAAGTATCCGCTAAAGGCTATGGATTTAGTACTATTTTCCTTTGGCATGGAGCAACCTATAATCATTGGATCTATTGCTGATTCTGGGGAAATATATTTTAATCTCCCAAAAGATATTACTTCTATTAATGATGAAGTAAAAGCAAACTTTATGTCTGATGCTATCTTTACCTTGTTCTCTAAGTGCGATAATAATTACGATATACTTTCCGAGGATGAGAACATTGAAGCTGTTAATGGCGGATTTATTTCATTGAGTACCCAGGGTAACCCCTATTCTGGTTTACTATATATGATTACCAATGATGATCTATTGCCATGGTTAGAAGACTCCTATTCTAATAATGCCGTAATTGGATCTTATTATGAGGTGGTCTATGTTGCATCGGATTTTGATTACCAAGGACAATGCAATGCCACCATCTCCAATACAGAAAATGACACTATCGAAACTTTATACACTTATGACTTAAATCTAAAAGCAGGATTTAACTTTATAGAATATAAGATTGAAAGTGTGGTAGAACATCAAATACCAAGCATGTACGAAGAAGATGTGTACGACAAAATAGCTAAGCCTAGTAAAATAACCGTGACTTCCTCCACAACTACACCACAAAACACCAAATGGATTGGTAAATACTTTTAGACTAGGAATTGAAGACATACCATAGCAAGATTTAAAATTCGGGAAGAAATACACCTTAATTAACTCGCTCATTATCAACTCATAATAAATATTTTTAAAAAATATTCACTTTTACGGTAGGGTTATTCCAATGTTAGTTGTTTCAATACAAACAATTAAATAATAGTAAAATGACTACAGACAATCGAAATGTTTTTTCGAACGTAAAAAAATCCATTTTAGTTGCAGGAATGGGAATTCTTGGAATGCTAACCGTGGTAAGTTGTGAAAAAGACAATGATTCAACCACAACCAAACAAGGGAAAATAGCAATCAGTGCAAAAGGGAAAATTTCCAATCCAAATGGAAGCTCATCCAAAACGGCAAAAGAAGTAGGCCCTAATATTGTGTTGAGCGACTTTTTAATCAACCTAAAAGAGTTTGAATTAGAGCTCGATCTTGATTATGACGATGATGAGAACGAACAATGGGATAACGATGGCTTCTTTGGCTATGAAGATGAAATAGAACTTGAAGGTCCGTTTGAACTTGATCTTTTAAGTGGAGAAATCTCCTTTATCAATGTTGACGTTCCTGTAGGAACCTATGAGGAGTTAGAATTCGATATTGATAAAAGCACCGATGCTAATAGCGAAATGTTTGGTAAATCCATATTGATTAAGGGTACCATTGACGATGTTCCATTTAGCTTTTGGCACGACTTTGATGAAGAAATTGAAATCGATTTTGAAGATTCCCAAAAGAAAATTGAAATCGTTGAAAGTCAGACAAATCTAACCATTCAGTTTGACCTATCGCAACTTCTTTACGGTGTAGGTGCAGTAGATCTTTCCCAAGCTGTTGATGGCAATAACGATGGTCTTATCGAAATAAGTCCAGAAGACCAAGATGGCAACAATGAAATTGCTGATCAAATTAAGGAGAAGCTAAAAGACATTATAGATTTATTGGACGATTAACCTACTTCAGTATAATTATTTATAATAAAGTTCCCCCAATTTTTAGCCAAAATAGATCCTCGCAACTTTGTGAGGCATCTATTTTGGCTTTTTTATGAACATTATTCTGAAAAAAATAGAGCTGCTAACAAATTTTTTAATTAACCTTAAATCTGATTCAACCTAATAACGCCTACCCCTTAACTACGGCCAATGGCTGTAATTCTATTTGTATATCTACTAAATCCATCTGATTTGCCATTACCTCTTCTATATTTTTATATGAACTAGGAGCCTCATCCAAATCGTTCCGGTGCCTAATAGCATGCAGTATTCCTTGTTCCTCTAATGCTTTGCTCTCTTTCTTAAGATCTAATTTCTTACGCGCCTGTGCTCTACTCATTACCCTTCCTGCGCCATGAGAACAGGACTCAAAGGAATGTACATTCCCCTTACCTTTCACCAAAAAAGATCTAGTCCCCTGAGAACCTGGAATCATACCCCACTCCCCTTCTCGCGCCCTAGTAGCTCCTTTTCTATGTACAATAACTTTCTCACCAAAATGGGTTTCTATAGATGCAAAATTGTGAGGTTTATTGATGAAATCCGTAAATTCCACCTCAGGCAGAATATCCTTAAATGCCATCTTGGTACGCTCCATCATAAGTTTTCTATTAGCAAGAGCAAAGTCAATACAATAATTCATCTCATTCCAATAAAGCTCATAATCCTTATCGTCTTCTGACAAGTATGCCAAATCCATTGGCACCTTATTACCCGATACCTTATTCTTAGCCTGAGCTAACTTATTATAGTGATTTGCAACGGTAAAACCAATATTCCTAGACCCAGAGTGAATCATAATCCAAATATATCCGTCTGACCCCTTTTGTATTTCTACAAAATGGTTTCCTCCTCCCAATGTTCCAATTTGATACAATGCGTTTTCATATTCCTGTTCTGCAATAGGTAGGTTTCCCTTTAGCTCTGGCATCCAAGACTCTTCTTGTGGGCTACTATGTCGCTTATAACCCACTGGAACCGATTTTCTAATTTGTGTCATTATTTTTTTTAAATCGGCAGTTTCCAATTCCTCAAGATTAGTCCGTAAAGAACACATCCCGCAACCAATATCTACTCCTACGGCATTGGGAATAATGGCTCCCTTGGTAGCCAAAACGGCCCCAATAGGCATTCCATATCCCTGGTGAGTATCTGGCATAATGGCAATATGTTTATAAGCAAAAGGGAGATTCGCCAAATTACGGGCCTGCTTTAACGCCCCTTCTTCCATCTCTCCTTCTTTTAACCAAATCTTTATAGGTAGTTTTTCTGTTTTTATTACCGTCTTCATAATCATGTTCGTTTTACGTTTTCCCTTTCATTAATCCCGTTACAAAAGGCAGCTATTTAATTTTCAATATGCATAGAATACCTCTTTATTCTACTGACGATTAATTTTTGCCTTATTAAACAATATAACCATAATTTAAAGTTCGCAAAATGGTTTAGTTATTTAATATGCTGTTTTACATAAAGTAGTTATTACTTCCTTTACCAAAGTAGTTATGTTAATTGCAGATGTTAATTAAAGCCCCTATTTTTAGGACTTCTCTTGGGTTTGATGATGGTATAGTAAAACAAAAAAAACATACCTCAATTATACTTATTGCTATGCCCTATTTTCAAGTTGGGATTGCACAAGAAAATACAGCGAAACTGTTGAATAAAAATCCACATATATCCGTATGATCGAATCTAAAATAGACTTCCTGGAAATGATCAGGAATAAAGAATGGAAGCTAATAAGTCGTTCCATTAATGATTTAGAAGCTAACGAAGTTGTCCACGTCTTGCAAGATATTCCTAAAAGGGAACAAATTATACTTTTTAGGTTGCTTACTAGAGAAAGGGCAAAAAGAACTTTTAAACTACTTTCCTATTCCGATCAATTAAACATTATAGAAATCTTGGGAGAAAACCCTCTTAAGGTATCAACTCTCTTAAACGATATAGAACCGGACGACAGAACTTCGTTTTTTAAACAATTGCCAACAGATGTTTCTAAACGTCTGATTCTTTTATTATCTCCGGAAGAACGGGAGATTACAACCCAACTACTAAGTTACCCTAAGGACAGTGTTGGCCGACTAATGACCCCGGAGTTTGTTGCGGTTAAACCCAATTATTCTGTAGCAGAATCTTTTGAATATATCCGGAAAAACGGTCAAAACTCAGACACCTTAAACGTAATTTTTATAATAGATGAAGGTGGAAAAATGATTGATGACATTCGGATTAGGAAGTTACTCCTTGCAGAACCCAATCAACTGGTAGAAGAGCTAATGGACCATCGATTTGTTGCACTAAACGCTATGGACGATCAGGAAGAGGCAGTAAAATTATTTAAAGAATCTGATAGAGCAGCCCTACCTGTTGTAGATGAAGATGGTTTATTAATAGGTATAGTGACATTCGACGATATTATGGATGTTGAAGAATTAGAGTCTACCGAAGATTTCCATAAATTTGGATCGATAAATAGTGCTATTGCCGACCCCATTAAAGCTAAAGTGTTCGACCTATATAAGAATAGGGTTGGATGGCTATTTATATTGGTTTTCATGAACGTCTTTTCTGGTGCGGCCATGTCCGGTTTTGAGGAGGTGATCCAGTCCTTTGTTCCCCTAGTATTCTTTTTACCACTACTAATTGATAGCGGAGGAAATGCAGGTTCACAGTCCGCCACCCTAATGATTCGCTATTTAGCCGTTGGCGGAGTAAAATTGAGCGATTGGAATAAGCTTGTAGGTAAAGAATTTATCATCTCTTTTCTCTTGGGAATTACTATGGCAGCAGGAGTAGCTGCAATTGCTAGTTTTAGAGCGCCAGAAATTATTATTGTTGTTGCCTTTGCAATGATCTCTACCGTAATGATTGGGAGTTTAATAGGGCTACTTTTACCCTTTATTTTCACAAGATTAAATTTAGATCCAGCAACTGCTAGTGCACCATTAGTCACTTCTTTATCTGATATCTGTGGTGTAATAATATATTTTTCAATTGCCGCATGGTTATTAATGTAAGTAAACAAGGATAGGATTATCTAAAGGAATAATTGCTGAAATAGTATAAACAATTAAAGGAGTGGTATGGTTTATTTATTTTCTAAGCGCTTAATCATTTCTTTCATCTCAGCTATCTCCTTTTCCTGTGCTTTAATAATCTGCTCTGCAAGCTGCTTCACCTCTGGGTCCTGTATGTTGGCACGACCACTAGTTAGGATAGCTATGGAATGATGGGGTATCATCGCTTTCATCCATTTTATATCATTGATCGGAAGTTGTTGTCGAACCAAATAGGTGGAAATAGTCATCAGAAAAATACTTCCCAAAATAATGCTTGTGTTTTTCATTCTATTAGGATACATATCTAACATAAACAACAGCATTATAATTGCCATTCCCCCTATTCCAATAAAAGTCATATACATTCTTGTCCAGCTAAAATATACATGATTAAATTCATACGTATTAAAATACATGGTTATATACATAGATATTGCTGAGCAAATTAACATTAGTAGAAATTTAGTATAATTTGAAGTTTTCATTTTATAGAGTTTATAAGATTCATCCTATTTAGGAAATAATTTATTTCCATGTAAAATTTATTGATTACTATATTTAATAAATAGTCCACAACCCAGGTGTGGCCAATTCCAATAAATGATTGTCTGCGTCTCGGAAATAAAGGCTTGTTCCTCCACGCTCCCATTTATATTCACTTTCAATCTCAACCTTATTTTCAGTTAACCATTCCTTCCACGGGATAAGATCTGCTTCCGAAATAGAAAATGCAAGGTGTAAGTTTCCAAATCCATCATGGGGTGGAATGATGCCCCCGGTACCACTACTACCTTGGCTTGCTGAGCCTTTTTGAAACAGAAGCAAAACTTGTTTGTTAGTTACATTTAAAGCACAGAAATTTCTATTTTCTATAAGTGTGTCCATCTTAAAAATAGTTTTATAAAAGTCCATGGCAACCTGTAAATTAGAAACATAGAGTGAAGTTTCTAAAACTCCCTTCACTTTAAGAATATCCATTATATTTATTTTTTATGTTCACTTAATATTATGAATAAATACAGAATTGGAGGGTTAGTATTTCGCATTTACAACCATATAGTTAAAATTAAATTATATAATGCTAAACATTTAACTACATCTCACCGAATATTACCCTAAATGATTAATAATCTTTAGGTTGCAATATCATATTGATTATAATTCTGCTTAGTTTTTGGAAAAGGAACTTTAATAATTTATGACTAAATTCTCTATATCCATATTTTCTAATAACTTATTCTACGCATACACTAGTAAAAATCAATACCATTAAGTTATTTTTGAAAAACGTTAAAAAACTATTAAACTCAACTTACATTTACAACCGCATTACACCTATTGGTAAGCGCGTATTCATAAACCTAACGATTTAAAATTTTAAAGTATGGATGGGATCAGCTCAAAAACTATAAGGCAACTTGTGGTGTTATTATTGATTACCTTTCTAGGCGGACTTATTTTTGTTGAGATGCTACCTTATCTGTCTGGTATACTTGGAGCCATAACAATTTATGTGCTTATAAAAAGACCCATGCGATATTTAGTAAAAAGAGGTTGGAATAGTAATCTAGCAGCAGGACTTCTAATGCTGACATCTTTCTTAGTAATTCTTGTCCCAGTTGCTGGCGCCATACTAATGTTAGGCAATAAAATTGGTAAAACAGTGGCCAACTATGAAATGGTGGCAAAGGCCTTTAAATCGGAATTGCAAATTTGGGAAGACCGATTAGGATACGATATATCTTCTCAAATAGATGTATCTGCAATATCTAAATGGTTATCCGAAAATCTACAAGGTTTTGCTGGAGGCACATTTGACATGTTTATGGCAATTACGATAATGTATTTCCTATTATACTATATGCTTACGAACCGAAGAGAACTACGTGAAGCACTCTATGCATATATCCCCATAAAATCTCACAATCTAAAGATTATAGGGGTTGAAATGCGTGAAATGGTTCGTGCTAATGCTATAGGAATTCCTTTGGTAGCCGTTGCACAAGGGTTAATTGCATTAATAGGCTTTTATATCTTTGGTATAGAGAGCCCCATTTTTTGGGCAGTGATTGTAACCATTGGATCTATGGTTCCTTTTATTGGTAGCTTCCTTGGTACCATCCCTGTATTTATTCTTGCGATGTCTAACGGTAATGACTTTCAGGCATGGGGAATTTTAATTTATGGGATAGTAGTCGTTGGCCTTACCGATAATATCATTAGACTGTTTGTGCTACAGAAATTAGACGATGTACACCCCTTAATTACATTAATTGGAGTTATAATTGGAATCCCTTTATTTGGTTTTATTGGGTTAATATTTGGCCCGTTACTCATCAGCTTATTTTTGGTTGTCGTCCGCATATATAAAATTGAATACGGAAGTGAAACGGAGTCCACCATTGCAGGAGAATAAGAATCTAGCCAAAATCTAAATCCATCCTCTTCCAATAGGTGAACAAGAATATTAAACCCATCAAAAAAATCTAAAGGTTTTAAACATCAGAACCGAAAATTGCTCCGGAAAAAGTGATTCCAATAACTATTAGAATTAAGGCAACCAAAATAATAATAAATCCGGTTTTGGTGATGTTTGTTTTCTGAAAAATATAATTCTTTTTTGGATCCTTTTCCTCCTTAACTAACTCAATATCTTCTTCTCCCTGTTTTTTGTCAATATATTTTTTGTCCATAATTCTAATTTTAAAGATTAACTTTTCAATAGATGCTAAAAGTAAATTTAGAAGCAATACAAAGAATCAATGAATCCAAAAGAGTATATTATTATCGGTAATGAACGATTTTAATTAAAAAATGTCGAACAGGAGGAAGTTAGAAATTCGTATACCCGAAAGTATGTCAAAATAAGATGTAACAAATTTAACCTAATATTCCCCTCCTTTCTTTAAACCAAATGCCGTGAAGCGAAATTTAATAAATTACTTCTGATGCACTTAATTTCTACTCTTTTTCTGTGCTTTCTAATTCATCCTCTTCAACCGCCAAAGGGTGGTTTGTAACTCCAATTCCAACTATTTTAATTAGGTTCACTACGGTATTATACAGTAATAGCACTACAACAATTAAGGCAGCACTTAATACACTAGAAACTCCAAGGGAAAGGTAATAAAGGATATTAAACCAATTATTGGGAACATTATCCGACTCCGTAATAGGTAAATTAAATAATAGGAAAGTAATTACTGCTGCTATGAAAATTATGGTATCTAACTTAGCTATACGAAGCACGTCTTCATAAAAATCATTTTTAAGCTCCGATCTGGAGCTTGAGCTTAAACTTAACAAGGTTAATAGCAGTGCCAAAATAGTTGCAGATGCCAATGCTATAGTATTACATAAGGTATTCATTCCATTTAAAGAACTTTTTATTAGTTCTTTAGCCTCATAGCCACTTAATTTCCCTAACAAAATAGTACCTAAAGCTATAAATAACATGCTGATAAACCCTCCAATTATAGCACGCTTTGTATATTTATCTAACTTCATAGCTCTATATTTACTTAGAATCCCTACCAATAAGTAACCATCAGAAGCAATAATCACCTTGCTACAAACTCTTCAATAATTGCCGGCAAACACGAATCTGACCTAGTTATTATTATTTAATTCTTATCCATCTTTAATGATATAATTTGGTCCGTGTTCCGACTCAAATAGGGAGTTTATTCCTTGTTCTATTAACTTCAAAAGGCTATTAAAAGAAGTTGGCTTTTGCAAATATCTAGTTGCTCCCTTCTTCCGTAGCATGCTAATTTTATCAAGATCAATAAATCCAGAATATATTATAATAGGTATCTCGACTAGCTCAGGCTCATTTCGAATATCTTCGAGACATTCCTCCCCTGACATCAATGGCATATTTAAATCTAGAAATATTAAATCTGGCAGTGGAGTATCTTTATCCAATAGCTCCGACATCAAATCAACCCCATTTTCGAAGGTTTTAGTCTCAGTTTCAAGCAAAATTTCATCAATGGCCTCCAAAAAAAACATTCTGTCGTCTTGGTCGTCATCTGCAAGAAATATCAAAAGTTTTTTAGTATCCAAAATGGATTCTATTTAGTAATTTAGTACATATACATTCACCCGAACCTACAAACAATAGGTTCATAAATTCTACAAAACTAACAACCCGCTTTATATATAAATGTTTTACACACAAATACTTAAATTACTTATGTACAACAACTTACACCTATAGGTAGCTTTGTTTTCTTGGTTTTTAAATTTAACTCGATGTAAAAGGTTTAAATACCTCTAATGGAAGATTGATTAACCCAATCGCATTATTTAAAGCATTTTTAATTGGCATAAACCACCTTCACCCCTTTCTCACTAAGACAGCAGAAAATGTTTTGCAAATGGCAACCTACCTATAATTAATTATAATAATGTTATCAGTAATCATTCAAGGGATCTTTTCATTCATCTTAAATACTCCTTATTCCTCTTTAATATTCTTCCATTGTTCATATAAAGAATATTGTTCCTCCGATAAAATTTGTTTTAATTGTCTTTCCCTTTCACTAGATACCGTACCCATCATCTTTCCGTTAGGAGTATTACGTTGTTTAGTTTTAAAATCTTCAATGGCCACTTCCAATTGTTTAATTTGATTGTCGGTCATATTTAATTCTTCATACATTTCATTAAAATCTTCCTCGGTAGTCGTAGGTACTTCTAGAGATGCAGAGTTCACGTTAACATTAGAACCCGTAGATCCATTGTACCCTTGTACTAAATTGGTTGTATTACCATCTTCTGACGCTTCCTTTTCAGTAGCTTTTAATGCCTCTGCAGACTGAGAACTTTTAGAAGTAGCCATCTCTGACGATTCTTTTTGCTGTGCAGTTTGGGTCGCCTTACTAGATTTACACCCAATCTGGGTCATTAGAGCAAAAGATACACCTAGTACTAAAATATATTTTTTCATCACTTCTATTTTTAGATTATTAAAACTAATTTTTTAAAAAGATAGGATATTGTTCGCATTGTGATTAATGGCATTGCATTAAAAATTAACTGATTCACGATTAACCACAACTCTCTAAAAGCTAACTACTTAACACACAAACACTCTTAATAACGTTCCGCTATAAAATCAGTACTCTTTTGATGTCACCCTTAGTAAAATGGGTAAGCAAGTGGCTGAGAATTTATTTCCCACTCAGTATGATACTTTTAATCCAAAAGGTTATCTATTAGACTTTCTTTAAATTATACTTACCCCTCCGGATAAAGGGTTCTTAAGTAATAGATTGAAAGGCGTGCTGACTCCACTTTTAAGAGGTGTTTTCTTAAAATTAATCGAATTTTGGGCAATAATTCATTGGACAGGAGCAGATTACAAAGCTCAACAATCTTGAAGTCAGTATCCAGAAAGTCCTTAGTCCTACAAATTGTACGATTTAAAATATTTTGACCATATAAGTTAACATGTTGTTGGTAAACCTCTTCTAAGGCCTGACCATTTTGGCATCCATTTTCAGAGATTTTAATGGTTGATTCTATTTCCATGATAAAATCTAACCTTTCAAAAGCCCTTTCCTCCAAAAACTTTTTTAACATAGGAGATTTCGCTTCTAATGCCGCATTTATATACTGAAGCTGAGAGTAGGCGTATAGTTTATTTAATTGCTGTAACCATGTATATAAAATCCAATTCTGCATCTTAAATGTTTTATATAAAACTACAATGCATCCTAAAAATCGATTTTCTTTAACGATTAAAAATGTAACTCTATAGCTTAATGAAAAACAACTCTAACCTATTTATAAACTTCGAAATTTAAAGTCTATCCTTTTCCTACTACACCCTAAGCTACTCTGGTTATATAAATAGCATTCCTAAATACACTATTCAAAAAATATTGGATTGTACCTAAACTGGAGCTGTTCCTTATGATAAGGGATTAGTCCAACTCGTCTAAATGTGCTCTAAGCTATTTCGGCTAACAAATTGTCGGAACAGGTTAATCACTTCTCTAATTTGTCGGTACTTTTTAACTCTAAGTAATACTGTACCTCAACAAATTACATAGAAGTACAACTTAAATCCACCGGTAATGATAGCTTTAGAAAAAGATCTTAAGATTGCTAATAATATAGTAGACACTATTGGAAATACTCCATTAGTGAAGCTAAATAGGCTATTTAAAAACACTGCCTATGATGTTTATGGAAAGTTAGAACTGTCTAATCCTAGCGGAAGTGTTAAGGATCGTACCTCCATGTACATTCTACAAGAGGCGATAAATAATGGTGAAATCCAACCAGGGAACACCATTATTGAATCTAGCTCAGGGAATATGGCCTTAGGACTGGCTCAGGCTTGCCTTTACTTCAATTTAAAATTGATTGTGGTAGTAGACCCCCATCTTAATAAACATACCGAAAAATTATTACGCACCTATGGTGCAAGAATAGAGTACATAAAGACACCAAATGATAATGGCGGGTATTTAGCTGCCAGACTAGAGAAAGTCCAGCAATTACTAAAACAAATTCCTAATAGTTATTGGTCTAATCAATATGGTAACCCAAATAATCCATTAGCACACCACAACACCATCACTGAAATCCTACATTCTCTTAATGGTAAGGTAGATTACTTATTTATGGCCGTAAGTACTTGTGGTACTATAATGGGATGTGCAGATTATATAAGCAAAAATGATATCGGTACAAAAATTATTGCTGTGGATGCAGAAGGAAGCATACTTTTTGGCGGTCTTCCTAAAAAGAGAATAATTCCGGGTCATGGCGCCAGTGTGCGCTCACAATTTTTAGACCCCTCCGAGTTATGGGATAATATAGAAGTAAGCGACCTAGATTGTGTAAAGGGATGCTGGTCCCTATTAAAAGAAGAGGGGATTCTATGTGGTGGCTCTACAGGTGGGGTAATTTCTGCCATAAAGAAATACGAGACCAATATTCCAGATAATAGCAATTGTGTATTTCTTTTATGCGATCGGGGTGATCGTTATCTAGATACTATATATAATAAAGAATGGCTCCTTAAGAAAATACCTGGAGTTAAAAACTCATTAGACTTTATAGGAGGATGGTAGAGCAAAACACAACAACAATAGGCAAAGAATCTCCCCTGACAATCGGAATCATAGGGTTTGGACCTAAAGGGTTATATGGTTTGGAGCAACTATTAGCCCATATAGCGAACTCGGGAACAACTACTCCTATTGCCATCCATTTATTCAATAGAACAGGTTATTTTGGTTCAGGAGATATTTATAGGCAAGATCAGCCCAAATATCTCATTATGAACTATGCCAATCATAAAATCAATTTTAATACTATAAATGAACCCAAGGTTCCCCATTTGGTAATAGATAATTACGTGCAATGGTTATCCATTAATCAAGAGAAGCCCAAGTCTAAAATTTGCAATTTATTTTCATCACGAGCTACAGTTGGTAAATACCTATCACATTGTTTTAATGAACTATGTCGACATCTTCCCAACAATGTAAAACTTACTACACATGTCCAAACTATAACCAATATCCATAGATATAAAAACGGATATATATTAAAAAGTTCAGAAAACGAAAGTCAACTTTCCAATATAAATTTTCATAAATTATTAATTACCACGGGGCATTATTCCTACCAAACTGGTATGGCTTCCCAACAAAAAAGAATGACTGGGTTTATCAACTTTGTTTATCCTGTTCATAAGCAATTAGGTGACATTTCACCCCATTCAAAAGTGGCCATAAAAGGAATGGGCTTAACCTTTATAGATACGGCACTTTCTCTTACGGAAGGTCGTGGTGGAGTATTTAACGAATTGCCAAACGGATGCCTAAAATATATACCATCTGGAAAGGAACCTCAAAAAATTTATCCATTTTCCAGAACGGGATTACCTATGGTCCCTAGAAAAGGGGACCAAGATATTTTGGTTATTTCTCCAGAAGTAATCAAGTCAATTTTGAACCCCGGCAGTATAATTAGGCCATGTAGTTTCGAAGAAACCATTCTTCCCAAGATTAAGCAGTTATTTCACATCGCTTACTACACTACCATGCTTAATGAGAACGGTTTAGAACTAGTATTGGAGGAAGACTTTTCCAAGATTGAGGAACAGGTAGAAAATTTTCATTTACAACATCCAAACCTACCAAAATTTTCTTGGGAATACATAGAAAATCCGTTTAACAATTTTCCATATCCTACCCATGAGTATAATTCCTATTATCATAGGCACCTCATTAAGGAAGCGGAACTAGGTTTAAAAAAAAGTCCCTTGATGTCTGCCGTCTCCACATGGCGACAAATAAGTCCAATTTTCAATCAAATTTACAGTTTTGGAGGATTAGATGCTCCCTCGCAACAGCTATTTGATTCTTATTACTTTGGACTCTTTAATCGGCTTGCCTACGGTCCTCCCCTACTAAATGCAAAAAAGATATTAGCCCTTCAAAAAGTGGGAATAATTGATCTCACATTTGCTAAAAATTCTAAATGCAACTTTGAAACAGACTCCCAGTCACATGTGCTTAAACAGCCCCATAAGAAGGAAATAGTACAGTATCTAATAAACGCTACGATTCCTAGAGCCATAGGTATTAAAAATCAGAAGGGGCTATTCAATAATATGTTAGAAGGTGGTATTATTCGGAATTATACCAACAATACCAATGGTTGTTATAGCCCTGGTTATATTGATTTAGATATACAGGGAAGTCCCTACAGTAAAGACGGGGAGGTTAATAAGGATATCGCTTTTTATGGGACGCCGACCGAAGGGATAACTTTTGACAACGATACCCTTTCACGAGAAAGAAACAATTTTGCCGCTTCTTGGGCAAAAAATATTATAACTGAAATAAAGCTAAAACAGGATAGCCCTAAAAAAATAAAAACAAATGAAGTATTTTAAAGGTAACGCCAATGGCGGACTCACTCCAATAACATCTGAATGGATGCACAAAATATTAATGGAATTTGAGAAACTAAACCAGCTAATAACTGAATATGGTTCACCAATTAATCTTCATAACCTTTCAACCTTTGAGCAAAACATTAAAAAATTCAGTAAGGTGTTCAACTCACGCGGTCTAAGGCATCAGATTTATTATGCACGTAAGGCAAATAAATCTAGAGGATTAGTGAAACAGGCTTTGGACTCTGGTATAGGGGTAGACACTGCAAGCTTTAAGGAATTATTACAATCCTTAGAATTGGGGGGCAATAGCAATAGCTTGGTGTTAACTTCAGCTATTAAAACTACCGATCAAATTGAACTTGCTATTCAAAATAATATCACCATAATATTAGATAATTACGATGAATGTAAACTAATCAATTCCATCTCCTCCCGACTTGGAATAAAGGCCGAAGTTGGAATAAGAGTCAGCGGGTTTTATGTTAACAAAAAAAAGCTATACAGCAGATTTGGATTTGATGTAGATGAAACTATCCCTTTCATTACCAATCATTTTGGCAAAAACAATGAGCTTGCCAATTTAAGCTTAAAGGGGTTACATTTTCACCTAGATGGATATTCTACAGAGCAGCGCGGAGTGGCCTTATCTTCATGTATTACCATTGCTTCTCAATTAAAAGAAAAAGGGTTCCACATTTCATTTATTGATATGGGTGGTGGCATCTTAATGAATTATTTGGCCAATGAGCAGGAGTGGAAAGATTTTGACAATAGGCTAAGGGAGTCCGTCCAAAAGGGAAATAGCAGTATTACTTTTAACGGAAATGGTTTGGGATATGAAATGGTAAATGGGAAGTTAAACGGAAAACTAAAAACATATCCATTTTTCAATAGCACTAACGGCGTAGATTTTTTAAACGAAATCTTGGATTATAGAGATCCCAATATAGACAAGAACAATACCGACCGATTAAAATCTGAAAATATTGAAATTAGGATTGAACCAGGAAGATCACTATTAAATCAAACTGGCATTACAGTGGCCAAAGTAGCACATAGAAAAAAAGATTCTAAGGGGCAGTGGCTAGTAGGTCTAGAAATGAATATGTCTCAATTGATGAGTTCTAGTGCAGATTTTCTATTAGATCCCTATATCATTTACAATACCTATACCGAAAGTTCGGAGGAAGTGGATGTTTATTTTACAGGAGCGTATTGCCTAGAAAGGGATATTCTGCTTAAGAGAAAGATTACCCTTCCTAAACTACCAGAACGGGGAGATATTGTAGTGTTTGTTAATACTGCTGGATATATGATGCATTTCTTTGAAACCGAAGCGCACTTATTTGAATTATCTAAAAATTTAATGTTCAAGGAAGACAAGCCCTCTATAAAAGAAATAGACTTTATAGAGGATAGCTTAATAACGCTGAAATAAGGCATAATCTGTTTACAAGAGAAGAAATAAAAAATCCCGTAAGATTGTATGTTACGGGATTTACTTCGGTATGAACTTGAAGTGATATTATTTCCAATGAATTAAATACACATCTTAATTGTTATAATTCACCATCCAATTAATTCCAAATTTATCTGTGCATCTTCCAAAATATCCCCACTCGCGCTCCCTAAATTCATGATGAACCCTTCCGCTCTTGGAAAGTTGACTAAACATCTCAGAAGCACGCTCCTTACTATCCAAATCAACACTCATATGAATTTGGTTACCATGGTTTATTGGAGTGTCGGGAGAAGCGTCATAGGCCATTACATGAATATTTTTCCCTTTCAGTTCAGCATGTTGTAACTTATCCCGAAATGAAGAAGGAACATCTATTTTTTTATCCTTGTAAGTCTGTTTATTAATAATATCTGCTTCAAATAAATCTGCATAAAAGTTTAATGCTTCGTGGCAATTACCATTAAAGGCTAAATAAGGTTGAATTTTCATATAAATTAATTTTATTATGATTAATAAATCTTTCTTAGAACATTATCAATACAATAGGTAGTTTTAACTCAATTCGCTTAAATAACTTCCTATAGTTGACATAAAAGTGTATTAGATGATACACCAAAGTTCCTTTATATAAAACTAAGAATGCTATAGCATAATAAACTTCGTTAATGATTTAAACTTTAACGCATTCCATTAATTGCTCAATCATAAATACAGTCAATACAATATAAGCTCACATAAACTTGAAGCCCTTAACCAATCCTCTTTATCCATATAGTGTATATACAAAGAGGAGACCAAGTACTTTGTTAAACCGATTTTTCTAATCAGATAAATTATTCTTATTTTCCCTTTTACATTTATTTATAATGCGGCATAGTGCCCGAAGTAAGAATACGTACTAATTAGATAAAATAGTAAAACACAAATAATAAAAATAGTCATGGAAAAATCGAAACGTTTTCAAAAAGGTATGGAAGTAATAAGGAAATATGAAGATAAATCAGAAAATCCGGCCTACTCTATTACTTTTGAAAGCTTGATGGATTTAGATCCCGAATTAGAGGATTACATTATTGAGTTTGCATTTGGTGATATTTATTCTAGGGAAGGCTTATCTCATGAGAAGAAAACATTAATAACCATCTCATCTTTAGTTACTCAGGGTTTAGAACCTCAATTAAGGTTACACATTAACACCGGACTTACCATAGGGATAACCCCTAAAGAAATAGTAGATGCTATTATCCACCTTCTTCCCTATGCTGGTTTCCCACGAGTCCTAAATGCTTTAAATGTAGCGAAAGCCGTATTTAATGAAAGAGAGGTTAAAGTAAAGAAATAAAGAATTATACGGAAACACAAGAAGACACAAAACGGGGTTACTCAAATGATTAACCCTGTTTTACTATCTTAGGTTGGCATCGCACCAAGCTAGCGCATTATACTATTTTTAACGCCTACGTAATAATAGGCAACAGATAATTAATCTACTTTAGGACTAGATTTTATATGTACATCCATTTGCGGAAAGGGTATGTTTATATTATGCTCAATAAACTTGGAGTTTATAATTCTTCTAATATCACTCTTCATCCTATCTGAACCAAAAATGGTACTGCTATAAAAAAGCACTTGAAAATCTAAGGACGAATTCCCAAAATTCTTGAGTCGCGCTTCTACCAACTTTGTATTATCCACATCTGGATGCCCTTTGGCACTTTCTTCAAGAATTTTAATAACGAATTCTACGTCAGTACCATAACTTACTCCAACATCAATCCTAAAACGATTTAGATTGGATTGATGACTCCAATTAATAACTTTATTGGTGGTAATTAAGGAGTTAGGAATAATAATTGAAATATCGTCCGTATTTAAACCTTTAGAAGTACGTAGACCAATCTCCTGTATCTTTACTATATCCCCATCTATTTCTAGGACATCCGAAATCCTAATTGACCTTTCGGAAAGTAAAATTATTCCAGATATAATATCATTGAAAGTTTGCTGCAAACCAAGCCCTATTCCAACTAACAACGCAGCGGAACCCGCGATTAATAGTGTGACTTTCACTCCCAAGGATTCTAATATAAACCCAAAGGCAATTACCCAAAATATATATTTTATTATTTGGTATAAAGAATAGGTGTTTCCTTCATTAAAGTGTTCTAGGTTTCTTCTCCTAAACATAGACTTTTTAATCAGCCATAAAATAAATCTGGTCACCATTATAATTAGAACCGCGATTACTAAACCAACTACTTTTAAATTATACTTTCCTATACTTAAAAGCTCAAATTCTAAAAATTTATTAAGCAGTTCCATAATAGTTGGTTTTACAAGTAATTAGTATTTATAGTTATATAGCATCACCTCAGTAGCAAACAACTTTAAATTCAACCATGGGTTTGCATTGTTAAAACTACTCCAACAGAGAATGAACCTTGGAGCATGGAAATAAAATAATAACCTATACTATAAAAATACGTAAACCATCACAAGTAACCTCTGCTTTTACAATCCCATTATTAATAGATTATGGAGAATATAACATTCCTTACCCCATACCTATAACGTATGATAAAAAATAAGCATAGTAATTATTGATCTTGATTTATTGAGACAGTTTTAATTATTTGATGGGTATAAGGAAGTTTAAACAGAAGGGAGGCATTGGAAAACCAAATAGTAGGAAACCTTCATACTTCACAAGTATCATCCCGGTCCACCTTACTAGATTAAAGTGGTTCCAATTGATTTATTATGCCCAAAAATAATAAACAAAACCACCATAAAATGCAAAATTGATACATAGTTTATTGTCATTAGTTTATCTTTAACAACTCTTATTTTGTGAGGGTAATGAAAAATCAGATCAAAGAATTTAAATACAGGAATAGCTAATTCGTATGCCATTATTACAAGATATACTTATACTTCTAGGTTTTTCAGTCGTTATCGTTTTTGTTCTGCAACGGTTAAAACTTCCTTCTATAATAGGTTTTCTGTTGACAGGGGTCATTATTGGACCATATGGGCTTAGTCTTATTAAAGCCGTAGAGCAAGTAGAAACGCTATCCGAAGTTGGTGTTATTCTATTACTTTTCGTTATCGGAATGGAATTATCCATTAAGCAATTAGTCTCCATTAAAAAGACTGTCTTTATAGGTGGATTTTTACAAGTTGGACTTACTGTAGGTGTTGCCGCTCTTGTTTACAACCTTTTAGGAAATTCCTGGAATGAGTCTGTATTTGTTGGCTTTCTATTTTCATTATCCAGTACCGCAATCGTTTTAAAAACATTGCAAGATAGACAGGAAATTTCCTCTCCACATGCTAGAAACGCTTTGGCTATTCTAATTTTTCAAGATATTATAGTGGTGCCTATGTTGCTTATCACGCCAATGATTGCAGGAGAATCTAGCAATGTAATCATGGATATATTAATGCTATTGGTTAAATCGGTTATTGTGGTTGCACTCACTTATATCAGCGCACGGTTTATTGTACCTAGATTAATGCATGCTGTAGCAAAAACTAATAGTAAAGAGCTTTTTCTGTTGGTCACGATTACCCTTTGTTTTGCTATTGCCTTTCTAACGGCAGAAATAGGATTATCACTGGCATTAGGTGCTTTTATAGCAGGCCTTATAATTTCAGAATCGGAATATAGCCATCAGGCAACTAGTATTATCCTTCCTTTTCGTGAGCTTTTCACCAGTTTCTTTTTTGTTTCCGTTGGTATGTTGCTCGATTTAAGTTTTTTCAAAAGCAATATTCCTATAATCTTGGCTTTAGTGTTAATTGTCCTTATACTAAAATCATCTGTTGCGGCAATTGCTGTTGCTGCGCTTAAATATCCAACCAAAACTGCCATCTTAACGGGTTTGTCGCTTTTCCAAGTAGGGGAATTTGCTTTTATACTTTCTAAGATAGGTATTAAGTACAATCTGTTAACACCTCAAACTAACCAATACTTTTTATCCGTTTCAATCGTGTCTATGATTTTAACTCCATTTGTTATTATTTTTTCCGAGAATATAGCGGATAAAGTTGTGGGTATTAAAAAAAGGTTAGGACTGAAAAGGGAGTTGGATTCCAACGATATTGAAGAAATTGTGGAAACCGATTTAGAAAATCACTTAGTAATAATTGGATATGGAATAAATGGAAGCAATTTAGCTAAAGCAGCTACCGCTAGTAACATCCCTTTTATCGTAATTGAGACGGATGCTGAAATAGTTAAAAAGGAAAAAGCAAAAGGTTTGCCTATCATCTTTGGTGATGCAACGAATGACCATATTCTAGAAACAGTTCATCTGTCCAGAGCGAGAGCAGCTGTAATTGCTATTTCTGGAAATATAGAAACTCAGAACATTATTAAAAACATACGTTCAATGTCTGATTCCTTATATTTAGTGGTAAGGACAAGATATGTTAAAGAGACCTCTGAATTATTGGCACTAGGTGCCGATGAAGTAATTCCTGAGGAGTTTGAAACATCCATACAAATATTTGAACACATACTGCATAATTTCCTTGTACCAGAAGGCGATATTATCCAACTTATTCATAAGGTTAGGGCTGACAACTATCAAATGTTCAAGGCAGATATAAAAGGCCCTAAAACTTATAGAACTAGTGAATTGGCAGATTTCAACATCAAAAGCTTACGCATGAGGTCTGATAGTAATAAGTTTCTTGGAAAACCCTTAAGGGACTTGAATTTAAGAGTAATTTATGGTATTAATATATTGGCCATTAAAAGAAAGGATAAATTGTTAGAAAGTGTACAGCCAGACGAAATACTTAAACAAGGGGATATCATTTATATTCAAGGAAATCAGAGTAAAGTAGAAGCGTTTTATCAACTAATAAGTTAATACAACAAGGCGCAAGGAATCTATACGCTAGGCCACAATATTTCCAAATAGTACTTTGGTACCTACACACTGAACCACGCATTTAAATCTTAAGAAAATGAAAAAACGGTTTATAGTACTCATTGACTTTTCAGAGTATTCCAGCGATCTAATAAAGTATGCCTGCGATTGGAGCAAAGAAACAAATGCGAAGATTCTTTTGCACCATCAAACTCATGCTTATTTACCAGCATTTGCAGAAGATGATGCAAGACAATATATAATTCAGCAAGCTAATGACAAAGCACTTGAAAAATTAAAAGCACTTGCAGAGGACCTTATTCCAGATACTATAGAGGTTTCTTATTATGTATCTGAAATGGATTTTCATCAAACTTTACCCCAACTATTGGCAGAGCCTTTTGAAAATTTAATTTTTATAGGTCTGAAAGGTACGGGAATGCTAACAAAATTGTTCCTTGGAAGTGTCGCCCTTCGGATTATTGGAAACACAAATAATACGGTGGTTGCAATGCCTAAAGGAATTGATTCATTTTCGCACGAAAAAATATTTGTTGCAGTAGGCGATAAAAAAATATTGAATCTACAGGAACTAGACATCTTTTTTAAGTTTATAGACGAACGGAACACTACCATAACATTTTTTCATTTGGCAAAACCAAACGAAGACACTAGCCATATAAAAGAACAATTACAGAATCTAGCGGAAACTTATGCCGAAAGGTTTACTACAAACATTGCTATTTACGAAGCCAATAATCGGGTAGACGGTATAAAGAAAGTAATTAACAACAAAATTGATGAAATACTAATTGTTCAAAAAGGTTCACGTATTTTAACTGATCAACTTTTTAGGCGATTTTTAATTAACGAATTAGTTTACGAAGGACAAACCCCATTAATTGTATTACCATAATAATTGAAATGGTCCTAAATAGGAAAGAATCTTAGAATGACATGGGATCAAGCTCAAAAGTTGTGTGTGACTTAAACTAACGGTAAGGACCAATGGTTAAAACCTTTCCTTTTTGACATGTCAATACTTTTTTCCATTGATGAAATGCTCAGCATTCATGAATTCCTTTAAAAAGTAATAGATAAGGAGATGAATAAAAAAGTATTCAAAAAAATCTAGGCTTATTTCTCCTTTCTTGAAATCTACGGACTTTCTACTGCCACA
>NZ_AUKX01000062.1 GCF_000424985.1 Arenibacter latericius DSM 15913
CTTGTTCTTCTATTGTGTCTTTTAGCATCTTTCTGTAAGATTCTTTTAAAGCAGAACAACTAATTATGCAGCCATTTTTGCGATGTTCTTTGGCTAGTATATTTAGACGCTGTAACCAATACATTCGATCTGTATCATTTAAGGGATGACCACTAGACATTTTTTTGATATTGGCTTCGGGATGGTAGTCGTCTCCTTCAAAAAAAGGAAGCTTTAGCTTTTTGGCTAGTAGCTTAGCAATGGTAGACTTTCCCGTGCCCGAGATTCCTATGATAAACAGGATATTCCTTTTAGGCGTCTTCATCTCTATTAATTTTTTGTTCTATTTTTTGTACAAGTTCATCTAAGTTGTACTCATAATCTACCCATAAGATGTCCTCTTTTTTTCGCAACCAAGTAAGTTGTCGCTTGGCAAACCTTCTTGTATTCTTCTTTATTTCTTCAATGGCAGATTTTAAATCCATTTCCCCATTCATATAGCGGAACAACTCCTTGTAGCCAACCGTTTGGAGCGCATTTACCGCACTATAAATCTTAAGTGGACTTACTTCCTCTAGGAGGCCTTGTTCTACCATTAAATCCACCCTCCTATTAATTCTATCGTATAATATTTTTCTATCTGCTTCTAAGCCTACAGTTACGGTTTGGAATTCTCTTGCTGTTCGTTCCCTATTTAAAAAAGAAGAGTAGGGCTGCCCGCTTCCTATGCAAATTTCTAAGGCTCTTATAAGGCGATGTGGATTTTTTAAGTCTACTTTGTTGTAATATTCTAGGTCTAGGGTTTTTAGTTGGTCCTGTAAGCTAGAAATACCGTTATTAAGCAATTCTTCGTTTAATTGAGTGCGTATTTTGCTATTGACGTTAGGAAAGTGATCTAATCCCTGTGTAACGGCATCGGTATAGAGTCCGCTTCCACCTGCCATAATCACAATTTTTTTTTCTTTAAATAGTTCCTGTAATTTGTCTAGCGCATCTCGCTCAAAATCACCTACCGAATACGTATCGTGAATACTCTTGTGCTGTATAAAATGATGGGGAGCTTGGGCCAATTCTGTTTCTGAGGGTACTGCTGTTCCAATAGTCATTTCCTTATAAAACTGACGTGAGTCAGCAGAGATAATCTCAGTTTTAAAGGTTTTGGCGAGTGCAATTGCTAAGGCGGTCTTACCTATTGCAGTAGGGCCAACAACGGAGATAAGGGTGCTTTTCATTCTTATACTTCATTTAATTTATTACCACATTGCCTGCAGTAATGAGCGTCCATTTGCAATACTTCCGAGCCACAGCTTGAACAAGCTCTTCCTTTATCTAACGTTTTTCCTTGTGCCATTCCCGATGCATATTCTGCGGATACGATTCCTGTTGGTACAGCAATAATGCCATAACCAATTATCATTATCATCGTTGCAATAAACTGTCCTAGTGGTGTTTGGGGAGAGATGTCCCCATATCCTACAGTAGTTAGCGTAACAACAGTCCAATAAATGCTGTGGGGAATACTTTCATATCCATTTTCTGGGCCTTCAACAATGTACATGACCGTACCTAAAATGACCGATATAATAATGACAAAGAAAACAAAAACAAAAATTTTAGTCTTACTGGAGTTTAAAGCTCTAATAAGGTTATTAGCCTCTCCAACAAAACGTACTAATTTTAAAATTCTAAAAATTCGTAATAGACGTAATATTCTAAAGGCGGTGATAAACTGGGAGCCTACTAGGAATAAGGAGAGGTATTTTGGAATGGTAGACAAAAAATCTACGACACCAAAGAAACTAAATATATAATTCTTAGGCTTCTTAATGGTTATTATCCGTAGAATATATTCAATAGTAAAGAGGATGGTAACAATCCATTCCGAGATGTTTAAGAAATTATGATATTCTTTATCTATTCTAGGAACGCTTTCTAGCATTACAATGATAACACTGTAGACTATTAAACCTAACAGCGCAAGGTCAAAAAGTCTTCCTGCGGGGGTATGGGTGCCATAGATAATTTCATGGACCTTTGCTCTCCAGTTTTTGCTTTTTTCCTCCTTCACGACTACAGTTCTAAAATTTTAATATCTCTTTTTTTACGAAGATAAGAGGTGATAATATGTTTGGTGTTATCATTGTTGTCCATAGGGGTGATTACCGATTCTAAGATATGAGCATTATTGATTTGATGATTTAAACTAAAATAGCCCAATCCTTTAAAATTACCATTTTTAATTAGAATTCCACATCGTTCCCCCGTTTCTCTACCTTTTTCTAGAATAAGAATATCTTGAGTAGGTATGCTATATTTCTTAATGCATTCTTTAACTCTATTGTTGTAGCTTTCTACAGATTCCTTTTTACAGCATGCGCCTAAGCATTTACTTTCAGTGTAATATGAACACTCTTTCTTTGCCTGAGAAAGCCCGTTAACTTTATTGCAAAGTTGAAATTCGTCCCTAATGGCGTGAAGAAAATTTTCTGCCCCTATAAGACTATTAAAGGTGGCTATGGCATTCTTTTTAGGATCTATTTTTTGTGCGGTCAATGAGAGATACCCATGTTCGTTTATAGATTGATAAAGGCCATGAGAAAATAATCTTCTTTTATAATTGGAATTGTATTTAGGCTTGTTGCGTATTAATTCACTATTTTCCTTAAGCATTGCCGCTAATTCGTTTCCAGTTCTCTCGTAGGTGACTCTTTTAGTCTCTTTTTGTATTTTTCTTGCCTTTGGGCCGTTATTAATAAAATATTGATTGATCCGCTTTTTAATATTGTTGCTTTTACTCAACATTATAATATCCCCATCTTTATTGTGGATATAAAAGACTCCAAGTTCGGAGGGGAGCGACTCTACTATGTCTAATTGTTTTGGAGAAAGTTCTCCATGGGTTTCATTCCGTAAGACATTTTTAAGGATGGTTTTATCTAAATCCTTGGAAAGAAGTAACTTAAAAAGCTGTAAGGTAGCAAGGGCATCTCCATTGGCTCTGTGCCGATCGCTTACAGGAATTCCTAGAGAACGCACTAACTTACCAAGACTATACGATGGTGCATCGGGAAGCAACTGTTTGGATAATTCTACCGTACACAGGGTTTTACGTTCAAAATTATACCCCAACCTTCTAAATTCGGTGCGTAAAATCCTATAATCAAATTGTGCATTATGGGCTACAATAACTGCATCTTCAGTGATTTCTACTATGCGTTTGGCTACTTCATAGAATTTGGGGGCCGTACGTAGCATTTTATTGTTTATCCCTGTTAGGTTGACTACGAAAGGCTGAATTTCTTTTTCTGGATTAATAAGGCTGATAAAACGATCCACCACCTTATGTCCATCAAATTTATGGATAGCGATTTCCGTAATGCCCTCTTCATTATATTTTCCTCCGGTAGTTTCTATATCTAATACTACGTACATGTATTGTTTCTAATTCTCAATAAATAGCAAAGATAGGTAATCTTGTGCCACTCAATTGAGATTAAGAATTAATTTCTAGCTCCAAAAATACTGCTTCCCAAGCGTACCATAGAACTTCCTTCGGCAAGGGCAATTTCGTAATCCCCGCTCATTCCCATGGATAGTTCTTCTATGCCTGGTAGTTCTAATTTTACCCGATCGAATAATCTCTTAAGGGACTGAAACTCTTTTTTTACTTGTTGGGTATTTTCGGTGAATGTTGCCATTCCCATTAACCCTTTTATTTCTATATGTTGTAAGCTGTCCAATGTCCCAGAATGAATAAGGTCTAATAATTCTGTTTCGTCAAAACCAAATTTAGACTCTTCTTCAGCAATATGTACTTGTAACAAACAGGGAATTACTCTGTCGTTTTGCTTGGCACGTTTATTAATTTCTTTAAGAAGTCTTAAGCTATCTACCCCGTGCACTAAGGCAACAAAACTAGCCATATACTTTACCTTGTTGCGTTGTAGATGGCCTATCATGTGCCATTCGATATCTTTGGGTAGGGACTCCCATTTTTCAGTCATTTCCTGAACTTTGTTTTCGCCAAAAATCCGATGACCTGCATCATAAGCTTCCTGTATATCGGCAAGAGGTTTTGTTTTACTCACAGCAACCAACGTAACATTTTGTGGTAAAGATTCCTTTATTTTTAACAGATTATCTTTAATAGACATACATTTTAATTTTTAAATTATTTATTAAAAAAATATGACATTTAACTAAATTGTGGGGATACTTTTTCCGCTTTTCTACTAGTGGAATAGTCGTAAAATCCCTCACCAGACTTAACGCCAAGCTTCCCTGCCATCACCATATTTACCAATAACGGGCATGGGGCATACTTAGGGTTTTTAAATCCATCGTACATCACATTTAAAATAGAGAGACAGACATCTAAGCCAATAAAATCCGCCAGTTGTAAAGGACCCATAGGATGTGCCATTCCCAATTTCATTACTGTGTCTATTTCTGTCACCCCTGCAACTTTATTATACAAGGTTTCAATAGCCTCATTAATCATAGGCATTAAAATTCTATTGGCAACAAAGCCGGGGTAATCATTCACTTCAGTTGGCGTTTTCCCAAGGTTTTTGGCCAATTCCATTATTGTGTGGGTTACTTTGTCTGAGGTGTTATAGCCTCTAATAATTTCCACCAAATTCATAATGGGGACAGGATTCATAAAATGCATCCCTATCACCCTATCTGCCCTTTTTGTGGCAGCCGCTATCTGTGTAATGGAAATAGAGGAGGTATTGGTAGCCAAAATGGTATCGGGAGGACATAAGGTATCTAACTCTCCAAATATTTTTAGTTTTAATTCCGTGTTCTCTGTTGCTGCCTCAATTACCAATTGCACCTCTTTAACACCTTCAGAAAGTACGGTAAAAGTTGTTATTCGGTTTAGGGTAGATTCTTTATCGGCATCTGTGATCAATTCTTTGGCAATCATTCGGTCTAAATTTTTACCAATGGTCGCAACTCCTTTTTCTAAGGATTCCGAGGAAATATCTATAAGGTTTGTTTTGTAACCATGTTGGGCAAATACATGGGCAATACCGTTGCCCATAGTCCCTGCACCTATGACTGCTATGTTCATAACTGTTTGTTTTTATGGTTTAATATTAAACTGTAGAGCAGTAGCCTTTATAATTTTACTACCTGTTTCTAAAACGAGTCAATAACCTGTAAAGCTACCCTTAAAGCTTTGAAACCTTGTTCTAGGGACACCACTGGAGTGGTATCGTTATTTATAGCATCAGCAAAAGCCTCCAATTCATCCAGAATAGCATTATTTACGGGGACAGAGGGGTTTTCAAAATAGATTTGTTTCTTTACGCCTTCCGCATTCTGCAATACCATGTCAAATTCTCCTGGTTCTTCAGGAGCATCTTTCATTCTTACTACTTCTACCTTTTTTTCTAAAAAGTCTACAGAGATATAAGCATCCCGTTGAAAGAATCTAGATTTCCTCATATTCTTTAAGGAAATTCTACTTGCCGTAAGGTTGGCTACACATCCGTTTTCAAATTCTATCCTAGCATTGGCTATATCAGGGGAATTACTGATTACAGATACTCCACTGGCATTGATTTGTTTTACTTGGGAGTTTACAACGCTGAGGATAGCATCTATATCGTGAATCATTAAATCTAATACCACCGGAACATCGGTTCCTCGAGGATTAAATTCTGCTAACCTATGGGTCTCAATAAACATGGGGTTATTAATATTCTCCTTAACCGCCATAAAAGCAGGGTTAAATCGTTCAACATGCCCTACCTGTCCTTTAATATTGTATTTCTTTTCTAATGCCAATAAGGTTTCAGCCTCTTCTAACGTATTGGTTATAGGCTTTTCAATAAACACATGTTTACCCTTTTCCATTGCCTTTTTAGCACAATCGAAATGAGAAAGGGTAGGGGTAACAATGTCCACAACATCTACTGCATCAATTAATTTATTGATATTATCATAGAAAACATATCCAAATTCTGCGGCTACTTTTTTCCCATTAATTACATCGGGATCGTAAAATCCGACCAAATTATATTTGCTAGATTCATTAAGTAATCTAAGGTGTATTTTTCCTAAATGTCCTGCTCCTAGGACGCCAACATTAAGCATAGAGTTCTTTTTTTTCAAAAATAAGGATAGTTTACAAGTTATAAGCTTCTAAAGTAAAAAATAGGGAGTATCTTCTATTTTTAGAGATAAAACCAAAAGGTAAGGTTGTAAATTTTGATGAGATTTTAATAGCTGTCTAGGATTTTTAATAGCTTTTCAAAAATGTTTTTCACCAAATCTTTCCTTTATCAATTGCTCATCACCAACTAGTTGCTTAATATCGGATTTTACAAACCAAAATCACTCTAAGTTTATTGAGTTTTCTTTTATAACTTTACGGGCAAAAACCAAAGCTAAATACAGTGAGAGATACTTTAAAACATCGCGGGATGCGTAATCAGCTCGCCGAAGTTCTTATAGAAAAGGGAATTGTGGACGAAGCGGTGTTAAATGCCATACGTTCTATACCGAGACACTTGTTTCTGGATAGTAGTTTTGAAGATCACGCCTATCAGGATAAGGCTTTTCCTATTGGTGCCGATCAAACAATTTCACAACCCTATACTGTTGCTTTTCAATCCGAATTACTGCAGGTAGAACCAAATCATAAAATACTAGAAATAGGAACGGGTAGCGGCTATCAAACCGCAGTGCTCTTAAAACTAAAAGCAAGGGTATACACTATTGAAAGGCAGTTGGAACTTTTTAAGAAAACCAACCTGTTTTTTAATAAGATGGGGTATAGACCTAAAAATGTCATTTTTGGGGATGGTTATAAAGGTTTGCCAGAAGAGGCACCTTTCGATGGAATCATTGTAACTGCAGGGGCTCCTTTTGTTCCCAAACCATTGTTAGCACAGCTAAAGATTGGGGGTAGATTGGTAATTCCAGTAGGAGTAGAGGAGCAAATTATGACGCTTTTTGTTAGAAAATCCGCCAAAGAATTTGAAAAAACAGAATTGGGCTCCTTTAGATTTGTACCCTTATTGGAAGATAAGAACTAGTATTTCCCCTATAGGGTTATATAGGGGAGTAGGGATTATGGTTTAATTCTTTTACTTGAGGATAGTTAGACAATTCCTAGTTGTTAAAACTTTTCTTTATACGGTCTAAGTTTCTCTTGTTGTCTCTATCCTTAATGGTTTCACGTTTATCGTAAAGCTTTTTACCACGTGCTAAGGCAATGTTCAACTTTGCAATACCACGGTCGTTAAGAAATAGATTAAGGGGAATAATGGTAAGTCCGCTATTCTTAACTTCCTTTCTCAATTTTTTTAACTCCCCACGGTTAAGTAGTAACTTGCGTTCTGCTTTGGGTTTGTGATTGTAGTGTGTGCCATGTGAATATTCATCCACTTGCATATTAACTACAAACAATTCATCTTTATCATTAAACTCGCAAAAGCTCTCCGAAATGGAGGCTTTACTTTCACGGATAGATTTTATTTCAGTGCCCGATAGTACGATTCCTGCAGTATAGGTGTCTATCAGCTCATAATCAAACCGAGCTCTTTTGTTCTTAATATTTATTTTCTTCTGCATATCTCCCACAAAAATAGAAACAATTATTCAATTTATCCCCTTAAGAAGTACGGTACTATTTTACTTAATGGTTTTTATTATAGTTTTGTTGTAATGTTTTTGCCATTTTTGCGTTTAATCAGAAAAATAAATAATGAGGTTTTTGTATTTCACTGTATTGGCCCTTTTGTGGGTGTCGTGTAAAGAGCAGCCAAAGTCTGAGCTTACTGCCCAAGAAATTGTAGATAGAGCCATTGAGATTAGTGGAGGTGATCATTATGAAAACAGTACTATCTCCTTTACATTTAGAGAATTGGATTATAGTTCTACCTGGGAAAATAAAACACGTAAATTAAGTCGCACTGGTATTAAGGACTCCTTAAGGTTTGTTGATGTTTTGAAAAATAACACCTTTGAACGGAAGGTTGGAGATAGTTTGGTAATCTTATCAGATTCTATTGCTACTGTTTACTCTAACGCATTAAATTCTGTGCACTATTTTACTCATCTACCTTATGGTTTAAATGATCCGGCAGTAAATAAAGACTTACTTGGAGAAGTGAAGATTAAAGAGGATAACTATTACAAAATCAAGGTTACTTTTGATCAAGAGGGTGGTGGTGATGATTTTGAAGATGTGTATTTGTATTGGATTAATAAAGAAACGTTTAAGGCAGATTACCTAGCCTATGAGTTTCATGTAAACGGAGGAGGTATTCGGTTTAGATCGGCTTATAACGAACTTTATGTTAATGGAATACGCTTTGTAGACTATAATAATTATAAATTTTCACCCCAAAAGGTGTCGCTCTATGATACCGATAAGGAATACGAGAAGGGAAATTTGGAGTTACTTTCAAAAATTGAACTGGAGAATGTGGATGTACAGCCACTAGATTAATCCATTTTTAAGCGAATATCAGTGGCAATCCCATCAATAACTCTTACTATAAACAAGCTAGAGTTGTCATAGTCTTCCATTGAATGGTATTTTTCTTCACCTAGCATACCATTAACAAACTGTGGGATGGTATTGCTATGCCCTACTATTAAAACATTTTTATCTAGGTTGCGATTCATAAAATCTTTAATGTTTACGTTATGTGGGTCGTAATATTGAGGACTGATATCCTTTTTTATGGAAACAGGGGCAGCCGTCATGGCGGTTCTTTCAAAATTGGAAATGTAGATTGCATCTAAGTCAACCGGATCTAGTATTTCTGCCCAACGTATGGCACGGCCAAGGCCTTCTTGGTTTAACTCTGGATCCTTATCTTCAGGATAAGTACGATCTTTTTCTGCATGCCTTATAAAATAAAAGGTAGTAACATGCTCGTTATTGGTTTTTACAATTTCCTTAGGTTCTTCCTTACAGCTCCATATGCTTAAGGATAAAACCAAGATTATAAGTAGTTTTATACTATTCATGGTTAATTCTAGTTAAGGTTATACCGATAAGTTATTATTGTAACTGTAATATCGGGAATATAGTATATAAAACCTTTAGTTTTAGTTCAATTCTTTATGATTAAAAAGTTATTAATTTTATTAATATGGGTATCAGCTTTCTTTTCTAATGCTCAGGAAGTTGGTCTCCCATCAGATTTTAGACAGCACAATTTAACTGAATTCAATTCTAGTCTAATGAATCCAGTCCATTCCCTAGATCGTAATAATCCTCAATCGATAGCATTTTGGTCAAGATATCAGTGGCAATATATTGATAGTGATCCATCTTCTTGGATACTGAACTATACCAGAAAAATTAATGATCGCTCTTCTTTTGGGGTAGGTTTTATACAACATAATACCGGTGTATTTCATAATACAGGTGGCCTGATAAACTATGCTTATAGGTTTAATTTAGGTGAGAGAATGAGGTTATCTTTTGGTCTTAATCTATTTGGCTTTACAAGTCAATTAGCTGATGATCGTTACCAACCCAACCATCCCGTTCTTTTACCACAATTACAGCTGTCCGATGCTTTTGTGTTGCAGTTTGCTCCTGGGATGCGGTTTGAGATAGATGACTTTGGAATAGGCTTTTCCTCAGACAATTTAATGGATTACAATTTTAATACCAATAAAGGGAATTCGGAAATTGATGAGAAAGTTTTTATGGGAACCTTAGATTATACGTTCCCTATACAGCTATTTAATGGTTTTGATGGAGCCTACCTGCGACCGATGGCCTATTTTAGGTCTATACCTTATGGGGACATGCAGATTGGGGTAAACGCACTGCTTTCATCAGAAATCCTTTGGGTTCAAGGAGGATATAATAGTTTTTACGGTGTTTCTGGCGGAATTGGAGGGCGATTCTTTAAGCAGGTATCCATAGGTGCTCTTATAGAATTTGGAGTAGATGAGCAGGTAAAACAGAAAGACCCTAGTTTTGAAATTGTAGCGGCTTACCATTTTGGTAATCCAAATAAGGGCAAAGGGGAAGTAGTTGAGGAGATGGTAGTGGATAAGATGGAGCCTACGAAAAAAGAAATCCGAGAAGCTAAAAGGCTATCTAGGAGGGCAAAAAAGAATAGGGAAAGTGAACTGGTTTTAGAGGTGCAAAGGGAGAAAAACAGACAGATACAAGAAAGGAAAAAAGCGGATTCTCTTTTAGAAATTAGCGGGTTTGAGGAGAAGCGGAAGGTGGATTCTCTACAACAAATGAAGAAGAATATTAAATCTGATGAGGAGGAGATTATTGAAAGGAAGAGGTCAGAGAAGGCAGTTACGCAAGTGCATTACGAGGAAGTGCACAAACTAGAGGGTGAAAAAGCAGGGTTTTATTTAATAGTTAATATTTACGGTAGCAATAAGTATCGCGACCTTTTTCTAGAAAAATTGAAAGAAAGAGGGATAAATGCCCAGTTCTTCTTTGTACCTAAACAGAAATATGATTACGTCTATTTAGAAAGATATGACACCCTAAGGGATGCCGAAGCGGCTAGGGATAGCAAGTTTTATGGTAAATATTCTGAGAGGATATGGATTTATAGAATTATTAGTGACTAATACTCCTTACTTCTTTATTTCCTTGGTAATTAACTGCTCTAAGTAGGTAACTGTATTGATTAAATATTTACGGTCATTTGTAATGGTCGCTGTAACAATAGCTCCTTGAAGCATGGTAAATAATTGTTTAGAAAATTGCAAAGGGGTAACGGGCAATCTAATTTCATTATTATTCATTCCATTCTCTAGAACCAAGGCAATCTTACCCTCAATTATTTTTATAGTTTCTTTGGTAGCTGCCAAGAGTAAGGAATTGTTATTTTTAGCGTCGACCCCTACATTTATGATAGGGCAACCTCCTAACTCTTCTGTAAATTCATTGTAGTGGCGATAAAAATTGGTTAGTGCAAAAAGTTTTTCCATAGCAGCACCTTCTATAGCTAATACTTCATCTATTTTAGAGAGCAATTTGTTGCGGTTATATTCAAATGCGGAAAGGGCAAGGGACTCCTTGTTTTCAAAATTACCATATAGCGCTCCTTTGGTGAGGCCAGTTGCTTCTGTAAGATCACTCATACTAGTACCAACATACCCTAGCTTGTTAAAGATTGGTGCTACGGTTTCAATAATGTAGGCGGAAGTTCTTTCTGCTTTTGTAGACATGTCCAAACAATTTTATGCTAATATAAAAAACTTTATACTGTAAGGTATATAATGTTATAAAATAAAGTCTGTATATAGCAAATCATAGTGTATTATGTGAGGTAAGACTTCTATTTAAGATAGTTCCGATATTTAAAATGCAGTTTACTGTAAAATAAAAAAGGCGTTCTATTTAATAATAGAACGCCTCATTATGTTATTATTTACTGGATTATCGAGATTTAAATCCTCCGATATTAGAATTTACCGGTCGTTGATTTGCTTATTTATTTGTAAGCTCATCTTCGGTTCTAAAAACCAATTCATTATCAAAACTATCAATCAGCACAATACTTCCTGGACCAAACCTGCCGCTTAGGAGCTCCTTGGAAATGTTGTTTAAAACATCTTTCTGGATTACTCTTTTTATGGGGCGTGCTCCATATTGCGGGTCGTACCCTTTATTTGCTAAAAACGCAATAGCTTCATCGGTAGCATCTATAGTAATCTGTTGTTCTTCTAACATCTTTTTTAATTGATTTAGTTGAAGAACTACAATTTTACTGATATCATTTTTACTCAAAGGAGTGAACATTATAATATCGTCTATACGGTTTAAGAATTCTGGGCGTATTGTTTTTCTTAATAACCCTAGAACTTCTACTCTTGCCGCTTCGGTTGCACTATGGATATCACTGTTATCCTCAAATTTTTCTTGGATAATATGACTTCCCATATTGCTGGTCATTATGATGATTGTATTCTTAAAGTCGGCCACCCTACCTTTATTATCCGTTAAGCGACCTTCGTCTAAAACTTGTAGAAGGATATTAAAAGTATCTGGATGTGCTTTCTCAATTTCATCTAATAGAACCACTGAATAAGGTCTTCTCCTTACAGCTTCAGTTAATTGTCCACCTTCCTCATAACCAACGTATCCCGGAGGTGCACCAACAAGTCTACTTACTGCATGTCTTTCCTGGTATTCGCTCATGTCTATTCTAGTCATAGCGTTTTCATCATCAAATAGATATGCAGCCAGGGTTTTGGCTAATTCCGTTTTACCTACCCCAGTAGACCCTAAAAACAAGAATGATCCAATAGGCCTTCTGTGGTCTTGAAGTCCAGCACGACTCCTTCTAATTGCGTCGGAAACGGCTTCAATAGCTTCTACTTGTCCAACTACTCTTTTGTGAAGAACGTTTTCTAAGCTTAGGAGTTTTTCGCGTTCGCTTTGTAGCATTTTTGTTACTGGAATACCAGTCCATTTTGCTACTACTTCTGCAATATCCTCGTAGGTAACCTCTTCTTTAATTAAAGTATCTCCTAATTGCTGTTCTTCAAGGTTTTTTTGAAGAACCTCTAGTTTTTCTTGAGCTTCTTTAATCTTACCGTATCTAATTTCTGCTACCTTGCCGTAATCCCCATTCCGCTCAGCCCTTTCGGCTTCCAACTTATAGTTTTCAATATCCTTTTTGGTTTTTTGAATATCGTCTACTACGGCTTTCTCACTTTCCCATTTTGCAAAAATTTCGTTGCGTTCTTCTTTAATGTTAGCTAGGTCAATGTTTAACGCTTGTAATTTTGAAGTATCATTCTCGCGTTTTATGGCCTCTATTTCGATCTCCAACTGCATTATTTTTCGATCTAGCACATCGAGCTCTTCTGGTTTGGAGTTTATTTCCATCCGTAGTTTAGATGCAGCTTCGTCCATTAAGTCGATTGCCTTGTCTGGTAAAAATCGGTTTGTAATATAGCGTTGAGATAGTTCTACTGCTGCTATAACTGCCTCATCCTTAATTCTTACCTTATGATGCGCTTCGTATTTTTCCTTAATACCTCTTAATATAGAGATCGCACTTTCAGTATCAGGTTCGTCTACTACTACTTTTTGGAATCTACGCTCCAATGCTTTATCCTTCTCAAAATACTTCTGATATTCATCCAAGGTGGTGGCTCCTATTGCTCGCAATTCGCCTCTTGCCAAGGCTGGCTTTAGAATGTTGGCAGCGTCCATAGCGCCTTGACCTCCTCCAGCACCTACAAGAGTATGAATCTCGTCTATAAACAGTACAATATCTCCGTCTGAGGTGGTTACCTCTTTGATTACCGCTTTTAGTCGTTCTTCAAATTCCCCTTTATATTTAGCCCCAGCGATTAACGCTCCCATATCTAGGGAAAAGATGGTCTTATCCTTTAGGTTTTCTGGGATATCCCCCTGAACGATTCTATGGGCAAGCCCTTCTGCGATAGCGGTTTTACCAACACCAGGCTCTCCTACCAACATAGGATTGTTTTTTGTTCTTCTAGACAGTATCTGTAGCACTCTCCTTATTTCTTCGTCTCTTCCAATTACAGGGTCTAGTTTTCCACTATCTGCAAGCTCATTAAGGTTTTTCGCATATTTATTTAATGAATTATAGGTATCCTCTGCACTTTGGGAGGTGACCTTACCACCTTTTCTAAGTTCGTTTATCGCAGCAGTAAGATCCTTTTCTGTAACGCCTTGGTCTTTTAATATTTGGGCAATTTTACTCTTAGATTTAAAGATTGCTAAGAGTAAATGCTCAATGGAAACATACTCATCTTCCATTTTTTTTGCAATAACACCCGCTTCGGTTAAAGTTTTCCCTGCTTCTCTAGAAACCATGATTTCCCCGCCAGAGACTTTTGGGAAGCTTTCTAGTTCCTTCTCCAAAATTTGCTTTAGCATGGAAATGTTGACGTTTAATTTCTTTAAAATAAAAGGAAGAACGTTTTCCTCTACTTCGGAAATCGCCTTAAAAATGTGTTCGTTCTCTATTTGTTGATGCCCTAAGCCCTGCGCAATTTGCTGCGCATGCTGTACGGCCTCTTGAGATTTAATGGTGAAATTATTAAAATTCATATAGTTATTTTTATGTCTTGTTATTGTTTACTTTTGATGATTCTAAGGCAATAACCTTACCATATTGTACTAGAGACAAAATGTCATTTTGTCCACGGATAAAAACGACATAACGTCATACTGTAAGGGAAATTGCTTATGTTAGACCTAAGCATAAAATTACAAAATGGGAATATTAAACAGGTTGTTTGGAAAGGATAATAATTCAGGGAAGGGTAAAAAAGAAGTTAAAAATGTGCCATGGATACCACTAGCTTCTATGGATCAACTTTCCGAGATAGAGGAAAAGTCGACACAGAAACCCCAAATTATTTTTAAGCATTCTACTACCTGCGGAATAAGTAGGATGGTGATGAATAGATTTAATGAAGGGTACGCTTTAGACAGTGATCAAGTGGATCTATATTATCTGGATTTACATAGTTATCGAGAAATCTCTAATGAGGTTGCGCATAAATTTCAAATAATGCATGAATCGCCTCAACTCTTAATAATTAAGAATGGGGTAGTGGTGGCTCATGACTCACACAGTGGTATATCACAATTAAATCTAGAAGAGTGTTTATAGCTCGTCTCTTAACTTGCGGTTAGGAGTAGAGATTTTGATTTGTGCTAACGGCGTATTTTACTCGATAATCGAGATTTAAATGCTCCTAGGCTGGCTTGCCCGAATATTTCAGGCGGGCCTCGAAATCAATACGTTATTTTACTTTTAAAGCCTTGTGGGCCTACCCCGAGGTAGTTTACAGTTAGTGGAATCGATGTCTATTAAGAATTGCTTTTAGATTTTTCTTAATATCTTCTCCGGCATCATATACCATTTGTTCATTAGATGGGAAAGAGGCTGAAGACTGTTTTAACAAAGGAAGTAATTTCTCTTCCAAAGCCCTTATATCACCTTCATGTGTGGCATACTGATGATTAAACACAAATTCGCTTATAAGTGGATACGAATTTAACTGCTGTTGTGTTTGGAGATCTATAAAGCGTATGTTTCCCCTTAATTGTACACTTTTGTACTGTGTGAATTGATAAAAATCGCACTTTACCGTTTTTAACTTGTCTATTTTTATTTTATTTCCGAGGCTGTCCTTAACTACGTTTCCGTCGCTATTAACGGCATATCTATAGCCATCTTTAATTTGCTTTTCCCGTTGTAGTTGTCTTTCTGTTAACTGTTCTGGACTAATATTAATATCCGTAAAGGCCAGTTCCATTTCATAATCGTAAGAGATGTTTTCCTGCGAATTAGAATGGTAAACGGTCCATTTATCATATAGACCGTAGGTGTCAAAATTTAATAGATCTAGTTCTAATTTTTTTGGGATAATCTGTTCGGAATCATTGATTAATACCACATTTACATAATTTCTTCCCTTTGAATAAGCCTCTTGTATTTTTTGATTTACATCCTTGTAGTTTGGGTTTATTTTATCTAGATACGCAAAGTCATCATAAGATTTTCTATAGTCTTTTTTAGACGTTGCTGTTTCTAAAAGAGTGGAGGCATTTTTATACAAGTAGTTAGATAACTTATTTTTGGTACTAATAATCTCATTATCATAGTTTTTAAATGCAAATTTAGCCTGACATTTTTCCTCAAAAATTTGTAATGGTAATAATGGCTTTATTTTTTCCTGTACATCTTTTAGCTCTAGATATGCGTTAAAAATAGCTTCTAGGTTGGCTGGATTATTGTCTTTCTTTAAAAAAGCGATATGCTGTAACTCTCTATCAACGTTCTTTTTAAAAGCCTCTTCTAATAGGATTATGTAGGGTTGATTTCCTTTTTTAGATTTATTTTCGGCAACGTTCCTTAATGCAGTGGTGATAGCCGATTTATAATTACCAAGATTTATTTCTTCTTGAGTTTGTTTTACCCCGCTACAAGAGATAATGAATAGCATTAACAAAGGAACTAGTATAACTCTTCTCATAAGATTAATAGGTCTGGTATTGGTAGTTACGATTTATTATAATTACTGTAGTAGTTAAATAATGAAACGTCTGAGAGAAGAAAATAGTACTAAGACCTCCTTATTTCTTCTTTGCCTGAAAGGTTGGTAGTAGTTTAGTTGTTACTTCTCCAAATCCTATACGGACATTTTCTCTTTCGCAGTATCCTGTAAAAGTGACGGTATCATTATCTTCAATAAATTTCCTTGTAGATCCATCGGCTAACTTTAATGGTTTTTCTCCACGCCAAGTAAGCTCTAACATAGATCCGTAGCTATCTGGGCTTGGACCAGAAATTGTTCCACTTGCCATCATATCACCACTATTAACCTTGCATCCATTTATGGTATGATGTGTTAATTGTTGTGCCATGGACCAATACATATATTTAAAATTAGTTTTGGTGACTATGGTTTTGGTGCCATTTTCTGGAGTTATATAGGCTTCAAGATTAATATCAATACCCTTTTTTCCAGTTTGCCTTAGGTAGGGTAGGGGTTTAGGAGATTGTTCTGGGCTGGCCACTCTAAAGGGTTCCAAGGCGTCCATAGTAACAATCCATGGTGAAATAGAGGAGGCAAAACTTTTAGATAAAAAAGGACCTAATGGTACATACTCCCATTTTTGAATATCACGGGCACTCCAATCATTAAAAAGAACCATCCCAAAAATGTGGTTTTCAGCATCTTCTATTGCGAGTGGTTCTCCTAAAACATTGGCGTCAGTGGTTATAAAAGCCATTTCTAATTCAAAATCAACCAATTTAGAAGGTCCAAATACGGGGTCCTCTGCTCCCTTTGGAAGGGTTTGGCCCATTGGTCTTCTTATAGCCGTGCCACTAGGAACAATGCTAGAGCTTCTACCATGGTAACCAATTGGCATGTGGAGCCAGTTTGGAAGTAATGCATTTTCAGGATCCCTAAACATGGTGCCCACATTGGTAGCGTGTTCCTTGCTAGAATAAAAATCAGTATAATCTCCAATATGTACTGGAAGTTGCATTTCTATCTCGTCTAAGGTAAAGAGAACTATATTTTTATGGTCTTCATTATTCTGTAAGGTGTTGTTGTCGATATCAAATATTTCACCGATTCTATTTCTTACCAAACGCCATGTTTTCTTTCCGTCCGATATAAAATCGTTTAAAGTATCTTGTAAAAAGATATCCTCAGTTAAAGGTATACCGTTAAAGTATCCCAATTGGTGTAATGCACCTAAGTCAATAGCATAGTCTCCTATTCTTGTTCCAATTGTTATAATATCATCTCTAGTAAGAAAGACACCAAAGGGTATGTTTTGAATGGGAAAATCAGAAGTGGCAGTTACTGGAAGCCAAGTTCTTTTTGCTGGGTGGTTGGTTTTTATTGGCATTTGTAAGGTTATTAACTGTTATTTGATAAATATCTCTATCAAATATATTGTTTTCTTCCAATAACCGGTCGGCAATGTGTATTTTTGCACCTTATTTAAATGAAACTTTAACAGTATGCAACGGGATAATTTAATTTTTGAACTAATAGAGGAGGAAAGGGAACGCCAAATTGATGGGATAGAGCTTATTGCATCCGAGAACTTTGTAAGTCCACAAGTAATGGAAGCGGCAGGATCTGTGCTAACCAATAAATACGCGGAGGGCTACCCAGGAAAGCGCTACTATGGTGGTTGTGAGGTAGTTGATGAGGTTGAACAAATTGCTATAGATAGGGCAAAGGAATTGTTTGGAGCAGTTTATGCTAATGTGCAACCACATTCTGGTTCTCAGGCTAATGCCTCTGTTTTTCACGCTTGTTTACAGCCAGGAGATACTATTCTTGGTTTCGATTTGTCTCATGGAGGGCACTTGACACATGGTTCTCCCGTGAATTTCTCAGGTAGATTGTATAATCCTGTTTTTTATGGTGTAGATGAAGAGACTGGAATGTTGAATTATGATAAAATCCAGGCTATCGCTACTAAGGAGAAACCAAAAATGATAATTGCTGGGGCCTCTGCTTACTCTAGAGATATGGATTTTAAAAGATTCAGAGAAATTGCGGATAGCGTTGGAGCTCTTCTATTGGCAGATATATCCCATCCAGCGGGATTAATTGCCAAGGGGATTCTTAATGATCCAATTCCACACTGTCATATTGTAACTACTACTACCCATAAAACATTGCGTGGTCCTAGAGGTGGATTAATATTAATGGGCGAGGATTTTGATAACCCATTCGGAATTAAACTAAAGAACGGTAATTTAAGAAAAATGTCGTCATTACTAGATCTAGCTGTTTTCCCAGGAAACCAAGGCGGACCTTTAATGCACATTATCTCTGCAAAAGCTGTGGCTTTTGCAGAGGCGCTAACGGACGACTTCTTGCACTATATGTTGCAAGTGAAGAAGAATGCTGCAGCTATGGCAAATGCCTTTGTTGAAAAAGGTTATAAGATTATTTCTGGTGGTACAGATAACCACATGATGTTGATAGACCTTAGAAGTAAAAATATTACTGGTAAGGATGCTGAGAATACTCTTGTTAAGGCCGATATCACAGTTAATAAAAACATGGTGCCTTTTGATGATAAATCACCTTTTGTAACGTCAGGAATACGTATCGGTACTGCTGCGATTACCACAAGAGGGTTAAAAGAAGAACATATGCCTGTTATCGTTGAGCTTATAGATGAAGTATTGATGAATCCGGAAGATGAAGCTGTTATCCAATCTGTAAAGGAGAAGGTAAATGCTTTGATGAATGAGAGAGAGTTGTTTCCTGCCTAGGGAATAAGTATAACATACCTAAAAAACCAACATCCTAACAGGTGTTGGTTTTTTTATTGTTACCCAATCGTAATTGACGTTTTAGTTAAGAATTTGAATATCTCCTTTTATAGTATCTTGAGCTTGTAAGCTGTAAATTTTAGCGTCTATGCAGAATTCATTATAAACGCCCCAATAGGTGAAATAATCTTCCTCAGCTCTGTTCTTCTCTATTAAAGGATGATGAATAGGGCAGGTGTCAGGCCTCAAGTTATCTACTTCAAACACCGGAATGAATATTTCATAAGGGATTTCCGACAAACCTTTAGTGTAATAGATATGATGCTGACAAAGTGTAGTTGCAATTTCCTCCAATTGTTGAGGTATGCTTTGGTAGTAAATCTTACTGATAAAAATTGTCGTGTCCGTAAAAATTACGCTTAGTTCACCAATATCTATTATTGAGGTATTTTTTTTTAGTAGATCGGAATAGGCTTTAGTGAAAGGAGCTGTTTTTTTCCAATTAATGTGTTTAGTAGTGCAGGGATGTGCAATAGGGTTCTGCAAGAAAAATAAAGTCTCAGATAAACTTAAATTACATGTAATCTGGATAGATAAGTTTGCCGTATTGTCATTTGTACCATAATTAGTGATGCTGACTTCTGCGTAGAAGTCTTTTTCTAAACGTCTTTTAAAAATATCCAGCCCAATAATATGGTTGAAGGTATTATAATTAACGCTTTGGTCGTTATGGGGAATATTTTTTTTTGTCGACATCCAATTAGCAATTTTAATATAGTAATATCAAATTTACTCGAATACAGTGTTTTTGATAAACTTAAAACCTTATAATAACTAAGGTTTTGGTTGAAAACCAACTAATTATTAAAGGAAATCTTAGGTGAAATGTCGGGTGTAAGAAGAGTCTTGAATCCTTGTAATAGATAACTAACAATGAATTCAAAAGTAATTTTCATTGGTTATCTAAATGACTGTTCAAATTTAAGAGGAAATTGTAGTTATAAAAATCCTCTAATTTTTGCTTCAGTAATTAATGCGAGATCATTTTGTTTTTCAACACCAAATAGCGTCTTAAGTTGTCTTTTTCTATTCTCAATGCCAGCAAGGGATAGGTTAATGTGGTCTACCATATCTTTTGTTCTTGTGCCAATGGAAACATGGTAAAGTATTTTTTTGTCGTTATCGTCTAATGTAGTGTCATTGGAGATTTTTTTTCTGATGGCTACTAATGCTTTCTGACTATAGTAAGGCGGATTGGTGACTACGCCATTCACCATGGCGATAAGAGATTTTTGATCGACTTCAGATTTAACCATATACCCCTCCGGATTTACATTTTTTAAAATGCTATTAATCCTATAATTATCGCTAAAAGAAGACATAAAAACCACTTTGGTTTCCGGAACTAACTTACGAGCTAAGATTCCTAAATCTTCACCAGAATAAGGTTCTTCTAAGTGTGTTTCGGTTAACTGTATGTCTAAGAGTAGTAAATCGTATTTGAAAGATCTAGATGAATCTTCTATTTTTTGCTTACCTATCTCAAAAGTATTAGCGGTTTCGACTTTAATATTAAAATCTTCAAATTCAGCAGCTTCAAGAATGTATTTGTACCCAGTGGTAATCATTTCATGATCATCTATGGCTAGTATTCTTAGAGTCTTCATAGTAGATTGTTTGTTATAAGTTATGCTGATTTAGAAGTTGTTAGCTTATTTAATTGAAGAGGTATGGTTATGATAACTTTGGTTCCTTCACCAATCTTACTATCTATACTATAGACCCCTTTTAGTTTTTCTAATCGCGATTTAATATTTTTAAGTCCAATCCCTCTTTTTCCTTTCTTTACATTAAAACCAATACCATTATCAGCAATCGTAATTAAAAGTTGGTCTTCATTATGTTTAAAGCTTACCTCTGCTTTAGTCGCCTGTGCATGCTTTATACAATTTTGAAGACTTTCTTGAACAATACGGTAGATGTTAATTTTTAAGTTTGCTGTTAATTGGTCCCAATCTATACTATCATCATAATTAAAAGTACAAACCATTTTGGAGGAATCTTCAACGGTTTGTAGCAATTCTTTCATGGAAACAATAAAGTTATGAATTTTTTCTTCTGAAGCCCTGCTTAATTCATGAGAAATAGTACGTATATCTTCCTCTAACTCTTGTAGCTTTTTTAATAGCTCTGCCCTTTTTAAAACGGAAGTGTCATCGGTTTTGTTATTTAGCCCTGAAAGTATAAGTCTAATCCCTAACATTTGCCCTAAAATACCATCGTGTAATTCCTCGGAAACTCGCTTCTTTTCTAGTTGCTTACCCTGCTCCATTTTTGTGTTTTGTGCAAGTAGAAGATTGAAGATTTCTTGATTAGCCTTTTGTTGGGCTTGTTCAAATCTTAATTTTTGATTTTTCCTTAGTTGATTAAACATTAAAATAAGAAGTGCAGCCACAGCTAGAGTACCAATAGCAACTCCGATCCATAATTGTCTTTGCCTGGCTAGCAACACATTCTGCTCTATAAATTGGTCGGTCTCAAAGCGTATGCGTGTAAACTTATTTTGCAGAGTGCGTTCTTCGTGAATTAGGCTGTCGTTAAGCTGTATATATTCAGTAGTGTAATAAGTTGCATTTTTAGGATCAATTCTTCCTAATAGAGCAAGTAACTTCAGTAATCTTAGGTTGCTACTGCTTTGTATTGCATTTTGTTTGCCGCTTAAAGCAATGTTTAGGGCTTTTGTGCTGTCTCCTTGATTTAAATAATAATCTGCAAGTTGGTACTTTATGAGGGCTAATCCACGGATGTCATTTAAACTATCTCGTATATTCTGTACTTCGGTTAATTTATTTAGTACGCCTATAGTATCACCTAATTCACTTTGACTTAGGGCATAATTAGAAATGGCTGTAGCATAGTAGCTTATATTTTTCTGTTTAATGTTATTGACTGCAATCACTTTTTTAAACGATTCTATCGCTTTATTGTGTTGCGACATTTGTTGGTAAACAACGCCAATATTGTTATAAGTACCAAGTTTTTCAATACTGTTTGGGTCTACCTTGTCTAAATAGTATATGGCTTGATCATAATACTCCAAGGCCCTTTCATACTCTTTTAGAGCATTACTTAAAGAACCTAAATTACTATAACAGTGAAAGAGATTTTCATACTTTTTTAACGGTTTAAAAATCTCAATGGCTTTAACCGTATTAATTTCACTTCCAATATAATCTTTAGTCTCAGATTGAATAAGCGCCATATTATATAGCATTCTGGCCGAGTGGTATTGATCGTTAATGGCGTTAAAATTCTTTTGAGCAACAGAGTAATAATAATAAGCACTATCTTCTACTGCGTAATCGTCAAAAAAAGATGCTAAATCCCATTGGTTGGTGGCTAACGAGGCAGAATCTTTATTTTTTTTAGAAAGTTGAATTGCTAATTTATTAGAGTTACGGAATTTTGTGGAGTCACTTTCTATAAAGTAATTATAAGACAATTCGTTGAAGTAGATCAATTTTAGAGAATCGTTTTTAGACTTAATTGCCATTTCATAAGCTTTGTCTAAATTCCTTTTAAATTCTGTGGTAGAGATGCTATTAGATTCGGATAAATAAAACAGAATGCTATCCGTATGTTGAGAATTTTCTCGCTTATTTTTGGACTCAACGGAATAATTGCAACCGTAAAGGATGCAAAGTGAGCATAGCAAAGCCGTAAAAAAAATCCTACTTAACACTTTTACTGTATTTACCTTGCAAGTTAAAAAAATAAGCCTAGAACATGATTTATTCTTGGCTTATTTGTCTGTTTTATTCTTAGAGTTTTACGCAAGGTCAGATTTTTTCTTTCTTCTGTCCTTAACTAGGATGTCTCTATCGGTAGCCACAGCGTTATCGGCATTGAAGATGGTTTGATCTATATCCTGATTAAAAGTAGTGGTAGATTTTTTCTTTCTTCTGTCTTT
>NZ_AUKX01000063.1 GCF_000424985.1 Arenibacter latericius DSM 15913
TGTACATAAAAAATATAAAAATGCTTAAAGTTTTTAAAGCCGCTCACGTGATAGATAACTGAAATGGTCATCACCTCGCTACTGGACATCCTACCGGGTCTATTTCTAGTCTTTTTGCCCTGTGTTAGAAGGTTTTGTCTTAGAGCAGGCTCAAAAACCTTAGAAAACTCATCAATATTGAAGAAAATTTCAGTAATTTTATCATTGGAAATCATGGCGGATAATTTAGTTAAATATTTGATTTTTAGACACTTAAATATACTAAATTTCCGCTTTTTCTATGGTGTAAAAACCCAATAATAATCGAAATTCTTACGTCGAACTCAGGTTATAAATAAAAAACCTTGGTGAAATAATATCTGGACTCTATATTTGCATCTATTTTTAATCAATCTAAATAAGAATAGATGAAATTTATTACATTGGCTGCTGCCTTATTGATGTCCCTAACTGTACTTTCGCAAGCAGATTTACAGGGGAAAATAACAGATGAATCTAACCAACCCATTACCGGGGCCACCCTTTATCTTGAGGAGCTTGAACTGGGTACAATGACTGATTTTAATGGGAATTACCATTTGGAAACTATTCCTCAAGGTAGTTACAAATTAAAAATCCGTATGCTGGGATACGAAAGTCAAACTCAAAATGTTCGTCTAGAATCCAATACTGATCAGCTGTTAAATATTATCCTAAAAGAAGATATCAGCAATCTAGACGAGGTGGTTGTTTCCGCAAGTAGGCATTCAGAATACCTCTCCGAAATTCCTGCTTCCGTATCCGTTGTTGGGCAGGTGAAATTGGAAGAATTTTCACAAGTCACTACCAATATTAGCGACATTCTGGAGTTTACCGTTCCTGGTCTAGCTATTTCTACAGGCACTTTTTCAAATTGGGGCCAAACCCTGCGCGGAAGATCACTTTTAGTAATGGTAGATGGCATTCCACAATCTACTCCACTTAGAAATGGACAATTGGGGATAAAATCGATAAATCCAAATGATATTAGTAGGGTAGAAGTTATTAAAGGGGCTACTTCCATTTTTGGAAATGGTGGAAATGGTGGTTTTATAAATTACATTACCAAAAACCCGACCTCTAACAAAAGGCTGGAAGGCACCACCAATGTTTGGGGAACTAGCAACTTGGCAAAATCTAAAGATGCCATGGGTTGGGGAGTATATCAATCCCTAAAAGGTAACCTAAATAAATTCAGATATTATATTAGCGGTAGTTTGGAGCAGACTGGTAATAAATACGATGCAGATGGCGTACCACTACTCCCCACCTATGGTTTTGACAATACCGATATTTACAGTGCCTTTGGGAAATTGGAATACCTTCTTGGCGAAAATCAGAAACTGTCCATTGGTGGTAGTATTTACAAATCTGTCCACGATACCCCATTTATTCCAGTTCCTGGCGAGGTACAGGTATTTAACGAAGCAGGCGATTATCAAATAAAAGCGGGTTATGGAATAAAAGGTGTTATCTCCGGCGAAGAACCAACGGGATCTACTCTTATAAATGGACAATTAACCTATAATTTGAACAATATATTTAACGGTACTACCAATTTTGAGACCGACCTATATTACCAAAGTACCGAAAACATCTTTTTTTATTCGGACAAATTTGAAAATGGGGGGCAATCAGTCATCAATGCGGAAAAATATGGGTTAAGACCTACTTTTAATACTAAATTTGGCTCCTACAATGCTATTGATGTTTCTTTAACCTATGGGTTAGACCTACTAAAAGATAAAACCAATCAGGGACTTTTAGATGGCAGGCTTTGGGTCCCCAATATAGAGTTGATTAACTGGGCCCCATATGCGCAGGCAACATTTAAGTTTAACAATCAATGGGTTGTAAAAGGTGGTTTGCGATACGATGATATGAATATGGATATCGTGGACTACAACACCCTTCCCTATTCTCCCAAGGGAGACGGAAATTACAATCCGTCCGTGGCCGTGGAAGGCGGAAAGCTTGCTTTTAATAACCTAGCCTTTAATCTTGGGGTACGGTTTATAGAGCACCAAGAATTTATTCCGTATATAAGTTATTCTCAAGGTTTCTCCATCGCTGATCTTGGTTCTGTTCTACGTTCTGCGGTTGCGAGCAATATTAACGACATTCAATTAGAACCGGCAGTAACCAATAATTATGAATTTGGTTTTATGTCCAAGTTCTCAAATATTCAGTTAGAAGCTGTTGGGTACTACAGTACATCGAATTTAGGAACAGGGGTGGTTTTTGTAGATGAGATCAACACTTTTGTACCTTCAAAACAACCACAACAAATTTATGGAGGTGAAATCTCAGTAGATTTTACAAGTTTGGACAACAGGTGGCAAATTGGGACCTCCTACTCTTATGTAGAAGGAGTAAAACATCAGATTGGTGATCCAAACAATCTTTCATTTTTAGGGGGCGATGTAATTTCTGCACCTAAATTGACTGCCTATGTTTCGTGGAAGCCCACGGAGAAATTAAATACTTCGTTGAGACTGACAAATTTAGGTGATAGAAATCGATTTGATCCCTTCTTGGATGCCAATGATAATTGGGCTTATAGGCATACCGAATTCCCCGTCAACGGATACACGTTGGTAAATCTTTCCATGGCCTATCAATTACAGTCTAATATTTCTGTTTCCCTTGGAATTAATAATTTACTGAATGAATATTATCTACCTGCAAGGTCGCAATGGGCGTCGCCATTAACGACCTTTACCGGGGCAGGAGAAGGCACCAATGCCAAGCTGAGCTTACAGTACAAGTTTTAAAAATAATTGAACCAATTGTTACATTTTAATAGGACGATTAAGAAAATCCACCTTTGGTTAGGCATAAGCTGCGGCCTGATAGCTTCTATTTCAGGGCTAACAGGGTCGCTTTATGTATGGCAACCGGAATTATCTTCCGCACTTAACCCAAAATTATTAACAGTTTCGGAGATAGATACCATATCTGAAGAAACATTGTTACAAACGGCCTCTTATTTAATGAAAAGGCATAAGGATAGTTTAATAAGAATTAATCTGCCTTATAGAGAACAACAGACCGTATCCTTAATCTTTGAAAACGGGGAAACGCATTACCACCATCCACGGACCGCAAGCTATCTAGGTACAAAATCAGTCTCGATACAGTTTTTTGAAGATTTATTAAATATTCACCGTACTCTGGGTATTCCAAAAATTGGCAAATATATAATGGGTAGTAGTACCATTATTTTTCTTTTATCCATATTGTGTACCGGGATCTATATATGGTGGAAAGCCTATGGAAACAATTTAAAAAGGGGCTTTATAATAAAATGGAAAGCCAAGAAAAAGAAACTTAATTATGACCTACATAAAGTACTGGGAGCTAGCTTTTTTATTCCACTAGCCTTAATTGCCTTTTCGGGTGCGTATTTTACTTATAATAGTTATTACAAGGCTGCCTTCACCCTACTAGATAGTCCCAAGAGGACACAAAGCAACAATTCTGATATACAGCCTAAGTTTACCGAGTTGATAAGGAAACCTGACTCTATTTATGCTTTAAGAGCTATTTATTTCCCTAGTAAAAATAATAAGGATTTTCACTTTAGATATATCCAAGATCGTTTTATAGAACCAGGATTTAGAAGAAGCAAAGAATTAAAAATAACTAAAACCGACGAAGTATTAAGTTTAACTCAATTTCACACCGATCTAAATAGCAATAAGATTACAGCCCAATTTTATCCAATTCACACTGGAGAAATTGCTGGGATATATGGAAGGCTTTTGGTCTTCATTTCTGGGTTGGTGCCGATAACGCTGTATATAACTGGTTTTAAAATGTACTTTTTAAAGAGAAAGAAGTCTTTGAAAACTAAAAGGAAAAATTAGAAATATTCTTAGGGAAAATCTATACTTTCAAGTTTAGATTAGAGAAATCGGTTTCCATTAAACCTTTATCATAATATATAGTAAGTATATGTATTCAAATATCAATGTTATTTTTTAATGAGTGGGAACAATTTCAATTAAGAGAATATTATCAGGGCCTTACAAAATGCGAATTTTACACAGGTTGTAAAATTTATTCAAGGAAGACTTCCAAATATGTCGTGGTTTTAAATAAAAACACTACAGAACTAATGGATAATTATGTAGATTATTAAAATATAAAGAAGCTGATAAATTTAAAATATCACTCCGAACTTATTGAGGTCTAAAGTACATTACATTTATGGATATTTATTTCCAATAAATGTTATCACCTATCTTAACCCCCCAAATCTTACCCAAGAACTTTGCGCATGGATCCTTTTCGATTTTTGTCGTGTTCGGAAAGATAAACGACAAGAAAAAATCGAGTAGGGCGCACTTGCTTAAGTAAATTGGAGAGGTTTTTCATTTTATCCATGGCAATTAATTGTGCGCTGGCAAAGATAAAGGCATGGGGTGTTTTTCTACGCTCCATGCTTTTATGAGCGATCCTGAGGAGGTTTAAAAATCCACAGGTTTTTCAACTTCCGCAGGGACTGGATTCGTTTTTCGAATCATCCAATAACGTTATACTAGTGCAATTCTTTTTCTATTTTCATTTTAAGCCTTTCAAAATCTGCAAGGGTCATATCCAATTGTAATCTAGGTTTCCCAAAACTGCTCTTTACCAGGTGTAACTTTTTGAGCACTAAATAAAACTCCACCCTGTTTTGCCTTAGGTCTCGTTTAAGGTTGGTATTTTCCTTTTCCATAATAAGGGCCTGCTCCACCTTTTTAAAAAACATATCCCTTTCCGGATCAGTATCCTGACCGTACAGTAACAATGGAGCTTGTTCTTGTTTCTTTTTGGGCGAGTGCTCAAATAAAAGTTCTAGCATGGTCTTGGTTGGGAGTATCCCTTGTTTTTCAATATTTTTCATCATGGCCGCCATCGCATTAAACCTTTTTTTGATCAGGTTAGTTATGGTCCTCCCATTGGGTCCAAGGGATTCCTTTGGGGAAATCTCGTTATAGAGGAAAAAGTCCAGCATAGCCTGTAGCGCCTCCGTATGCGTCTTAAAAAACTTCCTCGAAAAGGTTTGGAAATCCTTGACTGTTTCTTTCTTAAAGCGTATACTTTGAAATGACTTCATAATTTTCTGTTTTGTCGCAAATTCTTCCTAAAAGGTTGGGGTTTACAGGGTGTTTGTCGCAAATTTATAAAATTGGAAAAAAAACATTATTTTTATAACCACCTAGTAATCATCGTGTTGGCGATTTAAATAAATACGTAACGCGGCTCTGCCCGTTACCCTCTTGCTATACCATTGTTTTTGTTTCATCTCGGTTAAGAATACCTTTGTTAGAACGAAAACATTAATCCTATTGAATTTTCCTTTTCTTTCTCAAGCTATTTTCTTCGGCTAGGGCCATCCAACTTTAACTGATTGAACATTCTTATAAACCGATCTGAAATCTGTGTTCCGTAGCGGTTCTCTATTTGAGCAAAACTCAAGTTGGTCGTTATGTGGGTCTTTGTCCCCAAACTTTCAAAGTTCCGATAGCGGTTTAAAAGTATCCTGACAAATACTTCTTCCTTTCCGTATTGGTATACATTGTTTCCCACCGTTTCAGTACCTAGGTCATCGAAGAGAAAAGTCCCCTTAGAATAATATTCTATAATCTCGTCCTTGTTTCTTACGGCATTATATTTCGCTACTACCTCTTGCGCTGCAATGATGGGAAACCACAATTCTGGAATTCGATATTGTTGAGACATGTTCTGGATGATCTTAAAGCTCGATGTCTTGCCGGTTCCGTAAGAACCAAAAACCAACAACCCTTTTTTAAGCGATATGTTCTCCAAAATTTCGAATTGGGGGTCACCATTCCAATACTTACAGAAATGCCTTAAGAAGTTCTTATTTGTAGCGTCTACCTCGAAATTGATCTCCAAAGGGGCGTAAAACTCTACTGCCGACTTAAAAAAAACTTTTTTAAAAAGCTCTGGGTTGCAAAGCTGTTTGCGCACTGTTTGATGTTCCGAAATTTGATTTAGCCATCCCTTTTCCATATCGTCTATTCTAAGATTGGACTTCTATTTTCTTTTTCTTCTTTTAAAAAGGTAAATTGTTTTATCCTTTGTTTTGTTACTGGTTTATTATGGTAGACATTTTTATCTATGCTGCCTGGACTATACTGTCTACGCTGTTCCGACGCTTTTGTCCTGTCAGCCTTGCTATTATAAACGTTGAAACGCAACAAACTTTTCAGATAGCGCTTCCTACCGTCAAAGGCCGTTTCTTCTATCCATCCCAATTTCTTTAGTTCGGTTACGTACCTAGAGACTTGCCGTTCTGAAATATGCAGAAAAGATGCAATGTGCTTGTTGGACATATAGCATTCCTTATCATTTTCGGTAAAGCTGTGTATCTCCAGGAATAAAATTTTTGCATACCAGTTCACCTCAGAGTTCAAGTAGATCGATTTCGGAATCCAGATTCCTTTAAAATTTCTATCTAATTTTTCCGTAGCCATAGGATTCAATTATTTCCTGTTCCTCAACAAGGACCTATTAAATTGCTCCTCCAAGGTTTCATCCGAAACATCGGGTTCCCCCAATAGCCAAATATCTATCGTATCCTTGTCAAAGAATTTCTGACGTATATGGGGGTTGTTGCCCATAGGAATGAGTTCTGACCGGATCAGGATTTCTAGTTTCCCAGTACTGATATCGACACCAGCTTTGGCAAGTTCAATAATCAGGGAATTGAGGTTCAGATAAGACCATTGAGCTCGTTTTTTGAACGATATCTGGAAATCATAGGATATCTCATTGTACATAATATCGTACTTCCCTTCCAAGTATTCAATGGTATAATCGTAGATCGTCTTTTTCTTGGCATCCTCTACCTTGTAGAGTTGACCCCGATGTTCGCCGACAATCATGGCCGCCTATTTTTTAGAGTGTGTCTTAGGGCCTCGTTTTCGATATCGGCCTTGGATTTTCTACTGTTCTGTAGGAGCCAATTGTTCAGCTTTCTTTTTTCAAAGAAAATCATTTTTCCGTTGGGCTTGGAGTGGGGGATAGTCCCGGAGGAAGTCAGTTTGTAAAGATAGCTTCTCGATATTCCGGTGTAGTCACAGGTTTCCTCAAAAGTTAACACCTCTTTATGGGCGGTTAACAGTTTTTCCAAACGATCTAAGCGATCAAAAATTAAAATAGTGTCCATTTGTTTCTCTTTTAAGATTTAGAAATGAACAAAAGCGCTTTTGTTTACCTTCTATAGGTTTGTTAAAATAAAAGTAGGGAATAGGTGGGCTGAAAGCCATGAGAAATACAATTAGTTATCCACAACTAATTGGTGTATAGGATGTTGTGTTAATTGATGTAACCTAATATAATAAGCAATATCATTTGGTATTATATGATATCATAGAAAATTAAAATACACCGATCTGCATTGTAGTTATGATGGTAATTTTAGGGTTGAAAACAGAGTTATTAACAATTGAAAGCGAGGGGATTGGAGATTTGGAGGTAGAAAAAGGGCAGATTAGGTTATTTATAGGAGAGACATGTACATTATTATATCTCATTTTTTTGAGAAATGCTGTTAGCCATGTGAAATCTTTTGAATATTAAATAGTCTGATTTTTTTGGGAAGCCTATAGACAAAATAAGAACGCCCTGAAAAGGGCTTAAAGAGTACGGTTCTCGTAAATTTATGGTCTTGTGGAACGGTTACTTTTATTGTACCCAGTTATTTATTCTTAAGTGCTGGGATTATTCTGTCTTGCAAAGCACTATAAGTTGACTTTTCTGGCTCATCATTTATATTCCAACCATTAAAGAGAATTATTAAATTATGTTCTACTGCTATCATTAAATACTGACCTCCATATCCGTTGGCGGAGTAAATATTGGTTTTGCCATTATCCGTATATTCAGGAATCCACCATTGATAACCATATCCCGTAACACTTCGCCATTGAGGTTTTACATTTTTAAGTAAATGCCTTGTGGATGTTGTGACCCAACTTTCAGATACAATTTGCTTGCCGTTCCATTTCCCTTTGTTCAAAAATAATAAACCAATTTTAGCCAAGTCTTCTGCCTTAAGATATAAACCACCCTCTGTATCAATTTCTCCATCAGGCGTTTCTTTCCAATAGTATTCTGTAATGCCGAGTGGCTCAAATAATTTTTCTTCTGCCCAATCGTCAATTCGTTTGCCTGTAATAGTTCTAATTATTTTACCTAAAAGCACAGTTCCGCCGCCATTATACACGAATCTTGTTCCTGGTATGGTATCCATAGGTTTACTCAATACATATTCTATCCAGTTGTCACTTGATTCCAGCCTAAAACAGTCATTTGTAGTATCATTATGATCAGTCTCTTCATTCCATTGTAATCCACTTCTCATAGTTAATAAATCTTCAATGGATATATTTTGTTTTCGTTTATCCCGAAAGTCAATGTCATAACCATTCAGCAAAGGCAGTGCTTTGTTGTCAACATTATAATCCTCATTCAAATCCAGCGCAATACCAAAAAGGATTGATGTAATACTTTTGGTAACAGACTGAAGTGTGTGCAATTCAGTTTGCTTGTAGTATGGATGCCAATCTGTACTGTTAAAATTGTATTGATGATTGGTAGTGTCATATTTTTGAACAATGGCTTCATAGTCCTGTTCATATTTATAATCTGCCAGCAACTCGTCATTTTGTATGACCATAAAGCGGTCAATTAATCCATAATCTCCATTATTTATTTCTGAATTAATAGAATCAATTACGGCTGAAATGACGTTTTGAGAAGGAGCCTTTTGTGAGTTTTTAATAGTCGCTTTGTTCTTGTCTTTTGTATTACAACTGGTGACCATTACTATAAACAAAATTGAGAATGTTAGCGTTTTAAACTTATTCAATAGCATTCTCATAATTTCGTTTTGAATGGGTACAATGTAAGGAAATAGTAACGAGTTACCTGATAGCTACATTATATGTATCTAATATAAGTAATATTAAATTAAGATATCCACTGTACCTCTAAACCACGCCTACAAAGTCCAAATTCAATTTGAGAATTAAGTTCGCAGCTTCCTTCATTTTCTTGTCGATGATTTTGACATAGGTTTAATTTTAATGTGACCTATACGTTTGGAAACTTATTTTTGGAAAAAGGTATTCGTGAATGCTATGGCATTTGAGGGGTGCACTCCGTCATTAGATGGCGGAGCCATCCAATCGATTGTGATGCGTTTTTTATTTGTTTATTTTTTCGCTTTTAATAATCTCAATTGTAAATTTTAAATGATATCCTCCATATACTTTTTGATATTGGCATCCTCATATATTTTCTGAACTGCCTCTGTATATAACTTTGTAAATCGCTCATTTTTAATAAGATTACCAAATAGAGATTCTTGTCTTATAAAGGCTAAAGGGTCGGTTGTAGTTTGTTTGGCCACTTGATGTAGTTCGGTGCTCATGGCATCGATAATTTCGATTGGATGCCCTAGTCTATCCTTTCCTTTATCACTATAATAACACCAGGCAGCAATGATTAAGGTTGCAAACTTGATACTGCCACCAGTAGCTAAATTATCATGTATAGTAGCAATTAAAAATTTTGGCAATTTGGCGGAGCTTTCCGAACAAATACGGCTGACACTGTCTTTGATATTCGGGTTGGCAAAACGCTCTAATAGACTGTCTTTGTAGTCTTCCAAATCAATGCCTTCAATGTTTCCCAAAATGGGTGTAGCTTCTTGGTCTAGGTAGGCCCGTAAATAGGTTTTGAAGGTTTGGTCTTCTATGCAGGCATTGATGGTGGGGTGACCGTGAAGAGCTCCTAAAATCCCCAATACTGAATGTCCGGCATTGAGCAGTCGTAGTTTCATTTTCTCATAAGGCCCCACATCAGGAACGAATTGTACGCCAACCAATTCAAAAGCGGGCCGCCCATTCGAAAATTTATCTTCTACTACCCATTGTATAAAAGGTTCGCAGGTAACGGGCCAAGCATCTTGCACGCTATAGTTTTGTGCAAGGGTTTCGATATCTGATTTCGTTGTTACCGGTGTAATCCGATCAACCATACTATTGGGGAAGCAGACTTCTTGGGCTATCCATTTCGCCAACCCCTTGTCTTGCACTTCGGCAAAGGCGAGTAACATCTTACGCGCCATATCGCCATTGTGCTCAATATTGTCGCAAGACAAGATGGTAAAAGCAGGCAAGCCTGTAGCTCGGCGTCTTTTTAAGGCTTCGGTTAGAAAACCGTAGACCGTTTTCGGTTCCGCAGGGTTTTGAAGTTCGTGTTGTATGTCTGGGTTGTCAAAATTGAATTCTCCCGTGGTGGGGTTGAAATTATATCCTCCTTCAGTGATGGTCAGCGAAACAATTTTAGTATCGGCATGCGCCATTTGCGCGATGACGGGTTCGGGGTTGGTGGTGCCCATTTTAAAATCTACGATGGACCCAATGACCTCAGGTTCGATTTTTCCGTCCGGGTGTTTGACCATCAAGGTGTACAGGTGGTCTTGTTTTTTAAAAATTTCATGGAGGTTGGCATCCGCTTCGCGCAAACCAATGCCACAGAGTGCGGAGGCCGCACCGCCTTTTTTGAGCTCGTTTACGTAATATGCTAAATGAGATCGGTGGAATCCTCCTACGCCGATATGTACGATGTCCGCTGTATCCGAAGTCCGATTATAGTTCGGCACGGGTATACGGCTTCCGATTTGCGCTAAATTTTCTTGATTGAGTTGTATTGGGTTTTCCATTAGATTACTTCTTTTTTAGATTTTCCTCGTTTCAACGCCCAATAGGCGAGTACGAAATAAATGATGGTACAAATAAAAGCGTAGGTATAAAAGAGTTCTCGATTTTCGAGATAGTCCGTTTCTGATGCACTTCCGAACATGACATTACTAGCTAACACCAAGGTGGCGACCAAAGCGACAATCGCAATAAATTTTAATCCCTTCGAGAACATAGAAACATCCTTCGGAATAACTACTTCCTCTTTTGCTTGTTGCTCTTGAAAGCGTTCAATAGTTTCATTACGAACCTCTTCTTCTTTCACTTCCGCTACATACTTTTCTTTCGCCCCATACTTAGACGCGAGCAGTGTATACACAATGATGGTAAAAAACCATGTCGGGATAAAGAGATAATAGAAAGAAATCACATCAATGGCATTCAGTCCAAAACCGAAGACCAAGCCTAAGGCCCAAGACGCAACGGCAGGCAAACTAAAGGTCAACTTGCGATACGAAGACCAATAGCGTGTAAAGCCGATACGTGGAAAAATCTGATGTTCGGCAAACACAATCGCGCCTACGGGAACCACCAATAGCCCTGCATAGGTGAGTAGTGGCAGAATCTGCGAAAAAACAAAGGGGAAACAGGCAATGACTACAGTTACTACTCCGACTACGATAGTCGTTAGCTTTCGGGAATGGTTAAAGAAAATCGCCTGTGCGGCCAATCCTGCTCTATATAAATTCGTAATGGCGGTTGTCCAACCGGCAACAATAACAATCACAAATCCTGACCAACCGAGGGCGTAATACGCCACATCGCCTGGATCTAATTCTACGATGGATTTTCCTAAAATAGCGGCAGCACCGGCACCCATAATTCCGGCAGCGATCCATGCGACATAGTGACCGAACATCATACCGGTACTGGTGGCATATCCGTAGTTCTTCTTTTTTGCAAAACGGAGGAGGGCCATATCAATCAATCCGAAATGTGTAATGGTATTAGCGGCCCAACCGAAGCCGATGACTTCGACCAATCCGATTCCGGAGTCGCCGTCGCTGTTGATGCCCGTCCAAATGGATTGGTCGCCCAAGGTTATAAAATCGGCCCATCCAGAGGGTAAAGTTTTATCCAAAACAGCTAAAGACAAAGCGGGGAGGAGCACCATGGCACCACTCGTAAACATCACAAAAAGCCAAGGCGCACAAATACCCGAGAATTCGGAAACGGCATTAAATCCATAGAGCGCAATGGAAACCACAACGATGCCCACGGCTATAACAATCAATATAAACCAGGCATTGGTCGGATACCAATTGAGTTGCGCAGGAATATCAAAGGCAAAACGAACAGCGGTCGCCGAGACCGTTATCATCGCCGCCGAAATCACAGAAAATATGATGACATTAGCCCAGTTGTACAATTGGGTCATGGAATCTCCGGCAATCTTATTTAGATAGGTATAGAGGCTCAAGCGCGTATCAACTGCAATAGGGGAGGTGATAAATCGCCAGCTCAATACGGCGAGAATATTACCAATCAAAAGACCAAGAATAATATCCATGGTCTTGGCTCCCAGCGCGACGAAGGTAGCCCCGATGACAAATTCCGTTGCCGCTACATGCTCAGCAGCATATAGTCCTGCAAAATGGGTCCAATCATGTAATTTATGTTTGGCAACAGGTAATTGTTCTTCTTCTAGGTTTTCAAATTGTTTAAAATCTTCTGTGGTGTCCATATTTTAGGCTGGTTGGAAATTTTACTCCTGTTAAATTCTGTAATATATTTTTTTATGGGTTTGATCAAATGAACCACAATGATTATATGTAATAACAAGTTATTAAACCTCTATTTTTTAAGAGTAACTAATATATGATATTTTCAATAGAATATCTATCGAATGATCGTCTAACAGAGGGTTACAACAAATCCAAATTCAATTTGAGAAGTAAGTTCGTAGCTTCCTTCGTTTTCTTGTCGATGATTTTGGCATAGGTTTCCGTAGTTCTAATTTCGAGATGACCAAGGTGTTTGGAGACGGTATAGGTTTCTGCAAAATTTTCTAGTAGAATTATGAATCTCCGTTTACCAATATTGGTTACGGTTATCACTATGTATAAAGTGACTAGATTGAATTGCTTTAGTACGAGCGTGACGTATGCCCGCCTGCATAGGCGGACCTGTCTACCGACATAGGTAGGCTTGTCTGCTAGATGGTGTAATCACTTTTACTTTTCAATCCATTCTCGAAAAGAAGCTGTATTGCTTTGACTAGTTTTAAGATAGTTTTTGCCAGCTTTAATTTTTATGGCTAAGATATTTTTGGAGTACCGTTCTATTTTTTCTACGTGTCGTTTGCTTATAAGTGTACTGCGATTGATTCTAAAAAAACACTCTGGACTAAGCTGTCTTTCTATCTCGTTTAAAGTGGATTTGTTTAATAAATGTTTCTTTCCTGTTATATCAAACGCAAAAATAACACTCTCACTGGCTTCAAAGAAAGTAATGTTTTCCGTGTCTAAAAAGTAAATTCCCTGATGCGTACTAATGGAAAACCGTTTTTTATAAGTCTTTTTTTCGAAGTTCTGTTGAATAAGTTTTGTAAGATTGTTCAGTTGTTGATTTTCATTGGAAGATGAATTTTTAAATAAAAGAAACTTATTCCAAGCTAATTGAAAACGTTCTAGGGAAAATGGTTTTAATAAATAAGCTATTCCATTGCTTTCAAAAGCATCCATCAAAAATTGATCATAAGCTGTAGTGAAAATAATTGGGCAAGAAACTTGTACCTGCTTGTAGATTTCAAAAGCATTGCCATCTAATAATTCAATATCTGAAAATATTAGATCTACGCTAGAGTTATTAAGGAAATCAATTGCTGTTTCTACAGTATCAATCTCTACTACCACTTCGGTATTGGTTTCTAATGCATCTAGAAATCTTTTTAGTTTCTTTCTTGCAGGGATTTCGTCTTCAATAATGAGAATTTTTATCACTGTTCTAATGTATGAATTATAGGAATTATTACAGAAAATGTGCTATCAGTCTTTTGAATTTCAATAGGATTACTAGTTAACAATTTATATTGCTCTTTTAGGTTATTTAATGCTCTTCCTGAAGTTGATTTTGCATTTCGTTTGGTAATATAATTGTTTGTTACGTGAATGCTTTTGTTTGTATTAATTTTTATAATCACAGGATTTTCTGCTGTTCCTAAATTATGCTGAACAGCATTTTCAATTAGTAACTGTAAGGAGAGTGGAACGATATAGCCGTCAGAATTTTGGCTTTCAATTACTAATTGGTATGCGTCCCCATACTTATGTTGTATCAATTTAAAGTAGTGTTGTGCAAAAATAAGTTCCTCCATTATAGTAACAAATGTTTTGTCTGAGGCTTGTAAAACATATCTATAAATATCTGCAAATTCATTCAAAAAATAAGATGCTTTATCTTTGTCCTCATCAATCAGTTGATCTAAAACATTAAGGTTGTTAAAAAGAAAGTGAGGGTTAAGCTGTGTTTTTAGTTGGTTGATTTTATTTTCTGAAATCGCCTGGTTGTATTTAATTAGTTTCTTCTGTTTTATTAAGTTTTGATGATAATAATAATATGCTAGAAAAAAACTGCCGTAAATAAAGCCGTTTAAAAGATTAGAAAAGGTAGTAAGAATAAGAGTTTTTTGATTAAAATTTCGTTCAATATTATCAAAACTAAAAGCAATTAAAAACCCAATTATTTGCATTGTAATTAGGAAAGTAAGTAGCGAAGCACCGAAAATTTTCAACATTTTTTTCATCTCAAAAACATCGGATCTTTGCCAATTTTTTATAAAAAAGAGTATGATTATAAAAAGAACAGATACGGAAACTAGTGTAGCAAATGCTGATTCTGGGGTAAATATATAAGCGTTAATTTCTTCCCTTACTACAATGCGCGTATATACAGATTGTAAATATGCAAACAGTAAAATGAATAGCAAAAAATGCCGATTAGAATATCCGATATGTAATGGTTTTTTCATTTGATACTAAATCTAAAATAGCACTATATCACTATAGTGCTATTATAATAAATAGGTTATTTGTTTTTTTCTGGGAACGATGCAATCGTATTTCCATGCTCGTCATAAAAGTCGAGTTTAGCATTGTTTTCTTTGTCTACATAAAACATTGCCTTTGGTAGTCCTTTATCATCAAAAAGAAACAAGCCGTTATTCTGACTTCGTGTTTTACCTAGCAATACCCTTGGTACACCACCTATCAACCCTTTATCCATATATTCCTTTTGTTTAGTCATCATAGCTTGTGGGTCTGACTTGCGTAGCTCTTCTAGTTCTTTCATTATTTCGGCTGTTTTCAATTGGGACTCTTTACTTGGTCTATCATTAAAAGCTAAACTACTGCTCACAAATCTTTTGTCTCCTTTTTGATAATCTTGTGTAAGCAGCTGCATTACTTGGTCGCCATCATATTGATCATATGTTAATGATAACCCCGAACTGTGACCGTTTTCATTTTTTTGTCCATCATAAATAAATCCGCCACTTTCTATTCCATCTTCATTAAAAAATAGCATTCCTGATCGTTTTTTTCTGTTTACATTTGTTGGCCTTTCGTTGATTTTGTCATTCCCGTTTGGAAATCGCTCCACGTTTGTAATAATCATTTTTACGGTTCCATCTTTTTCTACTATATTAATCCTTTCCACATCTATTTCACTGAATTTTTGATTGCCATTTACTTTGAATGCCATAGAGATTATACAAGTTATTCCGACTACAGTAGTTACTGCAAAAGCTCTTAAAAATACTATTTCTCTTTTCATAGTTTGTTGAATTTTATTGTTATAATTTGATAGAACAAATCTATTTCATAGCGACTTTGTGTTCAATAATAGAACAATGAACCAAGGAAAATATCTGATGAGTTAAGGAATTTGGTTGGTGAGTTGGTTAGAGTGTAGTAAAAGGTAAAGATATCTGCACTATTTTCTAACAAAACAACGTATTGGTATGTCTGACAGAATGGAAGGGGAGGGGTACGGTAATTATAAAAACTATCCACAAAGAATGAGATATAGCCTTGTTCTAATCCATTTTAACCATGTACCAAGCTATTCGTGAAGGCCTTAGCATTGGAGAAGCGCTGTTGGGTCCTACTTAGGGGCGGACCCGTCTACTATAATTGCAATTGTTTTGTACTCGGATTTATATACTTTCTAGGAATTCCATTAATTTCATTTTGGCATCTTGTTTTGCTTTAAAATCACCATTATCATTTCCGCCAAATTCATATTCATAATCTTTTCCATCGATATGTATACTCCCAGTTCTATAACTCGACTTATCCTCAGGATTATTAGAAATTAAGTGTCCGGCGTTGTCATATTTTATATTCTTAAAGGAATGTTCAAAACTATTATCTTCTAATCTTTTTTCTATCATATCAGCCATAATTGATGATGGCCACACCTTGTCATCTTTTCCAGAAAAAAGTATGATTGGTCCATTAATCTTTTCTACTTTGATTGCTGCTTGGGTTATGAAATTTGTTTTTGCTAAACCACTTTTCCAATATTCCAGCAATTTAATTTTATTCGATTCGTTCCCTATGATTTTATGCATTGGCACATATGGAATATCAATTCCTTTATATTTCCAACTCGATTTCAATTCGTCGGAATTGTATGGCAAAACTGTATTAGACCAAGAAACAGAGCTTGGCGCATAGGCCACAACTCCGCTAATAGACTCAGTGAATGTGGAAGCAATTACTAATGCTAATTCCGCATTTCTTGATGCTCCCATAACAACTATTTTACTTGGGTCAACTTCAGGCTGATTTATAAGCCAATTAATGGCGTTTTCAAAGTATTCTAATTCAATTTCTTCAGGCAGTTTTGGTAAACCTTCTTTTCCTGTATAAGGTATAGACAAACCGACCATATCCTTAACAGCAAATTGCTGTGCCCAGTAATTTCCCCATTGTCCTCCTCCAACTAGAATTACTGCTGCTTTACTATTTGTATTGTTTTTTACAAAGTAGTCTGCTTGAAAGCCATAACCATTTATAGATTTTGGTTTTATTCCGTTGTAGAGCATATTGTCGGCAATTAAGTATCCAACAAAAAGCAATGCGATTATTCCAATAAAGAGAATGTATTTTCTATTTTTCTTCATTTACTTAGGGTGTTACCAACGGGAGTCTATGCAGCAATTTCATTTTGCATAAAAATAGTACTTCTAGATAATTTCATGTCGATTAGGAGAAGTTATCATACATTAATTTAAGAGGTAGAAGACTTAGCTTTTGAGTGGCATATTCTACTTTACTAGAATTTAGTTAGTATTCTTTTTAATTATTTTCACAATTCGGTTAATGGTAATTTCTGATAAATTCCATTCATAACCTTCAAAGTCCGTAGTATTGATGAATTGAACAACTACAGCATCAATATCTTTGTGGTACTCTGCTAGACTCTGATAACCTACAACCAAACCTCCATGATTATATTCATATGGATAGATTTCCTTTTCGCCCTCGTCAAATACAGAACCATCGTTTAAGGCTCGCAAGAATATACCAACATCTTCTGCTGTAGCCAACATCCCATATTCACGCGCTTTAAAATCTTCCTCATATCCTACATAATATCCACTCATAACATCATCTAAATCTACTTCAGTAATTGAAAAAAAGGTATTTTTCAAATCTAGGGGATTCAATATTTTCTCTTGTATATACCTATTGTGACTATATCCTAGAATATCATCCATAATCCTACGAAGCAATAAATAATTTGTGTTTGAATATTCATATCCTCTATTGGGTTTAAAACTCGCTGGTAGGTCTAGCGCAAAATCCAAGGCATTTAGGTTATTTTCCTGTTCATTTTGCCAATAATTTGGATTATCAGTGAAATTTGGAATACCAGAACGGTGTTGAATCATCATCCTCAAAGTTATTTCTTCAGCATTTTCAATCCTATCTTTAAATTCGGGAAGATAATAAGCGAGTGTTTTATCAAAAGACAAACGATTCTCTTTGACCAATTTTGTAGCTGCTACAGCGGTATATAACTTACTAATACTGGCGATTTTGAACAATGATTTTGGGTCGGTTGGTATTTTGTTTTTTCTATCCTTCCAACCAGCTGTGTAATATTCTGTTGGTTTTCCCGTTTGGTCCACATAAACAATCATACCGTCAAAACCGTGTCCAATTGCTTCTTCTACTTGGTCTTGAACGGTATCAGGAAGCGGTAAAATCCAAGCTTTCACCAAAATCCAAGGCACGAAAAACATGGATATTGCTGTTCCTCCGAGCAACAAAATACGTACAATCCACTTTGCTTTTTTGTTTTTTATCATTTTCTCCTTTTACTCTTCGGTTATCTTATCTATATCTTCTATTATTAGATGCCCTAATTCTGTTAATTTTTGATATTGTTCAATCATTGTATCAAATTGCCATGCAGCTAAACTAATGACATTTCTATAAGCTGGTTTGGCTGTATAATCTATAAATTCCTGGTCATACTCGGATTGAAGTGTGACTTTTGTTGTTAAGGAATCTAATGGCATAAATGCAGATGCCAAAATAAGTGACCTATCGATCTGGGTATCCAGAAAATTCTCTTGGTGAACTGTATATTGGTTATAACTCCTCTCATTCTCTGCAATTCTATCTACTAAACTATGATATTTAGCTAAAAGTGAATCGAGTTTTGTATTATTTATTTTACCATAAAATTCAGAATTTTTTAAAGATTCATAACCACCTGAATTAGGTTTGAAATAGAAATCTACAAAGGCAGCGCCACTGATCTTGAACAAAAAGAGATTGTCTTTTTCGGTTTTATTCAAGATACTATTTCGTGCTTTTTTACATAGATCAGCAATTTTTTTTCTTCCATTAGATAATTCTTCTAACTGTTCTATATCTTCTGTCGTATGTGATTTTATTTTAATCAAATATTCATTCAAAGAATTTTTATCTTTATTCGATTGATTCCAATTATTAATCTGCAACGCAATCAATATTCCGATAACCACCAATATTATTTCACCCAAGGCATATTTTAAGTATTGAGTTTTTTTATTGTCTAAAATCAGCTTATGTCTAATTCTTCTAAAGACTTTCATTAAATGAGTTTAAAATGGCCACAACAATTTGACTATAAGCAGTGACAAGATTTGTAACGGACAATTGCATACGGGTACTAACCTGAGGAAAATTGGTGGGCCGCGTAAATTTCGGGGGTTGTATTTAGGCTAGAACCATGTGAAATTTATAGCCCTTGTGCCTATTGTACAAGTTATAAAAAAAAATGGACCTGATAAGTTTCGATCAGGATCTGTATTGAAAGTTTAGTTATGTAGGGTGAAAATAGGATGACGAGAAGCTGTTCTTACAACTTCAACTATGCAAACGCAAACCATTGAACAATTTCTAGAGTAGAATACTCAATAACTGAAAGAGTAGGGCAAGGATTCCTGGTTTTTTATATAATATAGTAATGGAGCATCAGTACTTAATAAACTTGTTTTTAGCTTTTCAGAGTTAAAACGGACGGTATAGTAGATAAAATAGGAAAGCTATGAAAAAGTTTTAATGATTGTGGATTTTCGGAATTTATGGGCCTGTATAACGTTTATAGTGACAACAGTAGTTTTTTATAGATTAAAAATCATACTCATTTCATATCTATTGGTTCTACTAATAAATCAATAAAAAATTCGGAAAAAACTTCTAAGTCAATAATTGAAAATAGAACAGGAATAAAAAATAAACTTAGAATAAGGTAAAATAATACGGATGATTTTATCTTTTTTGTGTCTTGGTATTTTGCAATAAAATATAGGATTAGATAATACACGAAAAATATCAAAGTTGGCGCACCCAATATGGCAATAAATGAATTAAATACCACCCCAATTATAAAAATACCAACAGTAAGTAATGCCAATATTACAAACACAATAAATGATGCTTTTTTAAGCAGTTTATAGGATTGATGTTTTGCCATAAAGTAAAAAGGAATAATCACCAATATAAATAGCATTATTCCAATTCCTAAAAATTCGATGTTGAAGGTTTGATTGGTATTCATTTTTTAATTTGTCTTTGGTTGTTAGCCGAATAATTTCGTGAAATTACTGCCAACCGTAAATTGGATTAGTAGTGGAAGATTGCATTGCAGCAACCTGTTAAATCACAACGCAGTTTGTGCGCGCTACAAACCTTGATATTTAGTGGAAGTGATTTCAATAAGCGTTACTTTTTTGAGATAGTCTCTCTTTAATCAATCACGCGTTGAACGGCATCGATAAAAGCCTGTCTACCTTGAGTGAGTTCTTTAGAACTAGCTTTTGGCCAGGCTGCCATTTGGGCGATGACAAGGTTTTTATGAGGATTGATATAAATCATTTGACCAAAAATCCCGAAAGCACCATAGCTTCCATCTTTAAAACGCCACCATAAATAGCCATAGCCATCGCCCTGGTCCATGGTTTGATAAAGTAGTGACGTGGCATCCTTTAACCATTCCTCTGAAAGTATTTTTTTATCACCAATTTCACCCCCGTCCAACATTAGCATTCCCAGTCGTGCGAAATCTCTTAAACTCGCCGAAAGCCCACTTCCACCCAAATTGAGATGACTACACTCATCCGCTAGCCAATAGGCGTCAGACTCCATACCAAAAGGTTTCCAGATCTTTTCAGAGAGATATTCCGCTAAACTGATACCTGAGGCTTTCTGGACCAAAATCCCCACTAAATCAGTTTCACCGGTACTGTAGTTCCAATACGTTCCCGGTTTGTGGGCAAATTTTAAAGGCTTCATATAAGTTAAAATATGGGCTTCAGTATTTTCGCAAGGACTGAGATACATTTGTGCAACATCGGAGTCGTGGTCTTCATAGTCCTCGTTCCATTCAATTCCCGAAGTCATCGTTAACAGTTGACGGACGGTTACTTCGCCATAGTCATAATTATTAAATTCATCAATATATTTTTTTAAAGGATCTTCTAAACTCTCAATAGTACCTTCTTTTAACGCGACTCCCACCAACATAGAAGAAACAGATTTAGCGACGGAAAATGAAGTCCAAAGCGTCTTGTGATTGCTGTCGTCGGCATATTTTTCCAACCGAATTTGATTATCTTTTATCACGATAACGCCTTTAACATGATGATCATTCATATATGCATCCAAGGTCGTGTCGTCCTCCCACTTTGGCGTAATGTTCTTATACGCTTTTAACGGAGTACTGTGGGCAGCAGCAGGAATAGGAATACTCGGAAAAATAACGTGCATGATCGGAAAGCGACGTTCCTTTTCTTCTTGCAACCAGAAAAGCAGACTTTCTAGCTTTTGTCCCATGGTTTCACCGGGAATATCTGCGAGTTCATTATGCGCCGATTTTACTTCAAGAGTTTGACCATCTTGAGCGCTAAGATTTAGTGATCCGAGTGTTAAAAATAAGAGTAAGAAAAATGATTTTTTATTGATCATAACCTTTTTGGAGATTGCTATTGGGATTAGAGATAATTCTTTATTTGGTCTCAAAAGTAGTTTAAACTATCCACTTTAGTGTATCTCGTTTTAGCTTTCAAAAATACGGACTTTTACTAGATTGACGGAACAACGAAGTAGTGGACATACGGTTTCTCGGCTTAGCGTACATATCATCTGGTGCAGAAAACACCGATGCGCTGTTTTAAAGGGTATCATTCAGATTCGTTGCCGAAGTTTGCTGATAACGATACGCAAAGCTGAGGATGTAACGATATTGAAAGGATTTGTTTTGGAAAATGACGTTCATATGCATTTAGAATATCTACCCTCCTCAAGGAGGAGTAATTAGTCCATTACTTGCCAATTTATATTTGCATTACTGTGTTGATAAATGGTTAGAGAAACACAATCCATTGGTAAAGATGGTCCGTTATGCGGATGACAGTGCGCCATGAACGAAATTTATCCTATTTGGATAAATTTCGATGCTATAATGACGATGGAGGAAGGCCCTCCGAATTTGGTTTGCAGGAACTGATTTCAAATCACCGTATGCTGCTGCATTTAAGAGATGTGGTGGTGAGCGATACGGAAAAGGCAGTCTAGAACTGTCAGATAACTATACAGAAGATGACCGCAAGGGAATCACTGATGACATGTCGAAAGCATAGAAACGATGTCAAAACCAGGGGGAAGTCGTTAACCTGGGATAAGTCTGGAAGAAACCTGTTTTACTGACCAGACGGCATCCGGCACAAAGGTGACATGATCTGTATGGAGGCGTTGTTATGGAACTTGGGAACCTGTCGTTCCGATGTTAAGGGAGACAGCCAAGCAGAGGCCCTGTAAGGCTAAGAGTACCGATGCGGAGCACAGGGGCGGAGTATTCCGTAGTAGTAATGAAGGTTCTTGTAATGGGAACTGAGCGAAGGGAATACATTATTCAGCTAATTGAATTAGTCAACTAAGAGTAAAATTATTATTAGGAGGAACCAATGCAAGAAGCAAAGTCATTTAAAATTCCAAAAATGCTCATAGTAGAAGCCTATGAGAAAGTGAAGTCGAACAAGGGCGCAGCTGGAATAGACAAAGTAACCATAGAAGAATTTGATAAGAATTTAAAGTCGAATCTCTACAAACTATGGAATAGGATGTCGTC
>NZ_AUKX01000064.1 GCF_000424985.1 Arenibacter latericius DSM 15913
ATAGAGGTCAGTATTTAAATACGTATCTTTATTTATAGTAAAGATATAATATTATGGATGTTTTCAAGGGTCAAAATCTTCTAGAGTTCTCTGATCGGTTCAAAACCGATGATGATTGCAAGGAATACTTAGCTTCGATAAAGGCTAAAAGTGCTTATAAATGTACTCGTTGCAACCATACCGCCTGTCAAATCCGCAAGGACTTCGGCAGACAGTGCAATATCTGTGGCCATATCGAATCCGCTACCGCCGATACACTTTTCCATAAGGTCAAGTTCGGTGTCAGAAAAGCGTTTTTCATCTGTTTCGAGATGGCAACCACCACCAAGAGCCTATCGGCAAGTTATATGTCGGTTCGCTACGGTGTTACGGAAAAGACCGCCAGGCTTTTTATGCACAAGGTCAGGGAAGCAATGACCTCCAGCGGCAACGATCCCATGGACGGAGAAGTACACGTTGACGAGTTTGTCCTTGGCGGAAGGGACGAAGGCAAAACGGGAAGGAGCTATGATGGCAAGAAAAAGAAGGCCGTGACAGCCGTACAGCTTACCCAGGATGGCAAGGTAAAGAGAATGTATGCAATGAAGATCGATGATTTCTCCGCACGGTCCCTACAATACATCTTTGTGAACCACATCAGTCGGGAAGCGCAGGTAACAACCGATAAGTGGAGGGGCTACAGGCCCATAGCCAAAGCATATGACATCACCCAGATAGAAAGCAACAAGGGGCTGAACTTTAAAGCACTCCACACAATGATCCACCAAGTGAAATCTTGGATAAGGACAACCTATTCCTGGGTGAGCGATGATAATCTGAACAGGTACTTCAATGAATTCTGTTTTCGGATCAACCGATCACAGAGCAAGGCAACCATATTCAACAACCTTATCACCAAGATGGTGCAGGGAGAGAAAATATATCAATCACAATTAATAAGTAACTAACTACTGACCTCTATATGTTGAAATGAAAATACCCAACCTATCACCTTACAGTAATCAGAATTTTGATGCTGCTAAATAAAAACTAATTTATTACAGGATACTAAAAAATAGAGCACCCCTTAATTAACGAGTATTAATTAAGGGGTGCTCTATTTTGTTCTCATATAAAGGCAATAACTCTTCTCCTGTCTTCGTCACTTTTTTGCAACACCCAACATAAAACGCAGATAATCAGCATTATACATTAATTTTTGCTTAGTTTTGGGTGTTGCAACATCCCAACTATGTTTATTCGTGAGGTGAAAAATCGTTCTGGAAGCACTAGTATTCAGGTTATTAGCAAGGATTCCGGTAAATATAAAGTGGTCAAATCCATAGGGTGTGCCAACACGTTGCAAGAAATTGAGGCATTAAAATTAAGGGCCAAACATGAGCTTGAAAAAATCAGGAAACAGTCTTCGCTGTTTGCCTCTTCTACAGATGCGAAGGTCGAAGAGGCCTTCTCTCTGCTGAGCAATGCCGACATCAGAACTGTGGGGCCCGAGTTGATTTTCGGAAAGATCTATGATTCCATAGGCTTTGGTGCATTAAATGAGCCCCTGTTCAAAAATATTGTAGTTGCCCGTCTGGCATTCCCTTTGAGCAAACTCAAAACCAGTGAATACCTGTACCGATATCAAGGTAAGTCCATTGATGTGAATAAGATATACCGGTTTTTGGACAAGTTGAACAGCGAACTTGAGGAACAGGTCCGGCAAATAGCTTTTCAACACACCAAAAAGGTTTTGAACGGGGATCTGAGCATTGTCTTTTACGATATGACCACACTCTACTTCGAGGCCTCGGATGAGGATGACCTGCGCAAAACAGGATTTTCCAAAGATGGAAAGCACAGCAACCCACAAATATTCATCGGGCTTCTGGTAGGCTTGGGCGGCTACGCCATAGGGTATGAAGTTTTTGAAGGAAATACCTATGAAGGACATACCCTCATTCCTTTCCTGAAGAAAATGCAAGGTAAGTTTTCCCTGGACAAGCCTATTGTCATTACCGATGCGGGCCTGTTATCCAGAACCAATATACAAGCACTGGAAGATAACGGCTATCAATTTATATTGGGCGCCAGGATAAAGAACGAGGATAAGGAGACCCAATCCCAAATCAAGGAATACGACTTTGAGCGAGACAACTTTTTTTGGCTGGATAAGGAAATAATCGATGAAGAAGGCATCGTAAGAAAACGTCGTCTGATCGTACACCATTCGGACAAAAGAGCCAAAAAAGACAGCTACAATCGGGAAAGAGGGCTCAAGAGACTGGAAAAACGCTTAAAATCCGGCAAGCTTACCAAATCAAATATCAACAACAGGGGCTACAATAAATATTTGAACATGGAAGGCGAAGTGAATATTGAGATCGACTATAAAAAATATGAAGCGGATGCCGTTTGGGACGGACTAAAAGGATATATAACCAATACCGCTCTCTCAAATCAGGCTATATTGGACAATTACAATAATTTATGGCACATCGAAAAAGCTTTTCGAATGTCCAAGACCGATCTCCGCATCCGCCCGATCTATCATCGATTACGACACCGGATAGAAGCGCATATATGTATTTCTTTCACCGCTTACAGCATTTACAAAGAGCTGGAAAGGGTTTTGAAGATCGAGAAATCGGATCTGTCGCTAAACAAGGCAAGTGAAATTACGCACACCATATACCAAATATCTTATCGGCTACCCGACTCCCGAAGTGAAAAAACACAACTATTGAAAATGGATGAAGAGCAAGCCGAGCTATATCAAATTATCACCAAAAATTTTTAGGGTGTTGCATTGAGGAAAACAGGAAAGGCAATAATTCTCTTCTAATTGGAGCATATCCCAAAGAATACTTGACATGGTAAGGCTGATTAAAAAACAAATCGATAAATTTGAATAGAAGCCATAAGATCTGGGATCTATAAAAACAGCTAACCCACTACACCAACCATCATGCTAAAAGCACTATTGATTTCCGCCATACTTTTATTTACCTCTTTGGCAACTGCACAAGATAATACTGCTTTTAAAGAGATATTAGAGGTTGCCTATTACGATTCAACCTACACAGACAAGTATATTACCTCTCGTTGTAAATTAGACATACGATACCCAGAAAACACTAAAGATTTTAGTACAGTAGTTTGGTTTCATGGTGGTGGTCTAAATTCTTATGACAAGTATTTTCCAGATCCATTATTGAACAACAATCTATGCATTGTAAGTGTTAATTATAGGTTATCTCCAAAAGTTAATGCGCCTGCCTATATTGAAGACGCCGCTGCAGCAGTAGCATGGGTATTTAATAATATTGAAACTTATGGAGGGAATCCCAATAAAATATTTGTAGCAGGACATTCTGCGGGTGGGTATCTCACTAAAATGATCGGTTTGGATAAACAATGGCTTCAAAATTTTAATATCGATGCCGATAAAATTGCAGGCCTTATTTCCTTAAGCGGACAAACCATAACCCATTCTACAATAAGAAAAGAACGAGGAATACCCTGGTCAAAGGTCATTGTAGACGAATATGCACCACTTTATCACGTTAGAAAGAATGCACCACCCTTACTACTTATTACAGGAGATAGGGAAATTGATTTGGAAGGCAGATATGAAGAAAATCTATATTTAAAACGATTAATGACTACAGCTGGCAATACCGAAACCCAATTAATGGAAATTCAAGGATTTGGTCATATAGAAATGCACGATCCTGGCCTACTACTATTACTAAAAGAAATTGATCGGATTAATAAGAAGGCCGGTGGAAGCCCTAAAGATTAAAAAAAAGTTATGGAATAGACATACGAAGGCGCTACAGCAGCAAAAATTAGACACTATCCCGCAATTTCTGTAATTAGGATCTGTCTACCACCTCAAAACCCCCCTCTACCTATCGTAAATGGGCTTAAACTGCCATTAGCACAAGTTCAACCTCAACCTAGAAAGGAGCTTTGCATTGCTTAGAAAGCTCTTCATTAATCTCGAATACCTTTCCTTTGATATCTGAGTATCCAAATTGCTTCAATCGTTCCGTATGCATACTGAGATAATTCTCGGCATTTTCACGGGTATCGAACAGATAAACACCCCCTGCCATCTTTTCTTTCTGATTTTCTGTCCAAAACTTCCAAATAAAACCTGGCTCATTATTAATACTCTGTGCAAGCTCGTTCATTTGTTTTGCCATTTCTTTTCCCCAAACTTCTCTATGTGGAAAATCTACATACATGATTACTGCCATAATATTATGTCTTTAAGTTATAAATTAAGTTGATATAGTGAGAAGGAAACTAAAAAACCACCCCTAAGGATGGTTTTTTCACCTTCAATATTTTAGATCTACTGATGGTCTTAACTTCTATAGGCGGAAAACATCCAAGCCAATTTTTCCTGCTCTACAATATAATCGCTCATTAAAGATACAGTGCCTTCATCATTTGCATCGGCTGCAATTTTTAAAATTGCTCTTTCCTGCTCCAGTAAAATCTTTAAGGCTTTAAGGATATTGTCCACAGCTACTTCCCCATCGGTAATATTTTCCGCCGCTTTTATTTCGGCAAGCTCCAAGTATTTTTTATAGGTATGAACAGGAGGTTGACCTAATGTAAGTATCCTTTCTGCAATCTCATCTACTTTTACCAAGGCATCATTGTATATCTCTTCAAATTTTAAGTGAAGTTCAAAGAATTTCTTTCCTTGAATATTCCAATGAAATCCTCTTAGGTTCATATAGAACATTTGATAGTTCGCTAGAAGTTCATTTAACTTTTCTGCTGTTTTAATAGAGCTGCTTTCGCTCAATCCAATAACATTTAAATTTGTGTTCGCCATAATCTATTATTTTATATTCAATTAGTTTTTAAAAACTGTTGATTTCTGTGGAAGTTTTCTCCAAGTTTTCATGGGAATTCTGTTGTAGAATCTCTTACTCCCATCAATTCTCTAAGGTACAAAAGGTAGTTGTATTGATATGTGACATTTGTCACACACCCTTATAATTTAAAACAATCTTAACAGATTTAAGATTCTCTTATAGATTCTCTTCTTGAAAGAAATCGATAGTAGGATTATATTTAGGTAAACTCAACTATTTGCATAACTAATCAAATACCCGGAAATTGGACTTGATCCAATGTTGTACCTATGTTGTACCCACACTAAAACAAAAAGGCCTTCAATCTCTTGAAGGCCTTTGTTTGCTTGCGGTCCGGACGGGACTCGAACCCGCGACCCCCTGCGTGACAGAAACACAAATTATGGTTTTACATGGTCTTAAAAAAGCTTAAATACTTGTTTTCCAGTAAATTAAAAAAAATTAAAGACCATATGAAACCATATAAATAGTATATTTGTTTATAAATAGTTTATAAATTTGTAATCACGTGCTGACAACTAAAGTGCTTCTCAACAAAGTTCGTCAAAAGCAGGATGGAACATTCCCGTTGGTAATTCGCGTTACCTACAACAGAAAATCCATATACCTACCCCTCGGTTACAACATGGTCGAAAAAGACTTCGACCCCAAAAATCAACGGATAAGACCTTCAAGTAAAATAGCTTCCAATATTACACGATTAAACTACAGTATTCAAGATAAATTGAAAAAAGTATATGATACGGTTACCCGCCTAGAGGAAGAGGGTAAAATTGAAAGCTACTCCATGCCATTGCTCAAAAGAGAAATAGAGGGGAAACCAGTGAGCAACATGGATTTCTACAGTTTTGCAGATTCCTTGATCCATGACATGAGAAAGGCAGGGAAGTATGGGAATGCAGAAATTTATAAGAACGTACGCAATAGAATAAAGAAATTCCATCAAAAAAGTCACTTGCCCTTCCGCCAAATCAACTATGCGTTTATAAAAAAACTCGAGACCCAGCATTATGCTAAGGGAAATACTGCGGGAGGACTGAGCGTTTACCTAAGAACCCTGAGGTCAATTTACAAAAAAGCAGTTAAACATGGTTTAGCCAAAGAGATCCACAATCCCTTCAATGGTTATCCCATAAAGATGGGAACCCCGAAACGACAGTTTTTGAACGCGGAGCAATTGGAAACCTTTAAAAATGCCTTGATCCAAGAGCCGTTCTTGGCAAAAGCCCGAGATTTGTATATGGCCTCCTTTTATTTACGGGGCATGAATTGGATGGATCTGGCATTATTGAAAGGGGATAATATACAGGGAGACTACGAACGAATTACCTACATACGATCCAAAACAAAGAATAAATTATTTTCCATTAAGATAGCCCCTGCCTTAAAGAAAATAATGTTTGCCTATGCACCTAGCAACATTCAAACGGATGATTATATATTTCCCATTCTTACTTCCACCGTTTCCAAATATCAAATTCACGAAACCATCAAAAACAAGCGAAAAAGGGAGAATACCTACCTGAAGCGTTTAACGGAAAGATTGGACCTTCCAAGAATCACCATATACAGCGCCAGACACACCTATGCCAATATCCTAAAACGAACCGGTGCGCCCAGCAATGTGATACAGGACAGTCTTGGCCATACGACGGAAGCCATGACCCAAGCGTATTTGAATTCGTTCGAAACAAACATTATCGATGATTATGATGCTCAGATTATGGGATAGGTTATTAGCAGAACATCCAATTCCATTGTTTACTTACGACTTCAAGGATTGATACTTCTTAAAATTTTCAGCTTGTTCAAAAATATCCTTGTAAACCTCATCCCTCTCAACTGGTGGATAACCGTGCTCATCCAAAAGAAGAATTAAGCCTACCTTTAATGCAGATTTAATATCGGCCCGTTTGTTCCAGTCTGGAAATTTGGCTTGACTATCAACCAAGTCTTTAACTGCTTTTGCCAACTCAATTAGTTTATCTTCAGGATAGCTAAAATCATATTTAACACATAGCTCCTTTAGAATATCGTAAAAAGCTTTTTCCTCAAAGTCAATCCCTAAATCATTCCCCGATTTAAACTCGCTGTATACATCCCAAATAAGGTTGGTCAATTGATCCGCCATATCTTCATAGACCTCACTTCTCAGAATATCATTTTCATCACGTTGATTGTACTTTTCAACCAAGGACTCCATTTTCTTAGAAAAGTCAACACCTTTTACTTTGTTGACTTTTTTCATTTCACCGATAGCTCGTGCCAAGAGCTGTTGCAATAATTTAATCTTAGTATTGGGTAATTTGATTTTATCAATTTTGGCCAAATAATCTTCATCAAAGATGTCTTGCTCCTTTTCGGTTTCTTCTCCCATCTTAAAGATTTCATCAATACCGTCACTCTGTAAGGCATTTTTAATCATTTCCCTCACTTTAGCATTCATTTGGGCGGTATCTGGTGCATCCCCTTTGGTTAGTTTAAAAACAATGGAGCGTACGGCTAAATAGAAGTGGGTGTAGTCCCTTTCTTGTTGTGTTAATTCCTCACTACCTGCGCATATATCATACGCTGCCTTTAGTCTCTTCACCAATCCCATAAAACGGGTTTCCATTTCCTTGGTCAACTGAACAAATTCAGCTGCCATATTAAGGGTGTTTAATTGCTCCAATGCGGTACCATTGAAATATTTTGAGCTATCAAATTTGTATAGCAACTTAGCTAATAGGTCTAAATGGTTTCTAACGACTATTAGGGATTGTTGTATGTCTTCAAAATTGTCTTTATCCCCCTCCGAGTATTTCTTAAGCGCTAAATTCATTTGCTTCTTGATGCCGATGTAATCTACCACCAAGCCTTTATTCTTGCCTTTAAATTTGCGATTTACTCGCGATATAGTTTGTATTAGATTGTGTTGCTGAATAGGCTTATCTATGTAGATGGTATCTAAAAACGGAACATCAAAACCTGTGAGCCACATATCTACAACAATAGCTATTTTGAAATTGGTTTTTTCATTTTTGAATTGCCTGTCCAGTTCCTTACGATCTTCTTTCGTACCTAAGAGCTTATACAATTCCTCCGGGTCGTCTTTCCCGCGGGTCATAATCATTTTGATACGCTCTATAGGTTTAATTTCCCGCTTTTCTTTTTCTGAAAGGACAGCACCTTCCTCCGCAACTTTTATTTCATTCCACTCAGGCCTTAATTCAATTACGTTCTTATACAATTCGTAGGCTATAAATCTAGAGCTACTTACAAACATGGCTTTACCCTTAATGGTAGCACCTTCGGCAACTCTATTTTCATAGTGTTGCACAAAGTCCGCAGCCAACTCTTTTAACCTATCCGGATCGCCCAAAATGGCGTTCATACTTGCAGATTGCTTCTTACTTTCCTCTATCTGGTATTCATTGGCGCCAGCTTCGGCAGCCTCTTCATAATATTGCTCAATCTTTTCTAATTCGCTATTCTGTAAGGCTATTTTTGCTGCTCTACCTTCATAGACAATACGGACCGTAATTTCATCTATAACCGATTCGGTCATGGTGTAGGCATCCACCACTTGTCCAAACACATCTAAAGTTGCATCAACAGGAGTACCTGTAAACCCAACATAGGTTGCGTTGGGTAAAGAGTCGTGTAAATACTTGGCAAAGCCATAGGACTTCTTCACACCGTGTTCCGTAACTCTTATTTTTTGGTCTAAGTTGGTCTGACTTCTATGGGCCTCATCCGAAATACAAATAACATTCGTACGTTCCGTCAATAGCTCAATATCTTCTGTAAACTTATGAATGGTCGTTAAGAATACCCCGCCACTAGCACGACCTTGTAATAGCTCTCTTAATTCAGCCCTGCTTTCAACACTTTTAATGGTATTGTCACCAATAAATATTTTGGCATTGGTAAACTGTCCTGAAAGTTGATCGTCTAAATCCGTACGGTCTGTTATGAGTACAATGGTAGGATTTTCAAAATAGGCACTTTTCATCAGGAGCCTTGTGAGATAGAGCATGGTATAACTCTTTCCGCTTCCAGTTGCTCCAAAGTAAGTGCCACCTTTACCATCTCCCTCTGGTTTTTGTGCTTTTTTAATGTTGTTAAACAGGGCTCTTGCCGCATAGTACTGGGGATAGCGACAAACTATTTTCTCATCTTTTTTAGAAGTATCTGGAATGTATATGAAGTTTTGAATAACATCCCTTAGTCTGTTTTGATTGAGCAATCCTTGAATAAGGGTAAACATGCTATCAATACCATCCACATCTTTGGCCAAACCTGATATTCTACGCCACGAATAATAAAACTCGTAAGGAGCAAAGAACGACCCTGCTTTGTTGTTTACGCCATCGCTGATTACACAAAACGCATTGTACTTAAAAAGCTCTGGAATATCTCTCTTGTAACGAGTTGTTAATTGCACATAAGCATTATGAATGGTGCAGTTTTCTTGAATAGCTGTTTTAAACTCAAATACTACAACCGGTAATCCATTGATGTAAATAATCCCATCAGGAATACGTTTTTCCGTTCCTTCTATTTCCAGTTGATTAACAAACTTGTAGATATTATTGTCGCCATATTTTTCCGAAGGTTCTGATACCGATAAAACATCTAAGTTCTTCCCTTGAATCTGTCGGTCCAATCCTGCATTGTCAATTAGAGAAATCCAAATGTCTTTTTGGTTTCGGTCTTCTCGTTTAAGTATAAACCCATCCGATAACCATTGAACTATTTTTTTATTGGTTTCATATAAATCAGAGGCGGGTAAGGTTTTTAGATGTAATACAATTGACTTAGCCTCGGTTTGGGTTAAGCCTTCTTTCTTGTATTGAGTTAGTAGAAATTGGATTAAATCCTCTTCAATCAACACTTCTTCGGGCATACGACTAACAGTATTGCCCAAGTAATGTGGATACCCCTCATTACCCAATAACGCTATAAATGCTTCCTCTAATTTTGCTTCTGTAAACTTCATTAATAAAGGTTGGTTGGTTATGATTACTTTTGGTTGCTGATGTCATTTTCCCATTAGCTACCAACCATTGCAATACAATGGCTGTAAACTCATTCGCCTGGGCATCCTTTTTATATTATGGCATTTTTGCAACTCATGTTATACTTAGTTTTAGTCGCCTACCTTTTTCGGTAAGACGGTATTTTTGTTAACTGCTATTGGGTTTGTCAGGAATAGTTAATTCAATCAAACCTAATTCAATGGCAGGCTGTAAATATTTATATAAAAATGTTGGTCGGTGTTTGATTCCAACCAGCTCCATAGTTTCCGCACTTGAATAATCTTTACCGGTCATTGCAGAAATTAGGATTTGAACTTGTTCGGTGACTTGTTCGGTGCGCTTTCTTGAAGTAGGAAATACCATCCGAGTGAAATTGTCCATGAACTTAAAACATTCCCTACCGTAACTCTGCAGTATTCTTGGAATGCTGGCACCTAATTGTTCTATCAGGTTCAGATCCTTGGTGAGTTCTGCTTTGTATTCTATGCGGTTGGTTTCTATCATTTTTTTATTCCTTTCCCTTTTTCAATCCTTTAACCATCTTATCAAAATCAGATTCTATCTTTTGGGTTTTATTAAACTTTTCATATTCCGAATAGGCTCTATTTTCGGCTTGTTTTTTGGATTTCTTTCCTAATCCTTCTAACACCTTATATTCATTAAAGGCTAAAAACTTATTGACACTTAGTGCCAATCCTTCCATGGTAAACGTATTTTCACGTTCTATTAGCCCTTCTATATAGTCAAAGTACCCCGTTACCGTTCGTTCTAATTGCTTGATTTCTTTTTCCTCCAAATAGTTTTTGGCAATTGCTGTATCTGATTTTAGCACCCTACCGTCTGGTGCGTTTTTCCAGGAAGTTAGGCCCATATTTTCTTTATTACTATCGGCTTTTAGGTAGATGATTTCCGCTGCTGTTTTACCTGTTATGGCATAGTGGAATTTATTTTGCACCATAGCATAGAACTTTTTGGTAATGGGCGATTGTGGGTCATAGTCGATACTACACTCAGCAAAAATATCAGTTACCTGTTGGTAAATTCTGCGTTCGCTGGCACGGATCGAACGAACACGCTCTAATAATTCCCTGAAATAATCTTTACCAAAAACGGTTTTCCCTTGCTTAAGGCGTTCGTCGTCTAATGTAAAACCTTTTATAATATATTCTTTTAAGGTTTTGGTAGCCCAAATACGAAATTGTGTTGCTTTGGTGGAATTAACGCGGTAACCAACGGAAATAATGGCATCTAGATTATAAAACTCAACATTTCTTTTAACCTCCCTTGTTCCTTCTTTTTGAACTTGTGCAAATTTTGCACTTGTTGCCTCTTTCTCCAACTCACCTTCTAGGTAAATATTCTTAAGATGCTTTGTTACCACCGTTCTATCCACACCAAACAACTCCGCTATTTTTTGTTGTGTAAGCCAAACAGTTTCGTTTTGCATATAAATCTCAATCCGTACTTCACCACTTGGGGCAGTATATAAAATGAAATCGCTTAGCTCATCACTGGGTTTTATGTTCTTATCGTTTCCTTCCATTCCAAAAAAAATTATCCTATGGTACGTTATGCTTTGTATGCTATGAGGTTGGTTTCGGGCATACTCTTATTTCAAATTGATACTTTTGAGTTGTCGTGTTTCAAGCTGTTTTAGTTCTGATTGAGCAACAATCTTGTTAATTATTAACTTACAGTTTTCCATTATTTCCTTGCCTTTCGAATAATTTGCTGGAAAAAAGAAATTAACACGCCCATCCTCTAATAATTCTGTAGCTTTTTTTCTTGATTTACTTGAGTTAGGCTTATAAACTGATACAGAATAACCACCTTTATCTTTAACCAACTTCATACAGGGAATATCTGTATCGCCATCACCAAAATACACCATTTGATTAAAAGGTATAGGTCTTTCATCTTCTGGTGTATACTTATTTATTTTTGAATTATCAGACTCATCTAAAAGACCTTTGTTAATTCTAAAAATAAATTGTGTTTTATTGGTATAGTTTATGGCTAAACCAGCTGATTTCGCAACATTATTTTTATCAAATCTAAAAGAGCAGCCATATATTTTTTTAAAATATTTAGCAATTGATGTTCCTTCAAGTATTTCTTTATTACCGGCTGATATTATATAATGCTCTACGATAGCATTTTTTTCTTTAGCATATTGATTGATTGACTCAAACCAACTTTCTACTCCTTTAAATAATTCAATGTTTTTTCCTTTCTTCTTTAAAGCATCTCTTGTCAGTTCATTTTCTTTGCCGTTTGCATTTGCTTTTTCAATCATCAACTGCATATAAGTAATGATATTGTCGGCCTTTTGCGCTTTCGTTTCTTGTTTGACCTCTTTCCAAAATTCATTCGGTGTCATTCCAATATCAGGTAGAAAAGAGTATTCCTGCATATCTTTGGGAGACAAGGTTTTGTCAAAATCATAAATGAATGCAATTTTTGTTTTAGCCATAATACATTACTTTTTTATTTTTAAATTTCATGCTCTCAGCAAGCTATATTTTTATCGTTTTTTCATCCCTATAGCATTTAGAATTTGGTAAGTTGTGCTTTGTATTCTATGCCGTTGGTTTCTATCATAACTATTTAATATTTATTATTCAACCATTCACTGATAGGCACTACTTTATCATTGCCATTAATCGATGGAAATACAACATAAGTTCCTTCTGACCTATAAGTTCCTTTGAAATATTGAAAATAATCAACGTTGTAGATGTAAGGATATATTTCTAAATACTCACTACCCGAAAAATCTGAATAATCTTTTTTAATAGGTAAAATTGCAATGTGGTCAATGTACTTTGCTGCATCTCCTAAACCTAACTCCCAATTACACCATTTAGAGCTTATTGCCCCCTCCGTTGCTAAAAGAATAAATTTATGATTATCCTTAATTTTTTGTTTTATTCTATCTGCGGTCTTTCCTGATGTTGTTTTAGGCATCCCATCATCTAACCAATCAACATAAACATCTACACCATAGGATTTTAAAAATGAAATAGCCCCTTCCAAATACTCTCTTTCATCGTGTTTATGAGAAAGGAAAATTTTAGTTTTAAAAAGACTACTTTCTCCTTTAAAACTGTTTAGGCTTTCATTTAAGGTCATATAGTAGGATTTTGATGACCTTCTTTGGTTTCTAAGTTCGGATTCGGTTATAAAACTCATAGATTATTTAATAGTTTTTACAATGTTAAAATCATCCTTCTTATCGCGTAACTCTATTGCCTTGTCAATATATTTTGTAGGATTTGCTATAAAATCAGACCACTTAACAGATTGAATATAGGAGCTGTCTCCAGAGTAAACCCAACTACCATTGCAAACTCTTCTGTCGGGTTCTTTAACATTAAACATATTATCGCGTATTATTTGAAACAGAATAGGAGTGTTTAACGACCTGCAATTACATTCACTATCACGTGTTATATAGTATTCGTAACTTCCATTTTCATCTGGGAGTACAACGGCTATAACACCATTAGTACTACTTGACCTACCTAATCTTGTCTGCTTTTTTAGAGAGTATGAAACTTCCCAAGGTATCCATTGGTCTTTTTCAGAGGTAAACGATTCCTTCATTCCTTTTGAAATCAAAACTACAGTAACACTACTATCAAAAATCTTGTCTCCTAATTTTGAACTGATAGAAGAGTCTGCCAAGTTCTCCATACTTTCATCATCATTTTCACCTTTATAAATATGGTCATCTCCTGTCAAATGCTCTGAAATTTCATCTACGTAATGTCTTGCAGTTGTAGCAATTTTTATTTTACCAAAAAAGGAATCTTGATATATGCCTAAATCTTGTACTAATGAGTCCGAATATTTATATGATACGAATACTTTTCTTGCCATACTATTAAATTTTATCCATTAGAAATTTTTGAAACAAAGACATATACCCATAATCCTTTTCAAGTCTTGTGTTTTTTAGGTTTTGAGGAAATAAATTCTCATATACTAATTTAGTTGCCGCACCTGTACTAGCTATAGGAAGTAATAGTGCTTCTGGATGATATTCTTTAAACATTCTATATTCGTCTTCAATACCATCCATTCCGCCAATAAAGACTGCTGCTGAAAATTCATTCTCAGAAAACATTTGTTCCCTGAGAAGTTTTATACTGGCAGGAATGCTGTCTTCTTTTTTCGTGAATACGATATTTTCAAACTTATTATTATCTGGAGGGAAAATATCTTTAAACCATAAGGATTGGTATAGCTTTACGTGTTCTTGGATATTCATATCCAATTTTTCCATCACGTAATAAATTAATGGTGTTATTGAGGGATGACCACCCCATATTATTCTATGGTGTGGCAATACTACTGTTGTTAAAGCAATAACTGCATCACGAATTGCAATAATATCTGCTGTTTCTATGTACTTTGCATCTCTACTAGGCAGGGGAATACTAGCAGATAGAAATATATTCTTTACGCCTTTTGTAGCCATAATTCAAAATCTTGTTTTTTTAATGTTTTTATATCCTTTCTGAAATTGTCATTTAACCATTCTAAATGTTTCAACCATTTATCACGTATTCGCAAATCATCATATATCAATCTTATAGAAACCTCATCGTACCCCATCAACTCTTTTTTTATTTCAGCTGATTGACAGCTTGTTGATTGAGGTATACCAATAGTAGGGATGTAGATTATATGTTCTCCATTCGGTAAATCCTCTGTTAAAATCTTTTCAGGCTGAACAGTTACCTTTCGTTTATTCTTTTCTGCTATATTTCTAAATTCAGTAATTAAATTATCCTGTCTAGCTGCTAAATTTCTTGCTCGAACAGATTCCACTTCAGTAAGCACACGTTCTACCATCGTTTCAATAAATCGACCAGTACTATCTGACTCTTTATTAATAAAGTCATCTTCTGTTAATTGAATTGGATAACTGATATAAGAAGATTTGTCAATATCCTTTATTTGATGATTTGGCCACACCAACTGGACAATTCCTATTTGCTTTGCACTTGCTTCTGCAAATTCTTCTTTACACCAATGACTTTCCAAAAAACCAGGAGTATTTAGTAGTACAATAACATCACAATCTGTCATACGATGCCATAATTCATCTTGAAAAGGTTCTCCTTTCTGAATTGAATGCGTATCGAGAAATACATCAAAATTATAAGATTCTAAAGCCTCATATAATTGAATAGCTACAGCGGTAGATTCTGCTCTTCGGTAACTGATGAATACTTTTCTTGTACCACGTAACAATTCAAAAGCTTCTAAGACAACATTAGTAATTCTATTTAATTCATTTTCTGAATATTTAACGGCATTCTGATTTTCTAAAACGCACGGTATATCGGTTTCAAAACTGTCATAAAAGATTGGTAGAATCATCGTACCATCTTTCAGAAGCTTCTGAGTAACATCTAAATCCTTAAAATCGCTACTAGTGTCTCCAAAGTACAGCGCAAATGCAGGTTGGTTACCCTCATATTCATCTTCAATAGAGGATGCCGGAATGACTTTAATAAACTCTTCAGGCAATTTAAGATTCCTTAACTCCACTCTTATCTGGTCAATTATTATTTGCCTTTCAGGAACGTTTGAACCTAATGTTATGAGTTGATATTTATATTTCATAGCTAACTTCTTTTAAGTTACTTTCCAACCGCTCCACAACACCGCGCATTAATACAGGACATAATGGTTTGATACTGTCTTTTAACTGCTCACTAATACGTTTGCGGGTTTCTAAGGTGTAGTAAATGGTAACAATGGCTTTTTGCTTTTCAATACTTGGAATAGGCACTCTTACCCTACACATTTCATCCCAATCAAATGTATCACGAGTACTACTCCAAGCGTTAAAAGCTGCATATCTATCAAAATCAGCACGCTTGAAGAAGAGAAATAAAAACTCAGGTAATAGTTCATTGGTATTTTTAATTCTAAACGCTTCATAAGAGGCTGATACTAAAACAGGATGATTATAGTGAGATAACGCAATAGCTAAAGGTTTAAATGGATTCATTCTCGGTATATAAGCAAACTCATTTGTCCTTACAATTAAGTGATTTGTTAAGTTGTTTTTATTTACCTTACCCGCTGGTGGTCTAAATTCCTTTCTTTCACTAATTCCAATTACTGAATTGAATTTATCTTCTATATTCTTTTCGTTAATCCTTTCTATTAAGCCGTTTAGAGGGACAAGCTCCTGAGACTTTATTAAATCTTCAATGTAGGTATCACAAATCAGTTGTAAATCTTCTAAGCCATTTTCATAGGCTTTTTGATTACTTAATAATGCTTTGTAGAGGTTTACATATTTGCGTTGCTCATCTATATGCGGTATGGGAATTTCTATTTCGCACAAGCGTTCATAATCTAAACTTGCTCTAACGCTACTATCACTAATAAACCAACCATATCTATCAGATTCAGGTCTTTGAAACCACATCATCATATATTCAGGTAGTAACTCTTTTTCATCAATTACCTCTATTACAGAATAGGCGGGTGAAATGATTGCGGGTTCATCATCTGTATAGAGAGCGATTCTTATGGTTTCGTCTCTTCCAACTTGCATTGCAGAATAAGCAAATTGCCCTTTTTGAATAATCTTGTACTTAGACAAATCTGTTCCTGAAACATTTGCAACAGAGGGCATAAAATTTTTCGTAATGTTTATACCCAATAAATTGGTAACTGATAAATCTTTATTACGGTTATCTACCAACTGAATGTAATTGCCAATAGGTTTGTAATTGTCTCTATCGATTTTACAATTCATATCCTAATGTTTTAAAAGCATTTATGAGTTGTTCTTGACTTTCTTTTTCTTCATTTAACAACTCTTTAAAATCTTTTTGAATACGCTTCATTTCAGTATCAAAGTCAATATTGCTATCACCATCTACAAACTCAATGTATTTGCTAGGTATTAGAGAAAAGTCGTTTTCCGCTATAGTATCAAAATGTACAGACTGACAATATTCAGGAACATCTTTATAGGTTGTTTTCCAATCTGTCTGCTGCCAATTGTGATAGTTCTCAGCCACCTTTTCTATATCATTGGCTGTTAATTCAATAAACTTCTTTTCGTACTCACTTCCCCAACGTCTTAAATCCATAAAGAGGACTTCTTTTTCACGCTCTCGATAGTTTTTTACTCTATCGTTAATTGTAACGGTCCGTTGCTTTTTGTTGCGGTTTAAAATCCAAAGTGTTACACTGATATCTGTAGTATAAAAGGTGTTTCTTGGAATTATAATAATTGCTTCGACCAAGTTATTTTCAATAAGTTTCCTACGGATTTTATACTCTTCACCACCACCTGATAGTGCTCCATTTGCCAGGATAAAGCCTGCTACACCGTTGTCAGATAATTTGCTCACCATATTTAAAATCCAACCATAATTAGCATTACTCTTTGGAGGAACATCATAACCTCTCCAACGTGGATCATCTAATAACTCGTCCTCTCCTCTCCAGTCCTTTTGGTTGAAGGGAGGGTTGGCCATTATAAAATCTGCTTTTAAATCTTTATGTTGGTCATTCGAAAATGTATCCGCGTGTTTATCTCCCAAATTTGCAGAAATACCTCGAATAGCTAAATTCATTTTAGCTAATTTATAAGTAGTAGGAGATGATTCTTGCCCGTAGATAGATACTTCTTTTTTGCTTCCTTGATGGCTTTCTATAAACTTAATAGACTGTACAAACATACCTCCTGAACCACAAGCGGGGTCATAAATAATTCCTTTATATGGTTCTATCAATTCAGCTAGCAAGTTTACTATAGTTTTTGGTGTGTAAAACTCTCCCTTTCCTTTCCCTTCTTTGATTGCGAATTTTCTTAGAAAATATTCGTAAACTCTACCAATGATGTCTTGGGATTCATCTTCTAAGGTGTCTATTTCATTGATTTTATCTACCAATGATGCTAATTTGGTACGCTCTAAACCTAAGCGGGAAAAGTAGTTGTCTGGTAAAGCCCCTTTTAATGAAGGATTGTCCTTTTCAATAGTATGTAATGCTGTATCAATTTTTAAAGCTAAATCATTCTGTTTTGCATTCTTGCTAATGTAGGACCAACGTGAAATTTCCTCTAAAAAGAATACGTTTTTCATATTGTAGAAGTCTTTCATTTCTACATATTTTTCTTTGCCTTCTGCAATCAATTCTCCTTTTCTCTCTTCAAACTTATCGCTCGCAAACTTTAGGAAAATTAAGCCTAATACTACGTGCTTGTATTCTGAAGGGTCAACAGAACCTCTTAATTTATCGCAGGATTGCCAAAGGGTTTCTTCGATCGATCTTGTCTTTTCTACTTTTTTCTTGGCCATACTTTTATAATGGTTAATTGTATATTATGAATGGTTAATGTTAGCTTTAGCGGTTTTTATGATGCTAGTGATGATCTTGATGATTTCTAAAGCATCAGTATTTACGCTTTCAAACTGTTCTTTATTGAGGTATTCGGTTTGGAATAATAATTCCAACCAATACATCGTTTCGTTTATTTCCTTTTGGGCTATAGCCATTTTATGAATAAAATCTTTTTTCGTTTCTGCGTGTTCAGCTTCTTTTACCATAGCACCTACGCTTGTACCGCTTCGCAAAAGTTGTTTGCTTAAAACAAATTCTTTTTGCTGGTCGCACAAGAACTGGCTCAGCTTTACCACCCTGATAGCGAAATCAAAACTTTTATTTTTAACTACATTTTCCCTCATTGATTATTAAACATTCAACATTAATCCTTTTTATTTTTAATATCTGTTTCAGCCATTTTTAAGGCTTGTAATGCTTGTTCTTTCCACTTTTCGTACGAGCAAGCATTGGCAATTACATCTAATATTTGATCGGTAAGCCAAAGCGCTATAAGTTCATCCGGACTTACTTTGAGTATCTCCGCTATTTTCAATACTTGCTCCTGTTTGGCTCTACGCTCACCACGTTCAATCTTGCTAAACATTGGTGTGTCTATCTCTAACTGTGCTGAGAGTTGTCGTTGGAGCAAGCCTTGGCTTTCTCTAAGCTCTTTTATCCTATTGGCTAATTTCATCTGTCGGTGTATATTAATTTCTCCTCAGTAAGATGTAATGCCCTAGATTTAATAAATAATCTTTTATAATTCATATAGAGGGAATTTTGAAACCTTTTTAATTTTGACTTGTCAAATTCTGTCCAATGTAAGAATAATAGATCAAAGTAGCGAAAAGAAATTCGTGAAAAAGAAAAATAAAGACTAGAGGCAAAAACTACTTACAAACCGATCTCACATTATCACATTGGACCTACACTAGCAACTATAACTGATACCAATTCATTCCGAACGCCATATAAAATCCTATTTTCAACAATTAGAAGGTAGTTCTGAGACAGGCTGCCGTTAGAAACAACTTGAAGATGATTCGTATTTGGTGTATATTTACATCAAAAAATAATGTTATGTCACGACAAAGTATATCATTTACAAAACCGAATGACGAGTGGCTAAAAGCCCAAGTGGACAATAAAGAATATTCAAGCAAAAGTGAGTTAGTTAATGACTTGATTAGGCAAGCTAGAAAACAACAAGTTCAAATTGACTGGATTCGAGCAAAGCTGGAGAAGGCTGAAAATAGTGGATTTACCAATGACAGTAAAGAAAATATTTTAGCTCAATCTAAGTCGTTACTAAATGGCTAAATACACACTGACAAACGAAGCAAAAAATGACTTGATAAGGATTCACCACTACGGAGTTAAGAAGTTTGGAATGACACAGGCGGACAAATATTTCGAATCGTTCTTTGGATTTAATGACATTATTGCCGAACGACCTTTTTCCTTTGAATCCGTTGACTATATAAAAAAGGGATATAGACGATGCGTCTGCGGTGTTGATAGTATTTACTATAAAATTAATGAAAATATTGTCGAAATAATAGCAATCGTTGGAAGACAAGATTTGAATGAAAAACTGTTGCCAATTGAGTAGGTAAATATTCCTTGATCTTTCAAAGTGGCACAAATCGAACCGTTACAAATTCAGCGCATAGCTAAAATTAGCACAATATGAACCGATATGCCGTATACATCCCTCTAATGGTTCAAATAGCCTGTCAGAGTATAGCCGAAAGATTACCCGCGCCCGTATGGCCTATTTGCCCGTCAAGCAGGCCCGCCTGTATTCTATGATTAAAAAAAGGATATCTACTTTAATTTATCAACAATCCTAAGCTGCATATTTCATAAGATTAATATAGGGTTCATTTCGCGTAATAACTGCAAACATTCTGGACACTAATTTGTTTCTAATAATATTGATTGTGCTCATCTTGTTTTTTCCTTCCTCCAGTCTCCTCTGGTAATATGCTTTCATTTCCGGATTATGCTGTAAGGCCGATTTTGCACATAGATCAAGTAGGCTCTTTATTTTCTTGTTGGCTAGGTTACTAACCTTTGTCCTGCCCCTTATACTGGTTCCCGATGTGTTAGGGAAGG
>NZ_AUKX01000065.1 GCF_000424985.1 Arenibacter latericius DSM 15913
TGTCATGGCTTAACGTAGTTCCAAACAACAAGATCACCGGCGGAAAGGTCATTTTTAGTAAAGTTCCGAAAAGAAGAAACAGGGCTGGACAAGCCTTCCGCGAAGCCGCCAATGGCCTATGGAACGCAAAAAACGAGCTAGGTGACTACCTCAGAGCCAAAAAATCTAGAACTGGGGCAGCAAGTGCCGTAGTCGCAACAGCGAAAAAAATAGCATCAATACATTATGTGATGGTTACAGAAAAAATTGAATTCGACCCTACGTTACTCAAGAACAAGAACGAAGAATATTTAAGGAAAAAATTAAAAATACTTGAAAATGCAATTAAAAAGACAAAATCATTATTATCTAAGGATCAAGTAGTTACAGAACTAGTTAGATGATAGTAGTGAGATTTGGGTCAGTAATCAGTAACCAGTCGTCGGTAAACAGTAATGCTCAATAAACAATAAGCATTTATCAATTAACAATGGGTTAGTATCACTTATAAGAATCTTAAATTTTTGCAAGTTTTAAAAACCGATCGACCCTAATTAGGGAGGTACATAGTACAAAGTATTAAGTAGTGAGAATTGAGGGTTGAAATGGCTTCAATCTCTTGGAGCTTTTTTTCCTAACGCTATCTCCTTCGGGTAGGTCTACTACGGTTTTCCCATTTAAGATTCTGAAGGATGGAGCTCTTAATTCCTATAAAGAAATACCATCGCTTATAAGTACCGAATGGGGTCCAGTTGAAATTCATTCTAAAACTCTTCAGGTCCCTTTCAAATCGTAATTGAGTTAGGGTGAAGCCCTTGTTTTTAAAATCGTACCCAGAAGATCCACCAACTTTCCATCTAGGGGATAATTGAATGTTCCCTGAGAACATCAGAGCGTGATTCCCTATAGCGTTTTGTCTGTTAAAATTGTTGTAATTTACCGCATAAGACATTCGTAGATCCCAAGGTAGTTTGGTGCCGTAGTAAGGGTTTTCTATCTCATCAGAACTCCCTTTATCGTCCCCGGGGCGGTTATTAAAGTCTTCGGCCTTACCAAATAGGTCATCGTCCCTACCACCACTAGCGGCAACATAATCATACTCATTATTATCGTCCTCTTCTTTATTGTCTTTCTTGCCAAAAGTTTCGCTGCTTATAGAATAGCTTATATTCGCTCTTGCCGAAGTAAGTCTAAAGAGACTTCCACCGTTATCTATATTAAAGGTGTTTATTCTGGTTCCGTTATTATCAATAGCATAGGGGTCTAAGCTAGCGCCAAAGTTAATAGACATCTTATTGTTTAGAATATTGGTCCCCCCAGTTATATTTAAGGGACTTAATTTTAGGGAATCGGCCTCAAAATTATACCCGGCAGATAGGTTTAAGTTACTTAGTAGTGATATCTTTTTGGGTTCCGTAGCGGTAGAATCTTTACTGCGGACTTTAGCCTCTAGCTGGTTTCCTAAGGAGAAACTTAGGGAGCTTGATTTATTTAATCCGGGAGCTCCGTTTAAGGTGCCTTCAAATCGACTATAATATTGCTCTTCATTGTTGGCCCCTATGTAGCTGTCGTAAAACTGATCAAAAGAAGGGGTGTAACCGTAGCTTAAAGATGGTCTCATAACGTGTCTTATGGCCTGTATCTTTTTGTCTTCCCCAAAATTAAAAGTACCGTATAAGGTGGTTCCTACACTTGTACTTAAATTGTATTTGTTATATCGGTCAAATCCACTAATAGTATCTGTAATAACAGTTCTTCTGGTGTCCTGATCGTAACCACGTTTATAGGTTTCTAGAGTCCAAACGTCCTCATAAGAACCTCCTACACTTACGCTAAAGTGCTTGGCTACCTTAAAGTTAGTGCTTAGAGGGATAGTATTTCTCGCTCCAAATCTAGAGTCGTTAAACATCCTAGCGGTTAAAAAATCCTCATCCGTTGTTCTTATACTATTCCTAGCATTTAAATTGTACTGAAAGTTTACATTTTGAATGATGCCCTTTTTTATTCCTTCTCTAGGAGCAAAGGGATAAATTCTCTCCATACTCGCCTGTAAGGTAGGGAGGGTAAGGTCTACCACTCCTGTGTTGGTGTTTTGGTTGTGTGTTGCCGTAAGACTCATATTTACCGACGGGTATGCCGGAAAGGTCTTGGAATAAGAGATGGAAGACGATAAGTTGTTTACCTGGGTATTCGGTAGGTTTTGCTGTAAGAGTGAATTCCGGTAGTAAGAACTACTTCCTAGGTTAACAGAGGCCTGAAACCTAGAATTAGGGTTGTTCTTAGGGTCTTGGGAATGGGATATCTGAATATTGTAAATAGTACTCCTACTGTAATCGCTAAATCCTTTCTGACTAGTAATTAGATTTTCGTACCTAAAATTGACGTTCCCTCTATATTTATATCTCTTGGTATATATAGATTGTGCTCTTAATCCATAACTCCCATTGGTATAAAGGTCTCCTGTTAGGGTAAGGTCTACATAATCGTTAATAGGTATATAGTATCCACCATTTTGTAGAAAATACCCCCTTCCTGGGTCGCTTCCAAAGGTAGGCATCATTAGTCCAGCAGTTCTACCTACGGTTAATGGGAAGTAAGCAAAAGGCAGTGCTATTGGCGTAGGAACATCGGCAATATATAAATTACTAAATCCTGCGATCACCTTTTTCTTAGGTACAAATTTGGCTTTGTTAATCTTTATATAGTAATCGGGATTTATAGTGTCTTTAGAGGTGGTTAGTTTTCCCTGACTCAAGAAATAAACAGAATCGTTTTCTTTCTTGGTCACTTCGGCATAAACTTTCATTGCATCACTTCCCAATTGCCCTAATCCTGCTTGTTGTTCTGTTCTAGAATTCCAAATAATTGCTTTTTGGGTATCAAAATTAAAACGGATGGAATCTGGGATTACCTCATTGGTACCTTGTTTAAAAAAAGGAAGCTGAGTATAATTGCCTAAAGAGTCTTTTATGCGACCAGCATAAACCTCATTTTTTGTGTAGTCCATTATAATAACGCCTGCCTTTAACTCAGTATCCTGATAGTAGAGCTCAGCTTCATTATAAAGGTAAATTTTCTTATCCTTCTGACTCAATTTTACATAGTCCTTCGCCTTGTATTTAATTTTATCGAGTAGGAGGGCTTGTTTACCACTAGTAGAATCAATTTTTGTAGAATCGGACACCGCAATAGAATCCTGTAATTTCGGATCAGGGAAAAGAGGTGCAACAAGGGTATCGCTATACCCAGAAATAGGCAAGGGGATTATTCTGTCTTCTTGAGCCGTAATGGTAAATGCACCAAATAAAAGGAGCAATAGGAAAAGTAGATGATGTTTATTTGATTGCAAAGTTAGATATCCTATTTTTGTAACGGTTTCGGCACTATTTTGGGGTCAAAACTACATATATTTTTTGTTCTGCTAGTAGCGTATTGCAATAAATTTAACCTAATATAGTGATCAAATTACAACTTTCGATATGAAATTAAAGCGTTTCTTACATATATCAATTCTTCTTTCAGCTTTCTTACTCGTTTCCTTTGGGAAAAAAACGACCAAAGAAGACAATGATAAACCGTTTGTAGTGGTATTAGATGCTGGGCATGGAGGGCATGATCCTGGGAATACGGGAAATGGCTACCTAGAAAAAGACATCGCATTAGGAATAGTTTTGGGTGCCGGAAAAATTTTAGAGAAAAACCCAAGGATTAAAGTTATCTATACCAGAAAGGACGATACTTTTGTAGACCTTTTTAAGCGTGGAGAGATTGCCAATAAAGCCAATGCAGATCTTTTTGTATCCGTGCATTGTGATTCCCATACTTCAAATGCCCATGGTGCAGGAACGTTTGTATTAGGGTTACATGCTAATCGACAAAACTTTGAGATCGCCAAAAAGGAAAACTCGGTAATTTATTTGGAGGACGATTATGAGACTAGGTATGCCGATTATAATATAGATTCCCCAGAATCTGTTATTGGTCTTACCATTATGCAAGAAGAATTTTTAGACCAGAGTATCAATCTTGCTAAACTAATGCAGGATAATTTTTCTAAAAAGCTAAAAAGAAATGACCGTAAGGTAAAGCAAGCAGGATTTATTGTATTGCATCAAACTTTTATGCCTAGTGTATTGGTAGAGACAGGATTCTTAACCAATAAGAGTGAAGGCGCCTATCTAAATTCTAAAAGAGGAAAAGAGGAAATGGCAGGAGCCATTGCAGATGCCATTATTTCTTATAAGGAAGAGTACGTGGTGGTTGCAGAACCGGTGGTTAAAAAGAATAATTTGGTGATAGTAGATGCTAATAAACCCACAGCTACTGTTAAAGAAGACGCGGCGGGAAAAGGATCTAAATCTGTTAGTAAGCCTAAGGTGGTAGTTAAGAACAAATCGGAAAAGGTTGCGGATAAAGCTACTGATAAGGTAAAGGAAGAATCAAAAAACGCCACAAAAAAGTCAGCTGATATTGTTTTTAAGGTGCAAATATTTGCAAGCGGGAAGAATATCGCCTTGGAATCAGAAAATTTTAAGGGACTAAATACCCTATCAAAAGAAAATTATAACAATTTATATAGGTATATGTATGGGGAGACGGAAGACCATTTTCAGGCTACCTTGCTTAAAAGCAATGCTGTTGCTAAAGGATATACAACTTCGTATATTGTCGCTTATAAGAACGGAAAGCGGATTTCTGAAAGTGAAGCCCTTAAATACCTTTCCGAATAATACCAAGTCTTATTAAAATTATTTCTAATTTTGTTAACAACCGAAAAATAGAATCTTTTGAAATGAGTATGACCGGAATCTGGTCGTAGATACTAATGAAGAAATGTAAACCTGACTGCCGCCAGGCAAGTTTGCATAGGGTCATTGAAAAAGAATTAATAGCTACTTATGAAAATATCTAGAGAAGTAAAAACAGGAATTATTGTTATAGGCGGTATTCTGTTATTCATTTTAGGATTTAGTTATTTAAAGTCCTCACCACTATTCGATAATAGTAAAACCTTCTATTCCGTTTACAATCATGTTGGCGGATTGCAATCGGGAACCCAAGTAACCATTAACGGTTTTTCTGTTGGAAAGGTAAAAGACATTCGTTTTAATGATTCTGAAGGGAATTTATTAGTCACTTTTACGGTGAGTAATGATTTTTCTTTTTCCAAAAACAGTAAGGCAGAAATCTATGATACTGGTATAATAGGAGGGAAGGGAATTCAGATTAAACCTGTTTTTGATGGAGCGCCAACAGCCGTTTCCGGAGATACCTTAGCTTCTGCTAGTAGGCCAGGCTTAACAGAATTATTACAGCAAAAGCTTACACCTTTACAGCAAAAGGTAGAAGACGCTATCTCTAATGCAGATTCTTTATTGATTAGTGTAAATGAAGTGTTAGACCCTAAAGCTAAGAAAGACCTTAGAGAAAGTATAGCTGGACTCAATACTATGGTAAAGAGTTTCCAAGGGAGTGCAGACGCACTTAATTCCATTATGAACAGCAATAAGGATAATTTACAGAATTCCATTAGTAATATCAGTGACATCACCGATAATTTTAATAAGTTATCAGATTCCTTGGCTAATGCAGGCTTAGGAGAAACTATGAAGGGGCTGCAGAATACGGTAAACGACCTTAATGTTGTATTGGCCAAAATAGAAAATGGTGATGGCTCCTTAGGGAAATTGGTTAACGACCAAACCCTATACAATAACCTTACGGATGCATCCAAGCAATTGGATTTATTGCTTCAAGATTTCCGTTTAAATCCTAAGCGCTACGTAAACGTTTCTGTATTTGGAAAAAAACAAAAAGAATATACCGTACCGTCTGACGATCCGGCGGAAGAAATAACCAACTAGACCATGGAGTATATCCCCAATATTATATTTGCAATCCTTCTTATTATAGGTATTGCATTTTTTACCAAAAATGTAAAAAAGCTTATCCGGAACATTAAGTTAGGAAAGTCAGTAGATACTAGTGATCACACCTCCCAGCGATGGAAGAATATGATTGCGATTGCATTGGGGCAAAGTAAAATGGTAGTACGTCCTATAGCGGGCTTTCTTCATATTATTGTTTATGTAGGGTTTATTATTATCAATATAGAAGTCCTAGAAATAATATTAGACGGATTATTGGGTACGCATCGACTATTTGCCTTTTTAGGTGGGTTTTATAGTTTCCTAATTGGTTCTTTCGAAATTTTAGCCCTGTTGGTTATTGTAGCCGTATTTCTCTTTTGGGTTCGTAGGAACGTTATTAAGTTAAAACGATTTTTAAATCCTGAAATGGCTGGGTGGCCTAAAAAGGATGGGAATCTAATTCTGTATATAGAATTTGTATTGATGGTTCTTTTCCTAACTATGAATGCTGCTGATTATCAATTACAGCAAATGGATGTGGCCCATTATACTAAGGCAGGAGCCTTTCCTGTAAGTCAGTTTATAGCACCTTTATTTCAGGACATGTCCGCCTCTACCATTATTTTTTGGGAGCGCACAGCCTGGTGGTTGCATATTATAGGGATATTACTATTTCTTAATTACCTGTATTATTCTAAGCATTTACATATCCTTTTGGCTTTCCCGAATACCTATTTTGGAAAAGTGCGACCAAAAGGACAGTTTGATAATTTGGAATCTGTTACCAAAGAGGTGAAATTAATGATGGATCCTAATGCAGATCCCTTTGCGGCGCCTGATGAAAATGCACCGCCACCGGAAAAATTTGGTGCCTCTGATGTGATGGATTTAAAATGGACGCAATTATTAAATGCATATACCTGTACGGAATGTGGACGCTGTACTAGTGAATGTCCGGCTAACCTTACCGGAAAGAAACTATCTCCTAGAAAGATTATGATGGATACTAGGGATAGGTTAGAAGAGGTAGGGAAGAATATGGATGCCAATAATGGGGAGTTTGTACCAGATGGAAAGCAATTGCTAGGGGATTATATCACTCACGAGGAGTTGTGGGCCTGTACCACCTGTAATGCCTGTGTAGAGGCATGTCCTATAAGTATAGATCCCTTATCTATAATCATGGAAATGAGGCAGTATCTAGTAATGGAGCAATCTGCTGCCCCATCAGATTTAAATAATATGATGGGTAATATAGAAAATAATGGGGCACCATGGCCTTTTAATCAGATGGACAGAATTAACTGGGCCAAGTAATCGTAAAATAAGATAGGTTAGAATGGAAAACGAAATAAAAGTGCCTACCATGGCCGAACTTTTTGCAGCAGGCAAACAACCCGAAGTTTTATTTTGGGTAGGCTGTGCAGGAAGTTTTGATGATAGGGCTAAAAAAATAACAAAGGCTTTTGTAAAAATATTAAACAAGGCTAAGGTTAGTTTTGCCGCATTGGGAACCGAGGAGAGCTGTACTGGTGATCCGGCCAAGAGAGCGGGGAACGAGTTTTTGTTTCAAATGCAGGCCGTTACCAATATAGAGGTATTAAATGGTTATGAGGTGAAAAAGATAGTTACCGCATGTCCACATTGTTTTAATACCATAAAAAATGAATATCCCGGATTAGGTGGGAATTACGAGGTAGTACATCATACCCAGTTCCTAAAACATTTGTTAGATTCTGGACGTATTTCTGTGGAAGGCGGACAGTTTAAAGGAAAGCGAATTACTTTTCACGATCCCTGTTATTTGGGGCGAGCTAATAACGTTTATGAGGCACCACGAGATCTTATAAGAAAATTAGATGCAGAACTCGTAGAAATGAAAAGCTGTAAGTCGCGCGGACTTTGTTGTGGTGCCGGAGGAGCACAGATGTTTAAAGAGCCCGAGAAAGGCAATAAGGACATCAATATAAAGCGCACGGAACAGGCTATAGAAGTAAAACCAGAAATTATTGCAGCCGGTTGTCCTTTTTGTAATACAATGATGACGGATGGAGTAAAAGGCAAGGATAAAGAAGCTTCTATTGCCGTTATGGATATAGCCGAATTAATTGCCCAAGCAGAAGACCTGTAGAAATTCGATAATATGGTATCCTATTTGGTGTAATTAGGACCATATATAAAAGTAAAATTCATCAAATAATTTAATAAGTAAATCCCCAAGAGCTATTTTTTGGGGCAACATATAAACACATAATAATGTTAGTAGAGTTCAGTACATTACCAGATGAGGCGAGAGTTTGGATTTACCAAGCTAGTAGAAGCTTTTCTCCAGAGGAGCTGAGTGAGGTGAAAATGTTATTAAATGAATTTATTGAGGGGTGGACCGCCCACGGTAGTGATTTACGTGCTGGGTGTGAGATTCGTTACAATAGGTTTATTGTGCTCGCTTTAGATCAGACTATAACGGCAGCATCAGGCTGTTCCATAGACGCTTCTGTAAGTTTTATACAGCAATTGGAGAAAAAATACAACATCACCCTTTTAGATAAAATGAATGTTTCCTATAAGCAGGGAGATTTTGTTGCCTACAAACCCTTGTCAGATTTTAGAAAAATGGCGAAGCAGAAGGCAGTTTCTAAAAATACTATTGTTTTTAATAATTTAGTGACCAACAAATATGAATACGAAAACAACTGGGAGGTTCCCGCTTCCGATAGTTGGCATGCTCGATTCATGTAATATTTTACCTCAAACCGACTTTGTTTGGCTCATTTTTTGAAGGTACCCTAATAATTTTTCATTAAGGGCATAAGGCTCGCTTATAATTTTAGAATCCTATTTATGCGAATCACTTCTTTTATCTTTTTATTTTTCATCTCATTATTAACTGTCTACGGTCAGGGGAACCCTTTGGTAAATAGGGATAGTCTTCAGCAACGTGCATGGGTAGAGGCTACCTATCAGAAAATGACCCTAGATGAAAAGCTAGGGCAGCTTTTTATGATCATGGTCCATTCAGACCAAGGGAAAGCCAGTGCAGAAAGAACAAAGAAACTAATTAGAGACCATCATTTAGGAGGCATCATCTTTTCTACGGGAGGTCCGGTGAGGCAGGCACATCTGACAAATGAATTTCAGAAAAATTCTAAAATCCCCCTTATGATAGGGATGGATGCGGAATGGGGCTTGTCTATGCGCTTAGATTCTACCTACGCCTTCCCATGGAATATGACCTTGGGAGCGATTACCGATAATGCTATTGTAGAAAAGGTAGGCCGTCAAATAGGAAAACATGCTAACCGATTGGGAGTTCATATAAATTTCGCTCCGGATATCGATATCAACATCAACCCAAAAAATCCAATTATAGGAAATCGTTCTTTTGGGGAAGATAGAGAAAATGTAGCACAAAAGGGTATTGCTTTTATGAAGGGAATGGAAAGCGCTGGCGTACTCTCTAGCGGGAAACATTTCCCTGGGCATGGCGATACGGAAGTAGATTCGCATAAGGCATTACCAGTTATCGATTTCAGCCGAGAGCGGTTAGATAGTATAGAGCTATATCCTTATAGAAAATTGATAAAAGAAGGGTTAAGCAGTGTAATGGTAGCTCATTTAAGTGTTCCTGCTTTAGAAATTAGAGAGGGGTTCCCTTCCTCTTTATCCGAACAGATTATTAGCGGGGTGCTAAAAGAGGAATTAAATTTTAAGGGATTGGTTTTTACCGATGCGTTAAATATGAAGGGCGTGTCTAATTATGCCAAAGAAGGGGAAGTAGAGCTAGCTGCATTTATTGCCGGTAATGATATTCTCCTGATGCCTTTAGATGTACCAAAAGCAAAAGCAAAACTATTAGAGGCCTATCACAATGGCAGGATTACCGAAAATAGATTGGCCTATTCTGTAAAGAAAATATTGATGGCAAAATATAAGGTAGGCTTACATCAGTATAGTCCCATAAAAATAGATAACCTATATGAGGATCTAAATTCTTTGGAAGACGATATCATTTATGAAGAGGCTATAGAGAATGCCATAACCGTAGTAAAAAATAAGGTTTCTTTACTGGGGATTAAAAAATTAGAGAACAAGAAGATAGCCTATGTAAAGTTTGGGGATGATAATAGTGATCCCTTCCTAGAAGAGCTTAATAAATATGCTAAGGTCACCCAAATTAATGGAAAGGATATAGAAACGCTAAAAGCGGGTCTAAAGGCCTACAATTTAGTAATCATAGGCTTCCATAAGAGTAATGCTAACCCGTGGAAATCCTATAAGTTTAGTAAGCGGGAATTAGATTGGTTACAGGAGATTGCTGCGGAACGCACCTCTAACGTTATTTTAGCGCTCTTTGCAAGACCTTATGCGTTATTAGATATTCCTACCTTCCAAAATATAGATGCGGTAGTAGTAGGGTATCAAAACAGTAAAATAGCACAGGAAAAAACGGCACAGGTAATTTTTGGAGCTATTCCTGCGAAAGGGGTACTTCCGGTAACTTCTCATGCGGACTTCCCAGTAAATACTTCGGTAGCAGTACCTTCTCTTATGCGTTTGGGATATAGCATTCCAGAGCGTGTAGGGTTAAGTTCTAGTAAACTAGCGCAAATAGATAAGATGGTGAAGGGGGGTATAGATTCTCTTATGTTTCCTGGCGCACAGGTATTAGTGGCGAGAAAAGGAAAAGTAGTTTATAATAAAGGTTTTGGAAAACCTACGTACGATTCTAAGGAGAAGATTACTACCAATCATTTATACGATTTGGCTTCGCTTACAAAAATATTGGCCACCCTTCCTATGGTGATGAAGATGGAGGAAGAGGGCACATTGCAACTAGACACCACCTTTGAGGAGATGATTCCTTCCTTTTCTAAGTCGGACTTGCGGAATGTGACCGTGCTAAAAGCCTTATCACATTACGGTCGGTTGCCGGCTTGGATTGCTTTTTACCTAAGCACACTAGATGAGGATAGAAAGCCCTCCCCAGAATTTTATCGCAACCAGGTCACCGATGGGTTTTCGGTACAGGTAGCAGACCATTTGTATATTGCAGATCATTATAAAGATTCCATATATAATAGGATAGAGCGGCAGACGTTAAAGGCCAATAGGTACCGTTATAGTGATTTGGCTTTTTTTGTAATGAAAAAATATATTGAGGATACCTATAAATTTGATTTGGGGAAGTTAACCTCAGACTTTTTCTATAAGCCTCTTGGAGCCACCAATATCGGTTATAATCCTTTAAAGCAATTTCCCAAAGACAAAATTGTACCTACTGAAGATGATAATTATTATCGTTACCAACGTGTACATGGGTATGTGCACGATATGGCAGCGGCTATGCAAGGTGGTATTGGGGGTCACGCCGGACTCTTTAGTAATGCTAATGATGTAGCTAAGATAATGCAGATGTACCTGCAGAATGGCTACTATGGAGGGCAGCAGTTTTTAGAAAGTAGAACCGTGAAGAAATTCAACACCTGTTATTTCTGCAATAAGAATGTAAGAAGGGGAGTAGGTTTTGATAAGCCCGATCCTAATGGTGGGGGACCTGCCAGTGAAGTGGTTTCTAGAAAAAGCTTTGGTCATAGCGGATTTACAGGCACTTATACTTGGGCAGATCCGGAGGAAGACTTGGTTTATGTGTTTTTATCTAATAGAACCTTTCCTTCAGCAAGTAATACGCTTTTAATAAAGTCTGGACTTAGAACACGGATTCAAGAAAAGATTTATGAGGCTATTTTAAATTAGTTTCTCCTTTTTCGTTTTTATCTGCTCTCTAAGGGAGATTTATAATTCCTAATGTTTTTTCCTCCTTGTTTTGTTTTGTCGCAGGTTCTTAATAGCTTCTGTTTGATGTATTATAGGTTTGTTTCGGGATAACTAACCCTATAAATCCTATTTCTTTATTTTATGGTTTGTTGACATTTCTTAAGTTGATGTTCAATAAATCGTTTTTTGAATAATTCTTAAAACTTATTTGATGCGAATCGGCCCTGTCCAGCTCGATTTTCGGACGGGATGTGTTGGTGATTGGAAGAATTTTAAATTTGGTAATTTGAAGATTTGCTAATTGGTTGGATTTTGTTCAGAATATAAATTCGCATTGTAGGATGATTTCATTTAGCTGCTTGTGTGAGTTTTTTATACTGTCCTGTCGTTCGTTTGTTCGTTCGAACGGATTAATACTTTCAATTTGTATGTTAATTAATCTGCGATATGTCGATGCTGTTGAATCATAGTTCTGTTAGTTTGTGAAAAAGTCTACCCTTTAGGGGTAGGGGCTAAGACTTTTTTTTGGCGTAAAAGAGGGAAAGGCTACATACTAAAATTAAATATCTAATTTCAGTAAGGAATAATCTTTCACTGTTAGGGCATTACAGGTTGGTGACAATCAAATCTCACTACTCAATTCTCACTACTCACTACTTTATACTTAATACTTTGTACTAGCGAAAGCTTCGGCTAAAGCCGTTATTTTCATTAGATTTACTCCTAACCCCCGTGATAAATCACGGGGCTATTCAATTCCATTTTATTGAGTTTTTTGGGAACCTGATAAAATGTCCACCCTTTAGGCGTAACACTTTTTTCGCGTAAAAGAAGGAGAGGCTACATACTAAATTTAAATATCTAATTTCAGTAAGGAATAATCTTTCACTGTTAGGGCATTACAGGTTTGTACCGAACAATCTCACTACTCAAATCTCACTACTCAATTCTCACTACTCAGTACTTTATACTTAATACTTTGTACTAGCCATAGCTTCGGCTAAAGGCGTTATTTTCATAATATTTACTCTTACCCCCGTGATAAATCACGGGGCTATTCATTTCCTTTTTATTGAGGTTTTTGGGAACCTGATAAAAAGTCCACCCTTTAGGCGTAACACTTTTTTGGCGTAAAAGAAGGAGAGGCTACATACTAAATTTAAATATCTAATTTCAGTAAGAAATAAACTTTTACTGTTAAGGCATTCCAGGTTGGTGACAATCAAATCTCACTACTCAATTCTCACTACTCAATACTTTATACTTAATACTTTGTACTAGCCATAGCTTCGGCTAAAGCCGTTATTTTCATTAGATTTACTCCTAACCCCCGTGATAGATCACGGGGCTGGTTACCAATCTATGCTGTAATAAAATGGTACAGTGGAATAATTTGAATAAATTTATGGCTTATTAGGTGTTTTGTAAAAAAAGTACTTGCGGGGAACAACTATGATGGCAGCAGATGAAGGTCCCCTGATATTCTATAATAAAAAAAATAAAAAACGAGTGAAAATAGCAATCGTATGTTATCCCACATTTGGGGGAAGTGGAGTCGTGGCCACAGAATTGGGAATTGCCCTTGCTAATAGGGGACACGAAATTCATTTTATCACCTATAGGCAACCCGTGAGACTGGAGTTGTTGAGCAATAAAATACATTTTCATGAAGTAAATGTACCAGAATACCCCTTGTTTCAATATCAACCTTACGAACTAGCATTATCCAGTAAATTGGTAGATACCATAAAACTACATGGAATAGAGTTATTGCATGTACACTATGCTATTCCCCATGCCTATGCAGGGTATATGGCAAAGAAGATGTTGGAAGAGGAGGGCATCTATGTGCCTATGGTTACTACACTTCACGGAACGGATATTACCTTGGTGGGGAAGCATCCTTTTTATAAACCGGCAGTTACCTTCAGTATCAATAAGTCCGATGTGGTGACCTCCGTATCAGAGAACTTAAAAAAGAGTACTCTAGAAATATTCGATATAAAAAAGGAGATAGAAGTAGTTCCTAATTTTATCGATAAACGGAAATACAGCACTACGTTTACGGATTGTCAACGGTCCTTAATGGCGGAAGACTATGAACGAATCATTACGCATATTAGTAATTTTAGGCAAGTGAAGCGTATTCCTGATGTAATTCACATCTTCCATAAAATACAGGAAAAGGTGCCTGCTAAATTGGTCATGGTAGGAGAGGGGCCAGAGAAAGAAGCAGCAGAGGAATTATGTGTGTCGCTAGGAATAGAAGATAAGGTTATTTTCTTAGGGAATAGTAATGAGGTAGATAGGATACTTTGTTTTTCCGATCTCTTCTTATTGCCTTCTCAAACAGAGAGCTTTGGTTTGGCAGCACTAGAAGCTATGATTAACAGAGTAGCAGTAGTATCTAGTAATACAGGCGGAATTCCGGAGGTTAACAGACAGGGGGAGACCGGTTATTTAAGTGATGTAGGGAATGTTGATGAAATGGCAGAGAATGCCCTTAAAATATTAAAGGACGATGAAACGCTAGAGAAGTTTAAAGATAATGCCTATAATGCTGCTTTAGATTTTGATATATTAAAAGTCCTACCGCTATATGAGGCTATATATGAAAAGGCTTTTTCAGACCGACATAAGAATGAAGAATGAAACTTATAATGCGGTTTCTTCTTGGTTTCCTAGCGGTAATGAGTCTAACTTTCTGTACAGCACAATAAAAGTCGGACTCTAGTATAAAGGAAAATCAAGAGTAACCTACCTCCACGCTGCAATTGGTAATGCAAGACTCCTATAGCAATATAACCGATTCCAGTTTTCAGGTTATTAGTGGGGAGAAAATGTTGAAAATTCTTTTTTCTGAAATCAACAAAACTAGAAAACCTGGTCTGCCTATTCCTGAAGTAAATTTTAAGGAAGAATACCAGTTCTGATCTAAATACTAATTCTGTTCATTTTTTCCATTGATGAAATGCATAGCATTCATGAATACCTTTAAAAAAACAATAGGTACGACCATGAATAAAAAACGAACCAAAAAAATCTAGGCTTACGAATCTTTATCTAAATTTATCGATCAACACCTAAATTTTAGGAACTCGCTATTGATAAACATCTAAATAAGATAATTCGTTTAGCTCAGACAGCCTAAAATTGCCAGCGCGGCAGTCTGGCCTCTTCACTAAAATAGTCCACAGGACTATTTCTTAACGTTCGATCCTCATTCAAATTTCACGATAAATTTTCGATAGGCCAGAGAAAAATAAAACCTATAAAAAGACCCCATCTCGTCAAAAATCTATTTAAATACAGATATATATAAAGAGTTTGTAAAGACTGGCTCAAAACTTATAGGAGTCTATTGGTGGAATTCGTTTTATTTTATGGTGCAGGATTAATTAGCGGACAGAAAGATTTGGAACTTTATGTGAGAAAAGAAACTCAAAATGGCATTAAAAAAGGGGTGGAGAATATTCTTAATAACATAAATAAACATAATAATATAGCTACTACACCGTTGTGTATTTATACTATTGCGGGAACTCGCAAAACAAATAGTTACGCCTAAATTGATACAACAAAATTATTAAGAAGTTTCTTACAAATAGTTTTTAATAAATCCTTAACAATTTTAAATGGTTGCAAGCCATTGATTTATGATAATATTTTAAAAAATATTAGATAAACGCCTTGCTTGCGTAATAAAATTTTGAAAAATATTATTATATTATTGAGAATAAACAAAATAAACGCAGGTTGTCGAATATTATTGCATTTAAGTTAAAATTAGTAGGAAATGAGTGGTTTGTAAGAGAAATTTGGCTTAATTTTGACGTTTAATAGATTAAAAATAAAAAATAGAATTTTGATGAAAGCATGTAGATTAGTATTAGTTTTTTTACTGGTTCTTTCCTTTAATGTTAATACCGCGCAAGAGTTGCGATTAACCGATAAAGACCATATTGTAAAAAGCTCCTGGATTATTGGCTTAGGATACAACTTTGTGGATGACGCCGGAACAGGAACCAACATTGGTGACAAGTTCGATTTAGATAATTGGAATGCACTGGCTTATCCATCAAGACTTACTATCGGAAGATATTTCGAGAGTGGTTTAGGGCTAGAATTAATTGGTACCTATAACCAATATAAAGAAGGTAAAGTTATTGATGGTGCTGTTAACACTGCAGGAACTTATAACTATGGAATGATAGACGCTAGATTGAGCTATGACCTAAATAAGATAATTGGAGAGACTGGTTTCTTTGATCCTTATATCGGTGCTGGTTTAGGTTATGGTAAATATGGTGGATTAAAGCAAGGTACTTATAACGGAGTTGTAGGTTTTAGAACCTGGTTCTCAGATCGTTTCGGATTAGATTTTAGTACTACAGGAAAATGGAGTATGCGTGATGAAGGTAGTAACCACTTACAGCATGCTGCTGGGGTAGTTTACCGTTTCGGAATTGAGAAAGGACTTTCTAAGAAAGGTTTAGAGAAATTAGCCTTAATCAATGAGCAACAAAGAGTACAGGATTCTATCAACGCTGCTAAGAAAGCTGAGGAAGAAGCAAGACTATTAGCTGAGCGTTTGGCTAGAGAAAAAGAGCAAGCTCGTTTAGCTGCTGAAAAGAAGGCTAAAGAAGAGGCAGAACAAGCAAGAAGATTAGAAATCGAAAAGCAAATTAAAGAAGCTGGTCACGTGATCTTCCCATTCAACTCATCTGCAATTACCCAAACAGAGAAGGATAGATTAGATAAGATTGCTGTAATTATGAAAGCTAATCCAACGTTAACTTTATATGTTACTTCTCACGCAGATGCTAGAGGATCTCAGGAGTATAACTTAAAGTTAACCGAGAAAAGAGTACAGAACACTATAGACTATATGGTGAACGAGAAAGGTATTGATGCAGGTAGATTCAACGGAGAAGGCTTCGGTAAGAAGAAGTTATTAAACGACTGTGATGGTACTAAGTACTGCCCAGAATCTAAGCATAGAGTTAACAGAAGATCTGAGTTTGAAGTTTCTGGTCTCTAATTAGATCTAGGGTTTCAATAAAGATTTAGGTTACTAAATTTTTTAAACACCAGCTATCGCTCAAAGCAATTTGAGTATAGCTGGTGTTTTTGTTTAATATGTGTTTTTCTGATTAGAGATTCTTGATAAGAGAGTCGTTTCGACCTGAGTTTATTAGTACTTCACAAAAGTGCTTATTAACTAATCTATAGGGGTTCTTCCTTGCTTAGAATGTTCGTTCATTTAGTTCATTGGTTTTTATTTGTTTTTTATGGGTATTCATGAACCTCCTTCGTCGGTTTTTCACATCGCCCAGGGCCGAAAAGTGAAGGTACGTTGTACCTTTGACTTTGAGGAGCCAGCTGTAGCGATGGCGAAGACACCTTGAATGATGAATTTTTTCGACACCGAGGTCGAAAAACCATGGACGAAACTCCGCGTCGCTACGTTCCTCCGCTCCTGTTCTCGGAGCTTTCGTCCATTATTCGGAATTCAAGTGATATTGGCTGCGCCTATCTCCGATAGGTAAACCGGCTTCCATTAGTACCAGTATTTAGCGGGAGAGGTAATTTTTAATGATAACAGTCATTTCGACAAGAGTTACTTTTCGTAAAGTCCCGATCCATCTAGAGAGAAATCACACATCATTTGCCGCCAATAGTATCTGAACTTTCCAGATTAGGGTTCACCGGTTTTTAAAACTGGTAAAAAGTAAAAAATCTCATTAGTATTGCTAACCCATTGTTAATTGATAATTGTTTACTGTTAACTGTTAAAACGTTCCAGGCTTGTACCGAACAAATCTAACTACTCAATACTTTGTACTTAATACTATTAAAACTGACCACTGAACCAAATCTAAATACTCACTACTCACTACTCAATACTTTTTCTTAATACTAACTACTTTGTACTTAATACTATAAAAACTGTTTACAGACCCATCTCAATCAAAAAAATAGTTAGCGATATTTGTAAATTTCAATTATAGGTTATAGTCGATAATATATGTTTTTTATGGAGTTTTAATTGTTTCCATTGAAAATCTAGCTAATATTACCCACGGATTTAATTTATGATATTATGAAGTTATTCAGGTTTATGTTAATTGCATTATTTGTTGGTTCATTTAATGTGAATTCCGCTCAAGAATTGCAGCTTACGGACAAGGATTATATTGTTGAGAGTGCTTGGATGGTGGGCTTAGGGTACAATTTTGTGGATAATTCCGATTATCGATTCGAGCAATTTTTCAATGTAAAGGACAATTGGAATGCCGTGGCTTTTCCTTCTAGATTAAGTATAGGAAGGTATTTTAAAAGTGGTTTGGGTATTGAAGCTATTGGGTCCTATAACAAATATAAAGTAGGGAAAATAGTTAATAGAGTGCCTAATACTACGGAAACAGATTATTATGCGGTTGATGCTAGATTAAGCTATGACCTAAACAAAATTATTGGGGAAACCGGATTCTTTGATCCTTATGTAGGGGTCGGATTGGGATATACCAGAGCCAATAATCAGGATATGACTACTTATAATGCCGTAGTTGGTTTTAGGACCTGGTTTTCTGATCGGTTTGGATTGGATTTCAGTAGCTCAGGGAAGTTTGGTATAGACGCAGAGAATCATTTTCAGCATGCTGCTGGGGTAGTATATCGTTTCGGGATAGAGAAAGGCCTTTCTAAAAAAGGAATGGAGAAATTAGCCTTAATTGAAGAAAACCAAAGAGTTCAAGATTCTATCAATGCTGCTAAAAAAGCAGAGGAAGAAGCTCGACTCTTAGCTGAGCGTTTGGCTAGAGAAAAAGAGCAAGCTCGTTTAGCTGCAGAGGAGAAAGCTAAAGAAGAGGCTGAGAAACAAAGAAGGCTACAGATTGAAAATGCAGTAAAAGAAGTAGATCACGTTATCTTCCGATTCAACTCTGCTACTATAACCAATACAGAGAAAGAAAGCTTAGATAAGCTTGCTGAAATCATGATTGCCAATCCAACCGTTACTTTATATGTTACCTCTCATGCAGATGCTAGAGGACCTCAGGAATACAACTTAAAGCTAACAGAGAAAAGAGTTCAGAACACTATAGATTACATGGTGAATGAGAAAGGTATCGATGCTAGTAGATTCAACGGAGAAGGCTTTGGTAAGAAAAAGCTGTTAAACGACTGTGATGGTACTAAATACTGCCCAGAAGCTAAGCATAGAGTTAACAGAAGATCTGAGTTTGAAGTTTCTAGCTTCTAATTAATGGAGTTCTTCTTACTACCTATCGTACCTATTCCTTTGGAGTGGTGATAGTAGAGTAGGAGAGGTTCTTAAAATACGAACACCAGTTAAGCTCAAAGCAATTTGAGTATAGCTGGTGTTTTTGTTTTGTTTAATGTGCTAATTGGGCTGATTTGAATATAGGTGGAGTGTCTACCTTTGATGGTACTAATTTATTAAGTCCGTAATAAGTATATTTGAATTATGGCAAAACAGTATGATAATGAATTCAAGATTATGATAGTTGATCTATTAAAATCTGGATTAAAGGCAAAACAGATTGGTGAGGACTATGGTCTGAACGATGGTATGATACGTCGATGGAAAAGGGAATATGAAGCTAAATCGGGGGATTTTGACAAGAAAAGAGAGGTTTCCCCTCAGGAGAAGGAACTCAAGGCCTTGCAGAAAGAGCTGAAAGAAGTCAAAATGGAGCGGGATATATTAAAAAAGGCGGTGAGCATCTTCTCCAAGAGCGACACGTAATATATCATTTTATTCTAAGGAATAAAGAT
>NZ_AUKX01000066.1 GCF_000424985.1 Arenibacter latericius DSM 15913
GTACGGATAAGGATCATGTTCATTTTTTGATTCAGAGTGTTCCAACATATAGTCCGACCAAAATAGCAAGGACGGTAAAGAGCCTTACTGCCCGTGAGATTTTCTTTCATGCCCCAGGAGTAAAAAGGGCATTATGGGGAGGTTCTTTTTGGGGCAGTGGATATTATATCAATTCAGTCAGTCGGCATGGAAATGAAAAGACTATTGCGACATACGTGAAGAATCAGGGAAAGGAAAAGGAATATGAAGTCTTACATAAGGATGGTCAAATGAGATTGTTTTGAAAAATAAAATAATGCCCCGTGGGCTTGCCCCGGGGATTATTTACTAAGAATAAGTGAACCGTACATGCCTATTTGTTCTTGGAGTCCGCTGTGACTATGATACCAATGGGTTCCACTTTGAATGATAGGAAAGGTATATTTATGAGTGGTATTTGGCGCAATGGGCATCTGAGTAAGATAGGGCACACCATCTTCTTTATTGGGAAGGAAAACACCATGCCAATGTAAGGAGGTGCCTTCTTTTAACTCGTTATGTACATAAATCTCTGCAATATCGCCTTCTGTAAAGGTAAGGGTAGGCATAGGAATCTGTCCGTTTACTGCGATGGCACGTTTTTCTTTTCCAGAAAAGTTTACCAAAGTATCCCGAACATACAGATCGTAGCGAACTATATTTTGGGAAGTCATGGTAGACCCACAAAACAAAGCCATTACTATGAGAACTAATTTGTTGATATATCCCATCTTTAAATTTTTATAGATTTTATGCGAAGCGAATTAACAATGACGAAAACCGAGCTTAAGCTCATAGCCAAAGCTGCGTTCATTGGAGATAATAGGAGTCCAAATACAGGATATAACACCCCTGCCACAATGGGTACTAAAAGTATTTTCCACCTAGACTTCACCACCATTTTACAGCGTCTACATACTATATTTTTGATGTAGAGTTTCATTTATTCTATAGTCTCTACTGTTTTCCCGCAGTTTAGCATTTGCGAACCGTAATAGGGGTTTCTAATGGTACTTTCCTTACTTAGCCAATTGGCCCCTTTGCCGTTATTGGCCATGGGACAAAATTGATAATAGGTAGGCGTTTCTAATTTGGAAACTTTCATTAGTGCATACATGTTTTTTGAAAGAGACATAAATTGTTCCCTTTGTCTGGCAATCTCCGTGGTATTTACTATTTGATCAGTATTTGCCACCAAATCTTTAATCACTTTCATCCATTCCATATGCACCTCCATTGGTAAAGATTGCATTTTCACTTCCTTTAAGGTATTTAGTAGGTTTTCAGCTCTCAGAGAGGCTGTATTGGCATCTGAACTTACTAAAGCGTCTTTAAGTGAAAAATAGTCGTTAAAAACCGAATTTAATAGATTGGTGTCTTGGGTATCGGCTTTCGTTTTATGGCTCGCAGGGTTGCCGGTTTTCATCCCCAAAGCATCACCTATTACAACTAAATTTTTCGCTCTATCATACTTACAACATTCCGGAAGTTTTGAGTAGGTATCATCTGGAGCATAGTATTTTTCATTATCGTAACCTGCTAAAGCAATTCGTTTTAAAATTTCATCTTGATTCGTTTTAAGGGCGTCATAAGTTAAAGTTGCCATTTTGGTATCTTTGTTCCAATCTACCAAAGCTATATTTCTAATATTCCCGGCCCCTTCAATGGCACTTTCGCACATTTCACAGTTCCCAAAGACCTTTACGGTTTCTATGGTTGCATTATTAATTTGGGCTGAACCTACTGTAAAGGAAAGCATTACTGTTAATGCTATCACATTTCTTACTATTGATTTTTTCATGGTGTATAGCATTTTGGAAGCAGCTTTTAGGTTTTCCACTTCAAGTTAAACTCAATTTTAAAGTGAGCTATATAAAGATAATGATTTTCAACGCTTTTAAAGGATAAATTTATGGGTGAGGAGAAAATAAATTCAGCTAGTTTTGGGAGGTTCACTGATATAAAAATAGACGGATTTTGATAATTGGTGTGGAATTGTAAAGTGTTGAATTTGTTATAATTTTGGGGAGAAAAATCACAGGATAAATAGGTGAATTGAATGATTTAATAAAAAATTTCATCACAGGATTTGGGGCATTACTTGTTGCTATTGCTAAAAAAAAGGATAGGCTAGATTAAAAATTAGTTGCTTTTACCTTTTATCATCGTTATTGTTCCCGTCCAGTTATGGTGCGAATTTATATCAAGGCTGCTATTATAATCATCAGACATTCCGCTTCCAGTAGCACCTTCAAATCTACCCGTTCCACCAATTATCACAAAAGAATCCCTCCAATAAGAAGTAACATATTCTGGGTGGTCATCCATTCTTCCTTGTATTACATTACCTGCGATAGACACAATAAGTGTATCTCCATTAGCAGCCACCATATAGGAGTCTGAAGGGCCATATCCTTCAGGTCCTGCACAGAAATCGAAATTCCCAGTAAATTTGCCTAAATGAGTTCCGTTTCCTTCAAAATCAACAATGACTCGTGCAGCCTCGCAACCTTTTGGTTCCAATCCAGTTAAAACCTCAATATCTGGACCAACGTATTGATAATCACCAAGAAAAGCAGCTTTAAAAGGCACTGTTACATAAATCGGTTTTTCCTTACTTTTTTTTAAGGAAATAAGTGTTGCTTCATCTATAGAGTCCTGGCTTTCACCCTCCAATGTGAGATCTGATTTTGTACAAGTTGATAGCATGAATAAACACACTATCGCGATTGAAAGTTGTCTAATAATTTTCATGATTATATTGATTAAGATTAATACATTGGAATAGTCACTTTGACTAAAGCCACTTTAATTTAACTTAATCAATTGTTATAGCCTATGACTATGATCAGCTAAAGGGATAAAAATTTATTATTCCTTAAACACTAATAATCATAGAATTTAAAAGAGCTTGGTATTGGACAGTTGCCCAAATAACAAGCTCTTTTACAAATACATTCCCTTAAAAAATAACACCTATTTAAAGAAGATGATACTATGTTAATTTACTTTTTCTTAGTGTTTACAAATCCTATCGGTTGAAGCAGTACCTCCCTATTTGCAATATTAATACCAGGAGTTTCACTCGTTCCGTCGTTTCCTTGTTCATTTGGGTTTACTCCAGCTGTGCCACGTGGCAAATCATATTTTTCCCCTACCATAGCAGCACCATAACCAAGATCTCTCATTGATCCTGCTGTAATTCTACTTAATGGGTTCTCACCAAGATTTAAGTAACCAGTCATCAATTCATTGTTAAGTATGGATTCGCGCCAATGACCTAAGGCAGTACCAGGTCCTCCCATATTTTCAATAGGTAATTTTCCAGTTCCTCCCTCAGCATTCCAAAAAACGTTAGCCATCTTCCCTGTGAAATAAGGATTGCTATTTGGTCCTTCCCGTAATGTTCTTGCATAATAAGGCTCCACATTCCAAAGAGTACCTAGGCCTAATACGTGACCCATTTCATGAACTATTACCTCTTCAAAAAGATCTAATTCCTCTAGAAAATCCAAATCAGCTATATCAAAAAACATTACCCCAGATAACGGTAAGAAATCACTGGTGCGTACAAAACTTGGACCGGCTTGACCAAGGATACCTCCTGGACCATCAATAGGTGCTAGAGCAACTTCAATAACAATATCATCTATTGTTCCTTCTATATCCGGAAAACCTTGAAACGCAGAAGGGACACTACCAGTAAATGAAGGAACGTCCTTAATAATAATTCGTTCCCATCTGGCAGCAGCTGCTTCAAATACTTCTACTTGTCTTTCCGTAGGGCGTAATAAAAATCTCAATGTAATATTAAAACGTCCTCGGTCTACTCCCGGAGCTTCTGTCGTTTTTAACACAGTAGTGGTTAAATCATCTATTATAATGGGTTCCGTAGGCTGTGCCTTCAATGCCAATACTACATCTTGGGTTTCTGAAACCGCCGGATCCTGAGGCTCCAAGGCGTCTTGTGAACAAGAGGTAAATAATAAAGTTCCAGTAATTGTGAACAGAGTCAATAATCTGGTGAATTGACTTTTCTTAAAAGAATTAATTACAAAACTTTCCATGCCTAGATAGGGAAATAATCCTTTTATCCTTGCAAAAATGTTGTGTTGATTAGTTTTTTTCATAATTTCATATGTTTAGGTTGATTAAATAATCACCACCATCTTTGGTAGATGACGATGTTAATGGTTTATTAAATCTATAACAAAAAAGTCAAAAATCCTACGATTCCACTAATGATTATTACTACCCAACTTATTGAAAATTCGCAGTTTACGTAGGTTTTTCAACATAAATAGCAAGGGAATTGTACTCTTCAAATACTTGGAAATTTATTTTTGGTGCCGACTGAATTCCACTGATTGACTTCTCTTATTTATAAATACTGTTTATGAAGTATATTTTTAGTAAACCGGTAAAATTATAAGAATGAATAGTCTATAGGTTATGTTTATTTGTTCCGACTTTCTGTAAACGGTTGAGATTAAACAGCACTTTTTATAATGATAATCTTAAAACTAATCTATTTAAATACAGATTTCTTAAGAGATTGAAACAGAATTGGTTATATTTAATAGATAAATCATGCATTACGGAATCGTTCTGCATCCTTATAAATTTAAACAACAACGATTATGAACCGATTAAAAGAATTTAAATACCTTAGTTTGGTTATGCTCCTTTTCTTTTTCCTTGCCGCCGGAACACTGAGTTCCTGCAGAGATCAGAAAAAGAATGAAAACACGGAACATCACGATACAGAAGGTAGTGAACATCCCGCTAAAGATGTTGATAGTGATGAACACCCAACGAAAGATATGGATGAACATCCTACCAAGGAAAAAGACTCTTCTGAGCACCCTACAAAAACCGAGGATGAGCATCCTAACGGATAATTTTATCTAAAGGCTTTTAATAGAAGGGCTGACTTAGAATATCTGTTCGTATTTTTTATCTAGTGTCATCTCAACTTGAAATGGCACTAGTTTTTCTGCGAAATGAAAAGAACGTTTTTGGAAACGCAGGATTTACTCCTATTTCCATGACCGGATAAGCCATAAAATTTATGGGGCCTGATGTAGGACCTGGTTCTATTTGTAGATCTCTTCCTCGAGTAAATTCAATACGATTTGCTGGATGCCTCCCGAAATAGTAGGTAGCCAATGCCGTATATTTATTAGCTTCACTAATATCTACAGGCCACCATTTACCCTCTGCAAAAAATTCTGCCCAACAATGATACCCATCAATACCTCCTTCATCACGATCTGATGGAATAGATGCCCCAACGGCAAATCTAGAGGGAATTCCCGCCGATCTAGCTAAGGATATAAATAGAGAATGAAACTCAGTACAATTACCGGTAAGGGCATCACACGCATAAACCGCATCCCCAGTACCATATTTTCCTGCCTTGATATATCGCATTTCGTCAATCACATAATCATATAAGGCTCTGGCCTGCATTATGGTACCGTCATTTTTTTTGTCACCAATAATCGAGTCGGCCAATATCTGAAATCGGTCCCCTACCGGCATCAGCAAACTAGCATTCAGAAATCTCGTAGGAGAAGCATCTTCCTCATAAGGTTTTTTCTCTTGTCTTTCTACCTTATACACCAATTCTAGTTTCGTTCCGCTATGTTCTGGGAAAAGTTCCATAAATAAAATTGAATTGCCATTGCCTTTCTCTTGGAGAATCTGATGCTCAGCAGGCGTTTCTATAGATGCTATTTCTATTTTCTGAAAACGATCACTTTGAGGAATAGGTATCCATATCTTTGCAGGTTCTTTTATTTCTGGTAGAGTAACCTCATAGGTAAATTCAAATTGATCCTCTCCCTCAATGACCCCCAATAAATCTGGTGATGCATTTTGTATAGGCATTCTATACCAAGTCTTGTCCTTTCGCTGTTTCCAAGTGTAAAAAGGCTTCCCATTTAGCTTGTGCAAAGTAGTTTCTGTAACTGTCATGTTGCCTGGATCTCCATCCAAGAAAAAATCCACATCATAAACGTCCCCATTTATATCAGCAAGATCTACACAGGCGAAATGCCTTTGAGGCCCTAAATTGGAAAGATATTCGGTATGTACACGTACCAACTGTAGCCGTAGTTCTTTGTCATCTGTTTCCATATGGAAGTACCCTCCGCCCTCTTCTACTTTTTTAGCAATATTCGCCTTAATACCTTCCTCAATATCAGCAGTTACTACCATAGGAAGGTTCTTGTCTGCTAGGGTTTTATCTTCTTTTTTAATTTTTGTATTACAGGCCATCATCGTGGCGAGAAGAATGGCTAATGTAAATCCAGAGTATTTCATACGGAGGAGTCTTTATGATTTGTATGAATTTACAATAATTCCACGGTTTTCTAACAATCATAGGAATTCAAGTCTACTTAGTAAGGCATTAAAGCAGAAATAACTACCTAACTATATACGCGGTTTCTAGAGTAAAAATAGTTATGAACTCCAAATAAATTTAAGATCAGGAGTCTATTTTAAAATAAGCTTGTATCTCCCTTACGGTAGTCCTTGCAGTCTTCCCTACCCCGTATATGGTGGCAGAGGCAAAGCCCGTCCAACTTCCATAGCCCACTAACCAGAGTCTTGGTTCTTTTATGGAACGAGTGTTTTTAGTAATGACTCGGTTGTTTTCAACTATATTTAAGGGGTATAAATGTTCTAAATAGGGTCTAAATCCAGTACACCAAATAACCGCGTGGAAGGCTTCCTTTTCTCCATTCTGCCATATAACTCCATTTTCATAAAAAGCATGAAACGGTCTTACAGCATCGTAAACTCCCCTTTTAAGACCTTCTTTAACGCTTTCCACCTGCACAATATCACTTAATGAAACCTTTTCCTCAAAGTTGTGTGTGTTATTGTCTAAATAACTCGAATTCGCTTTAATAAACAGGTAGCGACCATCTATATCTTCTGGCATAAACTGAGGTGGTTCTAAAGTCACCCACTTTGTTTCTGCTACCTTGGAAACTTCAGATAATATTTGGGCACCAGAATTTCCTCCCCCAATAACAAGTACTTTTTTTCCTATTAAATCTTTTGAATCTCTATAGTCAACTGAATGTAATTGAAGTCCGTTAAACTTATTCTGATTTGGATAGCTGGGTATATAGGGATTTTGGGCCGTTCCCGTAGCACTTACCACTGTTTTTGCCCAGTAAACACTTTTGCTAGAAGTTATTTTAAATAATCCGTTTTCTTTTTCTACACGGAGTACCACCGTATTTCTCTTAATGGGAAAACTATATCGCTCTTCATAGGCAGTAAGGTAATCTAAGAATTCTTGTTTAGTGGGATAATCCTCTTTACTCTTCGGCATTTGCCAACCCGATAAGGAACTATATTGTGTAGGGGAAAATAGTTGTAAGCTTCCCCAGGTATTTAACCAAGCTCCCCCAGGCTTATCTTGATTATCTAATATTAGGTACTCCAAAGAACTCCTTCTTAAAAAATAGGCAACGGAAAGTCCCGCCTGTCCTCCACCTATTATGATGGTATCGTAAATAATCACTGTAAATAGCTTTTTAAGATTAATAAACTAGAATCTCTATTTTATAGTTCTTTTTATTTAGAGGTAAACTTTCTTTAATTCAGGATGACGATGAAATTGCAGCTTTAAAGAATTATAATATTACCTATAAGACCGTTACACGCACCTTTTTATTCTTCAGTTTGGTATTATTCAGTTTATTTACCAATTCATTGGCAATTGATAAAGGCACTGCTACAAAAGCACAATCTTGTTTTAGTTCGATAACCCCCAATTGATCTTTATTAAGCCCACCTTGTTTAAAAAATAAACCTGCAATATCCCCTTTAGAAATTTTGTCCTTTCGTCCCCCGGAAATAAACAAGGTTTCCCAATATTGTGCCTTGTGTGGCGCTTTCTTGGAAATATTGATGTCTTTAACATCTTTAATGAATTCTGGTAGTAATTCATTTTCCCATTTTAGGACATAGGCAGTTCCTTTCGAATTTACCCTAGCTGTTCTTCCATTTCTATGAATAAATTCTTCTTCATGAATAGGTAATTCATAATGGATTATATAATTCATTTCTGGGATATCTATACCCCTAGCGGCCAAGTCTGTAGCAATTAATACTTGTACCGTTCCATTTCTAAATTTAATTAAGGCTCTTTCCCTATCTTTTTGCTCCATACCACCTGAAAAACAGCTGTGGTTAATTTTATTCCGTTTTAAGAAAGTACTCACTTGGTCTATACTGTCCCTTAAATTACAGAATATAATTCCCGGTTCGTTCCCTATATGCAGAAGCAGTTCTACTAGTGTTTTTAATTTATTTTTATCTGTAGAGACCACTGTTTTAATGGCCAATTTTGAACCTGATTTCTCTTTTAAGTAATTAACTACTGTCGGATTATTCAGTCTTACAAAACTGGGAACAGTAACTGCCTGGGTAGCAGATGTTAAAATGCGTTTATTTACACTGGGTAATTGACTTAAAATAGCCTTCATCTCTTCCTCAAACCCATCTTCCAACGACTTGTCAAACTCGTCCAAAATAAGTGTTTTAATATTTGCTTTTGAATATCGATCGCTGTCAAAATGATCAAGAACTCTTCCTGGTGTCCCAATTAAAATTGCAGGGGGATGTTTTAGTTCTATTTTATCCTTAGATATGGGTCTTCCTCCATAAACTGCATTTACCTTAAAGCCAGAGCCCATGGATCGAATTACCTGTTCTATTTGAATGGCCAATTCTCTAGAGGGAACCAGAATTAAAGCTTGAATCTCTTGTGAATCGGGATCTAATTGTTTCAATAATGGCAATGCAAATGCCAATGTTTTTCCTGTTCCTGTAGGGGATAATATTATTGAATTGGTAGTATTTTCAATTACGGAAACAGCCTCCACTTGCATGGGATTCAGTTCGTGGATATTTAATTTCGATAAAATATCCTCTTGACTTTTAATATCGTTTGCCATAGTTATTGTTTCCTTTTCTTCTTTTTAGGCGATTCAGATTTTGCAGTTGTAATACTAGAATTCGCTAAGTAGTCTGCTAAAATTTTATCTACCAGCTCTTCTTTTGTCAAGTGATGGAAAATAGTCTTTATTTTGGCTTTAAAATCTTCGGAAACCTCTCGATTAGGTTTCGTTTTAAAAATTTTCTTTGCCCAAATTAATGCGTTATTCTCATCTATACTCTTTGCGTTCGCTTTTTCAATCCTATTGATAGTAATACCTAATTCCCGCTCGAAATCGGCAATTTCGTCAACTTCTTCTTGTTGTAATACCGTTAAAGAAAGCCCCTTTGCTCCTGCCCTAGCTGTTCTACCACTTCTATGCACATAGGTGTCATAGGTGTCCGGTAGATGATAATTAACAACATAGGAAATTTCTTTTACATCAATACCACGGGCTGCCAAATCGGTAGCCACTAAAATATCTATATGCCCTTCTCTAAATTGCCCCATAATTCTATCTCGGATACCTTGTGTTAAACTACCGTGAATAGCGCCAGAAGAAAACTTATTTATTGCTAAATTCTTTGCTAATTTATTTACGGCAGCTTTAGTTTTACAAAATATAATCCCTCGTTCCCCTTCTTTAGAATTCAAAAAATGAAGTAATACCTCCAATTTTTCTATAGGTTCTACCACTATATATTGATGGTCTATCCCTTGATGACCAATAGTTTCCATATCTGCTTCTATATGCACCACATGTTTAGACATGTAATTTTGAACCAATTGCTTAATTGCTCCTGGCATAGTAGCTGTAAACAATAAGGTTCTCCTAGATTTTGGAATCTCCTTTATAATGGTATCTACCTCTTCTTTTAAGGCACTTACCATCTCATCTGCCTCATCTAAAATTAAATACTTCAGGTTTTTGACATTGATGGAACCACGTTTAATTAAATCTACAAGACGTCCTGGAGTAGCTACTACTATATGAGTTGCAGATTTTAATCGCTCTATTTGAGGTTTAATGGGGATACCCCCACATACCGAGGCAATAGATATTTCAGGACTATGAGTCGCAAAAGACACTAAATTGGTATAAATCTGTTGCCCCAATTCCCGTGTAGGAGCAAGAATAAGTGCCTGAACATTAGAGTTCTCCGAATCGATTAATTGCAGTAATGGCAATCCAAAAGCAGCCGTTTTACCAGTTCCTGTCTTTGCTAAAACAACAACATCTTTATTTTGATTAAGAACAACCGGAATCGTTTTTTCTTGGATATCCGTAGGAACAGCAATTTGTAAATCGATTAAACTTTGCTGTACTTGCTCGTTAATCCCTAAATCTGAAAACTGTTTTAACATAAATTATTTTTCAGCAAAGATAGTGACTGTTATTTGAGGAATACCATGAATTAGCACGGTTGTTAATTTTATTTCCATACTGTATCACTTTCCATTATTATGAATAGTATTAATGGCTTAAGGATGTCATAAGTTTTGAATAGATTTTTAATATTTCAGTCTACTAACCTAATAATGAGGAGTTCTCCTTACAAGCTTTCAATTCCTTATAATAAAGGCATTACTATTTTAAACTGCATAAAAACATAATATAACTGCCTATAGAATGTGCCTATGTAACATTAACAGCTTTAAATTCTAATAAATTAGTAGAGCACTGGTCACAAAGCAACCAGTTAATTAGCGTATAAATATATTTTATCCAATTCCAATGAAAATGATTCTTCACTTCTATTACCAATTAATATTGAAATTGCTTGCATTTCCTTTCCAGAATAGTTTGGCATGTCTAATCGATTACCTCTAAAACCTGGGTAGAATTCCGAGAAAGGTATAGTAATAGTTTCCCATTCCCCGGAGGTGGTGAAACTGTGGATATAGGAATATCGCTGGGAGCTTTTTTCCTTTATCCGGAACTGATAAGATTTTCCGTCACCCTTAACTCTAAGTTTAACAGCGGCATATATAGAAACTTCTTTTAATTTAAACTCATAACGGATAGAAGAGAATCCGCCATTATTTTCTAATCGAACTGTACCTGTAAACACTGCACTCCCTGGAGCATTCATTTTTATTTCTCCCTTCGACAAACCGCCCATAACCCCATCATCTATTACAACCCAATTTGAAAGATCCTTGGTTTTCTTAAAATCAAAAATAAGCATCGTATTTTCTTGAGACATGATAGTTAATACTAAAGGAAGAAAAATTTTCATCAGTACTTTGTTTAAATAAATATATTAAATAGCAAACAGAAACTATAGGTTATTAACTTTAATTTCCATTTAAGATTACTACCGTGCCCGTAATGGCCGAAAACATTAATTGTAATGTGGATTTAAAAATATAGCTACTTTTGCCATATACTTAAGAAATGAAAAAATTGCGGTGGACCGAGAGTTTATATGGTTACTTAAATAACGAAGAGGATGCAAGGTCTTGTAAAGATATCAATGAGGAAGCTTGTCAATACACTCCAAAGAATTATTTCCTAATAATGATCAGCAATACCTTTACAAAACTTGGTGACACCTTAAGCAACCCAAAAACGGTTTTAACTTGGGTTATGAGTTATGTTAATGCCCCAGTATATTTAATTAGTTTTATAGTACCCGTACGGGAATCTGGTTCAATGCTTCCCCAAATTGTGATTGCGAGTTATATAAGAACCAAAAAAAGGAGAAAATGGGTCTATGTTTTAGGTAGTATTTTTCAATGTCTAAGTATTATAGCAATTGGTTTGGTAACACTTCATACTACGGGTGTAAAAGCAGGCTGGTTAATTATGATTTTCCTTATTATCTTCAGCTTATCTCGGGGGTTGTGCTCAGTTGCTTCTAAAGACGTATTGGGGAAGACAATACCTAAACAAAAAAGAGGAAAACTTAAAGGCTATACTGCTTCTGCCTCTGGTATTTTGGTATTGTTGGCTGGATTATACTTAATGTATCAATCCAAAAATGGGGCTGATATCACCTTTTATAGCTATACTCTCTTTTTTGCTGGTAGCATGTGGTTAATTTCTGCAGTGGTCTATGCTATGATCAGAGAGTTCCCAGGAGAAACTTCCGGAGGAAAGAATGGTTGGAAAGAAGCTAGAGAAAGAATGGGCATTATTAGAAGTGATAAAAATTTTAGAAATTTCGTAATAGCAAGATCTCTTTTACTTTGTTCTGCGCTCACTGCTCCTTTTTATGTACTACTTGCTCAAGATATATTGGGAAAAGAGGGTTATTTGATGGGATTATTTATCCTGGTAAATGGGTTGGCTTCTATATTAAGTGCTCCAATTTGGGGAAGGATGGCCGATATTTCAAGTAAAAATGTAATGGTTATTGCAGCCATTATTGCTTCCTTACTGGGAATACTGATGTTTTTACTTATTTCTTACATTCCCGTGATAAAAATGTCGGCATGGTTATATCCTACCGCTTTTTTTGTATTGGGAATTGCACATAGCGGGGTGCGTTTGGGACGAAAGACCTATATAGTGGATATGGCCGGAGGAAATAAACGTACAGACTATGTTTCTGTAAGCAATACTATAATTGGCCTAATACTATTGTTAACAGGCGGAATTAGTGCAGCTGCTTCAATCATTTCTATAGAAGGAGTTATTTTAGCCCTTTCACTATTTGGAGTTCTAGGTGCGTATAAAAGCTATAAACTTCCTGACGTGGAATAATGGTCAAACGTCCTTATTTATACGATTCCATAAGTTCTAGGTTAGTACGTCTGGCACGGAAAGGAAAATAACGATAACAAATCTATGCCCGCCTGAACAGATACGGGCAAGCTCGCCTAAAGGGGACGGGCACGAAGGCATAAAAGTATACTTATCTCACTTGGTGAGTTCATTACGATTTAGCTGTTTGCTAAATCCGCCAATGCATTTTCAATTAATTGATTTCCAGACACTATTTCAAAACAATCGTTGGAAGCGGCATCCTCATGCAACGTCTTAGTCAGTACATGTGCAACATCCTCTCTACTAATGCTTCCTTGTTCATTTAAGGGTTGGCCAACGCTAATCTTACCTATTCCCTTATCATTAGTTAGGGAACCTGGTCTTACTATAGTATAGCGAATATTACTTGCTTTAAGGTATTCATCAGCATTGTGTTTCGCTTTTAGGTAATCTTTAAGTTCTGTTGCCTCTTCTGGATGTTCTGCACCCATAGAACTAAGCATAACAAATTTCTTGATATTATGAATCTTTGAGGCGTCAATCATTTTCTTTGCTCCTTCCTGATCCACTTCAACTACTTTTTTACCGCCGGATCCCGCTGCAAACACTACCTTGTCTACATCAATAGCGTCCATAATATGTGAAATATTCTTTTCAAGATCTCCAATAACTGTTTGTATTCCTTGGTCTGAAAATTCCCTAATTTGGCTTTCTTTGCGCACCATAGCAATTGGTTCAAAATAAGGTGATGATTTTAAAAGGCTAACGACTTTTCTTCCCGTGGTACCTGTAGCCCCTACGACGAGTATATTTTCCATGATATAATGTTTTTACAAATTTCGTCTTAATGGGAGATATTTATGAATGTTAATGCATTTAGGCTTAACTCATATTCAACCTGAATATAGTAATCATTAAAAAACAATCACCGTTTTCCCTATTGTTTTCCCCGATTCTTGAAGCTGGTGTGCTTTTTTTAAATTGTCTACTGTAAATCCATTTAAGGTGGTGTTTAAAGTGGTTTTCAGTTTTCCCGTATCCAACAACCTGCCAATTTTATTGAGAATTCGGTGTTGTTTATCCATATCATCCGTGGTGTACATGGAACGCGTGTACATAAACTCATAAGAGAAGGTGACACTTTTGTTTTTTAAGAGGTTTAAATCTAAGGGTTCACTACTTCCAGTTATGGAAACGATATGTCCTTGAGGTTTAATTATTTCGGCTGCAAGTTCCCAATATTCCTTTAGGTCTACAAAATCTAAGATGTAGTCGACTTGCGCGTGACCTAGTTTTTCTAACTCGCTTTTTAGATTACGGTGATCTACCACATGATTGGCTCCAAATTTTGTACACCATTGGGCAGATTCTGGTCTAGATGCGGTTGCGATTACCGTTAGATTCCCCACCTTTCTAGCTAACTGAATACAAATGGACCCTACTCCTCCTGCTCCACCCAAGATTAAAACAGTTTTTCCTTGATCTACAATAGGATCTACCCTTATCCGATCAAAAAGTGTTTCCCAAGCGGTTAACCCTGTTAAGGGAATGGCGGCTGCTTCAGCAAGAGTAAGGTTTTGAGGTTTTAAACCTACAATTCGCTCATCTACCAATTGATATTCTGCATTACTACCATTTCTAGTTATATCTCCAGCATAATACACCTGGTCCCCAACCTTAAATTTAGAGGTTTTATTGCCTACCTCCTCAACGGTTCCTACAGCATCCCAGCCTATAATTTTGGGTACCTCGAGGGTGGAATCCTTTGCGGCATTCTGTCTTACCTTATAGTCGACGGGATTTACAGAAATCGCTGCAATTTTCACCAGTAGGTCGTGTCCTTTTGCCTTAGGTTTTTCAGTTTCAAATGCTATAAAACTATTAGTATCGGTTATGGGTAATGATTGTTTAAATCCTATTGCCTTCATTCTCGTAGATTTTTGAGGTTATATGTCTTATTTCCAAGTGATTGGATAAGCTTATATTTTTCCTATATTTAAATAAATAGATACACATTAATTTACTACAGATATAGGAACTAACAAAATGTAGATCTATTTAAATAAAAAAAATAATCCAATGAAAAAATATTCCTTTCTTCAAAGGAGGCAGGAAAAATTTTAAATAGTTTGATAATGAAATATTTGAAGTTAATTTTAGAGTTAATTTATAGCCATTATTAAAGAAAAGGAGAAAGCAATCTCACCGCTCGTTCCCAAAGATGAAATACTTTTGATCTATTTAACCAATCATTAGCATTAATTTCAGTGGCATGGTCCAAATCTCCCATAAAAGCCTGAAATAATTCGGAGGTAAGACTTGGGCTATAAAGCATTGCATTCACCTCAAAATTTAAATCAAAGCTTCTATAGTCCATATTCGCCGACCCTATTATAGACAACTCCCTGTCAATTACCAAGGTCTTTGCATGTACAAACCCTTTATTGTATAAAAATATACGCACATCATGTTGCAACAATTCGGTATAATAAGACCTTGCGGCCGCATCTACCATTTTAGAATCCGATTCCCCAGGAACCAATAGGATAACTTCAACGCCACTCTTAGCAGCAATAATGAGCGCATCCATTAAGCTATCACCAGGAATAAAATATGGGCTAGTAATCAATATTCGTTCCTTGGCAGAACCAATGGCCTGCATTAGAGAATAAAAAATAACCGGTAAGGTAGAATCCGGACCAGAAGGTGCAATCTGCACCAATTTTTGTTGTATTAGGACATCCTTATTTGGGGGAGGGAAATAGATTTCGTTGTATTCTAATTTGTTATCACTACAGAAATTCCAATCACACAAAAATAAGTACTGAAGATAGAGTGTGGCAATACCATTTATCATTAAATGGGTGTCTCTCCAAAACAATCCATTTTCAACCTTTATATCGTTCCTATATTTATCACTGATATTAATTCCGCCAATAAAAGAGGTTTCACCGTCTATAATAATAATTTTTCTATGGTTACGATAGTTTAATCTACTCGCCAGTGCATACCATTTTATCTTATAAAAAGGGGCGGTCTCTACTCCGGCATCCTCTAGCCTTTTGAGAAACTGAGTTCCTAATCCATGGCTACCAAAATCGTCATAAAGAAAACGGACCTCTATACCTTCTAACGCTTTTTTAATAAGCACATTGGCTATTTCATTTCCCGTTTTATCATTTTCATAAATGTAGTATTCCAGGTGTATATGCGATTTGGCGGCTTCTAATGCGTTTAGAAGTTCAGGGAATTTTTCTTCACCATTCAATAGCAGTTTTATTGCATTGTTAGCTGTTAATGGGCTGCTACTCGTCTGTCGGATAAATTCCACCAAGTTTCGATGCTTAACAGGAATTAATCCGGAATTTAAAACCCTTGAAGAATAGGTAAACATCCTATCTCTTAATTCTTCCCGTAACTTCTTGTCTTGATCTATTTTTTTGGAGTAGAGTTTTCGTTTTCGATAATTAACTCCAAACCAGAAATAAAACAACATGCCAAGCACGGGTATCATAACAATAAAGAGAATATAGGCAAGTGCTTTGGAACCACTCCGTGTGTCATACAAGACTCGGAAAATCACCAAAAACATTAGGATGACGTATATAATTTCTACGAGTAGTATCAAATTCATTTTAATCCTAAATTAGTGATGTCCAATTTGTTTTTCTATAAAACTAATAAGTACAGATAGGTTGATTAAGTAAAATAAAACTATTCTCATTGGTTGGCTCTTTAATTCATTCCTATAATAAATACCTTTATATAGGTAGTAGGACAGATAATAGAAATATATGTCCAAGGCTTAATTCCCAATAAATATAAGTAATACCAACTACACTTACTTATGTAGCTCTAAAATTTATATATTATATCTAGCCAACGGATATAATCTATAAAAAGTCCGACAGAAAAACATTAAATATGTATAACCCTAAATAATTATTAAACTATTCGGTAATAATTTCTTAAATTTAAGCAGGTTGCTATAAAATTCTCCCCAGACGCATTTTCTAGATCAGGATAAAAACAGGTGAATTATGAAAAACTCTAACCATAGTCAATCCAAATATAAACTAATAAGAAAAGGGGGAATTTTTATTTTATGTACCTTTTTATTATGTAGTTGCACAGCAAACAAACGATCCTATGCCATTAATGGGGAAGAAGTAGAAATAAAGCTACTAGAACAAGAACAGCATTTAGAGAGTATTTTGCCTTCACTTTTGGGGTTAATGATTCCGCAGCTAATAAATTGGGGCGTTACCGGAACAAAAACTTTTATAGATAAACAGGCCGAGAAATATACGGCAGATTATAGTCGTAGTATTTCTGGAAATGATTTTTACTGGCCGGCTGATGATGAAAATAATTTAGCGCAAAAATATAGGGGTTTCCAATTAACAAGAAAGGCCACTATCCCTTTAGCTGATGGCACTACAACATCTGAGGTTTCTAGTAAATTTATATTTCATTTCGATTTAAATCCAGAAAGAACTTTTATGTCCCTAAATCCAAAGGAAGTTGCGGTGTATTATTCAAAAGCAAAACTCAATGAAAAGGATGACAATTTAGATGTCTTGGTCTCAATAAGTATATCTTCAACATGGGTAAATGGGAAGAATTCTTTTAATAAAAAAGAAATCGCTAATTTCGAATTCCGGTTTTCGGATATCAAAATTAATGAGGTATATGATGAAAACAGTAGTCAAATTAAAATGCAACAAGATAACTGGTTTCCATTGCCCCCAGTATCCGTAGATATTGATAATAAGGTGGCAGATTATGGATATTTCGATATCAATGTAAAAGTAATTGAAACCGATGATTATGGAAAGCGATTAGAAAAATATAGCAACACCATTAACAACAATAGTGACCTGATAAATGCGATGCTTAATAAGTTGATAGAATAGGGCTTGATTGCGACATTTTAAGATAATAGTGTTTTTCACAGTTATTTGCATTAATTGACACTATCCCGCAATTTGTGTAAGTAGAAAATAGAGGGTGCTTAAGCATAACTTAGAGTTTGACTCTTTCTTCATATAAAGTCAGGAATTGATTGAGGATAATTCCCCAGTTCCTGATGGGCATCGACCATTTTTTTGTTGCTTCCCTCACAGCCAAATATACAGATTTCATTACAGCCTCATCGGTAGGGAACGATAATTTATTTTTGGTGTACTTCCTGATCTTGCCATTTAAATTTTCAATCAGGTTGGTGGTATAGATTATCTTTCTGATTTCCAGCGGAAATTCATAGAAGACAGTTAGGTCTTCCCAATTGTCTCTCCAGCTTTTTA
>NZ_AUKX01000067.1 GCF_000424985.1 Arenibacter latericius DSM 15913
ACATCGGGAACCAGTATAAGGGGCAGGACAAAGGTTAGTAACCTAGCCAACAAGAAAATAAAGAGCCTACTTGATCTATGTGCAAAATCGGCCTTACAGCATAATCCGGAAATGAAAGCATATTACCAGAGGAGACTGGAGGAAGGAAAAAACAAGATGAGCACAATCAATATTATTAGAAACAAATTAGTGTCCAGAATGTTTGCAGTTATTACGCGAAATGAACCCTATATTAATCTTATGAAATATGCAGCTTAGGATTGTTGATAAATTAAAGTAGATATCCTTTTTTTAATCATAGAATACAGGCGGGCCTGCCCCGAGGTAGTTTACAAGAAGACATTTTTAATAATATGATAGTATATATATCTGTAATTTGGTCAGTTAACTATGTCATTATGACTTACTTATGTTATTTCGCACTGAAAATCAGACAGGTTTTCAATAGAATTTATATAGCTTTTAAGGAAAATAGGGGAGGCTAACAGTTTGGCATTTATTTTGCTCTTAAATAAGTTGAATTTATTGTTTAACTAAAAATCTTAAAATTATGAGCACATTAGTAAATGTTCCTAAGAACGGAGGTTTGATAAGCAGAAATTCAGATAAATCATCAAACCTTCCTGTTTGGTCCACTTGGATGGACGATTTTTTTAACGAAGGGTTACCTTCCATATTTTCTCAAAATTTCAATTCGGGCATCAGCCTACCGAAAGTCAATATCAAAGAGACTGCAGACGCGTACTTTGTTGAAATGGCAATTCCCGGATTAAAGAAATCTGATTTTAAAATAGACCTCGATAATCAAGTTCTCTCCATCTCTACAGAAATGGAAGAAGAAAATGAACATAAAGACGGAAATTATACGCGACGCGAATTTGGGTATTCTTCCTTTAAACGAAGTTTCAGTTTACCCGAATCTGTAGATGAGGATAAGATAAAAGCGAATTACAATGAAGGCATTCTAAATGTCCGACTTCCAAAAAAGGAAGAAGCAAAACAAAAACCCGCAAGGACTATTAAGATTTCTTAAATGTAATAGGTAAGAGGGGAGCCGACTAATTGGCTCCCTTTAATTTTTGAATTGATATAGAAAAAATTATAACTAAAATTAAGTGAAATGAAAAAACTAGCACTTCTTTCTTTGGCTGCAATTTTAACTACAAGTTGTAATGGCCAGGAGAAAATAGAAAAAGAACAAATAGATAATAATAAGCAAATTACAGAACAGCCTAAAGGGACGTGGAAAGTAGATAAAGAGTATGATGAAAAAGGAAACCTAATTCGGTACGATTCTATTTACTCTTGGTCCTCCACAGATAATCTTGGAGAATTAATGCAATCTAACCCCGATAGTCTAATGAAATCTTTACAATCTAGGTTTTATAGCAATTTTAAAGGGTTTAACAATCAACGTTTCCAAGATCTGTTTGCGAAAGATTCCCTTTTTACCAAACAATTCTTTAATAATGACTTCTTTGAGAGCGAATTTGGACAAGATTTTATGGATATAGATCGCCTAAGAGAGCGAATGGAAACAATGCAAAAACAGTTTTTAAATCGATATCAGGCAGAATTTGAAGAGTTGCATGAAATGAATCCAAAGAGTGATGAGTAACGCAAAACTGGACTCGCATTAGTATAACGGGAATTGTAGTCGTAGGGGATTAACGTGCTACTTTAATCTGTAGATGTAGTGGCGTTATTAATGAAGAAACTTAAAGATATAGAGGAAGGCAAGTGTTTAGTATATTCGATTTGTAAAGGCTTCTAATAGGCTTAAAAAGGGAACATGATATTCCCTAAAACAAACGCTAGCCTGTTCTTTCAGAACTGCAACTATACACTTGTCTTCCTCCCACTATGGTTTGCTGAATTTGGATGTTTTGGTCAAATATGACGATATCAGCATCCTTGCCAACAACAAGACTTCCCTTGGTATGGTCTACACCCATAATTCTTGCTGGGGTAGTGGTCATCATTAATATGGCATCGCTTAGCGACACATCTGCCATTTGTATCATATTCCTCACCAGGAGGTCAGCAGTAGCAACACTTCCCGCAAAGGCAGTACGGTCTGGTAGTTTTGCCACTCCATCTTCTACAATAACCTTTAAGCCATGATCTTTATGGCCTAGTACACTTTCTCCAGGCGGACATCCCGCAGCGCGCATGGCATCAGTAATCAGGGCAATTTTATGTGGTCCCTTCACCTTGTAGATCAATTTTAATAGAGGAGAGGGGAGATGTACCCCATCAGCAATTATTTCCACATCCAATTCGTCCATCAAAAGAGAACTTTCTATTACCCCTGCATAACGGAAGGCATTTTTTCTGCTTACTCCAGACATGCCAGAATAGAGGTGGGTAGATAATGAATATCCATTTTCTACGGCTTCCACCACTTCTTCGTAAATAGCATCGGTATGGCCAATTGCTGCCAGAACCTTATTTTCTCTTAGATATCGACCAAACTCCATAGCTCCCTTTAGTTCCGGTGCGGCGCTCCATCGTACTATATGATTTGATCTTTGCAGAATTTCCTGATATTCACTTGGATCTGGATCTCGGATAAATTTAGGATCTTGTGCGCCCCTTTGACTCATAGCAAAATAAGGTCCTTCTAAGTGCAGACCTAAAAATTCGGCTCCATTATTATTGACTTTATTGGCCTGATCGTATATTTCTAAGATGTTGAGTAAATCCTCTTTGCTTCCCGTCAAAGTAGTAGGTACCATAGCAGTAGTACCATATTGAGCATGTAATTCCGCAATTTTTAGAAATCCTGTAACCTCCCCATCCATAAAATCGTGCCCTCCGCCACCGTGAACATGAATATCAATAAACCCTGGGGAGATATATAGACCTTTAGCATCTATCATGGTAACATTGCTGGTCATGGCATCGCCCTCATAAATGGCAGTGATTTTATTGCCTACCACCTCAAGGGTACCCTTGGTGATTATACCGGTGGGAGTAATAATCTTACCATTGTGTATTACGAGCTTTTGCATAGTATGTTTATCTATTTGCTATTGCTGCCTCTAAATCATTCATCTCCTTGGAAACAGGTTCTTTTAGCACCCACCCGAATATACAAAAGACCAGCATACTAACCATTACCGGTAAGCCTACTTCTAAGGCCATACTATCCATAGATGTTAATTTGGTTATCGTAAAGGCGACTAATCCCGCCAAAACAGAGGAAATAGCAGCTCTAGGCCCACAGGTTTTGAAAATGGGGATTAATCCAAATAACAATGGTACCGCAATTGGACCCAATAGCGCCCCAAACCAAGTGACAATAAGGCCTAGAACCCCACCAAAATATTCGTATTGAAACGCGATTACAATAGTAAGGGAGGTAAAAACAAAGGTGGTGATCCTTGCGGTAAATAAGGAGGTTCCTTTGTTTTTAAATTTATTGGACACTACGGGAAGTATATCCCTAGTGATAACAGCGGAAATTGTATTTACATCGGATGAGGTCATAGACATGGTATTGGCAAACAAAGAAGCGATCACCAGACCTATAAGTCCATCTGGTAGTAATTTTTGTATTAATAAACCATAAGATTCGGAAGGATCTTCCAAACCTGGTAAAATAAGCGGGGCTGCCCACATGGGAAAAAAGAGAATCAAGGGCCAAATTAAATAGAGTATTCCCGAGAGATAGGCCGCCTTTGAAGCTTCTCTTTCGGTATTTGATGAAATATAGCGAGTTGCAAGGGGCCAGCTTCCTCCGTTATAACTCAGGAAATTAATCAAGAGAAAGACCAAGGCGAAGCCAACAGTGTAAGGATCATTGAATAACTGACTGTTCTCTGAAGGGAGTTCATTCCAAATGCCGAATACGGAGTCCCAACCCTCAAAGCGGTTTAACACTACCACGAACATGGTTATCCCTGCAACCAATTGTACTACAAATTGCGCTAGATCGGTTAGGATTACAGCCCAAAGTCCGCCAATGGTTATATAGATCAGCGACACGCCTCCTGAAATCAATATCCCATAAGTGAAGGAAATTCCAGTAGTAACGTTAAGAAGTATAGCGATGGCCGCCCATTTGGCACCCACATCAAAAAGTTTGAGTGTTACACCCACCCAGGCTATCAGCTGTTGCGTTAATACGTTATAGCGAATGGCTAGGTATTCTAAGGGGGACTGAATTTGAAATTTTTTTCGCAAACGTACCCAATAGACAGGGAAAATTTTTGCGGAGGCTATTACAGCTGATCCAATGGTGAACGCCCACCAAACATACAGGGAAAAACCATACGTATAGGCGAGGGCGGCATAGGCTACAAAGACAGCACCACTGTATCCTGAAACATGATGGGAGATACCAGACAACCACCAAGGCAAATGACCTCCAGCCACAAAGAAATCTTCTGAACTCTGATTTTTTAAATAGGCATAGACCCCAATGAGGAGCATGGATAAAAAGAAGATGGCAATGACTATATAATCGATATTGTTTAATTCCATGGTGGTTGGTTATTGGTGGTGTGCGGATGGTTTTACATTTGAAAGTTACTTTAATTCGATTACTCTTTTTTCCTTAGAAGATTGATAAATAGCGGTGATCAATTCCAAAGATTTCAGGGCTTTTTCTCCATTTACCTCTGGCTCACGATCCTTGCGGATCGCTTGAACCATATCCTTGAATTGCGCCAAATGTAAACGATAATCTACCGCCATAGGATCCGATCCGCCACTAGAAGAAATCTGATGGGCATTGTTGGCCAATGTTTCCCCACTTTTAAAATTCCAGCTGACGATTTCGCCCCCTTCATAGATGACGCTGCCGTTTTCCCCAAATATCTCTAATCTGTCTTTATAACCGGGGTATAAGGAGGTGCCACCTTCAATGGTTCCCATTGCCTCATTTTTAAAATCTACCATAGCTACTCCAATATCTTCTCCTTCAATATTATGAACCATGGTTTTTACTTTTCCAAATACACTTTCCACGTCCCCCATAATATCCAATAGAAGGTCAATAGTGTGGATACCTTGGTTTATCAAAGCGGCCCCACCATCACCTGAAAGGGTTCCTTTCCAGTCACTATTTTTATAATACCCCTCGTCCCTATACCATTTGATGTAGGCATTTCCTAAAATTAACTTCCCCAAAGCACCATTTTGGACGGCTTCTTTTAGCTTTAGGTAGGCAGGATTGAATCTGTTTTGAAAAATTACTCCTAGTTTCACGTTTTGTTGACGGCATACAGAAATAATGCGGTTTGCTCTTTCCATGCTTACCTCTAATGGTTTTTCTACAATTACATGTTTTCCTGCCATGGCTGCGGCTATTATAGGTTCCATATGTCTACCGCTCGCTGTACAAACGGAGACGATATCTAGGTCGTCCCTAGACAAAAACTCTTCCATATTGGAATAGGCGGTAACGCCAAGCCTCTTAGAGGCTTCTTTTGCTCTTTCCGGAGTGGAACTACATACTGCGACTAATTTGCAATCCTGGAGCTCTTGAATGCTCTTAGCATGGTGTGAGGCTATGGCCCCTGTTCCTATGATTCCAAATCCGAGTTTTTTTCTATCCATAATTCACTAATAAAAGATTGGTCAATTTTTTTTCAATTAAAGTTTAGAGGCGGAACCTTTGTCTAGAAACATTCTTGTATTAGGATGTTTTCTTAAGATTGAAGCCGGACATTCGGTACTTATTGGTTTATAAAAGGTATTGTACAATGCCTCCGCCTTTCTTTGGTCCGGTACAACACAGCTGATGAATTTACTGCTTAGTATAGCTGGTATGGTCAAGGTGAGGGCTTGCTTGGGCACATCATCCATGGTAGGAAACCATCCTTCGCCAATTTGCTGGTTTTTGCATGCCTCGTCCAAGGTTACCAACTTAACCCATTTTGGGTCATTAAAATCGGCCACAGGTGGGTCGTTAAAAGCGATATGACCATTTTCTCCTATTCCGATACAGGCAATATCTATGGGGTGGTTTTTTAGCTCCCTTGCATATTGCTCTACCTCTTGTTCTATATCATCTGCATCCCCGTTTAGGAAGTGTACCTTTTTGGGGTTCACTTCATCCAAAATTCTTTCCTTTAGATACTTTCTAAAACTAGCCGGATGGATGTCAGGAATACCGCAGTACTCATCTAAGTGGAAGACCGTTATTTTCTGCCAATCGATCTCCTTACCCTTCAAAGCCTTTAAAAAGGTAAACTGGGAAGCGCCTGTGGCAAAAATTAGATTGGCACTTCCCTTTTGGGCAATGGCATCTTTCAACTTGCCTTCTACATAATCAGCTGCAGCACGACCCATATCTTCGGGGGTGTCATATATGGATATCGGGATGTTTTCTATGGTCAGATCAGTCTTCATATTGTTGGTTTTATATTTTTAATTACCTCTCTTCATAATCTAAAAGTTAAACCTCCAATGATAGGATAGGAGGGGAGTGCGACCATTAAGCAAAGTTGCATGTTAAAAAGAAACTATTCTTTATCGATTTTGTCGCCATCATTAGTCTCGTTAAAACTTACATAATAATCTATGTTTTCTTTGATAATAATATCTAGAGGGGTATGCTGAATTTTTATAGGTGATTTTTTGTGGACAAAATATTCAAAAAGTGCCTTAACTGCCATATTGCCCTGGGAAATAGGTCTTTGTGATATAAGGTAGTCTATATTTCCATTCTTCATTTCATGGATATTTGCCTGTAGCATATCAAACCCTATCACCTTGATAGATAATTCGTACATGGCGTGATACTTTGCAATAATATGGGCTCTAGAATTGGTGACGAACACGCCTTTTGTACCAGGGTTTTTAATGTAGTATTTTGTTAATTCTCGCGTTATATCCTCTTCTTTTATAGAGGGGATGGTAAGGGTATTAATCTTTCCTGTCCTCGTTGCTTGGGAAGTTCCAAAAAACTCACGGAAGCCTTTCTCTATGGTGTTGATATGACTGTTTTCTAGGCCTTTTACAAAATTCAGGACTAATACATCATCTGAGCTGTCTAAAATGGTGCTCATCAGCTTTCCTGCCAAATGACCACTGCCATTAAGATCGGGTCCTATATAAGAAAGGTTCTTCTGGTTTGGGATAATCCCGTCTATAAAGACGTAGGGGATATTTTTAGCCTCTAGTTTCTGAATGAAGTTAATACTCTCCTTTTCAAAAAGAGGAGCCAATATTACGCCATCAGGATTCTTTTGGATAATGGCATCTGCATTTTCAATAAAACTCGATTCATCTAAAAGATCGTATTCAAAAGGATGACAGGCTATACCATAATCCCTATAATTCATAACACCTTCTTCTACTCCTTGCTTAGGAAGGTTCCAATAACTGTTGGAATTGCTCGCTTTTGGGAGAAGGCTGTAAATATTAAATTGTTGTCCTAGAGCTAAGGTCCTTGCTAGGAGGTTAGGATTAAAATTTAAATGTTTAATTGCTTCCTCTACTTTTTTTTGTTTCGTAGGGGAGACCTTTCCGCGTTTATGGATTACCCTGTCAACAGTTCCAATAGAAACATTGGCATAATCGGCAAGGTCTTGTATAGTTGTCTTTTTTGCTTTGCTCACTCCCTAAAAAATATAGATTAGCGCAATAATTACAGTTGTGTGCGCACACAAATTTATAATTATTATTCATTTAGTGGAATAATAATAGCTAATTTTATTTAAATTAGGCTACAAATATCAGAGGTGTATTTTAAAACTGTGTAGCTACACATTTTTGATATTTTACTTGTTTATTGTAGAAGTTTAATTGTTGTAAATACTGTTATCCAATGTTTTATGTAGAATTATGGTGACCTTTACTTTAAGTGTGTTTTTTGTTTAAAACTGATTTGAAAGGAGAGGATTTTAAAAAGCACACTTATCCGTATATACCTTTAGGTATGGAGTCCCTACCTCGGGCAGGCCGAGAACATGAAATAAAGATACATAAGTTAGGGTGGTTAAGTTGTAGTATACTATTTAAAAGGCGAAGCAAAACTCCTTATCCGCAGAATAATGGACGAAAGCTCCGAGAGCAGGAGCGGAGGAACGTAGCGACGCGGAGTTTCGTCTATGGTTTTTCGACCTCGGTGTCGAAAAAATTCATTGGATAAGGCGCCTTTTTCTTTGTTTCGTTTCTTTTGGGCGAGCAAAAGAAATGAAAGCAAGTAGGTTAGAGAAATTGATTAGAAGCCCGTATGATTCAATTACAAAATTTACAACATAATGTAATCCCAATATATACTTAGATAGTATCCTAAAAAAACTGAAAATGAAATTATAAGTAAAACATCATAAATACCTTAAAACCAAGTTTTGTAAATTTAATTAGATGATAAGAGAGCAACGAGTAATAACTGATTAAATAGTCGAAATTGTCTGGGAAATATAGTGGTAAAATCTATAAATAAGCACATAAATTATTCAAATCGTATGGGAAATAAACGCCGTAATTTTATAAAATCAACCGCCTTGGCCAGTATAGGATTAGGGCTCGTAGGAGACGTTTCACTTTATGCTAATGGGAAAAGTAGTCTTAAGGGTAAGATAGGAATGATAGGATTGGATACTTCCCATGTTACCGCTTTTACTAAAGCCATAAACGATCCGGAAAGATCGGAATTTGAGGGATTCACCGTTGTTGCAGCCTATCCCACCAAAGGAAGTGCCGATATGCCTGTGAGCATAGATCGGTTAGATAAGTTTACTGAGGAAATTAAGGGTATGGGGGTCCAAATCGTCCATTCTATTGAAGAGCTTCTAAGCAAGGTCGATTTTGTTTTGTTAGAATCTGTTGATGGAAGAAGACACCTAGATGAAGCCTTGCCAGTGCTAAAAGCGGGGAAGCCAATGTTTATTGATAAACCATTGTCCCATTCCTTAAAAGATGCGAGAGCTATTTTTGAGGCCTCCAAGAAGTATAAGACTCCTATATTTTCGGCCTCCAGTACCCGCTTTGCACCAGAATCCGTTGCGATTATGAAAGGAAGTGAAGTAGTTGGTAAGGTCTTGGGAGCCCATACTTATGGTCCTGCTGGAAGGCAAGTAGGACATTTGGACATGGCTTATTATGGGATTCACGCTATAGAAGCGCTATTTACATTAATGGGTACTGGGTGTAAAGAAGTAATGAGATTGGATACTCCAACCTCTTCTGTGCTCACAGGCGTATGGGGTGATGGTAGAATAGGCGTCTTTACAGCTACGCCAGAAGGTGGGAAAACTTCTTTTGGAGGTGTTGTTCATGGAAGCTCAGGAGTGGCAGAAAAGGTGAAGATATTGGACGGTTATGATCCCTTGATAATAGCAATTATTAATTTCTTTAAAACAGGGGTGGTGCCAGTCAGTTCTGAAGAAACCTTGGAAATTTTCGCCTTTATGGCTGCTGCCGATGAAAGTAAACTCAGAGGCGGGAAACCAGTTTCATTGGAGGAAATGATGCAAAAAGGGTGAATATAGCGTTGAAAAATGTAGAAAATTAAGTGTAAAAGTCTATTAAAATAACTTCTCATGATAAACAAAAGAAGATCATTCATTAAAAAAACAGCAATTAGTGCCTCTGCAGTTGCAATAGGAGGCGTTTTACCAGGGTTTAGCGCTAAAAGCTACGCTAGCATATTAGGATCTAATGAGCGTCTTAAAGTGGCTACTATGGGGGTGAATAGTAGAGGGCATGCAGTGGGATCTAACTTTGCCAAGCAACCCAATTGCGAAGTTTTGTACTCCTGTGATGTGGATTCTAGAGCGTCCGAAAAGTTTATAAGTAGCATAGCCAAAATCCAAGATAGAAAGCCTAAACACGTCACCGACTTTAGAAAAGCTTTAGAGGATAAGGAGGTGGATATCTTGATCGTTGCGGCACCAGACCACTGGCATGCGCCTGCTGCAATAATGGCTTGCAAGGCAGGGAAACATGTTTATTTAGAAAAGCCGGCGAGCCATAATCCTCGTGAAGGGGAATTAGCGGTGGCAGCGGCAAAAAAGTACAATAGGGTGGTGCAGATGGGGAATCAGCGCCGTTCATGGCCTAATGTAATTACCGCTATTACGGAACTTAAAAACGGAATTATTGGTCGGCCTTATTTTGCCAAAACCTGGTACTCTAACAACAGACCCTCTATAGGGATTGGGAAGGTTACGGAAGTGCCCTCGTGGTTAGATTATGATTTATGGCAAGGGCCTGCTCCGCGGGAAGCTTTTAGGGATAATATTGTGCACTACAATTGGCACTGGTTTTGGAACTGGGGAACAGGGGAAGCACTGAATAATGGTACCCACTTTGTGGATTTGGCAAGATGGGGATTAGGAGTAGAATACCCCACCAAAGTGAGTTCAAATGGTGGTAGGTATAGATATGAGGATGATTGGGAGACGCCTGATACACAGGTGATAAACCTAGAGTTTCCAAATAATACTTTAATGACATGGGAAGGGCGTAGTTGTAATGGGAGATCCGTTGAGGGAGTAGGTGTTGGGGTAGTTTTTTATGGAGAGGATGGCTCTATGGTAATAGAAGGAGGCAATTCTTATAAGGTGTACGATTTAAATAATAAGTTGATAAAAGAAGTGAGCGGTAGTCGACAAATAAGCACTGCTAATTTATCTGATCCTTCCCAGGATTTGGACGTGCTGCATATTCAAAATTTGTTTGACGCAATCCGAAAAGGGACACCATTAAATTCCGATATAACGGGTGGTCATAAAAGCACCTTGCTAGTTCAGCTGGGGAACATCGCATTACGCTCTAATAGCGCGCTGAATATTGATCCCCAAACAGGGCACATCCTCAACAATAAGGAAGCTATGAAATATTGGAGTAGAGTGTACGCGCCCGGATGGGAGAATTTGTTGTCTTAATTTCAGTGCCTTTTTATGACTCTTAAATAGTCATTACTATCGTAATTTCTTTATCCGGAGGGTTACAATTGTGTTGCAGTAAAAGTTCAAATAAACCTTGTAAAGATTTGTAAAATAGTGTTTTACTATCTTATAAAGATGTGAATATTTTTAGCGTGTAGGTGTAAGGCAATTTTAACCATCAAACAAGAATTATGACTAGATTATTAAACTTCCTTTTACTGTTTACCCTAGTGCATTTTGCTAATGGGCAATCCAATAATTATGATATTGTTATTTATGGGGGAACTTCTGCCGGAGTTGCTGCTGCGATACAAAGCAGTAGAATGGGGAAGTCTGTAGTGCTCATAGAACCAACTAATCGGGTAGGCGGACTTACAACTGGAGGGTTAGGAGCAACGGATATTGGCAATAAACAGGCTATAGGCGGTATTTCACGGGAGTTCTATGAGAACATCAAAAAATACTACGATGTCCCTGAAAATTGGAAATGGGAACATAAATCCGACTATATGGTGGGTAAACAATCCCGAACAGAGGAGGGAGAGGCCACCATGTGGACTTTTGAGCCTTCTGCTGCTCTTTCGGTATATAAGGCTATGATTGATAAGGAGAACATTAAATTGGTCTATAAGGAAAGACTAAATAGGGAATCTGGGGTTAAGAAGGTTGATGGGCAAATTCAATCCATTACCATGGAAAGTGGTAAGACGTTTATTGGAAAAGTCTTTATAGATGCCACGTATGAGGGCGATCTTATGGCTTCGTCTGGAGTATCTTACACCTATGGGAGAGAAGCGAATGAACTTTATGGGGAAACCCTTAATGGGGTGCAGGCAAATTATCTAAATAGTACCTTGGGAAATCGGGTTTCTAAAAATGCGATACACCATAACTTTCTTCCAAGGGTGGATCCCTATGTTATAAAAGGCGATCCAACATCTGGTCTATTGCCTAATATAAATGAGAAACCAGGACAGGAAGGGGAAGGGGATAAGAAGATTCAGGCTTACTGTTTTAGGATGTGTCTTACAGATCATCCAGAAAATCGGATTCCTTTTCAGAAACCTACTAATTATGACGAGGTTAATTATGAACTGTTGTTCCGAAATTATGAGGCAAGAAAAGGTCCGATTAGCGAAATGTACACCTATGGTATTTCCCTCTTACCTTGGATAAATACTAAAATGCCCAATAGAAAAACGGATACAAACAACAAATTTGGCTTTTCAACCGACTATATCGGTAAGAATTATGATTATCCAGAGGCTTCCTATGCGGAACGAGAAAAGATAATCGAGGACCATAGGAACTATCAAATGGGATTGATGTGGACCTTGGCCAATCATCCAAGGATTCCAGCTGAGGTGCGTGAGGAAGCTTCAAAATGGGGTACAGCTAAGGACGAATTTGAACGGGTTGATGGTTGGCAACAACAGCTTTATATCCGCGAGGCCAGAAGGATGATAAGCGATTATGTGATGACCCAGCATAATTGTGAGGCAATAATTGTGGCTGAAGATGCTATTGGTATGGCAGCTTATGGAATGGATTCTCATCATGTGCAGCGGTATGTAGATGCCAATGGATATGTTCAAAATGAAGGTAATGTTGAAGCCCATGGTTTTAAGCCCTATCCTATAAGCTACAGGTCCATAGTCCCCAAAAAGGAAGAATGTGAAAATTTAATCGTCCTGGTTTGTGTTAGTGCATCCCACATTGCCTTTGGGTCTATCCGTATGGAGCCGGTTTTTATGGTTTTAGGACAATCTGCAGCCACGGCAGCAGCACTTGCTATAGATGGTAATACCAATGTGCAAGAGGTGTCTTATTCCAGCTTAAAAGAGCAGTTACTTAATGATGGTCAAAGATTAAAGTAGTTGGGTAACATAGCCTCAGTATTGCATTTTTATCTTCGGGACATTAATATATGACAGGCTTTGTGAATCTAATATTTTTATTTTAACAGTGTAGTTTATACATTCAGACTACGTATCGCACAATGTCCGAGCTGTTCAAGAAGAAAGTGGTTTTAAAGAGTAGATCACAACGGATCCTGAACAATTGTTGTATTTCTGCAAACATCGTAACTTAAATACTTTTCGAATTAATAAAGTTATCAAAATACCTTTAACTGAGTTTTTCCCAAATATATTCTTTCATTTTCTTTGCTTGTCCAAAGAAAACGAAACAAAAGAAAAGACACCTTCTCCGAGGAATTTTTTAGATTAAATCTAAAAATCGGTTTCAAAACTCCGCGCTTTTTTGAAAATAAAAAAGCTGAATCTCGGAGCTTTTGAATCCTATTCTACGGATAAGGAAAACAAAACAAGAAGCCTTCATAGAAAGGTTTTCGGCATACTTTCTCTTTTAATAGCAAATCAAGAAATCTCGACGTTTGCCGAAGAAAAATTTACCTACCGGAAGAAGGCGTACAACAGCCCATGTTCAACTTAGTGAAAGCATTCCGAACGTTGTGGCAGTAAAAAATATGTAGATTTCAATAATAGAGAAATAAGCCTAGGTTTTTTTCGACCCTGCCCGAACTAGGTCAGGCGGGCGAACTGGAACGGGCGGGTTGAATACTTTTTTATTCATCTCCTTATCTATTGCCTTTTAAAAGAATTCATGAATGCTGAGCTTTTCATCAATGGAAAAAAGAATTAACATGTCAAAAAAAGGATGGTTCTTGCTATTGCTCCTTCCTTTTAATTTAAGTAACACAATTTTTGTGCTTGAACCATAACAACCTTTACGGAACTTATTAAAGGCGTTATTAGTGAAGATAAGAGAGTAGGCAACTTGCAGAAGTCAAATAGATGAAATCTTTAGGAATCTTAAGTGGAATTCTATTGTACTGTCTTACTCCTTAATTTAATTGATGATTGTGTGGAGAACTGCAGTGTAGACAATAAATCTAGCATAAACATTCCTTTGATTTTAGTGCATTAAATCCATCATTCTACTCTCAATATGTTCAAAATGAATTAGGTTATCATCAGTCTTGGAAAATCTTGCAATATCACCCGTGTCATACCGGATTATAGGTATAGCATAATTAAAAAGGTCGGTAACCACAATCCTACCCAATTCTCCTTGCTTAACTGGTTCGTCTTTTTCCAGGTCTAAAAGCTCTATGAAATAACTAGCCCAATTGATATTGAAATTTTCTCCAGAATCAACGGCCTGATGTGCCAGTATTCCCAATTCTTCATTAGAATATTTAGCAAATACAGGAGCATTGAAATACGTACTCATTGTATTTTTAGTGTATGAGTTTATACAATCTGGACCCGCAATAATTGTACGGATATTCTTAACTTTAAATTTTTGGTCAGTTTTATCTAGATATTGGCCTATAGATTCTAAAGTAGATGAGAAACCTAAAATAGTTTTGTATTGTTTGTCTTTTTTTAAAAGCTGAATAAGGGTGTTGATTCTTGTGTCTGTAATTTTTGATATATCAAAATGAACTACATTTTGCATCCAAGCCTTAATTTTACTTTTTTTATTATGCTCTCCCCATACTTCCAAATCATATAACTTATCACCAAGTTTGTATCCAGCCTTACCGAAAAAGTATAGCACATCGGCAGTATTTCTTTTTCTTTTGTTCCTATTGTAATACAGATAAAAGGGAGTGCCTGTAGATCTACCAATAGTTACTTTGTATAATTCCCGGTTTAAATACTTAGAGGATTTAAACTGATCTAGATCTTTTAAAACCATTGTTTTGTTGACTACAGGGAAATTATCAAGTCTTGTAGAATTTAATTGAGAATAAAAAGGGACAGTTCCTGCGGTATGTAGAAGTAACCTTGTAAGTAGATGATCTCTCCTTTTTATTGATTCGGAAGAAAAGGGATTTTCCATTATTGATGAAATATCCTGATAATGTTTTCTAACTTGTTTTCCCTTTATGTAATCCGTCGACCAAAATCCTATTCTTCTAAAAACGTTTCCTAATACCATTAAATAACACAGATTAAAATTTAATCATTATAAAAATCAATTCATCTTTACCACTAATAATCGGTGACAAACAATGTTAGGAATACCCTGTTCTAAAATGAATAGAATGGAATCCGGTTTTTAGTTCATCAATTTTCTTACTGTCTAATACTTAAACGTTAGTAGTTAGATTTTATTAGGTCATCACGTCTATATTTGGAGCAAAAGTTATGACCGTAATTTTAAAATCCGATTATTTGTTTGATAGCAGGTTTATTTCAGGTATGGAGGCGTTCTTTATACTAACTATAAGCTGTTTTTTTAAATTACTTCTTTACAGTAATAGGTAGTAACAACTAACTCTTTTTAAAATTTAGATAAGAGACCAATATAATAATAATTGGTTACAAGACTTCAACTTTTCGTTAAATGATAGGAAGTTGGAGTTAGGTGTAAATATTAGATTACAAATTCTAGATTTGGGTACTACAAACTAAAAATGCAAACCACTTAATTTTGCCTAATAGAAAGAGATGCTTGCATATAGTTTATAAATTGGTTACCTAATTTAAGTGGGTAATTTTAAAAGAAACTATACGTTATGATTATGGTACAGATTACTAATGATATTACACTTAGTATGTTTAATGTACTTCGAGGATGGTTTGTTAGATGCTTGATTCCTATGACAAGAAAAACCACTTGTGCGATAAGAAAAGGAATTGTGAGTATTTCTCTAAAAACACCTACTAATACACACTCTATCTTATAAAAGTTTATCAACCAAATTAGTATAAAGTAAGACACAATTGTAAAATTTATAAATGTTAAATTTCTATTGGTTCTTAATTTATTCATTTTTCTAGATTAAGTCCTTTTCAAAATGAGGAGAATTGTGGGATATGGGTGCGTAAACTGACTTGTTCTTGTTTTCTACAACTAATTTAGGGTTAATAATTAGATGTACACAGTTTTACACTTATAAATGAATCAATAATCAACTTTATATAAGGGATTTTAGATGGTTAAGAAAATTATTCGAAATGCTATATGAGGTTAATGTTCACAGTCACCCTTATATTTGGTTTCAGTTTTAGAATATTGAACTAGCCATATAATAATTGAAATCCATTAATATATAAAGTCTAGTGACATGGAAGCGCAGTATTATAAATATGAGGTCCAAAAACAAAAAAAAGGTGCAATCCGCAGATAGCACCTTTCTTGTATAAGCAGTTAATATTAATTCCCGTCCTGCGTGGATTCTGGCTCCAACGTAAAGTCAAGAATAGTTTTATTAGCTGCAGTTATTTCAGCCTCCAAGACGTCACTTGGTATATAACCATCTAATTCAGTTACAATCTTGTAATCGCCTGCGTCCAGACCCATAATGGTATAGTTACCATCAACATCAGAGAAACCAGTAGTATTTAAAGTATCAGCAGCAAATACTGAGATCTGTGCTCCTGCTAGGGCCACTTCGTTATCATCCTTAATTGTATTTACTTTACCGGTTAGCGTACCTGCGGTAGATAGATTGCTGGCTTTTATAACAGGCTTAAAGTTGAACCCGGTGATACCATCTACCTTATTGGCGCTTCCTTTCGCTACAAAAGAGCGACTCACGTCAAAATCTAAGAGTAGATCGGATGAGAGTCCGCCTTTAACCGTAAGACCAGGCTTTATAAAGACTTTAATTCCTGTCTGTTCGCCACTTGGAACTTTTAGGTCATAGGTGGTTCCATCAGTAAGAACCACATTAACTCCTTTTACATAAACACGCACTAGGTCGTACTGTCCAACAGGAACCTCCAGGTCTACCAAAGTCTCCGTAACTCCATTGGTAAGCTCTAAAAGGTTTACAGGTACTTCCTTCTCCATAAGAACCACAAAAGGGGAACCATCATTTTCCTCGGATGTTTCGCCATCTTTACTTTTATTTCTGGCATCAATCTTAAATACGGTTACATTGGCCTCTGCAACCAAATGATGTGGAAATGGAGCATCCGTTAGATGAACGGAAAGCCTTCCCATATCCGAGCCTGCATCGTCATTGTCCGTACATCCAATGGCAAGGCTTAAAAATACAATTGTAAAAAATAAAATTAAATTCTTCTTCATTTTGTTCCTTTTCGTTAAACATTAAAAATTTGATTCATCCCTTTAAAAGAAATATCGGGTAAATATAACAACCTACCCATACAAAAACCCTACCTAAAATTCCGCGATTTTTATTTTTTCGATAAAAAGCACTTATTTAGAGAGTTAATTAACCGAAGTTTTCTATTAAAGTTAAACGTAATAGGAGTGAAAAAAGTTTGGAAAAGAGAAAAGAATTTTGCCCATTAGATAATAATGCGGTTAGGGTTTAATAGGAAGCCTCTCTATTTCAACCTAAAATAATAGGCAGCATCTTCGGGTATTTCTAGAACTACTTTATGGAGGTGCTTTTTAAACCAAGAGGCATTTAGCCCGCGCTCGTGCTCAAGATCGTATTTTCCAATCACTTCTGTTTGCACCAAATTCCACCCCGGTTTAAATTCGAGCTCATATACCACGGTATTCTCTGCCTCGATAGACTTTGTTCCGTCTCTGCGTACTTGGTTTATGGTGTTTTCTGTACCTTTCATACTCGCAGCTTCATCCAAATAGGTCCATGAGATAATATACCCTTCATCCCCCATAGTTAAAGTACTCTGATTGGTAAGGTTATAGGTGACGCGAACCGAATTTCCCAAGGTGATGGTTCCAATAATGTCTCCGTTTTTTACCACACTTAGAGTGGTTTTAGCAAAATATCCTGCATCTGGGTTTTCATAGTTTAAGGTGGCTAACCCGCATTATTCACCAAGAGTTTTTTCTTCAAGGAATTTGAGGATAAATTTTGCATTCCCTGGATTAAGGTAATTTTCCGGGATAGTTTTCCAGCTGTTAGATGAACCTTCTGTAAATTTTAGTGCAGATATGACTATTTTTAGTCCTGATATTGTTGAAATTTCCCGATAAGGCATAGGTATCCCAAGACTGATAAACAGTGAGATGAGTAACTTTTAGCCAGAGAGCAATTCCTGGAATAGATGCTGGTACACAAAGGCTTTGGAGAGCCGGTAATAAATTCTTCTTTTGGTTATTTTAATGGTAGCACCTATTTTCAGCAGGTGAGTCCTAATGCTGCTGATCT
>NZ_AUKX01000068.1 GCF_000424985.1 Arenibacter latericius DSM 15913
AGAGAAAGCATATAATTTATGCCAGAATCTATCTTGGATATTCAACAATACAAAAGACAAAACCTCGGCACTCATAAGATTAGCGAAATGGGACGAAAAAGTGAGGCAGGCCAGCTTCAAAAGCTTCAGCACCATATCCAGGACAATGTCGATCCATTATCAAAATATCCTGAACTACTTTGACAACAGAAGCACCAACGCCTCGGCAGAATCATTCAATGCCAAGATAAAAGCATTTAGGGCACAGTTCAGGGGTGTCAGGAACGTAGAATTCTTCTTATATAGGCTGACAACTATTTTTGCTTAAATCCTTAATCCCACAACTTTTTGACTTGATCCGTGCAAATTGAGTGCAAATGAAAAATCCTGCACCTTGAACGGAAAGTCCTAAAACGACGAAACCCTCAGTAAAAACTGAGGGTTTCGTGTTGTGGGCCCTACTGGATTCGAACCAGTGACCCCCTGCTTGTAAGGCAGGTGCTCTGAACCAACTGAGCTAAGAGCCCCACTATTTCATTTCAAAATTTTGCTTTTAGCTTCTTGGGGCGCGCCCCTTGCTGTAAGCAGGTGCAAATATAAGACTGTTTTTTACTTCTGCAAAAGAAAATCAAAAAAAAATTAAATTATTTCTGCTACCACAAAAGTGCTCCCCCCTACATAGATAAAATCTGAAGTTTCAGCAACAGATTTAGCCGCAGTAAATGCCTCATCAACAGATTTATAAGCATCACCCACCAATCCAAAGGCTTCTGCCCTCTCTTTTAATAAATTTTCATCCAAGCCCCTAGGAATATTTGGTCTACAGAAATAATACTGAGCTTTTGTTGGAAAAAGCGGGAATATTTGCTCCAAATTCTTCTCCTTTACAAACCCAAGAACCAAGTGTAATTTTGAAACCTTTAATTTTTTTATCTGATCTAATACCATTGTTAACCCCTCCGTATTATGAGCAGTATCACAAACCATCAATGGCTGTTCTCCTAATATTTGCCATCTTCCCAATAAACCAGTGTTAGTAGATACATTATTTAATCCTTGAACGATATGATTTTCATTAACATCAAAACCATGTAACTCTCGTATTGTAGCAACAACTCCCTTGATATTTTTCAATTGGTAGCTTCCCAGAAGAGAAGTTTTATAGCTACTAGGAATAACTTCACTGGCAAAAACTATCTTAGAACCCTGTTCATTTGCCACTTCATTAAAAACAACGGCAGTCTCTTCCTGAAGCTCACTGATCACTACAGGCACACCTTCCTTAATAATACCCGCTTTTTCATATGCTATCTTGGCAATGGTATCACCTAAAACTTCCACATGATCATATCCTATATTAGTAATTAAAGATACCTCCGGAGTGATAAGATTGGTAGAATCATATCTACCACCTAGTCCAACCTCAATAATAGCGATATCTACTTTTTCTCTTTCAAAATATTCAAAGGCCATACCAACGGTCATTTCAAAAAAGGACAATCTATGAGCTTCTAAAAAGACTTTATTATCCTTAATAAAATTAACCACAAACTGTTCTGAAACTGGTTTCCCATCTACTCTTATTCGCTCTCTAAAGTCTTGTAAATGCGGTGAAGTATATAAACCAGTCTTATACCCAGCCTCCTGGAGAATAGAGGCTAACATATGGCTACTAGATCCTTTGCCATTGGTACCTCCTACATGAATACTTTTAAATTTCCTTTCGGGATTACCTAGATATTCTGTAAAATCACGAATGTTATCTAATTTAGCATTAAAAGCAGATGCTCCTTTCTGTTGGTACATGGGTAACTGTACAAACATCCACGCCAAAGTTTCTTGGTAGTTCATTAAATATTGTGGATTGAATTAAAAGAATGTGATAAAAACTGCATATAAAAATCAGGTGATAATCTAAGAATCTTGTCTCATTTAAGACCTACCAACACTATTATGGGGTCCTTTACATAAGTAGTTATTCACCCAATTTAAAATTAACAACAACAAATCCCGTCTGTTGCGCTGGGGCATTAGAATCTAAATTCCATTTGTGTTTTAAAGCGGTCTGTTTTGCTGGGGCTAATAAGCAAGGGTGGTTATTGGTAGTACCTTTTACTCCTGGTGTAGCATCTACAACATCTCCATTCCTATTCACCACTATTCGGACCACTACTCTACCTTCTTCATTACATTCTTGTGGTACTTTACCTTGGTTTACCAACGATCTTCCTCTTAAACCATATCCTCCAGATCCTGTTCCAGAGCCAGGGCTACCATAATAACTTGTGGCATAAGGGTCACCTTCTGGATTCCCTTTATCACCAGCCCGATTATCATCTCCTTCGCTACCAGAATCCGTACCTTCAGATTTATTGATACCTCCAATCAATTGATCTAGCTTATTTCTTTTTGCTTGTTGCTCCTGTCTAAGCTTTTCCTCGGCTTCTTTTTGCTCTCTAGCTTTCCTTTCTGCCTCTGCCTGTGCTTTCTTAGCAGCTTCGTTTGCCTTGCGTTGTGCCTCTTGCTGCTGCTTAATTAAAATAGACTCTTCGCTTTCTTGTGTAAGAATTTTTTCTGCAGGCTTTTCAATAGCTACTTCTTCTTTAGAAACCTGCTCTTCCACCTTTTCTTCCTGCACTTTAGGTTCGGCAATAGGCTTTTCTACAGGTTGAGACTTTATTTTCTCCTTTGGTTGGACATTCCCACTCCCAAATTCCATTGTCCCAAAATTAACGGTTATACCACTTTCTAATGGAGGATCCATATAGGTAAGTCCAATATAAAAAAGTAAAAGCAAGAGCACGCTAAGCAACACAGTTGTAAGCGTAAAAGATTTTTTCTTATGTTTTGTGTTCAGTAATGCCATTACTTGGGTCGCACAGCCAAAATAACCTTATAATTATTCCTATTAGCAATATCCATAACGTTTACCGCCTCTTTAATGGCTACGCTTTCTTCTGCTCTTAAAATAATTGTTGGTTTCTCTTTTCCTTCTAGTGCTTTTTTTAGTTCAATTTCTATGTATTTCCCGTTAATTTTCTGGTTATCTACAAAATATTCTAAATTCTTATTAATACTTACCGATACATTTTGTGTATTGGTGGACTTCCCTTTTGCTTTTGGTAGTAATAGATCCAATGCATTTGGAGAATTTGCTGTCAACATAAAGAATATAAGCAATAAGAATACTATGTCCGTCATAGACGACATACTAAAATCTGGACTAACCTTATTTCTACCTTTTAATTTCATGTGCTTAAGCCTACAGGGGTTCGTTCAATAAATCCAAGAATTCTACGGCATTAGCTTCCATTTTATGGACTACCTTATCCGTTCTGTTCACCAAGTGGTTATACCCAATATACGCAATAATTCCCACTATCAATCCCGCTACAGTAGTTGTCATAGCCGTATAGATTCCCGCTGCCAATGATCCCATTTCTGCCTGTCCACCACTAGAAGCCATTTCATGAAAGGCTATAATCATCCCTATTACTGTTCCTAAGAAACCAATCATTGGTGCAGCTCCAGCAACGGTTGCCAAAACAGTTACGTTCTTTTCAAGCTTATACACTTCTAATGTACCAGCATTTTCTATAGCGGTATTTATATCATCCAAAGGCTTACCAATTCTAGAAATACCTTTTTCCGTTAATCTAGCTACAGGAGAATCTGTCTGGGCACATAATAATTTTGCAGCCTCCAATTTACCATTAGTTACATGATCTCGTATTTGATTCATAAAATTACTGTCGATCTGTGATGCCGCTTTAATCGCAAAAATGCGTTCAAAATAAATATAAAGCGCCACAAATAACATGGCGAAGAGTACAGATATAATTAGGATACTTCCAGTACCCCCACTAACAATTAAATCAATCACAGAAAGGGTCTTTTCTTCTGACACTAACTCTTCCATTCCTGCCTCTTGAGCAAGGTCTTGTAACAATATCATAAATTCTCTTTTATAAGTGTAGTATTAATAACGATTATTCGGATTATAAATTATCTATTCGATATAAAATTTCTTACAAATATTGAACTTCAATTATTGTTCCCAATTTTTGATGTTCAATTGGCTAAATTAATTGTTTTAATGCAATTTCAAATCCTGTTTTACTAAGATTGATTTTAGTATTGTTAATCTCGCAAATTTTTAACAAAGCATTTTTAATAGTTTTGGAGGTGTCCATAAAAATCAGTTCGTCTTCCATAGGCACTCTCCCTTCCATAAAATAGGCAAACACACGTGCCATTCCACAGTTTGAAACAAAGTCGGGAATCAGACTTACTTGCTCGTCTGTATATTGCATAATTGGTCCAAAAAAGATCTCTTTATCTGCAAAAGGAACATTGGCCCCACAGCTAATAACTTCTAATCCGGTATTAATCATTTTGGTGATTTGATCCTTAGTCACTAATCTAGATGCCGCACATGGCATAAAAATTTCTGCTGGTAAGTTCCATATCCTTTGATTCATTTCCTCAAAGGAAATCATTTCTTTCTCATTAAGAGTATTCCCTTTTTTATTGAGGTACATTTTAGTTACCTCTTCAAAAGAAAATCCATCTTCATTTATCACGCCCCCATTCCTATCAATGATACCCACAATCTTTGCCCCCATTTGAGATAGGTAAAAAGCCGCAGCAGAACCTACATTTCCAAAGCCTTGTACAATAGCTTTCTTTCCCACCACAGACGCTCCTTTAATCTCATAAAAATGTTTAACTGCCTCTGCAACTCCAAACCCAGTGATTAAATCTGCAACAGTATATTTTCTAGAGGGATCTGGCGAATACTTACTATTCTCTAACACCTTGATCACTCCCAATCTTAATTGCCCTATTCTGTTGATCTTATCGGCCTCAGTTGGTTTAAAATGCCCATTAAAAACACCCTCTTGCGGATGCCAAACCCCAGCTTCTTCCGTAATGGGAATCACTTCATGAATCTCATCTACATTTAAATCGCCCCCAGTACCGTAATAACTTTTTAATAAAGGGGCAACGGCTTGATACCATCGTTTTAACACCTCATTTTTCCTAGGGTCGTTCGGGTCAAAATTAATACCCGATTTTGCCCCTCCAATAGGCGGACCTGAAACTGTGAATTTAACTTCCATCGTCTTAGCTAGAGACAACACCTCATTCATATCTAGTCCCTCTCTCATTCTAGTACCACCACCGGCAGCTCCTCCACGAAGGGAATTAATTACCGCCCAACCTTCTGCGCTAGTTTCCGAATCTTTCCAATTAAAAACAATCTCCGGCGGCTTTTCTTCAAATTTCTTTAGTAATTCTTTCATAGTGCTCGCCATTGCATTAATTTGATTTAGTTGCTACCAATACCTAAACTCTAGAGTTTTTAATTAATTTTCTAGAAATTGTAGCCTGTATATTCCCATATTGAGTATATGGTTATACAATTAAACGTATCTTAACAAACAAATATAGAAATATAGATTAGGTTTTAAACTTATATTCTCCCTAATTATTTGATAGTATACCCGTATATTTGTTAGAACCTCATAAATTTTTTTTAGGAATGGATTTCACACTATCGGAAGAACAATTAATGATACAGCAAGCGGCAAGGGATTTTGCCCAAACCGAATTACTCCCTGGGGTTATAGAGAGAGATGACGCTCAAGAATTTCCCGCCGAGCAGGTAAAAAAAATGGGGGAACTAGGGTTTCTCGGTATGATGGTAGATCCAAAATACGGAGGTAGCGGTATGGATACCATATCCTACGTACTGGTAATGGAAGAACTTTCAAAGGTAGATGCATCCTCATCCGTTATTGTATCGGTTAACAATTCATTGGTGTGTTGGGGATTAGAAACTTACGGTAATGAAGCTCAAAAAGAAAAATATCTAATAAGATTGGCAAGTGGAAAGTGCCTGGGTGCCTTTTGCCTATCTGAACCTGAAGCAGGAAGCGATGCCACTTCCCAAAAAACAACAGCAACAGATAAAGGAGACCATTATATATTAAACGGTACTAAAAATTGGATAACCAATGGAAGTACTGCCGACACATATATTGTAATTGCACAAACGGACATAGAGAAAGGCCATAAAGGAATTAATGCCCTGATAGTAGAAAAAGGAATGCCGGGTTTTGAAATTGCTCCTAAAGAAAACAAACTAGGAATTCGCGGTAGTGACACCCATTCCCTAATTTTCAACGATGTTAAAGTACCTAAAGAAAATAGGTTAGGTGAAGATGGCTTCGGCTTTAAATTTGCCATGAAAACACTTTCTGGCGGAAGAATAGGAATTGCAGCACAAGCCTTAGGGATAGCAGCGGGAGCTTATGAACTTTCACTAAAATACGCCAAGGAACGAAAGGCCTTTGGAACAGAAATTGCGAATCACCAAGCCATTGCTTTTAAATTAGCCGACATGCATACACAAATACAAGCAGCAAGACATTTGGTTTACAAGGCTGCTTGGGACAAAGACCAAGGAAACAATTATGATATTTCTGGCGCAATGGCTAAACTTTATGCCTCACAAGTTGCTATGGACACTAGCATAGAGGCGGTCCAAATTCATGGCGGGAACGGATTTGTTAAGGATTACCATGTAGAGCGTATGATGCGCGACGCTAAGATTACTCAAATCTACGAAGGCACCTCAGAAATTCAAAAGATCGTTGTTTCTAGAAGTATTTTAAGGGATTAGTAGCTACTCCCAACCTCTTAAGCAAACAGATTTACTATCACAATATATTTTAGACCGGTTTCCTATTTTATTAGGAATCACCGGTCTTTTCTTATGAGGATGTTCCAAGCCTCATCAAAAAAAAACACTTACTATACTACAAACCAATCACATACAATTTAAAAACACTCCATTAAGTCTTGTATCCAAACAAGGTTCTCACTCTTTTTATAAAATAAACATTAGAAATATAGCACTTCTCTTCATTATTAGAGTTGATCAATTATGACAATCCTAATATTAGAAGCTAAAATATTAAAATATGCATTTTTTGCATCGTTTGAATCAAAACACTGAATTTTTTATATTAAAAATAAGCATTCATTAAATTAAAACACGCTTTTTCGCTACTTTTGAATAAATAATGCAATACAAAAAGAATGAAGAAGCAAGGTTTATATCTTCCGGAGTTTGAACATGATAACTGTGGAGCTGGATTTATATGTAGTCTGAAGGGTGAAAAGTCGAACGATATTATCCATAAAGCATTAGAGATTCTAGAAAAATTAGAACATCGAGGCGCAGTAAGTTCTGATGGAAAAACAGGAGACGGGGCTGGGATATTAGTAGATATTCCTCATAATTTCTTCCAAGACGAATGTGATTTTGAATTACCGGAACCTGGAAATTATGCTGTGGGCAACATCTTCTTACCACAAAAGGAAAACCAAAGAAATTACTGCATTGATATCTTCGAGGAGAGTATTAAAAAGCAAGGTTTGCATTTATTAGGATGGAGAGACGTTCCGATAAATAAATCTATACCGGGTAGAATAGCCGCAGAAACAGCACCTTTTATAAAACAGCTCTTTGTTGCCAAACAAAACGAAGAACAAGATTATTTCAACTTTAATTTAAAATTATTTATTGCAAGGAAAGTCACGGAGCATACCGTAAACAATTCCCAGCTTTCCGAAAGCAATTTTTTCTACGTACCTAGTTTATCCACTAAAATAATCATCTTTAAAGGTCTTTTAATGCCAGAGGACATTAGTCTTTACTTTACAGATCTTATGGATCCAAGAGTGACAACTAGACTCGCCTTGGTACATCAAAGATTCTCAACCAATACCTTTCCTACCTGGGATCTTGCACAGCCTTTCCGTTATATGTGCCATAATGGAGAGATAAACACACTTAGAGGTAACGTATCCAGAATGCGATCTAGGGAAGAACTCATGAAAAGCGATTGGTTTGGAGAAGAAATAAAAAACATCCTACCTATTATATTACCAGGAAAATCCGATTCGGCCACAATGGACATGGTCGTAGAGTTACTACTAATGACTGGAAGGTCTCTTCCTGAAGTAATGATGATATTGGTCCCTGAGGCATGGGAAAAAAATCCAGAAATGTCCGAGGCAAAAAAAGCCTTTTATGAATACCATTCTTGTTTAATGGAGCCATGGGATGGCCCCGCTTCTATTCCGTTTACTGATGGTAATTATATAGGGGCTGTATTAGACAGGAACGGACTTAGACCTTCTAGATATTCCGTTACCAAAGATGGCTTTGTTATTATGTCTTCTGAAGTAGGAGTAATAGACATTGCTCCTGAGAACATTGCCCTTCACGGTAGGTTAGAGCCTGGAAAAATGTTCTTAGTAAATATGGAGGAAGGACGCATAATAAATGACGAAGAGATAAAAGAAGAAATTGCGGTGAGGCATCCTTATAAGAAATGGCTCAACAATAATTTAGTGCATCTAAAAGATATCCCCTATAACGATTGCCCCCTATTCTTAAACGAGGCTTCCGTACAAAAAAGAAAATCTATTTTCGGATACACTTTAGAAGATTTGGACACCATTATTCTTCCTATGGGGAAAACGGCAAAGGAGCCTTTGGGATCAATGGGATCAGACACTCCTATTGCTGTGCTATCGGAACGCCCACAATTAATTTACAACTATTTTAAGCAGTTATTCGCACAGGTTACCAACCCACCATTAGATGGTATTCGTGAAGAACTTATAACTGACATTAGCCTTACTTTGGGTAGTGACCAGAATATATTTGAATTTTCCGAACTGCATTGCAGGAAATTGAAAATACAAAACCCAGTAATTTCTAAGGAAGATTTAGATAAAATAAAGAATTTTGATGCAAACCCTCATTTTAAGGTAGTTTCCATTCCCATTCTATATGATATAGATAAAGGCCTTAATGGCCTGGAAGATGCGCTACAATCAATTTTAGAACAAGCAGAAAAAGCAATAGATGAAGGCACTAATATTATTATCCTTTCGGACAGGAATGTGAGCAAAACAAAAGCTCCTATCCCCGCTCTTCTTGCCTGCTCTTTTGTAAATAGCGGTCTACAGCGATTAAATAAACGCTCCCAATTAAGCATTATCATAGAATCAGCAGAACCAAGAGAGGTACATCACTTTTCTCTATTATTTGGATTTGGTGCTAGCGCTATAAATCCCTATATGGTAAATGAAATTATTGCTGAACAGATTAAAGAGCTCGATATTACCGAGTACAGCGTTGACGAGGCCATTAAAAATTATAATAAGGCAATTGGAAAGGGTGTCCTTAAAGTGATGAATAAAATAGGTATCTCTACGCTAAACTCTTATCGCGGATCCCAATTGTTTGAATGCATTGGAATAAATACCAAAACAGTAGAAAAATATTTCCCTAATACCCCAACTAGGATACAGGGAATAGGCCTGTACGAGATTGAAAAGGAAATCTCTAAACGACATAAAAAAGCCTATAGCGATCAAGAAATCCCTGCTAATATGGATTTGGAAGTTGGCGGACAATATAGATGGCGTAGGGATGGGGAAAAACATATGTTTAACCCCTTGACCATTGCAAAACTTCAATTAGCGGTTAGAAATAATGAACCGAAATCTTTTAAGGAGTTTTCAAAAATGATAAACGAACAATCGAAAAACCTAATGACCATTCGTGGACTATTCGATTTTTCTAATTATGACCCCATTCCATTAGACGAGGTGGAACCATGGACCGAAATTGTAAAACGATTTAAAACAGGCGCCATGTCTTATGGATCCATTAGTAAAGAAGCTCATGAGAATTTGGCGGTGGCCATGAATAGGATTGGCGGTAAAAGTAATTCTGGAGAAGGAGGAGAAGATGCAGAACGATTTTATAAGAATCAATCAGGGGATTGGCGTAATAGTGCCATTAAACAAGTAGCATCGGGGAGATTTGGGGTAACCTCCAATTATTTAACTAGTGCTAAAGAAATTCAAATAAAAATGGCACAGGGTGCAAAACCAGGTGAAGGCGGACAGTTGCCAGGCCCAAAAGTAAATCCCTCTATTGCCAAAACAAGGAACTCTACCCCCTATGTGGGATTAATATCTCCCCCACCCCATCACGATATTTATTCCATTGAAGATTTATCACAGCTGATTTTCGATTTAAAATCTGCCAACCGAAAAGCAAGGATAAATGTAAAATTAGTCTCTGAAATAGGAGTAGGTACGGTAGCGGCAGGTGTTTCAAAAGCAAAAGCGGATGTCATCCTTATATCTGGCCATGATGGCGGGACCGGAGCATCACCACTTACTTCATTAAAACATGCTGGTTTACCATGGGAATTAGGAATTGCAGAGGCGCAACAGACCTTAGTAATGAACGACCTTAGAAATAGGGTGGTCTTGGAGTGTGATGGTCAGTTAAAGACAGGTAGAGATGTAGCCATAGCCTGTTTATTAGGTGCTGAAGAATTTGGATTTGCAACTGCACCATTGGTAGCCTCAGGCTGTATAATGATGCGTGTTTGTCATCTAAATACCTGCCCAGTTGGTATTGCAACCCAGAATCCTGAATTACGTAAGAAGTTTCAAGGAAAACCAGAACATGTAGTGAATTATATGTATTTCGTTGCCCAAGAACTACGAGAAATCATGGCTCAATTAGGTTTTAGAACCATCAATGAAATGGTGGGACAAGTACAAAAATTAGACCGCAAGAAAGCATTAGCACATTACAAGGCGGCAGGCATTGATTTGAGTCCTATCTTACATAAGGTTGATGTTCCTATTGGAACAAAGTTTTACAACACAAACAAACAACAGCACGATATAGAAAATTCTATCGAGTTTGAAATCCTAGAACAAGCTCACCCTGCATTATTCCGAAAGGAAAAAATTTCCTTGGATTTCCCTATCCATAATACAGACAGAGCAGTAGGTGCCATAATTAGTAATGAAATTTCCAAAATTTACGGTGCTGAAGGATTACCTACAAATACGTTAAAATTAAACTTCACCGGATCGGCAGGACAAAGTTTTGGTGCCTTTGCCACCAAAGGACTTACTATGGTAGTAAATGGAAACACCAATGATTATCTAGGAAAAGGTCTTTCCGGCGCTAAATTAGTGGTTAAAGTACCCTATAAATCGACTCTAAAACCTGAAGAAAACGTTATCACAGGAAACGTTACCCTGTATGGCGCCACCTCAGGAGAAGCTTATATAAACGGGAAAGCGGGAGAACGGTTTTGCGTAAGAAACTCTGGTGCTAAAGCCGTAGTAGAGGGAATAGGAGATCATGGATGTGAGTATATGACAGGAGGTACCGCAGTAATTCTAAGAGAAGTAGGAAGAAACTTCGGCGCTGGAATGAGTGGTGGTATTGCCTATATTTTTGATGAGAAAAACACCTTTAAAAAACATTGTAATTCCGAGTCTCTAAACCTACTATCTGTGGAAGAAGATTCCGATATAGCCGAATTAAAGGAACTTATTGAGAATCACTATAACGCTACACTTAGTCCCATTGCACAGCGGATATTAGAAAAGTGGGAGGAGTGCTTACCTAATTTCATTAAAATATTTCCAGAAGAATACAAGCAAGCATTGCTTCGTATAGAAAAAGAAAAATTAGAAACAATATAATCCAACTATGGGAAAGATAACAGGATTTTTGGAATTCGATAGAAAAGTAGAAGAATATACTCCGGTAACGGAAAGGGTAAAGCATTATAAAGAATTTACCCTCCCCATGAAAGAGCAGGAGTTAAAAGATCAAGGTGCTAGATGTATGGATTGTGGTATTCCCTTCTGCCATAGTGGCTGCCCTTTGGGAAATTTAATTCCAGATTTTAATGATGCGGTGTACCGAGGAAAATGGGAAAAGGCAGCAGAAATACTACACGCTACTAATAACTTTCCAGAATTTACAGGAAGATTATGTCCTGCGCCATGTGAAGAAGCTTGTGTATTAGGAATTAATGAAAACCCAGTTTCCATTGAGAATATTGAAAAAAATATAGCAGAGACTGCTTTCAATAAAGGATGGGTGACTGCCAACCCACCTACTAAAAGAACAGGTAAAACAGTTGCTGTTATAGGGTCTGGACCAGCAGGTTTGGCAGCAGCACAACAATTGAACAGAGCCGGACATTTGGTAACTGTATTTGAAAGAGATGAAAAAGTGGGTGGTCTTTTACGATATGGTATTCCCGATTTTAAATTGGAGAAACATATTATAGATCGAAGAGTGGCAATCCTAAGAGAAGAAGGTATTGTATTTAGAACAGGAACTCATGTTGGTAAAGATATTCTGGCAACCGAAATTAAGGATGAATTTGATGCTCTTGTTCTTACAGGTGGGGCAACGGTGCGCCGTGAGTTACCCATAGAAGGGGCTAATCTAAAAGGGGTAGTACAAGCTATGGACTTCTTAAAACAAAATAACAAACGAGTAGATGGCGTTAAGGAACTTGGAAAAGAAATTAAAGCCACCGGCAAGGATGTTATTGTAATTGGAGGTGGGGACACCGGTTCAGATTGTATTGGCACCTCCTTTAGACATGGCGCCACTTCTGTATCCAATTTTGAAATTTTAGGCAAACCCACATTGGAACGCCCTTCTGATCAACCATGGCCATTTTGGCCCATGAGATTAAGAACAAGCTCTTCGCATAAGGAAGGTGTGGAACGATTTTTTAGTATATCTACAAAAAGATTTATTGGTGATTCTGATGGAAACCTTACTGGACTAATTACTTCGGAAGTAGAATGGATTAAAGAGCCAGGAAAGCGACCACAACTTATAGAAATTCCCGACACCGAAAAAGAATGGAAATGTGAATTAGCATTATTGGCACTAGGATTTACAGGCACCGAGATGACCATAGCAGATCAACTAGGAATTAAAGCCGACATGCGGACCAACATTAAAGCTAGTGAAGCCGATTACATGACTAATATTCCAGGAGTATTTGTAGCCGGAGATCAAAGAAGGGGGCAATCGCTCATTGTATGGGCCATTTCTGAAGGTAGACAAGCTGCATACCATGTAGACACTTTCCTCATGGGAAGTTCTAACTTACCCTTAAAAGGAGAGGGAGATTTGCCTAGGATATAAGGAATATTGTAATCGACAGAAATAATTCACTTTAAATCAGAATCTATAAATAACAAAATGCCATATTCGTTTTAAAACAAATATGGCATTTAGTTTAATTACGAAATCAATCTTTAGTAACTTTACTCCCCCACCAATCTGCGTTGGACTTAAAATCTTTAGAGAGATAATTTAAACGTTCCTTTTCTAGTCTAGGTAACATTTCATTTACAATGCGCTCTTTACGTTTCTGGGCCAATTCAGCATCATATTCGGGATCTAATTTAGGGGTTTTAGCCCCAACTTCTTCTAACCAATCCATTAACTGATTACTTAATTCCATTGCTAGTTGCTGATTACTCTCTAGAACATTGTTCTTCTCTGCAATATCTGAAGGCAAATGATAAAGCTCTTCCCTACCATCTTCCCAATAATGAATAAGTTTCCAGTCTCCCTTTCGAATAATAGAAGAAGGCTGCCCTCCTTGATTTCCATAATGAGGATAATGCCAGTACAAAGGCCTTTCAATATCCACTTCCTTTCCTTCTAACAAGGGACGAAGACTGACTCCGTCAATATGCTGCTCAGGTTTTAATGGAATATTTGCCAAATCTAAAATTGTAGGATAAAAATCAGTCCCAATTACAGGCTGATTATTTTCAGTGCCATTAATGTTCAACCAAGGCACTTTAATAAAAAAGGGCTCCCTTATTCCTCCTTCATATTGATATCCTTTGCCCCCTCTTAAAGGCAAATTACTAGTGGCAAAATTATCCCCTGAAGCAACCCCACCATTATCTGAAGTAAAAACGACTATAGTATTATCTTCCAAACCAGAAGCCCTAAGAGCATTTAATACTTCTCCTACCGCATCATCCATACTTTCTACAAGGCCTGCATAGATTGGATTATCTTGCACTATTCGGATTGGCAATACACCTTCCATTTGGTATCCCTGGTCTTGTATACCCTTTTCTTCTGCTTTCTCTCTATAGTGTTGCCATTTGGACTCCGTAGTCTGTATAGGAGCATGCACAGCGTAGAAAGATAAGAAAGCAAAGAATGTGGTATCCTTATTTTTCGTGATAAACTCTGCGGTCTCCTTAGCAAGACGCATTGAAAGGTTTTCCCCTTTAATCTTATTTGGAAGGCTTGGATTGGTCCATGGGGAGAAAAATCCACCTATTGGACTTCCCTTATCCCATCCACCTTTGTTTAAATCGAATCCATGATCTTCCGGATAGGAACCTTCCCCACCCAAATGCCACTTTCCAGCAAAGAATGTTTTATAACCGTTTTCTTTTAGTGCTTCTGCAATAGTTTTATCCTCTTTAGGTAATGAATGAATATAATCTGCAGGGAGTAATTTATCATGTCTATTCAATTTACGCCAATTTTTTCCAGAAGGTGCGCCTATCCAGTCTGTAATTCCATGTCTGGCAGTAAACTTACCAGTCATTATACTAGCTCTAGAAGGACTACATACACGACTAGCAGCGTAGCCTTGGGTAAATATTATCCCTTCACTAGCTAGTCTATCTATATTGGGAGTCTCATAATATTCACTACCCATAATCCCCAAGTCAACCAACCCTAGGTCATCTACTAGTATAAAAACAACATTAGGTTTTTCCGGAGCTAATTCTACTTTTTGGGCGCAACTATTTATTGTACCAATTAGCAGTACACTACTAAAAAATTTGATAATCTTCATAAACTTATTGTAAGAGGTAAGTATGGTGATCTATATTAAGGGAGTGGTCTTACCATAATATTATTAAAATAAACTACACTTTTTGGATCGTGTCCCTGTAAAGCGAAGGTTCCTCCCTTGAGAATTCTGTGTACACGTTCGCCTTCACGCTTGGGGCTTTCAGGTTCGGTATAATCCACAACTACTATATCATTAATTTTAACAATAATCCGTTTACCTTCTACCTTTATATATTCGGTGTACCATTCATCATCATTGGCATAGGTTTCCATTACATTAACCACATCATATAAACTCCCAGTACGTTTCCAATCGCTATGGGAATTATTTACCTGCACTTCATAACCATGTATTGGCCAACTAGCCTCTTGGTAGCGAGTGTGTATATAAATACCAGAATTAGAATTGGCTTTTGTCATAACGGAAGCTTTAAATTCAAAATTCTCAAAGTGGTGGTCTTTCACTCCTCCCATATAAAATAAATGAGCTTTTGGTCCAGCCACTTTAATAGCACCATTCTCTACACTAAAAGTGCTAGCATTCTCTCCAACCTTCCATCCATCAAGATTCTTCCCGTTAAACAAAGAAATCCATCCGTCTTTATTTTTGATTTCCTGTCCTATACTAACATTCAAAAAGGCAAGAGAAGACACAAAAATGATTAAATATTGTAGTTTGCTTTTCATGGTTGGTTGATTTTATAGAATTGAGTATACAATATATAGAAAAATAAAGGAAGCACAGTGTATTCTTATTGAAATAGAAGGGCATTTTGAGAAGTAGCTTCATGGCCGCGTAGCGGTCGCATATTATCACCATATCATTCAGTGATAAGGCATACACCAATTAAACGGCATCCACCGAGGTTCTGCGCCAGCAGACGAAAGCGCATCGTGACTTGTCACGACAGCATCCATACGGCCGCATCGCGGTCGCACCTTACTAACCTATCATCAAGTGATGAGGCAGCTCCTTCATTAGTAGCAGTAAAGCATCTTAACCCCAGTATCAATTGAAGAGGCAGCTTCTATATGACATAGGGATAAAAAAAAAGTCCCCTCATCTTACGATGAAGGGACTCTTAAAAAAAGGCGGCGGCCTACTCTCCCACTTGGTATAGCAGTACCATCGGCGCAGACGGGCTTAACTTCCCTGTTCGAGATGGTAAGGGGTGGGCCCCGTCGCCATGGCCACCTAAAATCTTTGGCGGTAATCCTGCTTTTTGCAAGGAGTACACACCGCGTTTTTAATACGCAATATCGTTGACATAATAGGGACAGGGTATACTTGCCAGAAAAGGCAAGGGCAAGGTAAAGTACGTGTTAACGTGCTATTATATTAAAAAGGTTTGTCGTGTCCCGGAGTTTCCCCCGGGACAACATTTGCGCAAGCCAACG
>NZ_AUKX01000069.1 GCF_000424985.1 Arenibacter latericius DSM 15913
TGTCCACGCCCACTGTTTCCATTATTTTCATAATTTTATGGTGTTTAAAAATGGTTGCGTTGACTAACACCTTTAGTAGGTAGAGACTGAAATTCTATTTGGTCCTTGCAACCGGGTTAATAAAGAACGGGGACTAATACAGGCGATAGGCCATAAACCTAGAACGACACAAAGTTCACCCCGTTCTTTTTCAATTATGGTTATTAACAAAGTTAAACTTATCAACAAAGAAAAAAGAAGCAAAAAAAGAAATCTCATCATCATAACTATTATTCTTTTTTGTATTCCTTTTATTTACTAAATATAACTTTATAAATCTAAAGGAAAGATTCGGGCAAGACAGCCTCGGAGCATTTAAATCTCAATTATCGAGTATAACCTCAAACACCTGTTTCATTTCATATTGAATCGCGACTATTCTGTTATCTTCTTTATGAGTACCCTCTCTTTTATTAAATATTGTCTAAATTTAATTTAACAATGAGGATATTAGTGTTCAAGAATCAGCCTTGTTTTAGGATATTACTAGCGCAAATTTTAAGGGTTCAACACAATTCCTGATAGATTTTTATAGGAATATAAAGAAGTAAATAATAAGAAATAACCGAAGAAAAATGAGATTTAAATTAGCCTTGCTTTTTACTTGTTTGATGCTATTTATTGGTGTCGCCCAAAACAACATCAACATCGAAGAAATACACATTTCCATGGGACTGCAAACCTATAGTGCCCCAGTTAAGAACAAAGCAGTAACGGGTGAAGCGTTATCGGTAGCAGGCGTTGAGTATAAAACTGGAATTGGAGTGCATTCCCAATCGAGTTTTAAAATTAAAGTTAATGGTGGAAGTCAATTTACTGCAAAAGTAGGTATAAACGATTCCAATATAAATTATGATTTGGAAAGTATTACCTCCATTCCGCTAACGGATGGGAAGCGTATGTTTTATAATATAACCGATACGGAAAAACAGTTTATAGGGGTTGAGGGGAAAGATGGAAAGGTAGACAAAGGCTCGGTAATCTTTAAGTTCCTAAACAACGGGGAGAAATTCTATAATAGTGGGATTATGAAAGCAGGGGATCCTGCCAAGGAGATTGATGTAAAAATTAAAAGGGGTACCCTAGAAATGATAGTGGATGATGCTGGTGATGGTAAAAGCGGTGACCATGCGGTATGGATACATCCAAAAATCAACTATTTTGAAATCCCTCCTATTATGGTGGCGTATGACTATATAGGGGAAACACCAGTACAATCAAAAGAAATTAACACTAAGCTAAAGAAACTGCTTGCTGCCTTACCTGCGATTAAAACACCATTAAAGCAACCAGAATATGATTGGCTAATAGATAACGAAAAAGCAAAAGCAGAAGTATATAGAAGTGACAATGGCAAGGATATCATAATCTCCAATGGTCTAGTGGCTAGGGTATTTAGATTATTCCCCAATTTAGCAACGGTAGACTATGTTAACCAAATGACTGGAGAAAGCCTTTTGCGAAGTGTTTCCAATGAAGGTACCTTGATTATAGACGGTAAGGAATATGCTATTGGAGGATTAAAAGGTCAGCCTGAATTTGCTTATACCTTATTAGAATGGATAGACGATATGACCATAGATCCCAATTCGTTTTTAATTGAGGACTTCCGAGTTAAGGAGGTCAGTGATCGTTTGGAATGGAAGCGTGTACGTTGGGCTTCCAATCCAGATATGCCCAGCGGTAAGGAATTAATCTTCACCTTATCTAAGGATGATATTGTGGTAAAAGTCCATTATGTAATGTTGGCATTCCCACCCTTAGCAAGTGGATAGAAGTCATTAATGAGGGGGACTTATTGGTTCAGTTGAACGAATTTAAGCTAGAGCAATTAGCCATGGTAGAAGGTGAGAGTCTTGTGGATGTACCAAAACATTTTGAAAAGCCAAATATCCATATCGAAACAGACTATGCCTTTGGAGCAATGCAACAAAAGACATCGGATAAAACTACCTTTTGGGAACCAGACCCACGCTATACCTCCCAAACCAACTATCCTATGCAATTACCGGTTATGTTAGAGGTAAGGCCACCATTGGGACCAAATGTGGCTATTGCAAAGGGGGATACAATCACGACTTTTAGAGTTTGGGAAACGCCATTTGATAGTTTTGATAAAGAGCGAAAAGGATTGTTTATTAGAAAAATGTACCGCACAATTTCTCCGTGGACCACAGAGAATCCCATTTTTCTCCATCTTACTTCTACAGATCCCGCTACAATAAAGTCGGCTGTAGATCAGTGTGCCGAAGTAGGGTATGAAATGATAATTTTAAGTTTTGGCAGTGGGCTGAATATGGAAAAGGAATCTCCTGAATATTATGCAGAATTTAAGGAGTACGTGGATTATGCCAAATCTAAGGGCATTGAACTTGGAGGGTACTCCTTATTATCTAGCAGATGGATAAGCGATGAGGTAGATGTTATAAATCCTGAGACCGGAAAACGCGGGGGAATGATTTTTGGCTCCTCCCCTTGCCTGTGTTCCGATTGGGGTTATGATTATTTCAGAAAGATAAAAACGTTTTTAAATGAAACGGGCATGAGTGTTTTTGAGCATGATGGGTCGTACCCCGGAAATGTATGTGCCTCAACAACACATACCTATCACAATGGCTTGGAAGACTCCCAATGGAAGCAATACGCCCAAATTCAAGGTTTGTATAAATGGATGCGGTCTGAAGGTATTTATATGAATGTTCCAGATTTCTATATCAATTCGGGAACCAATAAAACGGGAATAGGTTATAGGGAGGTGAATTGGTCCCTTCCTAGAGAGCGACAACTAATCCTGGGGCGTCAGAATATATACGATGGCTTATGGAAAACCATCCCTAGCATGTCTTGGACTTTTGTACCCTTAACCGAATACCACGGTGGTGGCGCGGCAGCTACTTTAGAGCCATTAAACGACCATTTGGTTGACTATGAGAGCCATATGATGCAGAACTACGGATCCGGAGTACAAGCGTGTTATAGAGGGCCACGCCTGTACGACACTCCAAAAACAAAAGCCGTAGTTGCCAATGTAATCAACTGGTACAAAAAGTACAGGGATATCTTAAATAGTGATGTTATTCACTTAAAAAGGCCTTCTGGAAAGGATTGGGATGGGATTATGCATGCGAATCCCAAATTAAAGGAAAAAGGCTTGGCAATGCTTTTTAACCCCTTATCTAAAGAGATCGTCAGGGAGATAAAACTTCCATTATATTATACCGGATTAACCAAAACTGCCAAGGTTAGAGAAAAGGAAGGAAAGGTTAAAAGCTATCAACTGAATAGGGATTATGTAATTACGGTAAAGGTCACTATTCCGGCTAATTCCTATACCTGGTTGGTGATAGAATAATTGCTGTAGCGGTGGATAATTAGCAAAACATCATTGCTGTAAGTTTACTTTTCTATAGAAGAATAGAGGCTTTTAAAATAGGTACTTAATCTAAGAGATCATATATGGACCGCTGTTTACCATCGGTGGCAACGACCTAATTAATTGCCTTTAACTTTATAATATATATGTGGGTTGGTAATTATTATCCTTCGTCTAATGGTAACCGCAGAAGTAGAGGTTTCCATAGCACACACATTATTAGGATGTGTAATAGTAAGCACATATTCCCCTGCATTCTCCATATTTACTTGACCCAAATTAAGGGTCGGACTATTAGTGCCAACTGCAATTGGGCCACTACCATCATCAAAGGTCCAAGCATATTGTAACCCATCATTGGCATTACCTGGGGTACCATATATAGGAGCATAAGGTGGTGTTGTTTGGTAAGCGGTGGCTCTATCTGCTGTGGTATTGGAGGTTAGGGTTACGTTATCCCCAATATTATAAGTACGGGTAGCTTCCGGTGTTGTTCCTAAATTTATTCTAACGGCCGTAGTTACCGCATCTGTGGTTGCCTGACCTCCGTTAGCGACTAAAGGAACACCATCTGCATCTACCCCTCCTGTAAGTCGGCCATAACCGTCCACATCATCATTGGTAAAATTACCAGCAGCTTCAATTGCATCTGGACATCCATCCCCATCACTATCGGTATCCAGTGAATCTGGAATACCATCTCCGTCGGTATCTAAAGGTTTACAAAAATCGTGTACTTCGGCAAATCGAATAGAGGAGTTCCCTCCACGAACATGGTAGGAGGTTATTTTAATTCTTGAAATCAATTGACCAGAAAAGTCAAAGATAACGGAAGCAAGACCGTCATCCGCAACATTGTCTCCATTTGGTGTAGTATCTGGATCATCAATTGTTGTAAACATATTATGATCTGGATGTACCACTTGGGTACCTACACTTTTCACATAGTGACTTACAAAGTTATTATCTGTAACTCTTTTTAATATTATGAGGTTTCCATGCTGGTCGTACACATCTACCGTTACCTCTTCTTTTTCATCCAGGTCTGTTATTTTAAATTTCCCTCCAGAGATGGCAGTAGGTAATCCTGTACTTGTTTCAACAAATTCTATATCTATAGAGGCTGTTTTCTTTTTCCCAACCCTCAATCTAAAAAGCTGCCCTTGACCATTAGGAGGGTCATAATTTCTTCTTGAAATTCTATTGTCACCCCCAGTAGATTCCATATAAAATGTATAATTAGCACTAATCCCAGGCACCGAAGTTGGTTTAATTCCATTATCTGCTGCTGTATAGTCGTTTCCAACAGGAAATTGAGTCGCAAGATCTAAGTTACCATTTCCCCCTCCTGGTCCACAGCCTTCAATACTATTTAGGATACCATCATTATCAGAATCTAAATCCTCAGAATCATGCAATCCATCGCCATCCGTATCTGGTATCACCATAATACGAACCGTTGCCGTATCGCAAGTAGTTTGGTTTGGAGAGGGCAAGCATACCTGATATTCAAAACTATCAACCCCTGTAAAATCGGAATCAGGGGTGTATTCAAAGCTACCATCAGAATTAAAGGTTAAACTACCATTGCTAGGGCCAAATCCAATAGCAGTAAAAGTAGACCCTGCTGGAACAGGATCGTTTAGGGCCACATTACCATTTAATAGGGTTTGGTTCCATATGGTTTCTATTTGATCACTAGCAGCATACGATTGAAGTATAAAAAACTTCCCATCTCCGTGATCTCTTGTGGCGGCCGTAATTCGCACACTTTTTATTAGCGAGCCTATTGGCGCAAGATCTTTTAGGTAAAATAAAGCAATACCTATAGTATTGTTTCCCTCTAAAACACGATCGGACAACCAATAATCCGAATTGGAATTTGGCGGATTAACAGCTCCAGGAGTACCTATATTCCCTGAAGAACCAGTCCCTCCAAACCCCCAACTAGTATTATCATGTCTAACAAAGGTCTGACCTAAAGATCCGTCTGGACCTCCATCTGCTGGAGTACCAAACACCTCTATATGAAAACAGTTATTTGCATTTCTCTCAGTAATGGCTACAATCCCTCCATTATTAGACGGTATAGCATTCTCGTAGGTTAAAGTCTGTCTTTGTGCCTGTGTATCCGTTGCTACCGCGTTGAAATTATTACACATATCAACACCATTTGGATTTGCCTCAAAATAGTGATTTAGATTTTTATCTTGAAATGCTGCTAATGCTTTAGCATTCCAATCTGGACGATCAACACTACTATTTGATTTTATAGTTGCTCCGTTTTCCCTAATAGTATTTTTGTCTGGTTGTAATCCTTCTTTCGTCAATTCATAACCCGTAGGAGCCACAAATAGATTATAAACTTTTTCATCTACAGTAATACTTTTTATTGTAGAAGGCTGTGTACCATTAGTTTGGTTCGTTTCCCACTGAAACGTAACACCCGTTCGAATACTGGGTGCATTAGTTTGCGCAATTACAGATGCTATAGACAATAGGAGGAAGAATAAAACAAGAAATAGCAGTCTTATATACGAAAATCGGGAGGTGATTTTCATAATATTGAATTGATAAATCCAATGTTTAGCTTCACTATACACTTCCTTTTTATTTAAATATAACTGAGGTTGATGGTTCAATTATTAGTATGGTTTAATTAGTTTGAATCTCTACCTATTCCTTAATCTAAAAAGGACTATTATACTTAGTAACCCTCCAAACTCTTTTAGTTTCTGTATAGGTTAAATAGTCTTTAGCTGCATTTGTAGCATCTATATATAGCTATTTATATAAAAAAATAGGGTCCTTACTTTATCGACCTATAAAAACATCAGATTAAATACAACGCAAGATTAGTATAGATATTGTAGGGATAGAGCAATTAGGGACAATACCAAGTAATTTATTATTTGAGTTCACAGGCTCCACCACTAGTATTTGGAAGGCTGCAAATTAGTATAGACAAGTTATTACAAAAACCTATTTAGTGCTATAACAATGGTGAAAGGATTTTTGTTTTTACTACTTAATCACTCTCTGATAGATATGCGGGTTTGTGATTACATAGCGTACTAATCCTTTAAACGTCTTTGTTTCTTTATGGGTAACACCTTCAGAACCTTCATGGGCTATAGCTTGTAAACTATATTCGCCACTAGTTGCAGGAACTGTCCAAGCATATTCATAGGTTTTATTACACCCTGCTGAAGCAACTTGTGTTGCTGCAACTGTTGTAGAACTTGCATTGGGGCCTGTAATTATAAAATCTAAACCTGTAATATCATAAGCGCCAAAAGGATCACTAACCGTAGTTCTTAGATAAACGGTTTTTCCTACTACGCCTTCCTCTGGGTTAATTATAGATCCTCCACCATTTACAAAAGAATCATCATAAAAATCGTATGCATCTATATTTATATAGGTAGAAGTTGGTAGTTGTATTTTTGAAGGATTAGTTGCACTATCGTAATCAATGGTAAATGCAACTCCTATTTCATTATTAGTAATTTCCATAACAATACTTGCCCCTGTAGGTATGGTTATTTCACTTGGAAGGGTACCTGTCCATATAAGTTTCGAGTTGTCCCAAGTAGGGTTATTAAGTGTAATAATATGGGTTGGTGTTGCACCGTATTGTAAAGTTGCGGTTATATCAGGATTAGATGGCATAGATCCGCTTGTTACTGTCGCAAAGGTTTCTACACGTATAGTTTCGGCCGCAGGTATAGTAAGGGGACTACACATAGCAGGGGTTTGAGTAAAGGTTTCCTTTCCCGGAGTCCTTGGCAAAGGGTACTCAATTGCAATATCATCCAAAATTATATGATTATTGTGATCATGGTCATTAAAAATAAAACGTATTCTAGTTTTTGCCTTACCTGCGATAAGGTCATATGAATAACTCCCCCCTTCAACCACTGAATTATAATTAATGACACCTAAGTGGTTATAATCCCCGTCATTGTATGAAACTTCAACCCCTATTTCGTTGGTTTTACCACTGTGTAAATTTTTTTTAGATACTTCAAATTTTAATTTAGCTGTAGGAACATTACTTAGATCTGCATCCCTATAGATGAAACCTTTTTTTTGGGTGTGCTTTACAAATTCAAACCTTAACCCTGATGATACAACTCGAATTTTACCCGAGGAAGCGGAATTATCATCATTCATCTCTATCCAATCTCCATCCCATTTTAATGATCCCGTACTGTTGTCTCCATTATAAGCAACTGTATTGAATTGATCTAATATAGATTTATATTCAACCGGAGAATGCTTTAGAGGCGCCGTAGTTGATTTTGTATTGTCTGTTGTTCCTGCATTTGCTGGATCTATCCTATCCAAGCCTTGATCTGGACCTGTTAGGTATAAATATTTTTGTACCACATCTAGATTTCCTTTAAACTCCATTATAACAGAAGAGGTTGCTGTCTGATTACATGCATCTGTTACGGTAACAGCATAGGTGCCAGCACTAAGACCAGCAAGATCCTCTGTAGAAGCATAGGAGTTACCATCTTTGGTCCAAGCATAAGTATAATTTGCCGCTCCGCCATTTACCGTTAAATCAATAGCACCATCACTTGTGCCGCTCCCACTTAAATAGGTGGCGTTTAAACTTAGGGATATAGATCCGGAGTTTCTAACTATTAAAGAATCATTATAATACGCCTTAACATCATTAGCATCCGTAACACCCACTTTGTAGGTACCTGCTGCAAGTCCGGTTATACTTAGTCCACTCCCTGTAGTTACACCACTAGCACTACTCAATTCATATTCATAGGTATATGGAGCATCTCCCCCTGAGACAGTTAAATTAATAGCCCCATTATTCGCACCAGGGCATGACTCATCGGTAACTGTTGCATCAACGTCCATCCCAATAACAGCTACTTCTACATCATCTATCCACCAATATTCACTTGTTAGATGATGTAATTCAGAACCAGTAGTAATCTTAATGCGTGTTGCAGATCCTCCTAAATATTCTTCAGGTATAGATATACTTACTGTTGATGCTGGATCAGGGCTATTACCTGTACTTGTTATCGTTTCGAGAGTTATATAATTCCCATCATTTTCAGGATCAATTTGCACCAATATATAATCATTATCATCTACTAATTGATGATAGTCATACTTAAAGGTTAGGGTTGCAGATATAGCCGTACTTAGATTGATTAACCTATAAGCTCCAGTATTATTATTGCTTAGTTGTAGAAAGTTTGGTTCAAAATCACATTGATCAAACCTTAATATTGGAGTCATTGTAGATTGACTTATCACTATAAACTCGGAAGAATTTTCACCTTCACGAATCCAACTATTATTTGCCCAACCAGAGCCACTCATTGCCCCACCAAAAACACGAGCTGGAACATCAAAACCATCAGTAGCGGTAAAACTTTGCCCATTCGCAGCACTAGGGAACACAAACAACAATACAGCTGCAATAGCTGTTAATATTGTTTTGCATAAATGAATAGCATAATTCATCTTCATCTTAGTCACTATTTCGGTCTTTTCCTCTTATTATAATTAGTTGTGAAAATCTATTTAACCTCAGCTTTACTCCCCTACTCTATAAATAATTGCAGGTTACATAAGGTTGTGGTTCATCTTCTAACTCAAGCTTTTAGTTTTATAATTCTTGCCTGACTTACCCTAACGGCATTACATCGCTCTTTATTGTATTGCAAATCTTGTTGCGTTTTACCTCCTTCCTTAGATAGACACTCCCTTAACTATTAACCGTGTCATTTAATCGGTAATTAGGTATAGGTAACCCGTTTGTTTGTATCTAGTATTCGCTGACGGATCCCCATATTCATAATCTACCATATAGAAATAGGTTCCTGTGGGCAGTTGTCGTGATCCATTCACTGTTAACCTCCCAGTAGAATAGCCTTTAAACACCTCTCCATTTTCCCCATAGTTATTAGACTCGAACACCTTTACTCCCCAACGGTTAAAAATTTGAACTTTTAAATCCCGAATACAGTCGGTCTGCCCTGCATCTATAACGAAAGAATCGTGAATACCATCTCCATTTGGGGTAACTGCGTTATAAACCGTTAAGCCACAGGGAAGGATATCGGCCTCATTTAAAATTCCGAACGTATATATCCCATAACCGGTTACGGCTGTAGTAACAGTCTGATTGCTCATATTAATGTTCCCTCCTTCATTTATCCATCTGTTAGAGGCTTCATTCCAGCGTACTACGGTTAATGCGTTCTGTGCTGCTGCCGCTATAAATTCTGAGGGAGTGGTATCATTACTCCATGAGAGTGTGATAAGTATATCGTCCTTATTATCAGATTCTTTTTCTATACGCCAGTATTCTTGGTGGTCGATTGCGTCTAGCGAATTTACTTTCTCACTATGTGGGTATAGCGCATCTGAGTTTTCATAAAAGAATTTAGCGGTATAAAGACTAGGCGCATTAAGTTCCGAACTCCCAGCAAAACGATAGAAGCCCCCATCGCCAATAGGAAAGGTAAATTTATCGGATCCCGCTTTATAGACCATTCCATCAATATGACTTTCGTTTGAGGTGTTGGCATGAGATCCTGTTCTACTAAAGGTAATACTACCCCCAAAATTGTCGTTATCTACAATACCCTGGTAGAAGTCGGATACTCCACTTATATCCAAGGCCCCTGAAAGTTGAAATGGTGCCGGATTGCTGTTGTTGTTAAAAAAAACATCATAGAGGTAGCTCACCTTTGTACCTGTAAGCTGCTGTACTGCATTGCCAACAAACTGGGTAAAACCAGTTTCCCCATAGTAATCCAAAATACCATCGTTATTAAAGTGGTTGTAAATAAACGCTTCCCCATCATTATAAAACTCACCGCTCTCCTTATTATCAAATCGCTCTACTGTAGCGAATTTAGTGTCTTTACTAACATACAACACCCCAGAATTGGTCGTCTGTCCCCGTAAGCCTGTAACGGCAAGGAGCATAACTAGGAGACTATATATAAAAGTGCGTTTTATCATTTAACTTTTTGGTGCAAGCGGGGCTTAAATATCTTCTTATTCCTTAACTACAAATACTATAGTCATAAAAGAAGCTTGAGTTGCATTACTATTGATAGTATAGGATAACAATCCATTTGCATCTATAGAAACACCTGAGAATACATTCGTATCATAATAGGTGATATAATATTCCAATTCATTCGCGAGCAAGGTTGGTATCCCTTGAGTAGCACCAGCACTACTAACCAAGTTTGGGTTACCTGTCCCTGTAAACTGTGCCTCATATTCTGCATAAAGGTCTTTTGTATACGATCCATTCTGAGAAGTATCAAAAATAATAGGAGGCATATAGAAGAACTTGGGCATAGCAGATTTTACTTGTCTTAACGTACCATCAGCTTCTGCTACCACTAATTTATCTGTTGTAGTACCTGTTTGCAAACCAGCTATTTTAAGGGTGTTGGTGGCACCGGTTGTAATAGTAGTAGAATTATCTAGACTTCCTCCTAATTGCACATTACCACCCGTTTTGGTTAAACCATTATTGGCTGTAACACTAGCATCGGTACCATCTTGAGTCATAATTACCCAATTGGCACCATCATATATATATGATTTGCCGTCTGCTGTATTATAGTATGCATCATTCTCTACTGGGGTTGCAGGTACTGTGTTAGACGCTCCTCTCCAATTGATCCCTTTACCATCGGCTCCATCTTGACCAGCGGTACCAGGATCTCCTTTTAGGCCTTGTATTCCCTGAATACCTTGCTCTCCTTGTAAACCTTGTGGTCCAGTTGCACCTGTATCTCCTTTTGGTCCAACAGGACCTTGATCGCCTTTATCTCCTTTTAGTCCTTGTAGGCCTGTTGCACCTTGTGGACCTTGAGTTCCAGGTTCCCCTTTTGGTCCAGCAGGTCCTTGTGGTCCTTGCGGCCCCGTTAAATCTGATGTTGTAAAAGTAGAACCATCGGTATAAGTAAAGGTATAGGTACCATTGCCATTATCAATTGTTGATGCAATTCCGTTTCCATCGGCTCCATCTTGACCAGCTGCTCCAGTATCTCCTTTTACACCCTGCATTCCTTGTATACCCTGCTCTCCTTGTAAACCTTGTGGCCCAGTTTCACCTGTATCTCCTTTTGGTCCAACAGGCCCTTGTAATCCTGTTGCACCTCGAGGACCTTGTGGTCCTTGAGCACCAGTTTCACCCTTCTCTCCCTGTATACCCTGCTCTCCTTGTGGACCTTGTTCTCCTTGTGGACCTTGAGGTCCAGGTTCCCCTTTTGGTCCAGCAGGACCTTGTGGTCCTGCAGCTAAATTGACAGTAACACTGATATTATTTTCATTGGTGTAGGTTATGGTTCCATCTCCATTATCAGTTAGTGATGTAACAGTCTCCAGATCTTTGATATCATCCTGCTCTGCAAATCGCACCCACCTATCCGTATCCCAATAGTAAAACCCAGGACTCACCCCATTAGCACCTGTAGTCGTGTTTTCATTGTACACCATTAAGGATTGTGCTACGGGTGTAATTACCGGAGCCGCAACAGCAGTACTTGTTAGCATAACCCTAGGAATCAAGAATCCTCGTTTCCCAGACGCCAACTCCATTACGGCCGATTTATCCGGTGCGTTTGTTCCCAGGCCTTCTTGCGCCGAGATTTTGTTAGAACTCAATGCAAGCATCACCGCTACCCCTATATATTGTAATATAAGTTTATTCATGTGGTCTCTTCCAGAGAGAATTTATTTAATTAATTACTTCCTACTACCGACCAAGTACTTCCGTTAGATTTTAGAATCCACCCCTGATATGGCATAGCACCATAGATAGTGGTACCGTCAACATTTGGAATATTCACATAAGCATCTGGTTCAGTCGTATTCGCTATTTTCACATTGATTACCTGTCCATTTGCGGAGCCAGCAGCTGGTAGGGTAATGTCTATGTCATTATTTCCAATGGTAGCTAAAATAGTAATTTCTTGAACAAATTTGTTGTAACCAGTTATCCCAGTTACATCAAACGTACTTGTAGCTGCATACTCTAAGGATCTTGCTACCTTACGTAAAACTCCTGTTGATTCGTCTGCTAAAACAATAGAGGTTGAAGCATCGGTTGAATTTTGTAAACCTGTAATAGCTAAAGTTTTATCTGCAGCAGCTCCAATTACTGTATTCGTTTCTGTAAGATCACCTCCTAATTGAATATTGTTACCCGTTTTGGTTAGACCGTTGTCTGCTGTAACCGTGTTCCCTAGCGTATTTGGGTCAACCCATTCAACCCCACTATTATCAGCATTAGTTACCATAACTTGACCTGCTGCGGTACCTGGCGTAATATCTATTTGAGTATCAGCAAGAAGTGCTTTGGCTCCATCTGCTGAAACGGTTATACTGCTTGACGTAAGTGCTTTTCCTTGAGTTGCAGAAATATTATCCACATTTACAGTAGCTACACCATCAACAAAGTTTATTGTTGGGGTGGCATCCGCTTCTTTAACCACACCTAGCGTTGTTCCATTCGCATTATTCACATCGATGGTATAATCTATACCACCATTTGCATTTAAAGTTGTACCAGGGGTAACTGTAATTGGCGCAGTACCTGTAAAACTATCCTTATTTTTTAAGGCAGACTGATCTACCCAAGTAGCTTCACCAGTACTGCTAGTCACTAAAACTTGATTATTACCAGCATTTGCAATATCACTTGCTAATATGGTACCATCAGCAATTTCTGTTGTGGTTATACTTCCTTCTGCTATTTTTAGTTCTGTCTCTACCAAGACAGCATTTGCTAATGATGAATCTCCGTTTGTTCCAATTACGATTTTACCATCTGTACTTAAGGTTTTTCCTAAAGTTGTAGCAGATATTTCTTGATATGTCACTGAACCATCAGCGTTAACGGTTGGCACATAACCTTCCGTTACACCATCTGCATTTAATTTATCAGCAGTAATTTGCTTATTAGCAATATCCTCATTCAGAATAGTACCATTTACAATCTTATCAGTTGTAATGGCATCAGCTCCAACCTTTGCATTGGTCACAGCACCATCGGCTATCTTATCAGTTGTAATTCCACCGTCTTTAATCTGAATTTTAGCATCTCCTAATAATTTATCAACTCCATCTGTAGTATCGTAGAATTCTAGTCCGCCTTCAACAGTTAAATCTCCTTTAGAAGTATCTATTGTTGAAGCCAACTCATCAATAGCAGCTTGAACATCCTCAGCAACTAATTTTGAAGTTGTATTATCATAAGCAACGTTAGAAGCATTCATATCGATGCTACCGATAACGTCACCAGCTGCATCCTTAAATTCATAAATATTAGTAGTTGTGTTAAGAGAAACATCAACCGTCTTTACATCAAAAGTGATATCTGTACCGTCATTATTGCTAAAGGTATACGTACCATCTCCCACATCGGTCAAGTTTGCTTTGGTAATCGTACTTAAAACAGTACCATCATCAGCAACTAAATTAAAAGAACCATTAGCAGTATCCACTAATTCAACGCCTCCTCCTTCAGTTAACTTAACTACAATCTCATCCAGGGCCGCTTGAACATCCTCAGCTAATAATCCTGAAGTTGTATTATCATAAGCAACATTAGAAGCATTCATATCGATGCTACCTATTACAGCACCAGCAGCATCTTTAAATTCGTAAATATTGGAAGTTGCGTTAAGAGAAACATCAACGGTCTTTACATCAAAAGTGATATCTGTACCGTCATTATTGCTAAAGGTATACATACCATCTCCCACATCGGTCAAGTTTGCTTTGGTAATCGTACTTAAAACAGTACCATCATCAGCAACTAAATTAAAAGTTCCATCTTCCTTATCTACTAAATTTACACCACCACCAGAAGTTAAGTTACCTACAATCTCATCTAAAGCTGATTGAACATCCAAAGCAGCCAAACCTGAAGCCGAATTATCATAATCAATATCTACTGCATCAAAATCGATCGTTACCCCAGTTGCTCCAGTGATAACATTACCTGCTGCATCAACCTCACTTTCGTTGTAGTAGGTGAATGATCCGTCTGCGTTTACCTCTAATTTCGTAATAGTTTCATTGGCAGCAACTAAAGTTCGAGGTGAAACTACTTTTAGCACTCCGTCTGCTCCCATTATTACAATATTCTGGGTAGCACTATTGAAAGATGTTGTAGAGATATCCTCTAATCCTACAATAGCTAAAGTATTTCCTGTAGTTGTTATAATCTCAGTGGCACGGTCTAAAACTCCACCTAATTGCACGTCATTACCAACTTCTTGTAAACCATTACTCGCCGTAACAACATCTGCAATGAAATCTGCTGGATTTACCCATTCGGTTCCAGAACCATCGGATTTCGTCACCAAAACTTGTTTAGCAGCTCCAGCTTTCACAGCAACTTCATACTGAGTGGTATTACCATCTGGATTAGATTCAGTAACCGTAACGTTCTCCCCCTCAGTAACCGTTACTGTTTTTTCGGTAGCGTCAGATACAAATCGCACCCATTTGCCCCCTTGCCAGAAGTAGTAACCTGGAGTCACAGCAGTATTCCCAGCACCCGCAGTTGCTGTGTTATAGACTAAAAGAGATTCAGCCGGACTATTAACCGGAGTAGCTGCTGTTGTAGACGTTAGCGCTATACGCGGAATTAACAAACCTCGCTTTGAGGAGACGATATCTACCGCCGCCGATTTATCGGGTTGGTTGGTTCCAAAACCTTGCTGTGCAATAGCGTTTGACGTTGCTAAAAACGTAAACACAATTAAAACTGATTGGATTATTTTTTTCATAATCGTTGGGTATTAGGGGTGTGGTATATTTAATTTGGTATTAAAATTTGTTTATTATTTTCCATTCTACTCCGTTGGAAATAAGCTCCCAACCAGAATAGGGCAATGCTGTATATAATTCTGATAGGCCATCTATAGCGCCAAACACCATTAAGTAATAATTTTCATTTCCATCTTGTTTTTTAATTGTCAGTCTTTTTCCTTTATTTTCTGGAGTGGCATTAGGAAGTGTAATATTCACATGCCCCCCGTTGGCATTTCCTAAAATAATGGCGTCCTTTAAGGACACCGTGTAGGATACGCTAGTTTCTACAATCCTATTCAGATTGGTAAGATCTACGGATAACTCTCCGTCTTCGTTAATTTTTACCGTAGAATTGGTAGCGGCTTCTTTTACTACCCCTAAAGAAGCTCCAGAGGCTGTATTAACGTTTACCTTATAATTAATATTGTCTCCTACAGTTTCACTTTCTACCGTGGTATTCAGCCCATCTACCACAGTAGAGGTCTTTTGTTCCGCCTGTATTCTATGATTAAAAAAAGGATATCTACTTTAATTTATCAACAATCCTAAGCTGCATATTTCATAAGATTAATATAGGGTTCATTTCGCGTAATAACTGCAAACATTCTGGACACTAATTTGTTTCTAATAATATTGATTGTGCTCATCTTGTTTTTTCCTTCCTCCAGTCTCCTCTGGTAATATGCTTTCATTTCCGGATTATGCTGTAAGGCCGATTTTGCACATAGATCAAGTAGGCTCTTTATTTTCTTGTTGGCTAGGTTACTAACCTTTGTCCTGCCCCTTATACTGGTTCCCGATGTGTTAGGGAAGGGTGCTATGCCGCAATAGGAG
>NZ_AUKX01000070.1 GCF_000424985.1 Arenibacter latericius DSM 15913
ACGTTGTAAGTAATTTGCAATCGCTATGGTACTTTTTCGCAAGTATTATGTGAGCTAGTTTGTGAAGACTGGTCGGAATAGCCAAGAGCCTTATTATCGATAGGGGCAATATTCGACTATTTCAGGCGGATATTGCCCAAGTAGTTTAGCTTATCAGCGTGGAGAGCTCGCTATCCAAACGTTGGGAACGTTAAAAACTACTTGAACAAGGACGGTAAAAATTTCGAGAAAGTCAAATTTTACGGGCCATTATTGTTGATAATAAGGCATTTGGCTGCTTTTCTGTGCCGTAACAGACTGATTAAACCGCAATGTTTAGATCAATATGTTACGGGAGGCTTACGAAAAAGTGATCCTATTATTATCTTATTGCAAACTATCCATGGTTTTATTCCCATTTTTTGTATTAAATTTAAAAATGTAAGAAAACCACTTACAACACGCTATATAATTAATGGCCCAAAACAAGTTAGCCTGAAAAGGGCCCCTAATCATATAGCCATCGTTGCCAGTAATCTAAAAAACAAACCGTGAATCCAATTTACTTAGACACACATATTCACACTTCAGCTGACCCAAATGTGGTTAATAATGACTATGACCTTGAAACATTGGTAAGAAAAATTCACGAATTTAATGGAAGTTCTGATTTTTTAATTTCTCTTACTGACCACAATATGGTTAACAAGAGCGCCTATTTAAAGGCAGTTGAATTAGGTATTAACATTATTCTCGGTGTTGAATTACATATCAGAAACTATGACAACTGTCCAGCATATCATTGTCATATATATTTTGACCTAAATGAGATAACAGAAGAAATTATTGATGATATTAATGAGAAACTTAATACACTGTATCCGAATAAAGTAGTAGAGAAAAAAGATCCTTCTATCCCAACAATTCAGGACATTATCAATAAATTCGACAAGTATAATTTTATGCTTTTACCTCACGGAGGTCAATCACACGCAACTTTCAATAAATCCATACCAAAAGAGACTACTGTAGATGGCACTTTAGAACGAAGTGTTTATTACAACCATTTTGAGGGGTTTACGGCAAGAGGAGATAATGGCTTAGAGCGTACTCAAGACTACTTTAAAAAATTAGGCATAAATGAATTCGTTAACCTAATAACCTGTAGTGATAACTATACACCTAACACTTATCCAAACGGCAAGGATAAAAATCCATTTAAACCGACTTGGATGCTTGCAAAACCAACATTTAACGGCTTAAGATTATCACTATCAGAAAAATCGAGATTAATTTATTCTGAGACGAAACCTACATTCTACTCTGAAAATATTCAGGCTGTCTCTCATAACAAAGACAACATTGAAATAGATATTGAGCTTACCTCTGGTCTAAATGTGATTATTGGTGGCTCATCAAGTGGCAAAACTCTTCTTGTTGATTCAATCGTAAGGTGTCTTAACAATACTGCTAGTGAATCAATATACGACCAATATGAGGTTGATAAAATCACAGTAGTAAATCCTTCGGGAATGAAACCACATTATTTGTCACAAAATTACATAATGGGAGTAGTCAATAATATTAGCGAAGACAAAATAGAAAATATTGACATAATCAAAAGAGTTTTTCCCGGTGATGACGACATTAAGATAAGTATCAATAATGGGTTAAGAGAATTTAAAAAAAATATTCAAGAATTAATACGATGTGTAAAAATTCTAGAAGAAGAAAGCCAAACACTAAATACTATTCCAATTATTTCTAGATTAATAACAAGAAGTAATTTAGAGACTAATATCTATGATAATCTTCAACCGACTGAACTTGAAAATGAGAAACTTCGCTTTTCTAAAGGTGTATATGATGGGTACATCCAGTCTTTAGATAATTTAGAAATTTTCTTATCTCAATATCCATTTATAGAGCACGACTCTAGTCTAGTAGCCAGCTTAAAAAATGAACTTGAAAACGTACTTCAAATTTCTAACAAAGAAAAGGAAGTTAGAAATTTATTAGAAAAAGAGCAGGAAATCTACAATCAAGCTCTTAAACATTCTAATTCTGAAGAACAAACCAAAAGACAAAACTTCAACAAGCTCCAAGAGTCCTTAAAAAAGTATGTTCGTGCATATAGACAGTTTCATAGAACCATAACCACTATTTCAAGCTATTCTTTAAATTTTGATTCAGAAGAGATAGAGTCAATGGGACATACACTCTACATAGAAAATGACTTTGAATTGAACCCTGAGAAGTTTATTGAGGTGGTAAACCATTTTCTTAAAGCGAAAATTGTTGATTTTAACAGCATTACGCCTGAACTACTGTTTGAATCTAATTTCAAAAAACAAAAGCCAAAAGTGCACGATTATGATGATTTTGAAAGTAAGATTTACAACGGGTTTGAACAGTTAAATAAGAAGAAATATAAAATCGTCACGAAGGATGGTCGTCAATTTGAAAAATTAAGTCCAGGTTGGAAAACCTCTGTAATTCTCGACATCATATTGGGCTATGACAAGGATAGTGCACCTGTAATTATTGACCAACCAGAGGATAATTTAGCAACAGACTACATTAACAAAGGCTTAGTTGAAGCTGTAAAAAAAATTAAGAGCAAAAAGCAAATCATACTCGTTTCTCATAATGCAACAATTCCAATGTTAGCGGATGCACAAAACATAATATTATGTAGAAACGAAAACAACAAATTAATTATCAAGTCAAGTCCGTTAGAGGGAGAAATAGAGGGTAAAAGTGTTGTAGACCTAATTGCTTCAATTACAGATGGTGGAAAATCGTCAATCAAAAAGAGAGTAAAGAAATATAATCTAAAAAAATTCACAGAGTAATGAAATTAATATTCAACAAGGAAGACAATAATGATATATCTGTAAAGATTCAGCAAGGAACGGTTGCTGTTGACTTCACTTACACAGAAATGATAAAACAACTTCTGGAAGATAATACGATTGACGATACAGACTTCGGAAACTTGTCAGATGATGAAATAACGAATTTAGAAGAAATGCTCAACAAAGTTTCTGACATTTTCGCAGAGGAAGAAACTGAAGAGGAAGAAGAAACAAATGAGGAATAAAGACTACTGGCAACAATGTATATAAAAAATAGGCGAGATAGCAATAAATTCAAGGGTTTTGGCTCGTATCAAACTTTGGCTTAACCGAAAGTTTCGTGCTTCGAAATCGCCTACTTTTCATATACTAGACGTTGGCGGTAATTTAGAAGAACACTCATCAAAAAATATAAAATTATGACAATAGACGAAATAAGAGAACAATTAGCTGAAGAAATAAGTACAGATATGGAAGTTTGGAATGATGTTTTGAATAACACAAGTCCAGGAAATTACGGATGTGACTTTTGGGAAAGTGAAATAGATTACAACGACATTTTTGTCGATATTCCAAATAGGGAATTTACTGTAAAAAGTGGCAATTTTTCAGCAGATTTAGTTATGGGAGCGAGCAAAGGAGACCATAGTTTTAATGAAAATTATAGTAAACCATTTTCTGCAAAGGGAAAATTTGACTTTAAAAACGCAAAAGAAATTACGATTTCAGAAATCGACATTGATATTGATTCAGATATATACGGAGAATAAATAACAAACGTATTGGAATGAAATATCTAAAAACAAAAGATGCGACTGATTGGCCAAAAGGAAAAAGCTGGAAGGAAAAGTTGATTAGTGGACTTTTGTTTTTTATTCCGAGAGCTAATCCCGACTACGAAGATAAAATGTATTTAGTAAAAAGTTGGCTAATAGAATTTTTAGAAACTGACGGAGAACTTTTACCTTGGAGAGAAATTGCGTTGGATAAAAATGAAAATCCGGTTTTTGCTGGACCTGACAAACGGAATTATGGATTTTGGTGCGATACGAATATGAAATACACGGATTTTGAAGGCGAGCCAATCGATAAATCAGAATTTGAACGTAAATGGAAAATAACTGGAATTAAAGAATTAGAAATATAAAAAACTACCGCCAATAACTAAGTCTTCGTGTGGCCGGTACGGCCAAACATGAAGACCTTGTTGACTAAACCGGGTCATGTTGTCCCTTTCTATGGGGATTGCTATAGTTCAATAGTATTTTATATATGGATTGCGAAGTCCTCTTCGGACCATGAAGTTATTAATAATCACTTCTTCTTGTCTGGCCAGGTTCTTTTGTGATATTTCTGTACCCTTTTCCCTGTCTAGGACGAATTTATCTAGCTCGTTATCTTGGTCTTGGCCATAGGCATCCCCTTACGCTTTTTGGAGCGTTGTACCGGGGGCATATTTTTTCAATTTGTCGGACCATGCTTTGGGCGGGCCACGGCTATCGAATACCGCTACGGTTACCATAATCCCGATCTGGCAGTAAGGACATCGGCGATGTTTCAAGGGAGGTCGTTCATGGTTCACCGGTCTCCCCAGAACCTGTTGCAGTAGAGGGAGCAACTCCCTTTTCTTGGTACTGCTCAGGATCCCATAATGGCGTATGCGTATGAACCCCTTGGGCAGGATGTGCAGGGTAAACCTGCGTATGAACTCTGCATCGTCCAAACGGAGCAGCCGCTTTCTGCCTCCATTGCGATAATCCTTGACAGTAAAAGTAACGCCATTAGTGTCTAGGCTCTTTATACGGTGGTTACTGATGGCGATTTTGTGGGTATAGCGGCCAAGATATTCTACTACTTGTGCTGGACCTAAAAATGGACGTTTGCAATAAACTACCCAGTTGTGCTTGAATAGGTTTTCGTAGAAGGCCGTGGGTTGTGGTGGAAATTCCTTGCGAAGGGAAGCTACAAAGCGAGCCCTAAAAACCATGCTCATAGCTTTGACCGGGAACAGGTATTTTCCTTTGTTTTTTGCATATTTCCATTTACCGCTTTGGGCAATACCTCCACCGGGAACTATGCAATGCAAGTGTGGATGTAACGACAGGTTTTGTCCCCAAGTGTGCAGGATAGCAATCATCCCCGGCGTGGCACCCATAAACTTATGGTTGGATGCAAAACCTTGGACCACCTGCCAGGATATTTTGAACAGTAGACTATATATTAATTTAGGCTCATACAGACATAGGCGGTTGAGCGCTGAGGGCAAAGTAAAGACCACGTGAAAGTAAGGCACGTTTAAGAGCTCTTCTTCTCGTGCTCGGATCCATTCCTTTTTTTTATGTCCCTGACACTTGGGACAATGGCGGTTCCGACAACTATTGTAGCTAAGGTGGAGCCTATGGCATGAAGGATTGTTACAGCGGTCAATATGGCCTCCCAGGGAAGCAGTGCGGCATTTGCGCAAGGCGTGCAGGGTTCTTAGTTGCCAACTATTGGCACAAATGCCGACGAGCTGTTCCCTGTTGCCTTCCAATACCTGTGCCACCTCGTAAACAGGTTTCACGGCTACCTCTTATAAAGCCGATCCAGTGGACTGAACGGCTTTTGTCTACCCAGTTGTGCCACGTGAAGGTAGGTAAGCGTTGTTTGTATATGTGCGTGCCCCAGCAGGTCTTTAACACTTATAATGTCCAACCCCATCTCCAAAAGGTGGGTGGCATAACTGTGTCGAAGGATATGGGGAGTGATCCCTTTCTGGATTCCGCTATGTTTGCGAGCTTCCCGAACGATCCATTGCACCCCCATTGTCGATAACTGAGAGGGATTGCCTTCCCTGTCGTAGCCATTAAAACACCAGGTGGTAGGAGGTTCTGCGGCGATGTATTTTCTTAGGCCGCGAATCTGCATCTGGGATAGTGGAACATAACGGTCTTTTCTGCCTTTTCCCTGACGGATGTGGAGCATCTTACGATCAAAATCAAGGTCTTTTAGATGTAGGTTGCAGAGTTCAAAGTTACGAAGACCACAACCGTAGAGCATGGCCAGAACCAAACGGTGCTTCAGAAGTTTAGGGGCCTTGAGGAGCTGCCTCACCTCATTGTGGCTCAATACTACCGGTAGCTTTTTTGGTTGTTCTATCGAAGGCAGCACCACACGCATCTCCTTCATACCGAAAATGCGATAAGCATAGCGAAGCCCATAGACCGTATGTTTGAAAAAACTATCGGATGGCGTATTGTGCCGGGATTTTAAAATGTGCAGGTAATCCAAGATCTGCTCCTCATCAAGAACCAGCGGACTACAATTATAATGAAGGGAAATATGCGCTAGGCAACGAGCATAGTTGGTAAGGGTACTTTGGCTCTTACCGGAAAGCTCAATAGATCGTCTTAACTTACGATACAGTTCATTAAATTCTGGAACAGAATTACAGGCCCTATCTATGAGGGTACTATTTTTTTTTCATAACTTACAATGAATTAATTAGACAATACCTAAAGGTAGTGAACAGCAGGGGAAATCTTGCTTGAAGCTACCTTTAGGTTTAGTTCAACACCGTGTATAATTCATTGCTAGTACTCGCCTACTTACGAAAATCCTCGCGGATTTTCTATTCGGTTTGTATTTGCTAAATTAGTTGCTAAAACACGCAACGAAATCATACACAAACACGTTGTGCCGCATGCTCAGAAACAACATGATCGAAATTAAGCTAGCATATTATCAAAAGGAAGATTGGAAACGCTTCATCAACGTGATTGTTGACAGGGACAGCATGCACGATACATGGCATGATTGGCATAAAGCTTTCATGAAGACAAAACGTGATTTAATAAATCAAGGATTTGAGGTAATAGATATTATTGTGGATTTGGATGATCTGATAGAATATTGTAAACTTCGTGGATTAAAAAATAATGGGAAAGCACGCTCCCAGTTTGTACAAGCAAAGTAGATATGGGATTTAAGAAAATATCGATAGAAAAATATATTGAACTGCATTTAAAGCATAATCCAAAAGAGAACAAAGTAGATTTGGAAAAACGACTTAAATACGCACTCAAGGAATATCAAAAAGGAATTAAATGCTCATGCGGAAATGATATTTGGGTTGTTGGTTCCGCATCGGTTGGAAACAGTTGTTTTACTTGTATTACCGGAGAAAGTATGCCAAAAGATGATTATGAACTAGATTCCGCTATCAAGAAACGGGAAAATAGAAAGGGACAAAGACATATCAACGACATACAATCATTGGAAATACATGGATTCTTTGATGACGATGGATATGAAATCAACGAGGACTTGATCAAAAAGCCCACCTTATGCCTGACCTGCATTCATGATAATGACCCCAACGAAGAACCATTGTGTAATATGACAAGATTTGACCAACAAGGAGAGCCGGAATTTGAATGTTTTGCCTATAAAAAAATAGACTCATAGATATTTATGCCTAATCCAACAATCATTTATCAAGCAAAACAAGAGGTCTTCGGCAAACATTTAAGAGCAAAAGAATGGATCGAATATTCTGGGAAATTAACAGTTTATGGCAGAAAGACCAATCCAGTTATACTCAAAATTAAAACTGAGATAGCTGATTCTTTTCTAGCCGAGATTATGGACGATCATAAAGAATTTAAAGGAAATTCAGTAACAGAAGTTTATGCAAAGCTTTCTAAATGGCTATATCTAAGAGAAGTAATATTTCAAAACTAATAATGCACGACGGCACAACAATTGCTATAACAAATAGGGCGCTAAGTCCTGAATCCACTGGCTTGGGCGTGTTTGTAAAGACCGCCAAATCTTTTGATTTGGCTTTTAGAGAAGTAAAGATAAAAACAAAATACAAAAGCTTTGGCTACGGGCCTTGGGGAATGTTCGGTGCGTGCCCGCCGCCCTACTTGCCATAGCAGAACCGTTGTGCGTCATACAAAAACCCCACGCACATTGGCACATTTGGTTTTTTGCCGACACACAAATCCAACGCTAAAGAACCAAAAGAGCCAATCTTGCCAACGCTCGAAGGACTGACATCTTTACGAAATCTTTATAACTCAATCACTAAATTTGAACAAAAAATGTGGACTTACTAAAAACAAGAAAATACAGCAAGAAAAACCAATACTTGATAAGCGTTCTGCTTGTCGTATTCACTGCTGTTCTGTGTTTTTTTTCGGTTGAGATTATTGGTTACAGAGCTGTTGCGCTTATTTTACTTTTAGTTGTTTCTGTAAATGCTATTCTTTTTGATATTTTTCCAGTATTACTATCGGCATTATTAAGTGCATTGATTTGGAATTTCTTTTTTATTCCACCAACATTCACTTTACATATTGGCACAGCAGAAGATGGTTTGATGTTTTTAATGTATTTCGTGATTGCTTCAATAAATGCAGTTTTGACACACAACATCCGAAAAGTAGAACGAAAAGAAAGAGAACAAGAAGAAAGAGAAAAATCCATCAAACTTTACAACACCTTACTTAATTCACTTTCTCACGAATTGAGAACACCCATTTCAACAATAATTGGTGCCATTGACACCATCAAAGACAACCAAACCAAACTTTCTGACAATAATCGCAATGAACTGTATTCTGAAATTGAAATTGCCAGTTTTCGTCTAAATCGACAGGTCGAAAACCTTTTGAGTATGAGCAGACTTGAAGCGGGCTTTATTCAACCTAAAGTTGATTGGTGCGATTTGAACGAGCTTGTTTTTTCTGCCATAAAAGACAATGAAAATGATGCGAATCATCACAAGATTGTATTTATTCCAAAAGAAAATATGCCATTAGTTAAAATTGATAACGGTCTTACGGAACAAATTCTATTTAATCTCATACACAACGCACTTCAACACACACCTACAAATACAACAATTACCATTCAACTCGACCACAATCTAACACATTGTTTCATAGAAGTATTTGACAATGGTAAAGGATTTCCAAAAAATGAAATAGATTATGTTTTTGACAAATTTTATCGTTTGAAGCAAACAGCCACTGGTGGAACAGGTTTAGGGCTTTCAATAGTAAAAGGTTTTACGGAAGCAATGAACGGGAAAGTACTTTTAGATAATTTAAAGGAAGGTGGGGCAAGATTTCTAATAAAAATTCCGTGCGAATTTTCTAAAAACACAAATTTGGAAAATGAATAAGGCAGAAATATTAATCATAGATGATGAACCACAAATCAGAAAATTGCTTCAAATAAACTTGGAGAGCAATGATTATAAAGTAGTTCAAGCAAGTACGGGAAAAGAAGGATTGATTTTATCGGCTAGTCATCCACCAGATTTAATTTTGCTCGATATTGGGTTACCTGATAAAAGCGGTCACGAAATTTTACAAGAACTACGAGAATGGTACAATAAACCCATTATCATACTTTCGGTTCAGGACAATGAAACCGATATTGTTTCAGCTCTAGACAATGGAGCAACGGACTATTTGACCAAGCCTTTCCGCACAGGCGAATTGTTGGCAAGAATTCGTTCAGCAATTAGAAGAAGCCAAAATACCGAGAACAACTCAATCATTACTTGTGGAGACATTGAAATTGATTTAGTAGCCCGAATTGTAAAACGAAACAATGAAGCCTTAAAACTCACATCTACAGAGTATAATTTATTGGCTTTATTTGCCAAAAATGAAGGCAAAGTCCTTACCCATCAATATCTTCTAAAAGAAATTTGGGGTTACAGCTATCAAACCGAAACCCAATATTTACGGGTGTTTGTTGGCACACTACGTAAAAAGATTGAAGAAAACCCCAATAATCCGCAACACATTGTCACGGAAAGCGGTGTTGGTTACCGCTTTCAATAGTCTTTATAAAATCTTTATACAGACTTACCAATCCTTGATTTTTTACTTATCGCTTTCATCTGACCTTTGTAGTATCAAAAAAATGCAAAGAAATGAAGTGGGATTTTTTCTATGATGAAGATGACGGTAAACCCTACGAATCAATTCACGATTGGTATAAGGAAATCAAACATTTGATTATACCCACAATTGTAATGGTGGTTTTAGGAACTGCTCTGTTTCTGTATTTCCGATTTTTCCATTTCTAAAGTTTATGAGCTATGAATAGTGAAATATCAATTTCGAAGAAAATGGCTGATACGATTGTTCAAGTTTGCTTTGATGTAGTAGAATTTTCAAGGCTTTACGAACAAGACCATCCCAATGGTGCAAAACAGCTTTTTCAATGCAATGAAGAAGTAAAAAAGGGTTTGAAATGGTTTATAAATGCTCAAAATCAAAAAGAATTTCAAAATAAGGTTTCTGATTATCAGAATGCCGTGAAATTGGCGAAGCAACTCTATCAAGACATTCAGGTTCCCATTGAAAGTAAGGATAAAATCATTGTTCAGCTTACAAATCTTCAAACTCACTTAAATGAGCTAAAAGAAGAAGCTTCAACCAATCAAAATAACCAACAATCGTAATATAATTCTATGTATAAAACATTTATAAAACAGGTAGCAAGTCTGCAAATTATTTTAGGATTTGTAATGCTTGTGCCAGCCATATTTGCAATTATTTACCGAGAATGGTATTCCCTTGCAGGCTTTCTGATTGCAGGAACATTTACAGCATTGTTAGGATATTTGGTTTACAGACTTTTTGAAAAAACAGAAGAGCCTAAAGAAAAACATTCACTCGCTATAGCCGCCATTGGTTGGCTTATGATAATGATTTTTGGAGCAATTCCCTATTTTATCATTGCCCATATTACGCCACTTGAAGTGATGCAACAATTTGTCCCTACAGGAATGGATTATACTTCAAGTCTATTAAATTTTAAAAATCCTTTGCATTGTCTCTTTGAAAGCACTAGTGCCTTTACTACCACGGGTTTAACAATGGCGTATAATGAACCTTCTGTTGGTAAATCCATTTTGTTTTATCGGTCTTTTTCTCAATGGGTTGGCGGAGCAGGTTTTATAGTAATGGCAATAGCCGTTTTTAGGCACTTACCAGGTCAAGGAGCGATTCAGCTCTACGGTTCAGAAGCTAGCGGCACTAAATTGAGAACTAATGTGATAGAAACTGCAAGAGCTATTTGGAAAGTATATTTTGTAGTGACGCTTTCAATGTTCGTCTATATCGCCATTGGCACCTACTTTATATTGCCAGACTATCCGGTATCAGAAAATATTTTTGATGCTATCAACCACGCTATGACAGGACAATCTACGGGCGGATTTAGTACGCTTGACGACAGTATTGCAGGGTATCAATCTGCTAAAATGGATATGTTATTCTTGCTTCCAATGCTTTTAGGTGGTTTGTCTATCCCATTTTTCTATCGTTTCATTTTTCAGCGAAAAATCAATGAATTATGGAAGGATATTCAAACGCGTTCAATGATTATTGCTTCAATAATTGGTGGAGTGGTTTTGTCTTTATTTCTAATGAACTCTGAATTAGTTTCCAACCCATTCAGAGAAGGTATATTTCAATTTGTGAGTGCATTAACAACCACAGGTTGGCAAACATCAAATATTGGCGGATGGGACGACCTTTCTGTCTTGTTTATTGTAGCTGCTGCTATGATTGTTGGTGGTTCTGCCGGTGGAACAGTGGGTGGTATTAAAATTATTCGTGCATTATTGCTACAAAAGGGATTAAGATGGCATATTAACAAACTATTTCTATCTAAAAACACCATCAAGTCTGTACGCTTTGATAATAAGCTAATGCTTCCAGAAGAGATGAGTTCGGAAATATCTAGAGCAGGAATCTTCACCCTTATGTACATCTTGTTTGTATTTGTGTCCACCTTGTTTACAGTCTATTTTATGTCAGGCGATTTTACATTGGCAGATGCCATTTTTGAATCCGCATCCGCACAAGGTACAGTTGGATTAAGTTCGGGCATTACAGACCCAAGTATGAATCCAATTTTAGAAGGTGTTTACATCATACAAATGTGGGCAGGAAGAATAGAAATCATACCCATTCTCATTTTATTAAGAGTGCTTTTCTATGGCACGAAACCAAGAATCGTTTAATATTTAAAAAAGTAACATTATGCATGTCATCATTATTGGTTCAGGGAGAACCGGAAAACACGTCATCGAAGCAGCAGTAAAAGACAATCACGATGTTTTTGTGATTGAAAAAAACAAAGAAACAGCCGATTGGGTCGCTTCCCATTTTGACTGTGTAGTTATTCACGCAGATGCGACAAGTATTGAAGCGCTGAAAGAAGCCAACGCAGAAAAAGCAGATGCTATTATTGTTACCACAAATGATGATGCTGTAAACTCTTTGGTTATCCTACTCGCAAAGCAATTGGGCGTTAATCGTTTGGTAAGTTCTGTCAACAACGAAGAGCATTTATCAGTTTTTGAACAACTTGGTACAGATACAGTAGAAAGTCCTTACCGATTAAATGGAAGGTATTTGTACAGAGCCGTTCAAGGCCCGAATGTAAAAGAGTTTTTAGACCTAGGAGATGGTTATGAATTATTAGAGATGCAGGTTGAAAAAGATTCTAAAATTGCCGACAAATTAATCAAAGAACTAAACAAACAAAGAATTTTACCATCCGATTCACGCATCGTTTTAATTAAGAGAAATAATCAAATTATCATTCCTGAAGGCGAAACCAAAATAGAAATTAAGGACACTGTAGTTGTTCTATCACAAAGAAAAAAAGTAGCAGAAGTATCAAATCTGTTCTGAAAGCAAAATTAATACAACAGACGATGAAGCAGATTTGGCAGGTAAACATACTTATCGCACTAATTTTTTCAAGTTTAAGCTTATCCGCACAAGTGGATAGTTCTTGGCAACAAAAACCACAATTAAATATTTCAGGATTTGCAGATGTGTTTTATGTCTATGATTTTAATCAGCCACAAGGCACGGAAAGACAAGCGTTCTTGTTCAATCATAATCGGCACAACGAGTTTAACTTGAATTTAGGACTTGTAAAAATGAATGTCGAGCATTCAAAATACCGAGCCAATTTTGCACTACAAACAGGTACTTATGCAAACGACAATTATGCAGCAGAACCAGGTCTTTTGAAAAACATCTTTGAAGCGAATATTGGCATTTCACTGAACAAGAAAAATAACCTTTGGCTTGATGCAGGTGTTTTGCCTTCTCATATTGGTTTTGAAAGTGCCATTTCTATGGACAATATGACTTTGACGCGTTCTTTGTTGGCTGAAAATTCACCTTACTTTTTAACAGGAGCAAAACTGACTTTTAACCCAAATGACAAATGGGAAATAGCAGGATTAATTGTTAATGGTTGGCAACGTATTCAAAGATTGGAAGGCAATTCATTACCATCATTTGGAACACAAGTGAATTACAGTCCAACTGAAAATGTCACTTTAAATTGGAGCACATTTATCGGAACTGACGACCCAGACACCACAAGAAGAATGCGCTATTTCAATAATGTTTACGGACAATTTCAACTAACCGAAAAGTTTGGTTTAATCGCAGGTTTTGACATTGGAACACAACAGCGAACAAAAAACAGTACCGCTTACGATTTTTGGTTGAGTCCTGTCATTATCGGACAATACACGATTAACGACACTTGGAAAACCGCTATCAGAGCAGAATATTATCAAGACGAGACAGGAATAATAATCCCAACAGGAACAATGAATGGCTTCCAAACCACAGGACTTTCTTTAAATATCGACTATTCACCAAGCCAAAACATCATTTGCCGAATGGAAGGTCGTTGGCTAAACAGTAGAGACAACGTTTTTGAAACCAAAAACAATTTCACAAACGACAACTTTATTATCGGAGCATCAATAGCAATCAAATTTTCGGAAACTCTAAACAAATAGCCCAAGCTAAAAGCCATACACATTGGCAAGTCGCACCAGCCAACACACAAGCCAAAACTTGCCAAAGAGTATGTCTTTGCCAACGCTGAAAGACGACTGAAAAAAAGTACGAACGCACAACAATGTATAAGCGTAATGCGGGTTGTGTGGCTATAATTCGGTATTTTGGCATCTATCAAAGTTTAGTGTGGGCGGAAAGTTAAGTGCCTTGAAATCCCGCACTACGCTTATACTAGACCGTTGGCAACAAGCTGAAAAAACCGAGAAAACCGAAAATGAACAACGAAAAATGGAATGAAATCTGCTTTTTATTATCCGACAACATTCGGACTGATATTAGCGAAAGTGATTTTGAACAAAACGTAGTCCAAGCTTTAAGAGTTTTGGATTGGAAAGAATATTCTGGAGATATTGAAATTCGACCTTCCTTTCAAGTTGGTGCTGCTAACAGAATTACGCCTGATTTTGTTATAAAAGATTCCGATAATAGAAAATTGTTCGTGATTGAAATTAAACAACCAAACATTCCACTTAATTCAAGGTTTCAGCAACAATTATTTTCATATATGCGTCAGTTAAAACTAGAATACGGAATTTTAATCGGACAAGGAATCCAAATTTTTTACGATGGAGATTTGGCAAAACAAGAAGACCCAATCCTTTTAGAAACAATAAAGTTCACAAAGGATAATGAGAAAGGATTAAAATTCGTCGAAATATTTGCAAAAGAAAATTTTAACCAAGAATCATTGCGGAATTTCACTCTTAACGGACTAAAAAAATTAAATCGCAGAGAAGAGCATAAAGAACTCACGAAAAAACTACTCGACGAAAATTATCAAGCAATAATATTGGAACTTATAAAACAAGATTTTCTTGACGAATACGATGGAGAATTAATTGAATCCGTTTTGGAAAATCTAACAGTTGAGATTAGAGCAAAAAATGCTCTACCAAAGCAAAGTGAATTACCAAAAAGAGAGTTTTCTAAACAAAGAATAGTTGATTATTCAAATGGTATTTTACCAATTGAATTAAATCCGTCAACTGAATATGAATTTAAAAGGAGACTTTTATTGACCAAAACTGCGTATATAACGACATTTTATAAAAACGGAACTTCTAAACAAAAAGTTTGGAATGCAAATAGATTTAGAGAAACTTCAGGAGTTTTAGGAAATTTAAGGTCTAGACCAGAATTCAGAAATGGAGAATGGCAAAAACTCGGAATTGAAAAAGTTTTAGTTTCGATTGATAAATAGAAATCGGAAAGAAAAGCCAGTTGCCAACAACGTATAAAATTAATTGCTTGGTTCTAGCCTACTTACGAAAATCCTCGCGGATTTTCTATTCGGTTTGTATTTGCTAAATTAGGTGCTTAAACAACGCAACTAATCTTATACAAAACCGTCAGACTGTCTCAAAACTTAATAACCTTGTTGAAAACCCGTTGCATCATCTTCAGATCCAACCTCGGTTTTTTGTAACTTAAGGTATGGAATATCAACAAGGACAAGACCGGGAGCAGTTAACACTTTACAGCACTTGTTTGGACGACATGGTTCCGCAGGACAATTCAGTACGTTTTATCGATCAGTTTGTGGAAAGCATGGATCTGCGAGAATTGGGCTTTGATCCATTGCCCGCCCAGGGAAGACCGCCATACAATCCGGCAGATTTATTGAAACTCTATATCTACGGTTATATGAACCGCATGCGGTCCTCCAGGCAATTGGAAAAGGAAT
>NZ_AUKX01000071.1 GCF_000424985.1 Arenibacter latericius DSM 15913
ACATCGGGAACCAGTATAAGGGGCAGGACAAAGGTTAGTAACCTAGCCAACAAGAAAATAAAGAGCCTACTTGATCTATGTGCAAAATCGGCCTTACAGCATAATCCGGAAATGAAAGCATATTACCAGAGGAGACTGGAGGAAGGAAAAAACAAGATGAGCACAATCAATATTATTAGAAACAAATTAGTGTCCAGAATGTTTGCAGTTATTACGCGAAATGAACCCTATATTAATCTTATGAAATATGCAGCTTAGGATTGTTGATAAATTAAAGTAGATATCCTTTTTTTAATCATAGAATACAGGCGGGCCTGCCCTTCAATTCACGTGGGTTTACCTGTTGCGACCATCGGTCGACTTGTTATCGTAACTTTCTAATTAGACCTCATAGGATTTTCCCGATGTTATTGAGTTGCTTAATTCTCCGAGTTAATTATAAAACCATGTTTGGTTTGGTAACTAGGTGAGCTTATTATTGATTGGTTGATTTTGGGAGACAAATAAAATCTTAGTTACCTTTTTTGTTGATTTCGCATAAAGAAATGGTCTTAGTTTATTATCTAGGATAGTATAATTAATACTTACTAATTCGTAGCGCTCATAAGGTTATAAGTTTTAAATGAATACAAAAAGGTTATTGCTCTAAAATGGTTAGTAATACACTATGATTTTTACCTATAAATACAAAATTGCACTTATGGTTGGAAAGCTGTTTAATGGATAAATCTTTTTCAGATTCGTTGTTCAGGTATAAAAATTCAGATATCATTGTGCGAAACTGTTCCCAATCCTCACTATTTTTAGAAATATCTTTATAATGTTCTAAGCCCGATTCTTTCTCCAATGGGGAAAAGCTAAATTTTGACTTTTCAACTTTTACAGCTTTTTTACTCTTTAAAAGAAAGGTTAATGTGTGGAATTTAGTGTTTATATCTTTCTCCCTTAAAAATTGTTTAAGCTTAAAATAGTTTTTAATATTCCAAGCTAGAAAAGTTGCTAAGGGAGAGTTGCCGTCATAAATAAGGTGGTACTCAAAATGGTATTCTAAATTGGTCCAGCGCTTTTTATATTCGTAATATCCTTTAGAAAAATCAAAGGCTCGTAGTTTGTTGTCTAAAGTCCACTCAATTAATTTCATGATATTTACTGAGCCCAAATGGAACTTCTCATAGTCAATATCAAATACTGTTATGGCATCTATTAGAGTATTGCTCTGAATATAGTTTAAGGTTACTGCTATAGGTGTTTTACCATTATATATTACAAATAATGCTGCATCTTTCTGTAGGATCATTGGATAGGTAGCTTCTTTATAGAAATTCCACTCCTTAGATTCCAAGTTATTATTGGTAATTTGTTTTTGGAGGAATCTTTTTTTTAATAGTGCCTCAAAATATTCAAAGACAAGCTGATATTCTTCAACTTCCATTTTACCATGGTACATCTTATAGCGAATATCAAAACAGGATTCCAGCCTTTTTTTATATTTATTTAGTTTATACCTGCTATTTTTACTAAAGGTTTGGAGCATATAGTCATTGTAATCCTCATATGACTCTAGGTTTAATAAAAATCCGGGATATTGCTTTATTCTTTCTCTTTTCAATTTCTTACCTCTAAAACTATCCGTAGTTTCAGAATGTACGGGAACATCATAAATGAGGAAAACTTTATTCCTTATTTCATTATCTATTTTATCATTATCTATAGAATATAACATGCCTTTGGTCATATTCCTGCCCACATTGATATAAACGGGAAGTAAAGAATGCTTATAGAAATCAATTCCCTTTAAAGATAGGAAGGTAAATATTGGAGAGCCTGCTTGAAAGTGTTGCATCCAAGTGGTTGTAAATACTTTCGTGGAAAATGGATTATTAAACATGTATGGAGGCTTAGGATTAAAGGTTGCACCGGTAGCATGGGAAAAAGAGAGTACAATCTTTATGAAAAACAGTACATGCCTTTTTTTCTTGATTTTTAAGTGCTAGTTCACCGTAAGCCTTATCGTTAACAGTATACCGCCAAACCGTAAACTGTTTATAATCCTTAGAAAACCCTGCTTTAAAATCGAACAATGAATCTTTTTTATTTCCTATCCCCCCACCAAGATTAAAGAATTTGTAATTTTCATTAGTGGCTATCCTTCTCATTTCATCTATTAATAACTTAATAGCATAATGTTTTAAAAAATTGGCGTCGGCACCAGATAAGTGGTACTGTATAATCTTATTTTTTTCTATAAACATAGCGCCTGCAATAATCTTGTCGCTATTTTTATCCAAGGCCAATAATATTCTAGTGTTAAAATCTGTTGCATTAATTAGCTTAAAAAAATATTCTTCATTAAAGAAATATTCTTTTTTGGCACACACCCGTTTCATATTTTCATAATACAAGGCAATATATTGTAGCACCTCTTCCTTGGTTTCCGCATATTTCAGGTTGCACACCCTTCTAGCTTTATTAATTTGCGTTCTAAATCTTTTGTGATACTCTTTAACTTGTTCTTCCTCACTTTGGGAAATATCTATATTAACCACCGTGCTTAAGGGGGTTATTTCGCCCAATCCATTTAAGCAGAATTCTTGATTAGGAATAAACGGATTTAGTCTAGAGAATATAGAGACGATGTTATTATCTATAAGAACTTTGTTAAATTTAGAAGTGAATGAGGTAGGGTTAAAACTTTCATCAATATTTTTAGAAATGGGACCAGCATAACCATATACAGAGGTACAATCCATATAGTCAGAATCAGGTATATTCCTTAATAATAAGGGGATTGCGATAAGTTTATCCTTTTCAGAATAGCTAATTAAAATAGGTTCCTCACCCTCATTTTTAGTTATTTGATGATATTCATAGGTGTGATACATATCGTAGGTGTCTACCATTTTCAATATGGTATTCCATTGCTCCTTATTTTTGATTACCTTGAACATCCCTCTATAGGTTTGAAAGAATAACATTAACCATTTTCATCAATAAATATTTCAGAGTTATTTGTTAAAAACAGAGGTGAAATCCAATTTTGTCAGCCCAAATTCTTTTCGGAAACTATCAGTAACAAGTTTTACTCGGTACTTCATTAATTTTCGAACAATATTTTCGTAGAAGTCCTTTTTTAGAAAGCTATAGGAGTTCATTTTTTTTACGGCCTCGGGAGTGCTACAATAATTCTCAGTATTACCAATGCTATAAATAGCTCCAGGAAAGGGTAGGGGATGCATCTCTTTACCATTACCTAAGGAAGTAAAATCATGATTATATAGTGGGTATGGTTTTTTCTGTAATAATTGATCTATATATTCCGATTTCACAATGATACAGGTACCACATAAGACATTAAAGGTATTCTTATTGAGAAAAATCAGATTACTTCCTTCATTGTAGATATACCCTTTTGAAATAAACCAGCCGGGAACATCATTGGTGTCTTCTTCTGCAAACTTGGCAATATGTTTACTTATACAATCATCGGCATCTACCACCATATAATGCGAAGCGTTATATTTTTTTGCATAGGCTACACCTTGCATAATTTTTTTTGCTTTATCAGCTTCTTTGGCGGCATTTCTATAGTTTAAGGGGTCATCTGATTGCAGTTTTTCAATATTTTTTGCAGTAGGAGGGTCAAAATCCACCTGTATATATTCTAATGAAGGATGCTGAAAATTGAGTTGAGGTATTTCGTGGCAAACTGCAATTACTTTAAAATTGCTACTAGTTTGTTGGCAAATAGATCTCATTGTTCTTTCCACCAAAATTGAAAACACTTCCCAATTAGTGGATATTTGGGCACTTTTTATGGGTACAATAAAAATAATCATTTGGGTATTTTTATATATTATTAATTTATGCAGTGGCCCGGTACGCCGGAAAATAATCGGTGTCCGTTATATCGGCATCTTTTTTTAGTTCGTTATAAATGTGCTCGTCAACTATTAGTTTCCAAACATTAAATTGTTTTATATCCTTGGAAAAGGAAGATTTAAAATTAAACAGAGCATCCTCCTTACTTTGGTAACCCCCACCAAGATTAAAATAGGTGTATTTTTCCTGGGTGCCAATAATTCGCATTTCGTCCAATAATAATCTAGAGGGAGCTATGTTCATGAATTTCGGATTGGTTCCAGAAAGATGATACTGAATAATATTATTTGTTTTTACGAACATGGAGCCAGCAGCTACTGCTTTACTTTCATTATCAATCGCCAAAAGAATTTCCGTTTCAAAACCGTCGCTTTTAAGAAACTTAAAGAAGTAATCCTCATCAAAAAAATAGGACGAATCGGCTTCTAATTTTTTCATAGTCTCTATATAAACATCAATAAAGCTCCTAATATCCTCTGCAGATTCTGCTTTTCGAACAGAACATAATCTTCTTGCTTTGTTTGTTCTACTACGGGTATCTCTACGGTATGCAGACCGCTGCTCATCTAAAGTTTGGGTAAGGTCTATATTAACGACTTTCCCAATTGACTTTACTTCCCCTATGCCTGATAATACCTTAGTCTGACATGGAATATAGGGGTTAAGTCGAGAGAAAACTGATATGATATTTCTTTTCTTAAAATAATTTATAAGGGAATTTTGAAACTCCTTAACTGCATTATCGTCTAAGGAATTATTGCATATTGGTCCAGCATAACCATAGACGGAGGTAGCATCTAAATAGGGAGTTCCTTTTATAGGGCGTATTAATAGTGGAAGCGCTATTTTAAGTGTATCCTTGGAATATAAAAATAACACAGGGTCTTCTGAATCTTTTTTAGACAGGTGATGGTAATTATAGGTATGATAGAAATCAAAACTCCCCAACTGCTCTAAAGCATTCTCCCACTCCTTTTTCTCTGTTATTATATCTAACATGGCTTTAAATAGGTTAAACGAGTTTATTGTAAATAGCCACAGTCTTATTAGTCATGGCCTCTATTGTGAAATTTTTCAGTGCTTTTTGTTTGCCTTTCTCGGCAATAGTATCTCTGAGTTCCTTATTCTCTATTAGGGGGTTAAGAATATCTGCCAATTCTTTGGCATTACCATTTTGAAATATAAAACCATCTATACCATGGTTAATCTGATCTAGAGCCCCATTAGTGTCTGTTCTAATAGTGCAACAATTACTCATCATTGCTTCCACGGATACTAGGCCAAAGGCTTCATATTTTGAGGGAAGTATAAAGATATCGAACAATTCATAAAAGGGTTTAGGGTCTTGAAAAGGTACAATACTTATTTGATCCTTTAGTGGTGATTGTTCAATTAGTTCATTTAGCCAGCTTTCATCAGAATCTAACCAATAGTCACCTAAGAAAACTACCTGCAAGTTTTTTGAGGTGGTCTTAGGGAGGTACTTCTCTAGAGCAGTAATTAGGACATCTAAACCTTTATCCTCAGTAATTCTCCCAACATATCCAATTAATACTTTTTCTTTTGGAAGGTTATATTTATTTCTTAATATGTTTAGCTCCTTTTTAGGAGTTTTTTCAGCATACCTTTTAGAGATACCATGGCATATAACCGACACACTTTCTGGCTCTGCCCCTAAAACTTTTATACCATATTCTTTGGACTCTCTACTTATAGCGATTAACTGAGTTGGATTTTTATACTTTAAACTCTTTTCTAATTGTCTATTTACATTATGTACTGTGGATACAAATGGTTTGTTTAATAACCATGGTATAAAAGACATATTAGGGGATTGAGAATGGATTACATCGGGTTTAAGTTCTTTTATCCATTTAAGTATTTGGTAAACAGCACCAATAGAAATAGCAATCTTATTAAGGGTATTTCCAGAGGGCGTTTTAAACGTTCTAATTTCTGTACCTAAACTCTTAAATTCATTCTCAATTTTAAGCAAGTATTCGTTGTGTGAGTCCGTTATTCCACCGGAAATAATAACAAGCTCATGCCCTAGATGAACAAGCCCTTGGGCGAGATCTAAGGTATGTAGAGTAACCCCACTTTTTTCAATTCTGCTGAGTAAAAAAAGAATTTTCAAAATACAAGCTTTGTTTTAATTGAGTTTTTGGTTTTTAAAGTGTTTCTTTTCTAATAAGGAAATAGTCTTTAGGACTATCTTTTTTCCTTTTTTTCCAAACTTTGGATAAACCGTTTCAAAAGTGTCATTTTCCTTAATCTTAACTACCTCCTGGCATAATATGGTTCCCTTATCTATTTCCTCGTCTATAATATGCGTAGTTAGTCCAGTGATCTTTACGCCATAGTCTATGGCCTCTTGTATTGCCTTATGTGTTTTTAAAAAACTGGGAAAGAGGGAGGGATGAATATTAATAATTCTGTCAGGAAAAGCTTTTAATAGGTCCTGTTTAATTACATACTTAAAACTCAGTAATAAGACATAGTCTATATTCCGTTGTTTTAGTACTTGTAATATTTTTTGTTGGTACGCTTTATTGTTTTGGAAATGATCTCTTTGCAGACGTATGGTTTCTATACCGGCGTTCTCTGCAGCTTCTGCAGCACCACAAGGTTCTGCCTCGTATATTAGCAGACTAATGGAAGAGCGATTCAGTACTCCTTGCGAGTATGCATTAATTACGTCTTTAGCGTTACGGCCCCATCTAGAAACCAAGATGGCCCAATTAAGCTTTTCTTCTGTGTTCATTTAAATTCGGCATTATGGTGGCATCCACGGTTATATCTTTTGATATCAGTACGTTTTTAATGGTTTTAAAAAAAATCTTAACATCAAGTAGGAACGAGATGTTTTCTACGTATTCCACATCTATCCTAAGTCTTTCATCCCAGCCAAGGTTATTTCTTCCAGATACTTGAGAAAGACCTGTGATTCCAGGTAATACGGTATGCCTTAATCTTTCTCTTTCCGTGTAAACTGGTAAATATTGGGTTAATAAAGGACGGGGTCCAATCAGACTCATATCCCCTTTTAGAATGTTGATTAATTGGGGTATTTCATCCATTGAAGTTTTTCGGACAAATTTTCCAACTGTTGTTAAGCGTTCTCCATCTGGTAAAAGATTGCCTTGCGCATCCTTTTTATCAGTCATGGTTTTAAACTTTATAATGCTGAAGATACGCTCGTTCTTCCCAGGTCGCTTTTGCAAAAAGAATATCTCACCATTATTAAAAATATACAACAATACCGTAAGCAAGATAAAAATCGGGCTTAGAAGTAACAGCATCGTTAACGCTATCACTAGGTCTAGTATACGTTTAAAAAAATGTTGGTACATAATGGTTGTCTATATAACAACCAAATTAAGTATTTAATTTCGTCAATAATTAATAAGAAGGATGAACCTATCAAAATTATTGATTAACGGTAATTTATCAATAATCAGCATATTTTTAGACCTAAACTAGTTGCTTTTAAGTTGAGACATTATGTTCTTATAGGCCATTGAAACCAATAGGTTATTTTTTAGGTGGTGGTATCCATTTTCTCCCATTTCCTTTCTTTTTTCGGGATTGCGGTATAGTTGCAACAACTTTTCTTTTAACAGTTCTGTTTTACCCGCCTCTGCCCAAAGACCTGCTCCAATTTCTTCTAAATGGGGGCCAAAATCTGTATTTACGTCTATAGAGGCTAAAATGGGCACTTTGGCATTATAGTAAACAAGAGATTTAGAAGGAATATTGGGAATAGTGAAATCTTCACTTAAAGAGATTAAGCCTACATCAGCAATTTGTAATACCTTAAAATACTCTTCCCTTGTTAGGTAGTCCTTAACTTTAATATTGTCTAATTTTTCCTTGAGAATCATTCGATTTAAGTTCTCCTTTTCATTATCACCACCAATAATTAAAAAGAAAATATCTTTCATTGCGGCACAAGATTTGGCAAGGGCAACTATATTCTCCATTTTTTGTGGTCTTCCAATATTCCCTCCGAACATTACTATAAATTTATCTGTAAGACCATATTGGTCTTTAATCCTATTTATTTCGGATCGCTCCAAATTAGGCTTTAGGGGAGTCCAATTTGGTAATAAATGTAATTTACTAGGGTCTTGATCGGGGTTATGTTTTTTTACATATTCTATATTTCCTGGAGACATACATCCAATATAATCTGAGGTTTGGTACATTTCTTTCTCTTTTTTTCTAAAATAAGAGTAGGCTACCCCATTAGGACTCATCATCTGAAGATCAACGACATTTTGTGGAAAGATATCACGAAGTACCAAATACATTTTTGCGCCATATTTTCGTTTTATCCAACTGGCTACGTCAACTAATGTTATTGGAGGAGTGGGCATCATAACTAAATCAAAATTTAAGTCGATTTTAGCTTTTTTTAAGGCCCGTTTATATTGGTAAGGTAAGAGGAGAGTAGCCAATCCTTTTTGTATTTTACCAACCCTGAACATCTTCATAGTCGGTACTCGTAGTATAGGTATCCCATCCTCAACTTGCAACCCCTCTATATTTGCATCATATGATGGGGCTACCACTGTGATATGATGGCCGTTATCACGAAACTCAGCAACAAGTTCAGTAAACATATTGTGATATTCGTCCATATTGGGAACGGCAAGTCCTAAATAAATAATTCTCATAAACTTAAGATTTTGACCAAACTACTCTGTTAATGTAATCTACATAAGAAATTATTATTCTCACTACTTTTTCACTAACGTTGGGCATGGAATAATCTGCTACCTGTCTAAAGTTACGTTCAGGGTTTCTTTCTTGAACATCAAGGGCTGCAAGGGCCTGTAAGATGCGTTCAGGGTTAAGTCCCACCATCATCACCGAGGCTTCTTCCATCGCTTCTGGTCTTTCATGGGCCTCCCTAATATTAAGTGCCCTAAAGTTTAATATGGACGATTCTTCAGAGATGGTTCCGCTATCAGATAACACTGCAAAAGAGTGATATTGCAATGCGTTATAGTCCGAAAAGCCCAGAGGTTTTAGAAATTGGATGTTTTTATGGGTATCCAATTTCTTTTCATTCAACATGTTCCTAGTACGGGGATGGGTAGAAACAATGATAGGGTAGTCATATTTTTCGGCTATTAAGTTTAGGGAAGTTATTAGGCCCTCAAAATTTTTAGGATTGCTAATGTTTTCTTCCCTATGTGCAGAAACAACAAAGAATTTCTGCTTTTCCAGTTGCAGTTTTTCCAACACATTAGAAGCCTCTATTTTGGCTTTAAAATTCCCTAATACCTCATACATGGGACTTCCAGTTTTTATAACTCTATCTGGGGATAATCCTTCTCGTAATAGATATTCTCTAGCAATATCGCTATAGGTCATATTAATATCCGCTATATGATCTACTATTTTACGATTGGTTTCTTCGGGTACACGTTGATCAAAACAACGGTTACCAGCCTCCATATGAAAAACTGGAATTTTTCGTTTTTTTGCTGGTATAGCGCAGAGACAGGAATTGGTATCTCCTAGAACTAAAAATGCGTCTGGTGCTAACTCTTGTAATAGAGGGTCTATTTTAATAATGATATTACCTACAGTTTCCGAGGCATTAGTTCCGGCAGCGTTTAGAAAATAATCAGGTTTCCTGATTCCTAAATCATCAAAGAATATTTCATTAAGTTCGTAATCGTAATTCTGTCCGGTATGTACCAAGGTATGCTCTATGGCCTCATTAGCATCGAGGGCATTAAGAACACAGGCTAATCTTATAATTTCTGGTCGCGTTCCCACGACGGTCAGTACTTTTAATTTTTTCAAAGTAGATGTTTTATGTTAATTACACATTTACAAAATAGGTATCTGCATCTTGAGGATCGTAAGGCTCGTTAATCCAAAATAAGGTGATCAATTCTGTATTTCCAATGTTTTTTATATTATGGGTATACCAAATAGGCATATCTACATATGCTGGCTCATCGCCGTCTAGGTAATAATCTATGACCTCATCTGTTCCAATTTTACGCAATTGAATTAATGCCTTCCCACTTATTACAGCAAAACGTTCGGCTTTTCTAGTATGAAAATGATTCCCTCTAGTGATTCCTGGCACCGTGGTAGAAAAAGAGAATTGTCCGCTAGTTTGGGTCCGTGCTATTTCTACAAAGCTGCCTCTATTATCGGTGTTTTTTATGAATTTAACTGGGTAATGACTAGTGGGTACATAGCATCTAAAAGTATTAAAAAGTGATTTCTCAAAGTCCTTTTCTAGATTAGGGAAAATCCCATTCTCCATATAATCTCTTTTGTACTGCTGTAAGAGGGCAAGAATTTTAGATACTTTAATGGTTTGGGTTGGAGCAATTTTTATTTCAGTTGAATTTTTATGGATCAATTCTCCTTCATTACCATTTTTGATAGCCTTAATAAAGATTTGGACCAATTCATTAATATAAATAAGTCCAACCTCACCATCATTTATTATAGTAGGTTCTTCATTATGTGCAACTTTATGACAAAAGGTAGCTACAACGGAATTGTAATTTGGTTTTCCAAAAGGTCCAAAAACATTGGGGATAGTTAAAGAGGTAAATTTACCACCTTCATTTGCAGCCCATTCCATAAAGATTTGTTTTCCTTCTTTTTTGGATTTACCGTAAAGGTTGTCTTTTTCCTCTTGAGAGGAGGAAGAAAATAAGATGTGCGGAGTAGCGCTAACGGATTTACAGGCACTTACCAATTGGTTCACCAAATCTATATTAGTGTTGTAAATTACTTTTGGATCTTCATGACGATTCATGGCAGCCAAGTGTACTATTACATCACATTGGTTAACGAAATCTTCTAGCATTGCTTTGTTATCAAAATAAAATCGTTCAAACGGGATTAGGGTTACCGTATCGTCTAAATTTAAAGTGTTGTAAAGATGATTTCCTACAAAACCGGCTTGTCCGGTTATTCCTATTTTTATCATTGATGCTGATTTTGCCTTAATCGGGTGAAACTAGTTTTCTAGAAAACTAGCATTATTTAATGTCTGTAAAGCTGATTATGCAATTTAAATTTTTCTAATCGGGTTTAATTACTTTCAACTACTATTACTAGTTACCATTCTACTTTCCACGTCTCTAATGGAAATCGTATATCGTCTTTGGAAGACTCTTCTAGAGTGAAATCTGAAAATACCATTAATTTAGAATGCTCTTGTAACGCTTTAAATCCAGTAGCGTTCCCTCCGGGTACTTCCAAAATAATAGGGGTGTCTGCATTCAGATTAAATCGCTCTATTTTATAATCTGCTTTTGGAATATTCTTGTTTGTAATATTAACCACATTGATTACAAAGCTTCCACTATGGCAATAGAACCATTTTCTTTCCCACTCGTGGCCTTGCCACGCCCGTATAATTTCCGTTGTTTTGGGCGCTATCTCATAAAATCGGACTATTGGAGACATATTAAAAGAATTGAAGAATTTTATTTTCCCTCTATTATCTTCATGGGTATCTCCTTGGCTGAGAACGGCTTGTTGCATTTATAAATTTTCTTTAATGAATTTTAAATTTAATAATGTCTCTTTTAGGGATGAGTTGGTTAATTGCTCCGTATTATGGGAGTGATAATCTTCAATTACACTTATATCAGTCTCTCCTTCAGAGAAATACCTGCTATAATTAAGATCTCTATTATCTGCTGGTATTCTGTAGAACTCACCCATATCCTGAGCTTTTTGCATCTCTTCTCTTGTACAAAGGGTTTCATATAGTTTTTCCCCATGTCTGGTACCAATAACTTTAATTTGGTTTTTGGCATTGAAGATTTCTTTAATCGCCTGTGCTAGGTCACCTATGGTACTTGCAGGGGCTTTGTTTACAAAAAGATCACCTTGATTACCGTTTAAAAATGCAAAAATCACCAAATCCACGGCATCTTCTAGAGACATTAAAAACCTCGTCATTTTGGGGTCGGTAACCGTTAGGGGGGTATTTTCCTTAATCTGTTTTACGAATAACGGTATCACGGAACCTCTAGAGGCCATTACGTTTCCATACCTGGTAAGACAAACGATAGTACTGTCATTAGGAATATTCCTTGACGCAGCTACGGCAACTTTCTCCATAAGTGCTTTGCTGATTCCCATGGCATTAATAGGGTAAGCTGCCTTATCTGTACTAAGGCAAATAATACGTTTTACATTATTGGCAACAGCAGCATCAATTGTGTTTTGGGTTCCAAAAACGTTAGTCCTAGTAGCTTCTATAGGGAAAAACTCACAAGATGGTACTTGTTTAAGCGCGGCTGCATGGAAGACGTAATCTACACCCTGCATGGCCTTGGCAATACTGTTATAATCCCTTACATCGCCGATATAGAACTTTACCTTCTCGTTCTTTAGTTGATTACGCATATCGTCCTGCTTCTTTTCGTCTCTGCTAAAGATGCGGATTTCTTTAATGTTCGTTTCTAAAAAACGGTTTAGCACGGCATTCCCAAAAGAGCCTGTACCTCCAGTGATTAGTAGTGTTTTATCTTTGAACATATGATTTATTTATCTTTTAAAAAGTTAATAACATTTTCTTCGAATAAGGAGTAGTCTTCTTTTACATCATTTAAAAAAGCACGACACCCGTTTTTAAAACTGTGATGACAAAAATTATCTCGGTAGGTAATTAGTTTTTGAGGTAATTCTTCATAATTATCAACTACAACACCCAGTTTATACTTTTCAATTATTTTACTTTGCTCTGTATCTCCGTTAACAATGCATGGAATATTATATACGGCCGATAGGTAAAGCCTATTACTTAATAAGGTATCTCCTTTGTTGCTGTCTTTACGACTAATTAGGATATTTAATAAATCGGTATTTTTTAAAAGATAAGACTCGTCCTCTTTTTCATAGGGGCCATAAAACTTAATGTTTTCTACATTTTCAGCATTGATCTTTTCTTTTAAATCTGGTATTGCATATCCGAAACCAATGAACTCCATTTCAAATCTCTTGTCATTTTTTAATTGATCTATAAATTTGGAATCGGAATTATAATCCTTAATTTGGCCAATAGTATCTATCTTTAAAGTCTTCTTCTGTAACGTTTTTTCTCGTTTCTGAATATTATTTAAAGAATGGTCAACAAGTTGGATATCTATGTTATGGCCTAAAACATAATTCCCGTTAGGAGGTAGCCATTGTTTAAAGCCATTAGAGGAAATACATACAAAACTAGACTGCGCTACAAGCTTTTCAAATCTACTTTTAAAATAGTTTATTACAGGTGAAAAATCTCTGATATCCAAAATATATTTTTTCGGATAGTTTTTAAATAGAAAATCACCCATTAAAACTCCTAATTGACCTGAAAATACAATTACCTTATCATATTTATTTTTTTTAAGATGCTCAGTTAAAAAATTTCTGAATTTTAGAAAATCCCATGTCCTCAATAATGGAAGAGATGTTTTTACCTTGTTAGAAAATGAAATGCATCCTTCTTCATCTATTCCACTTCTATCCCAATTATATAGGTCATATTCTATATTTTCTTTTTCTAAAATGATTCTATAGTATTTGAGGTATGGGGAAGTGAAAATATTATTAGGGAACAGTAAGGCAATTTTCATGGGGGTTTAGTTTTATTGAGCAACTGGCAATAAATATATCTATTATTAAAAGTAATGGAATAAAAAACCTACCAATGGCTAAGAATTGTGGATAAGATGTATAAATTAATTTTAGCTAACAGGATTAATCGATATCTTCTCGATATGTTGTTACAATAAAGATTGTAAATTAATAATAGTATTTATCCTATAACGGGGTGATTTATTAGAAGGATTATAATTTATTTAATTATGAATCTCATTGAAATATTTGAATGGGATACTACCTGAAAAATGAATGCTTTTCAATTTTAATTTTGCTTAACGGGAGTTTGCGCAGCAACTCCATTTTTTCATAAAAATAACAACTTCTAACTTAGTTTAAGTCGATTAAGGGAAGTTTTGTCGTTCCGTAATTCTGGAGTCTGAAGCCTTGATATTGTAAGAAGTTGGCTCACATGGCCCACAATTGGACGCAAGATGGCTGATATCATAGGACGAAGCTCTTTGAGCCTGTTTTTAAGCTCCTTTGGGCCAAGTATGGACATAAGTCTCCTAAGGTTATAGCAGGTCATCATCAGGTTCACCTCCGAGAGCACGTGCTGCTTTCCTTTCATCAAGGTATACGTGAAGCCCCATTGCCTTTTTAAAGTTCCGAACTGGTGTTCCGTGATCTGTTGCCTAAGTCTATAGTACTCCGGGTTTTCTTCCACTCTTTTTTGATTTTCCTCCAAGGCCTCTTGATAGATGGAACGTTCTATGAATCGTCCATTTTTATTAGTGGTACACAGATGTCTTACGGGGCATACCTTGCAAGCTTGCCTGTTCTTGTAATGCTTCACCTTGTGGCCCGCCTTATCGTAAACGGTTCCATTGGTTTTCAGAATTTGTCCGTCGGGGCAGGTATAGTTGTCCTTTTCCTTGTCGTATTTAAAATCGATCATTGGATAAAGGCCGTTGTGTTGGGAGGAATGCTCCTTTGGGGAGGAGTACGGCGTGATCCCGTTCTTGGTGCATATGTCCAAATGTTTTGCAGTTGTATACCCTTTATCCGTAAGTGTGCGCATGCTGTCCACATTCAGAAGTTCTTTGGTGTCCAGTGCCATGGGGGAGAGTGCATGGGTATCGTTCACCGTCCCCGTATCATTGTTGACGAAGAGTTTATGCTTTGCATCGCAGCCCGCTTGCACGTTATAGCCTACATTGATAATGTTGCGGTGCAGTACCACGGACCTGGCATCGGGGTCGGTAAGGCTGATCTGTGTTTCCCCGCTTTCTTCGAGTTGCTTTCCAATTGTGCGGTACCTGTCTTTTTTGATACCTGATAGGCTATTTTGCCTTG
>NZ_AUKX01000072.1 GCF_000424985.1 Arenibacter latericius DSM 15913
CTTGTGACCACTGAACCTGTGTCCTGATCGACCCATCTGCGGCGTATGATGTGCAGAAAGACATTCTTTCCACGTATAGGAAAATCCTGGACCGTAGCCTCTGGAAAGAAACCTTTGGAATGGAGCTTCGCATCACCATGTCCCTCGGGGGCATGGTTCTGTTCCGTAAAATAAAAGTGAAGTTCTTCTCCTTTAATCTCGTGCTTCTTTAAATCAAAATAGGTGACAAGCACTTCGGGAAGCAATAAATTGGCTATGGATGATAGTGAATCTGAGAGCATACGTGTTTTTGCTCCAAAGTTCTTTTATTTTTGGTTACTCCACAACTTTTTGTGTTGAGCCACTCTTTCTCGTCTCTTAGCGCGCAAAAAAACATCAGGAAACAAAAAAGCCCCTCATTTCTGAAGGGCTTTTGCTTTGTACAGGCGGAGAGACTCGAACTCTCACACCTCGCGGCACTAGATCCTAAGTCTAGCGTGTCTACCAATTCCACCACGCCTGCAAAAAAAATGTATAATAAAAGAACTTTTATACTACTCTAACGCTTTGTGCTAGACATCTAGCGTGCCTGCCCGTACCGAGGGTACGTTCGGGCGGGTCTACCAATTCCACCACGCCTGCATTAGTTCCGTTTGTTATCGGGATGCAAATATAAAGCATTTTTTGAATTCTGAAATACTTATGCAATAAAAATTTCTTTTTTGTATTTTTATCGTTTATACAAAAATTGAAATGCAACAAATAACAGAGTACCTCAACAAAAACAAGGACCGTTTTATTAATGAACTAATAGAATTCCTAAAAATGCCTTCCGTAAGTGCAGACCCTGCTTTTTCACAGGACGTATTAAATACCGCCGATGCGGTAAAAACCGCTCTCTTAAAAGCTGGTTGCGACACGGTAGAGATTTGTGAAACTAAAGGATACCCTATTGTTTATGGAGAAAAAATAATAGATCCAGCACTTCCTACTGTATTGGTTTATGGCCATTACGATGTGCAACCTGCAGATCCTATTGACCTATGGGACTCCCCTCCTTTTGAACCCGTTATTAAGAAAACCGACATCCATCCTGAAGGCGCTATCTTTGCCAGAGGAGCTTGTGATGACAAAGGGCAGATGTATATGCACGTAAAAGCCATGGAATTTATGGTGAAAAACGACAAATTGCCTTGTAACGTTAAGTTCATGATTGAAGGGGAAGAGGAAGTTGGAAGTGAGAACTTAGGCGAATTTGTAGCCAATAACAAGGAAAAACTTGCCAATGACATCATCCTAATCTCAGATACTGGAATGATTGCCAAAGACGTGCCTTCTATTACTACCGGACTTCGTGGTCTTAGCTATGTAGAAGTAGCCGTAACCGGTCCAAATCGCGATCTGCACTCCGGACTCTATGGTGGTGCAGTGGCTAACCCTATAAATGTGCTCACTAAAATGATCGCTTCCTTACACGATGAGAACAATAGAATTACTATCCCAGGATTTTATGATAAAGTAGAAGAACTATCCCAAGAAGAGCGCAACCAAATGGCAAAAGCACCTTTTAATTTAGAGAATTATAAGAAGGCGCTAGACATTAACGATGTATATGGAGAAAAAGGATACACCACAAATGAGCGCAACTCCATACGCCCAACTCTAGATGTTAATGGTATTTGGGGTGGTTATATTGGAGAAGGTGCTAAAACCGTTATTGCGAGTAAAGCTTATGCCAAAATTTCTATGCGCTTGGTACCACACCAAGAGTGGGAAGAAATCACCCAACTTTTTAAAGCTCATTTCGAAAGTCTAGCCCCAGCAGGTGTTACTGTAGAGGTAAAGCCACATCACGGTGGACAAGGTTATGTTACCCCAATTGATAATGACGGGTACAAAGCAGCCTCAAAAGCGTATGAAACTACCTTTGGAAAAACACCAATTCCACAAAGAAGTGGGGGAAGTATTCCTATCGTAGCCCTGTTTGAAAAAGAACTGAAGAGCAAGACCATCCTAATGGGCTTTGGCTTAGATAGCGACGCCATTCACTCGCCCAACGAACATTTTGGCGTTTGGAACTACCTTAAAGGAATAGAAACCATCCCGTATTTTTACAAATACTTTACGGAACTATCCAAAAAATAAATTTTTAAAATCCGCTCCTTTTCGAGCGGATTTTTTTTTTGACGCAATGCTAAAAAATAAGCCATAGATGTCGGTTCGAGCGCAGTCGAGAACTTTTTCAAATCAAAAGCCGCAATCCAAAGAGAACATAATTTCAATTAATTTTCACGAATGCAGACAAATTCACAATACCTACAAGGTTGGGGAATCCTTGTAGGATTAAAAGGTTCCACTTTGAGCCTGCATGTCAGCCGGGGCATGGCGCATTCAGGAACTCCATTCAAGACAAAATAAGCACTAAACTAATTTGATAGATCAGGCTTCAGCCACTATTATTCGTGAAAACAACCCCTTTTTTAACCGCTTGCTACCAACCTAGTAAACTTGAATCTTAACAATTAAAAACACCTCTACACTTGTAGAATTAAAAATATTGTTCTATGTTTGTAGAACACTTAATCTAAACAAAGATGAAACTGTCTAAATCCGAGGAAGAATTAATGAACCATATCTGGCAACTCAATAAAGCTTTTATGAAAGATTTACTTGAGGCCTACCCAGAACCCAAACCTGCCACCACCACCGTTGCTACATTGTTAAAGCGAATGGCGGACAAAGGTTTTGTAGGCTATAACCTCTTGGGAAATGCACGGGAATATTTTCCCCTTGTTAAAAAGAAAGATTATTTCTCTAAACATTTGAACGGCCTCATAAAGAACTTCTTTAACAATAGCGCCACCCAATTTGCCTCTTTTTTCACAAAGGAAACAGACCTAAGCAAAGAAGAATTGGAAGAATTAAGAGCCTTAATAGATACCGAACTCAAAAACAAATAGCTATGTGGATGTATCTTCTAAAATTTAGCGCATGCCTTCTGGCTCTACTCCTGTTCTATAAAGTGGTGCTGGAGAAGGTACATATCCATCATTTTAAAAGATACTATCTCTTGGCGGCATTTATCATCGCCCTAGGAATCCCATTAATTACGTTTACCCAATATGTAACGGTGGTGGTACAGCCTTTACCTCAACCATTGGTTATAGAAGCTAATTTGCACCAACAAGCACCATCCCCAGTGCCTTCCAATTTGCTGCCACTTCTATTATGGGGCTTGTATGGATTGGGAGTAGCAGTTTTCACCATTAAATTCTTGCTAAACCTGAAATCCATAATAAGTAGTATCCGTAACAATCCTAAACAGCGATCCGGAAAATTGCAGCACGTGCTCGTAAAAGAACAAATTGCACCACATACCTTTTTTAGCTACCTCTTTTTTAACCTAAAAAACTATAGGACCTATAAGATACCACAGGAAGTATTTTGGCACGAGGAGACTCATGCAAGACAAAAACACAGCATGGACATACTGCTGTTAGAATTGCTTCAAATAGTTTTCTGGTTTCACCCGCTTATTTATTGGGCAAAACACTTGGTAAAACTAAACCACGAATTTCTGGCAGATCAGGCCGTATTGAAGAAAGGGGCAGCAGTCCCTGCCTATCAAAATCTAGTACTGGCATTCTCATCAAATGCTATAGCACCAAAATTGGCAAATGCCATTCATTATTCATCAATCAAAAAACGAATCGTTATCATGAAAACACAAACATCGCAAAGGGCCATCTGGCTGAAAAGTTTACTGTTATTGCCTTTAATGGTCCTTTTACTTTATAGTTTTAGTACCAAGGAGATTCTCGAAATTAAGAAAGTAGAAAAAGAAACTATTCTTCCTGATCATTTAAAAGAAAAGAAAACTGGTCATGAAATATTTTATGATTCCAATATCCAAGTAATTCCAGAACATGAAATTTTGATATCTATAAATAAATATGGCCAGCTTTTGGTCGAGGATAATTTTGTTGAGATTAATGATTTAAAATCTCACCTGCTAAATTACAACCAAGGCCTTTCTAAAGAACAAAAAAGCCAACTCGTCAAAGCCATAATTCGGGTTGATAAAGAAACCCCGGACAATATTATTAAAAAAACAGAAGCCATTTTAATGGACTACGGAGTGGCGACCATTGACATTAAAGAGGGTATAAATCCTCAAGACCAGGAAGGAGCTAGCACCAAGAAAATCCGTAGATTTAACACACTCGCCAAAAAAGTCAATGAATCGCTCCCAGAAGCTGCACCCAATAAGATTAACCTTTTAATAAACAAAAAAAGTCAATTTTTAATAAATGGGGATTTAATAACAATAGATAAGCTTCCAGCTGCCATTCAGGAACTACAGAAAGAATATAAATTAAATCGAGAAGAAATCAGTTTTGTCTCTCTGACCGCAGATTTACTTACTCCCAAAAAAACAGTAAGTGAAGTAATAGAAATCATAGAAGAACAAGGCTTAACTGTAATTGTCACTAGTCATCAAGTTCCGCAAATGGATACCTTATATACTTACAACAGATTAGCCCAACGAATTAAAACGATTCCCGAAAATAGAACGGCTAATCTCATTTATTTAAAGGATATATACGCCAAAATGAATACTTCACAAAAAAGTAAAGTGCAGCATCCAGATCGTATTACGGAAAACACTCACCCGCAGGATGGAGCCACCAAAACAGAAATCGAGGAATATAACAAACTCGCCAAGCAATACAATGCACAACCTATAAACGACCGTATTGTTAAGAAAAAGGATTTGGAACGTTTAGAATATATCTATAACCGTATGAGCGATGCCCAAAAGAAAAATGCTCTACCATTTCCTGAATGTCCACCTCCACCAACTCCAAGCGCTCCAAAATCTTCCAAGGTAGAAAAAGGAACTAAGGTGCCGCCTCCACCCCCACCTGCCCCAGCACCGAGGGTAAAAAAAGGGGGAAAAGACAATTTTCCGCCCCCACCACCACCTCTTAACAACCCCAATCAAGGAAATTATTCCGACGAACTATTAACATCTTATAAGAAATTCAACAATAAGGCCGATGCTTACGCGCAAGCAATAGTTGCTTATAATAGGAAAGGAGAGGGAACCCTCTTAAAACTACATAACCTGCTTGAGGAAATATTGGTATTGCACGATAGCTATATGGAATTGGCAAGAAAAGAGGGTCTAATGAGTCCAACAAAGGCCACCCCCAAGGATAATGAATAATGGAAATTTAAAGAATAGATATCCATTACGGCAAGTGCCAAAACATACAATGAATTTAAAGAAGTATACACGATTAAAGTGGATCATTAGCAAATACCAGAACTAGTAATATCCATAAATGAGGAATCTCATTTATGGATATTATAATTTTTGAGCTATTGTTTAGTATTGCTCCAACAAGTAGTTTAGTAAATCTGTAGTGGTTACAATACCCACGAGCTCCCCATCATCAACCACTGGTAAAGCGTGAAACTCCTCTTTAGATAAGATTTCTGCCACTTCTCTAATCGTTTTGGTAGAAGACACATGCACAGGGTTGTTCACCATTACCTGCTCTATGCTTAACATATTATAAATAGCCGTGTCCACATCAGAATCTTCTTCCCCATACGAATCCACAAAACTAATTCGCAATAGATCGGTTAAACTTAGAATACCGACTATTTTTTTATCACTTACTACTGGAATATGACGAATCTTATGTTTTTTAAACAATTTCTCTGCATCCAATAAACTATTGGTGTGATTAATTGTAATTAAATCGGTCGACATTATTTTTGATACTAACTCTCTCTTTTTCATATTATTATACTTTACATCCCATTTGTAATACCATAAAGATCACTAAGATTAGGAACTTAACATATGACATAAGTCAGGTTAAAAGAGAATACTTTAGATGAGTACTCGTGTTTGGTTTAGCGAAGTAAACTAATAAGAAAGAAATTCCGAAAAGTACTGTAAAAGGCATTCTAAGCCATTAGGAAAGAGCTGCATTACGTTTAATATAATAGGACATATATATCAACCAGCCCAATGTACAGGCCTCTACTACTCTTTGAAACAATCCAATATAAGGTCCTGTTGCATCATTTATTAAAAGCCCTACAAAGCCGTAGGCCAGGATTCCACAGGCTAGTGAGACAATCCGCATGGTGGATTTAGAACCAAATCCTATTAATATAAGACCACTAGGCACCACTATATAAGTGAACGTTCCTACAATTGTATGTATTATTTGTGAAGCAGACGGATCTATAAACTGAGGGTTACAGCCTATATCACACGGGAAAAGCGAAACGATAATTGTACCTATCCCATAAAAAACACCTACTACCCAAAACCCTAAACTCACTAGTTTTGATTTTGGCAATACTAACGGGGCAAGAAAGGAAAAAATAGCAATAGAAATTCCACTAGGAATGAATCCGGCCCACCTTAGTAACGGACCATATGTGGTACCATGCGCATAGGATTCACTGATTAGTTGCCGAGTGTGACTATAATCTTCCATAAAAATGCCACCCATGATTGTTGCTAATACAAATAATAGCACCCCACTTAGACCGAACCAAAAGATCCTTATTCTAGTTTTATTTGGTTGGTTAGCCATTATAAAATGAATTAATTTCTAGTATGGTTAAATTCCCCACATTCTAGCCCATAAGGCCGATAGCAGCAGCTTGGCATCTCTTTTTAGTTTGGGAGTCTCTTCTACCACTACATCCCCTTCCATAGACTGTATTTTATAGCTAAAAGCGAATCTATCCTCATCTGGCTCCAAACTCATCAACCCAAAGCGGAGGTCATTAAAATAGAGTTCCCCATTATCCTCTACAATAGTATACCAACCCTCAGTAATTCCTTTTAATCGCTGCACTTTATCCTGTTGCGATAAATCCCCTAGTAATTGATGGTTTTTAGGGTATCGACTAAAATGAATGGGCTGTTGGTCAAAAAAAGAATAATTTCCTATCAGGTAGGCGTCCCCTACATCAATATTTGCCGCCCAAAGTATGGTGTTAAATGGGGATGGTCTTACCGTTATCTCCTTATAAACTATTCCTTGATCTTTTAGGTTCTGGGTGATCTTATTGTAAGCAAACCCCTTTAACAAAAGGGTAACCCCCAAGTAAGCGGTACTCACCGTTAGCCCCAGCTTATTGTATTGAGCACGTTTAGAGGAATCTCGTTTTTGCATCATAGTCAAAATGAGAAACGTTAAAAACGGCAAAGTATATAGGGGGTCTATTACAAATATACTTTGAAAGGCCAGCTTATATCCAAACGGCCAGAATAATTGTGTTCCCCAGGTGGTAAAAGAATCGAGAATAGGATGCGTAAACAGGCCCCAGAACATAAGCCACGACCAATCTTTCCAACTAGCAGGTTGTTTTCGTTCCAATTTATAGATGCACCATCCAAATAGTGGAGCAAACAGAATGGAAAAGAAGATAGAATGCGTAAATCCCCTATGCCATTCAATAGCGGATACCGTATCGGTAAAATAATTCGCTATAATATCTAAATCGGGAATAGTCCCTGCAATAGCGCCATATAGCATGGCCTTATTGCCTACTTTCTTTCCTAAAACTGCTTCCCCAACCGCAGCACCGAGTACTATTTGTGTAAGTGAATCCATTTTAATTTTATAATCCTCTAAACCTAAAAATAAACTAGCTCCTTCGCATTTCGTATTGCTAACAGCCCCATCTCGAAATGATATCGTTATTCTACAATTTCCATCTTCTTCAATAAAAAGGAAGCATTCATATTCTGACAAATTCCATCTTTAAACGTATAGTCAAAATGTAGTTCGTTATCAATAATTTCCGCATCAAAATAATGATTCTTAATTTGTGGGAGATCTGCTGATGCTTCGCATAGGCTTAAATCGTGAGTAGCAATAATACCAGTAGATTTAGACCCCACTAATTTCTCCACAAATTTTCTAGACCCTCTAGCCTTATCCAAGCTATTGGTACCTTTTAAGATTTCATCGAGTACTATGAAATAATTATCTGTTTTAATCTCATCTACAATGAATTTCAATCTCTTTAATTCCGAGAAAAAATAGGACTCATCATCGGTAAGAGAATCTGTGGTGCGCATACTAGTAATTAGCTTTATTGGAGTGTACTCTACCTCTTCTGCACAAACAGGAAGTCCCATATTAGCCATAACCAATTGCAAAGAAACAGTCCGTAAGAAGGTACTTTTACCTGCCATATTAGCTCCTGTGATAATAAAGAACTGTTCTCTTTGGATATCGATATCATTAGGTACCGCTTTTTTAGGATCCAATAATGGATGCGATGCCCTAGTGGATTTTAATACCGTATTATTTCCCACCAATTTAGGAAAGGTATATGCCGGATGGTTATAGGCAAAATTCCCCATACTGTTATAGGCATCAAAAAATGCGATGGTAGCAAACCAATGCTCAACTTTAGCACCGTGCTTTGCAATCCAGGCTTCCAATTTGTACCCCTGGCGCAGATCCCATAGTAAAAGTCCGTTCCCAAATAGACCAAATATCATATTATTACGCTGATCTAAAGCACTTAATTTGGCAGTGAAATCTTTTAGAAGTTTAGAGGCAGGTTGCTCTTGCGAGAGCACCGTATTTCTTTTTCTCCTTAATAGGTCCGATTTAAACTCAACCTCTTCTATCTTTAATATAAGCCATTGATATTGCTGAAAAGTACTTTGCACTCTATTGGCATCCGCAGCCAATTTACCGGTTTTCCCAATAAAAAATCCAGTGAGCAATAACCCCACCAAAAAAATGATTATAATAGGATACCCAGGAAGCAGGCCTAGAAAATATCCAGCAAGAAAAACTAATGAAATCAGGGTAAACACATTTGGCAACCACTTCATAAGTTTTGGGACGTAGGCTTTGTACCCTTTTAACCAAGAAACAATTGTTTTTGTACTTTCATCTGTCTTTACCATAGTGGCAGTCGCAGAAAAATCTTGTCGCCAATCGGGCATTTGGGAAAGCTCTTTTACCGCTTCTTGTCTAGGTAATATTCCATCAATATTATTAAACAAAAATAAATCTACCAGGTGGTTGCTACCATCGGGTAAAGCCGTTCTGTTGCTATATTGATAAAAAGATCCCTTACCAAACAGGTCTATATCCTGAGCAAAGTAGTGACTATCGTCCTTATACTCGTTACCATCTGGAAGGTGGTGGTAATTGCGATTCAGGACCTGAATCTCAGTTTCGTTTATACGGATTAAAGCTAAAATCTTATCCCTTTTGTATTGTAGGTCTATATGTTTACTCACTAGCAAAAGAAAAAGGGCAATGGTTATAATTATAATCCCTATGACTAGTTTTGTATTTCCAAAAAAGAAATACACGCCAAAACTCCCCAATAAGAAAACCGCCAAACGCAGAATACTAGAAATGAGTAATTGTTTTTTAACCACCTGAAGCAACTCCATCTGAGCTGCTATTTTTTTATTATAAAATGATATTAATTGATCCATAAGGGAAGATAAAAACACTAATTCTTTAGGAAAACTTATTGATCCCGCAGTTGAGCTTGTAATTTTTTGGTGAGTTTTGCCACTACTAGGTCATAGGAGTGGTCTATTAATTCCCGAACTAAATACGGAGCTAATTTTTCTACATAAATGGTATTCCAATGGACTTTACTCATATGGTAACCCGGAATAATTTTACCGTCATGGAGTTCCCTAAGTTCAATAGCTTTCTCTGGGTCGCATTTTAAATTGGCCCTAAAAGGAACTTCTTCTAAAGAGGTGAGGGCAAACATTTTCCCCATCACCTTGAACACCAAGGTTTTTGAATCGAATGGGAATTCTTCTGTCACCCCCTTTTTATCCAAACAATAGGTTCTAAATTCTTCTATATTCATTCCTAAACTAACTATGGATTTTTAAAAAGGACGGCACAAAATTAGGTTCACCTATCTCCAGCCCTACGACTTACTAGATACTGGTTGAATCGTAAACGATCACCTTGGTCCACAAGTCGCTAGACTCTTTTACAAACAGTAAGTGTGGCTCCTCTTTCTGATACTTTTCCTGTGCTTCTGCAGATTCGAATGTCACCACTAAAGAATAGGTAAATGATCCATCTACCACGTCCCTGGACGCCTTTGGGGGTGTACCTATAAACTTGGTTTTGGCATACTGAGAATGGTCTAAAAACTTTTTAAGAGAAGTTTCAAATGCCTTTCTATCTTCAGCATTATCAGGATTCTTCAACCAAAAATACACGGTATGCACAAAATTTGAGTCAAATTGCTTCATTTTTTCATCTGTTTGGCCGCTTACTACGGTCATCGTTAAAAATAGTATTCCTAAAAATATGTTTTTCATATGTAATTCGTGTTTATTCCTTCAAAATTACGACCTGCTTTAGGTCATGCTTATACCATCGTTTTAAAATTGAATGGGCAATTCGGTATTAAATATCTAACAATCGCTTTTTCTTATGATCACTTAGTTCCAAGGCGCTATAGTCTAATTTCCATCCAATAGTCTGCACAATATTCTCTATTAAGAGTACGGCTTCTAAGGCTTCCCTATTCGCTGTATCCATTAATCCACTTGCAGGTATTTTCTCTTCGATGTGCTTTTTGGCTTCTACATTAAGAGAAGTAAGATCAGACGGAGTAAATACATTAAAAAATCCGTTTTTTATATCGTAAAATTGAAGATCGGGGGATATGGATAATATTTCGGGCTCAGGGAAATTGGTCAACACTATTTTCTTCTTCTCGTTATCCGCGTGCATCCGAAGTTTCTTTAGGTCGAATCCAATATGCACTTTAGCATTAATTACAATCAAGGCTTTCTTTTTGCTACTAACCAAACTAAGAAAGGATTCCTTAGTATTCTCATAGCGATATATTTCAGCAAAGTCGCCCTCCACAGTGATCAGTTTACAGACGCTCTTAATCTTATCCAATAAAACGGTAGACTGGTGTTCCGTAAGTTCTTTGTTCCTTTTCTTTCTGAACAAGGAGAATACCCAGTACATAGCAATAGCTCCAAGGATAAGCCCTAAAAAAAGTTCTAATATTTCATTCATGTGCGTTACTAATTTCGCCTAAATGGGTGTACTTAAATCCCTTATCATATTTTAATCCAACACCAAAACCCTATTCAAATAGGCATAGGAAAATAAAATTACACCAATTAGTTGGCACAAAGGTAAGGAAAGATAAATCCCTATTAAATAATTTGCGATTCCTATGTCCTTATATTGATAGAGATTGTAACCTAATGTTACTATCTATATTCTTTCAGCTACCCCAATTTCCTTAGAAGGAACATCAAAATTCCCTCTATATTTTAATAATTAATCTTCAATTTTGTACAGAACTGGTCTACTGGGACTTGCATCGTTTTCAAAAGGTGCCAGTTGCAGGTTTAAGAAGTATTTCCCATCTGGAATAGTATTAGCTACAAAAATCAATTCTGTAATAGTGGCATTCTGTCGCATCTTTCCTTCAACATCCCAAAATGCTCTATGGGCCAATAAGTTGCCATCATCTTTTTCTTTATCCACAGAAGGCAGGTCTATCAACAGGTGTTCTATCCCTTTGTCCCTTAATAACTCAGCCGCATCTTCCATCATATAGGGCGGGTTAGTATGGGAATATTGCCTAGATTTCTTTTCACTTAAATTGGGAATGGTCCGTATGACTACTGCTTCCCTATTTTTATTTCCCAAGGCATATTGTAACTGCTTTTTGGAAATCACAAAATCGTCTCCCATTTTTTCTGGAGCTACAGTAATCACCTCCGTCATAAAGAAATATTTAGATAGGCATTTATTTACCGATCGGAATTCTTCAGTTATATGTCCCACACATTCGGTATGTGTACCATGGGAGTGGGGGTTAAAGTATATATCATTAAAATTTGTAGAACCTCCCTCGGTAACTTTCCCTACAAATTCACCCTCTTTGTGAGGCTCTATTTTAGGAGGAGACAGGTACCAAGAGGTCACATTATTATCACCTCCTGTAATAGGGATAGAAATATCTAGGGGGTTTGTGAGGTCTATAGTATATTTTATTTTATTGTGTTTTATAATTGCTTTCATGAATGGTAATATTCTTTCTGTATTTTAATCTCAATTTATAATGTACTCCTACTTATTGCATTTTTTGGTAAAGTTGAATTGCTTAAAATATACATATAACCCTCTGCAATAATTGGAGCTTAGGTCCTGAAACAAGTTTAGGACAAGTTAACAATAAATAGGTCGGCCGCTATTCCGTCGCTTAAAAACTTTCCTTTTGGCGCTACTAAGAGGTGGTTATCTTTTATAACCAATAGTTCCTCTTTAATTTTCTGTTCTACTTGTTTTAATAAGTACGCATGAAACTCTTGACCAAAATCCGCTTTAACCCTATCCAAAGACACTCCCCAAATTGTCCGCAGTCCCGTCATTATATATTCGTTATAACGATCTGTTTTAGACAACACCTCCGTTTCTATAGGTAAGATGTTTTGGGAGATAGATTTTATGTATTTGGCATTGTTATTAATATTCCAGCCCCTTTGTTTTCCATCATAGGAATGCGCAGATGGACCAATGCCTAGGTATTTTTTTCCCTGCCAGTAGGCAGTATTGTTCTGTGAAAAATATCCCTCTTTTCCAAAATTGGAAAACTCATAGTTTATATATCCAGCTGCTGTAAGTTTATCTACTAAAATATGGTAGTGGGCTTCGGCCAATTCATCATCTACCGGTGCTATTATTCCCTTATCTATAAACGCTTTTAAAGCGGTTTTGGGCTCCACGGTAAGGGCATAGCTGGAAATATGCGGGATTTTAAACGATAGTGCTTTTTCTATATTGGCCTCCCAGCGCTCATTGCTCATCCCTGGAACACCATAAATTAAGTCGATCGAAATATTATCAAAATAGGCAGTTGCTAGGGTGATGCAATCCATCGCTTCTTTAGCGTTATGAGCCCTATTCATCAATTTTAAATCGTCTTCAAAAAAAGATTGAATACCAATACTCAACCTATTGATAGAAGTACTGGCCAATTCTTTTATCTTATGCTCAGATAGGTCATCGGGATTTGCTTCTAGGGTGATTTCTGGCGCTTCTACCACGTTGTAATGATGGTGGACTGCAACCAGAATCTGTTCTATTTCCGAGGCTTCTAAAACCGATGGGGTACCCCCTCCAAAATAGATGGTATGTACCTCTTCATTAGAAAAATCGGTTTTCCTCATCTCCAATTCCAGTATCAAAGCCTGTATCATTGCCTCTTTCTTCCCCATACTGGTAGAGAAGTGAAAATCGCAATAGTGACAAGCCTGTTTGCAGAATGGGATATGTATGTAGATGCCGCTCATTTTCAGTGATCAGTAATTAGTAATCGGTAGTCAGTTTTGTTTGGAACCAAATTTTTGAGGATTTGCCATCATATAATTAATTAATTTGCCCACTTGATGACTTTCCTCCATAAGCTCATCAAAAATGTGCTTTTCTAAGTATTTACAAGAAAGAGCAAACGCTAGCCATGACTGTAATTCCAAATTTTCCGCATCACTATCACTTAATTTACTGATAAAATGTTTTTGATACGGTCGCTTTCCGTAGGCCTCGGCAATATTTGCAGACACACTTCTTGAACATCTCCTAACCTGATCCGTTAAGGAATACACCTCCTCTTTTGGAAACGATTTTGACACTTCAAAAATACGCATTGCCAAATCAAAAGATTTGCGATAAGCCAAAAGATCTTGAAATCTCATATTATTATGTTTGACCACTGTTCACTGATTATTGCTTACTGGCCACTGACCACTGATCACTGTTCACTGATTACTTCTTCACCCGTTTCTCGTTTTGCTTTACGAAGGCTTCCCATCCGCTATAGTTTTTGCCGACTTCTATACGGCCTTCGTTATAGAAATGACATACTGCTGCGGCGAGTCCGTCGGTGCTATCTAGGTTTTTGGGTAGTGTTTTTAGTTTAAGGACACTCTGTAGCATTTTGGCTACCTGTTCTTTACTGGCATTTCCGTTTCCGGTGATGGCCATTTTTATTTTTTTAGGTAGGTATTCCGTTATGGGAATTTCTCGTGATAATCCTGCGGCCATGGCCACCCCTTGGGCTCTACCTAGTTTTAGCATGGATTGTACGTTCTTCCCAAAAAAGGGAGCCTCAATGGCAATCTCATCAGGGTGATAGGTATCTATCAGCTCTATGGTGCGTTCAAAAATAAGTTTCAGTTTGGTATAGGGATCGCTATATTTTTGCAAAAGCAGTTCGTTCATTTGGAGGAACTCCATTTCTTTATTCACCACTTTTATTAGGCCGAAACCCATGATAGTGGTACCGGGATCGATCCCCAATATAATTTTTTCGTGTTTCAAAAAAAGCTATTTGTTAGTTACTATTGAGTCCCTCCCTCGGGCAGGCCCGAGAACACGAACTTTAGCTAACTTAAGTTTAGTTATCTTTATGGAAATCAGGGAAGCAAGTATCCTAACCTTGTCGTTCATTGGTGCCGCAGAGCCCTTTATTGAGTTTAGGTATGCGTGTCTTTAAAACACGAATTGGTGGCAACGACCCCTTATGATAGACTATCTTTTATCAAAGCACGCTGGGTACCAACTTCCCATAATATCCATACATCATGACAAAGATAATAAATTATGACACGGCAGGGATCGATGTTTCTTCTAGAGACCATTATG
>NZ_AUKX01000073.1 GCF_000424985.1 Arenibacter latericius DSM 15913
TGCACTAGCAACTGCCGTTGGAGCTGTATTTCCCCCACCTTGGTCTACTATGGAAAAAGAAATGCTTAACGTACCCAAGTTGGTCCCGCTTCCACCAGAACCGCTATAGGCAGTTGCACTAATAGTATAATTCCCTACAGGAAATGCTTGACCAAAATAATCCCCCGCATTGTCTCCGAATAAAGCATAGGGAGCTACACCTTCTGTCCGAGTAACGTTTACCGGGCCTGAAATAGATAGGAAGACACTCCCTACTGTTGCCGGGTTGGTATTGGCCCTAACATTTAGTCCCTTCCCTTGGGTTGTGGTAACATCTACCTGTTGCCCATTGGATAATACGAACATGTCTACATCGGTATCAGCATTCACTAACATTAAATTTAATATACCATTCTGATTAGGATCTAAAACTGATATTTGAGCGTTAGCAGTATCTTCAATGCCTTCGGCATCAGTAACTGTTAATGTAGCAGTATAATTCCCAGGAGTATTGTATACATACACAGGGTTAGCTTGGGTTGAAGTACCTCCATCTCCAAAAACCCAATCAAACGAAAGGCCTGTTTCATCATCCGTAGAATTACTACCCGTGAAGTTCACTGTTAAAGGTGCATCTCCTGAAGTTACATCTGCTGATGCAACAGCCACTGGTGGCTGATTACCAGCCCCCCCTATGTTCCAAACAAATTGAATACTAGTGGATTGCGAGGGAGAACAGTCATCCGTTACCGTCACCTCTACATTATATGGACTATTATCCGCTGCTCCAACACCCCTTCCGCCTTGTGAGGATTCGTTAGCGGCTAATAATTGTGCTGTACCGTAATTCTGATCTACTTTATGTAAGGTAACCCGATCAATAAGGTGACCTTCAGACCTACTAGCTATCTCCATCGTATATTCTCCAGGATTATCAAATTGAACAAATACGTATTGCAACTCATTATCACTGGTCTGTGTATCCCAATTCCAAGAAATAACATTGGTATATACCTTAAACCAGCCCGCTGAAGTAGCACCATTAACTACTGGTGTTTTACCAGAGCCTCCAGGGTATTTTCTAGGTAATGCTCCCGTAGCAACCCCTGAACTGAAAAAATCATCTGCGTCATTAAAACGCACCCATGTATCGTTATGCTCTGTATTAGGACTAGCCGCTGCAATAATTCCGATCTTATTATGCCATTGTAATCTGTATATTCCTGGCGTTGTGATCTCAATTTTTGTGGTAATCGTTCCATTTCCTGGGGTATTGAAACTATCTATATGATTAAATAAATAACCAGTGCCAGTAAAACCTGTCTCAGAAGTTTCTTCAGTCCAATTATTGCTAAAACTAAGATTCTCCATTTCCATTACAACCAATCCATTGCTTTCCTGATAAGCACCATTACCAATGCCACCAGATGAAACCGTTCCAGTAATTAGACCTGTATTGGTATCTATAGAAAGCCCTGCGGGTAATCCGGTTGCACTATAAACTAAATTAGAACACGCCCCAATAGCTTCTATTTGCAGTGAAACAGTATCTCCCTCTAAATTATTTTGGGTAGAAATATCTGTCACCTCAGGATTTGTTATAGAATTGGACAAGTTTACCACTAAAGACTCATTGTTACCGTAATAAATCGTCAAAACAGCAGCTTTATTACCACTAGATCCAGATAGTGATATTCCTATGGGATGGACGCTGTTCGGGTTCAGTAATTGATTTGTCAATTGACCAGTTTCTATAGTGAAATCAGCCGCATCGAGTCCGGTTATCTCCATGGAGGTCACTATTACCCCTACATTCCCGTTTTGTACATTGAGATTTATAGATTCTGTTGTCCCATTGGCAATCAGCAGGTCGGTCAATGCAGAGACATCACTTGCCACGCTCGGACTGCCAACAGGGGTGTCCTCCCCAAAATACTCCATATTCTTCTGACTGCCATTCCCTTGCAAAGGCGATCCAGATAATATGAACACGCCATTTCCTGAAACTATAGCCTGGGTCCCGTGTCTAGGAGAGTTCAACCCGGGAAGCGCACTCCAAGACTGGCTAATAGGATTGTATTCCTCAACCGTGGTCAAAGAGGGTCCGGCCGTCTCAGTCTCGCCCCCGATTACCATCAAACGATTATTAAAATTAACCGCTGAGGCTCCCGCTCTAGGGGTGGGTATGTTCTGACCAGCAGAAAGCGTACTCCATGTTTGATTTGTAAAATCGTATACATCCACCTCCGAAATGGTAGGGGCAAATGTGCCTCCAGGACCACCAGTCAATCGCCCTGAGGAAACATATAGTTTATCCTCAATCGTTACAGCGGCAAAGTGGTCTCTAGCCCTAGGTGCATCGGTCAAAGCTGTCCACGTCCCTGTTCCCGGATCAAACTCATCAAAATACGGCACATAGCCACCATTATGGCCCTGGGTATTACCGGCTACTACATAAAACTTATTGTTGTACATTACTAGACCTGCAGAACCCCTTCTTCTGTTGGCGGGAATCTGCGGACCTTGAATCCATTCCTCCTTTGCAGGGTCAAATGCCCATATATATTCTGCCGGGGCTTCTGTAGGGAAGCTATTGTCTTTAAAGGAACCGATTACCCAAATCAGTCCTTGGTACTCGGTAGCTTGGAAATGGTTGAACTCCAACGGTGCTGAGTCTACCAAGGAAGTCCAAGTATTGGAGGTATAATCGTATACATCTATTGTTTTAGAATTTTCCCTTCCCCCCATGAGGTAGAATTTATTTCCTGCCTGGACAAAAGAATTCTCATGTCTTCCCGTATAGTTCTCGTTTTCGTCTTTGTTTGTCCACGTAAGACTACTTCCATTCGATACGGTCCAAGTAAACACCATATTGGTCGGACTAGATCCTGGTTTGGTAGCTGTTACCATTACAGAGTGAATGCCATCTCCGTTAGGGCCTCCGTTGACTGCAGAGGATGAAATGGTACCAAAAATTAATCCATTAGTAGGTTCAATTTCTAAACCTGAAGGCTGACCGGATATACTAAAATTAAAATTGGCATTGGGATCTCCTCCAGAAGCAGAAGTGCTCAAGCTAATTGGATCATCGACTACGTTGTTCTGATCTGCAATTTGATCAATATTAATTGGAGGAAATTGCGAATTATTAGTTAGAATTTCTATCGCAGAAATTTTAGGTTGGTCTACACCTCCATCAGCAGCCAAGGCAGAAAAGTAAAGATTAAGTGTACCATCTGTCAAGGTTACGGGGAAAGTCTTTTTTACCACAGTTTCTGGACCTACATCGGCATAAATATCATAATTATCCAGAACTAAGTTATCTTCTATTTTCACATCAAACACTCTGGTTCCGATACCGCCTGTGCCCCCACCGGTAGCGCCTCTATAAATCTCTGCAAAATGAAGTATTACGGTGTAGTCATCATTTGGCAACGGGATGTTATAAGCAAAGGTTAGTGTTGGAGAACTACGCTCTGTTTTATACATCAATGGTACCTGAGCAGATGAGTTTGTATAGGATTGTCCTCCCACAAAATACTGATCTGCCTTAAATATATTACCTTCCGAAGTGATCTCTGAACCTCCTGCATTTATTCTAATAGCTGTACTGCCAATTATGGTCCATTCAAAGGATATACTAACCGCATCATTAGTAAAGCCATCACTATCGTCAACCGTTATGGTAACCGTATAAGGGCTATTTACCTCCGCTCCAAATTCAACCGTTCCCCCAATCTGCCCATTGGTTGGTTCAATGACCAATCCTGGTGGCAGTCCTTGGGCCGAATATTGTTTATTGCCATCGCCACCAAAGGCAGAGACAGCTATAGATCCCATCATCTGTTCTCCCGTACTAGATTCTTGGTTTGCCATTGGCGCTACATAAATAGGGGTATCGGTATCAGAAGCATCCAGAATCTCAATCCCATTTATAATAGGGTTTTCAATAATTCCATGAAGAAAGGAGATGTCAATAGCACCATCGTTGACTGGAATAACATGGCTTATAATGGTACCAACTTGGTGGCCATAGGTACCGGATAGATCAATACCATCTAATGCTGGATAAGTAATTCCTTCCAAATGAACATCAAAAACACGTTGTTCGGCTGCTGAGGTTCCCGGCCAGCCATTGCCCATATAAAGCCTTATTTCATAATTTCCGGATTGGGCCACTGGAAAAGAATAGGTCATATTTGGTGCTCCTGGAGTAGCATCTGCTCTTTCAGTATTAAAAATTGCATTCGGTGTTGATGAAGGAACTTCTGGACCTCCATTTACGGTATAAGAATACGAATTATTGGTTCCCACAATTGTAAGATATTGGGAGTTGTTCGCAGGGGTATCCTGTGCCCAAGCAATTCCCCCATCAATGGCCGCTATTTCCGGACCGCCTGTATTTACTCTATAGAGTACAATTGGCGCATCCGTAACCGTGACCGTAAAGGTTTGTTCCACAAAATTAGATTCCGTATCCGTAGCGCGAATAGTAATATCGGCTATTGTTGGCGTACTAGGGTAGGATAAAGTCAATTCATTACCATTAATAACCGTACCTATATTGGAATTGGTATTATTAGAAACGGTATAGGTAAGGTTTGCAGTTCCATTATCATCATCAAAAAAATTATCTAGGGTTAAAATTTCATCGTCTGAATTAATCATCCGATCCAAACTTGGAATAGCTATGGCCACATAGGGATTAGCATCCAAAACGTTGAGAAAATCCCAGGTCCCTTGAACCTCAACTCCTGGAGCGTTGGAAGTTCCTATTAAGCCAACGGCCAGATCAATTGAAGGATCCTGCAAAGCCGCTAACAATTTACCTGAGGCTGTAATTGTACCCAGGGTGGTGCGTGAAGAAACGCCAACTAAAGTATACTGACAGACCACTTCCCCGTTAGAGGGATCTATTGTAAAATAGAATACTACCCCGTTTGGACGGTCTTGTAATGGAACCGTATAATTTATAGGGGGCTGTGGCACATCGTTAATTTCTTGTTGGGCTGTAATGCCATCTTTGGTAATCACCAATTTAATATAGTCGCTTTGAAATCCATCCCCAATAAAAATCCCCAGTTCAGCGTTGGGTGCTCCTGTATGGCCATATAATTGCAAGGGTCCGTTAAAGTTTCCCAGATTACCAACCACAGTGAACGATGGAGTATTCTGATCTACCTGCACCCCATATTGGAACCCTTTTTCCTGATTATTGCTTGTCCCAAACGCGGTACCCGATGTCATATTTACGGTCATTGCCCCAACGGCACCACCCAAAATATCGTTGGGGTTAGGATCGTTGGGGTCGTCTTTTCTGTCAACCCAGTCTAACCAGTTAGCATTGGGATCGCCATTATTCATCAGGCCGGTCATCCCAAGACCCAAATATCCACCTAAGTTGGTATCGGAGAACAGTTCGTTGATTATAGGAATTTGGAAAGCGTCACTGCCAGCGCTAAGGGGATCGCCCAATTGAAAAGGATCTTCGGCATCAGGGATACCATCACTATCATCATCTGGATCATTAAGATCTGAAATATATGGGGGACCCGCAGCTTTATCAAAATCGCTGGGTTGCGAGCCACCGTTACAAATATCGGTACCGTTATCCACTTCATCCTGATTGGTATACCCATCATCGTCATTGTCCGCTTGGGGATCGTAGCCTGGGTCCCCAGGTTGTATACATTCTAAAAGATCTGCAGGCTCTAATACCGTTATCTGAGATAGTATATTTCCATTACCACCATTACCTTTATAAATTCCTACCCAGATAGTCCCAGGAAAAGGGTCGTTATCGCCATTACAGGTTACCCCTAAAGCATTGCCCCCCAAATTAGAAGCAAAGATCGGATCTAGGGCTAATTTACTCCCATCTGGATTTAGTTGTAATCTGCGCAATTGCTGGAAATTTGTACCAGCCAGCAAATCTCCCTTCATAGCACCTCCAAAGTTAGAGGCGGTGTACTCAGCAATACCATTGGTATTAGTTGACCATATGGTAACCACGTCATCATCTGGACCGTCCGGATTATTTATTCCTGGACCTCTCCAATCTCCTTCTGCAATATTGGCGTTTGCCACAGGAACTGGAGGCCAATTTGCCGGAAGTGCAATATTGGGATCGTCCGTTGTACCAGGGTTAGACATATCGGGATCATAGGTAAGCGTTCTAAAAACGGCGCCACTGTTACTTGTAGGGTTGGGAGTGGTATATAGTCCAGCACCTTCAGGGTTTGCTCTGATAGGAGTGGGATGGCCACCATAATAACTACCAAATACATAATTTTGTATATCGGTTGTGATTAAATGTAAATGATCTTCATTATTAACCTGCTCCCCTCCCGATGAGGAACTGCTTCCAGGTTCTCCTGGAACATAGTTATTGGTTACATTACCGATCATCCCCTCGTTCTCGGGAAATCCTCCCCATCCTCCATTGGCACCATTTTCCGTCACATATACGGCCCCACTTTCTGTAACCACTAGATCATAGGAATTCCTATAACCAGGCGAAAATATTTGAACTGGCCCACCAGGAACTATCATGGCCTGGTTAAGACCGTCATTTCCACCAAAGGGATCATTGATATCAACACCATCATAACTAGGGTGGTCTGGATCTGTAATCCCATTTACATTAGGGCGTGTAGGATCATCTAGAGTTGGTATATCATAGATGTAGTTACGTCCATTATCATTAAGAATTGGCATTACTTCCAAGGCGGAAAGCTCTATGGATAAAATAGCAGCAGAAAGTGCATATTCTGTTAAGTAGTTGAAACTGAGAGAAGGGCTACCCGCATTAGTATGTCCACCTTGTGCCACTAATAAATAATCCTTACCATTGACTGTTACAAATTCCATCCCGTTGGTAGAGTGGTTCTCCTCTGAGCGTGGCAGACCGCGGACAATATCCACAACATCCCAAGAACTCCCATTCCATGTAAATCTGGTGATTACTCCAGAATTGGTATCTAGACCGGTATCCCCATCACCTCCAAATGTACCTCCTCCTATCCTAAAATCGCTTGAGGAGACATAAATTACTGGGTTAGAAGAAGTCCCGGCAACCTCAATTCCTGTGGTTTGCCTTAGCGTCGAAGAATCAAGGGTACCGTCATCATTGTGGTTTTGAATTCCGTTTATCCCCGTTATAATTTCAGTATCCAATACTTTGTAATCGCTTGGTCCATTCCGCTCAATGGTTACTGCTTTTATAGTTCCAGAATATTCAGCAAAATATAGCCTGCCATCAGGTCCGAAGGTTAAGGAAGTGGTAACTTTAGCATTACCATTCCCATTAAAATCTAGATTGCTTTGAGAAAAATTAATCTGAGCATTTATTGTAGGAATACAAATCAATCCAAAATACATAAATGTCGAAAGTAAGAGAAATTTAAATTTAAAAGCAGAGTAAAGTTTCCCCATGTGTTCTATAGGATTTAGTTATAAATAAAATATAGTAGGGGGTCTTTAATTCGGAATATTATTGAAATTAATAAGAATTAAAAGTCGGTGGAAATAAAGGAGCGTAAATCAGATAAATTGCTACAAATAATCGACTAACTACTAACCGCCTATAGACTAATCAATTGACATTTTAATTTGCATTTAACTACAATAACATTATTACAAGCAATAACCGAACTTATAGAAAAATACTAAAATTGAAATTGGTAAGAATTATATCTAAAGTACGGGTAAAATAACGGACAATTCATGTGGATTCTCTTGGATTAGGATAAGAATTTTACTCCCTATCATAATCTTTACCATCAACTAAAATTCTTTCACGAGTGTAGTCAAAATTATTGTTGAAAACGCTTTTTGATTCTTCAAGTAAAGGACTTTTTAATTTATTAATATCCAAGATGGAGTGGAATAAATAATCAGTCACATAAGGCATATCTTTATTTTCTACTATGGAAGTTGCCTTCCTTTTATATTGTTTTAAATACTCAGGTGATAGCCATACAACAAATGGGATTTCAACTAAAACCTTAGGCATTTCATTTGAATAATCATGCCCTATTCTATCCATCTCGTCATAAACATTTTCCCCATGATCGGCCACATAAATTGCAGAAGAAATATCATCTTTTGCTGTTAAAGAATAGCGCTCTAAAATGGTCAGAAGACTATCCACAACAAAGTCATTGTAAAGAATAGAATTACGATATTCGGCAATTAATCTTTCTCTTTTAGAACCATCATTTTTAAATTCACTAAATTCAGGAGGATATCTTTTAGAATAGGTATTATGGCTACCCATTAAATGCAGTACTATAAACTTGTGTTTACTACTGTCTTCTAAAGCCAATTTAAAAGGTTCGAATAAATTTTCATCGTAGGCACGACTTAAAATAGCTTCTTGTGACGAATTGCTATTTGTATTTACAAACTTTGGATTATCAGACTTCCTTGCCATACCACTTATAACATTATCCCAAATTCCGATAGGTGACTGATTAGAAATCCAATAAGTTTCGAATCCTGCAGAATAAAAAACGTCCAATACATCTACCCTTTCCGCAATATCAAGTTCTTTATCCAAGCTTGATTGCGATAACATAGCGGGAATGCTTTCAAATGTGTAATTATATGCAGAAACAACATCTGTATATTTTATAATATCATCTCTGTTACTGAGTCTGGGATTAGTATTTACATTGGCTCCATAAAGGGACATGTGATTTCTACTGCAAGTTTCACCGATAATCAAAACAAAGGTTTGTTGTTGATTTGGATCTTCATGAAATACCACATCTACTTTCTTTAGTACATTTTCTTTACCCGCTTTTTTATAATCACTTAGTTCGTTGATTAGCGTATAAGAAATCTTTGCAGATTGTGGAAGAAATCGGTACTTGGGTATTGAATTTCTTAGGCTGAATATTATAAGACCAAAAACCATAACAACGGCCCCAATATGAACCAACTTGTATTTAGCCGTTTTACCCTTAGAAGATTTTCTTAATGCCATTATAAATACCGCCGTGTATAGTATTAACATTACAAAACCCCATGTAGATTTCATATCTAAAAACGATAGTGCTTCTTCATAGTTGGTATTAGAAACTATCAGTAGGCTTGTAATCGTTAATGGCCCTTCCATTGTAATCCAATGCCCAATCTCTATAAAACCAATCACAAAATATACACATAAGGCAATTCTGTAAATAAATTCCTTTCGAAAAAGGACGTAAGGAATTGTAAAAACCAGCATCCATATTAGATTAACAACTAATGAAAAACTATCGGATAGGTCATAGTCAATAAAAAAACCAATTATAATGGGGGCCAAAACCAAGAGTACCAAATATGGCGGATAAAGAAGTTCTATGGTCTTTACAATTTCACGTCGATTAAACATACGCACTATAATTTATTTTATGGTAACAAAACGAATGCTACACACTTGATCACCAAAAGAGAATTTTAAGAACAAAGCATGATCTTAAACCCTGCTGCTACATTTATACAGAATACGATATCACATTCTTATTATAATTTGTAAAAAAAGTAGTTTCAATTTTCGTTAGCCATTTGGTTTAAATAAAAAACTTTAGGCTATCTCTCAGGGGATAGATAGCGAGAATAATTAAGAATAAAAGTGGGGGAGGTTATGTCTTCAAATAAAATGCTAAAAACACAATAGTTTGGTAAATACGTATATAATCATTTAGAAAAAACACACCAAACTTACTATCAGACAGTTAAGATAAAATAAATATTTAACTATATCACTCTATTGAATACATTTATTAAATAAATATCCAACTTAATTAAATGCGAGAAGGTTATGTTAAACTATAAAGTAGCAATACTGACATACATTTAAGTAATAACTAAATGACTATTGATATAACTACACCAACTAAATCTAAACTATAAATTGTCTTTACTAAATGGTCTAGGGTTAGGTCTAATTAATTAAATACATAAACTCGGGAAATATATAATATCAAATTAGGTTCCGTCCTGAATTTCTCAAAAGAAGTACTATTTTTGGCCAAAACTAATTATTGATGTTTAATTTTTTTAGTAAGAAGAAATTTTTAGTTGATTACCTTGGCAATTTTGTGGACATCCATAACCACATTCTTCCAGGAATAGATGATGGCGCTAAAACCGTTGAGGATTCGTTGGCTATAATAGAAGGGTTTTCTTCAATTGGGATCAAAAAAATTATAGCGACTCCACATATAATGCACAATTACTATCCAAACGATAGTGAAAGTATTCATAATGCACAGAAGGAAGTATTAGATGGTTTGTTGCAAAAAGGAATGACAGACATATCCTTGGATGTAGCAGCAGAACATATGATAGATGCTAATTTTGAAATTTTATTAGAACAGCATAAGGAGATGCCTCTTCATAAAAGGTATCTACTAATAGAAATGTCCTATTTACAACCCCCAATCAATTTTGACCAAGCTGTTGAAAAAATTGCTTCCCACCGGTATTTCCCTATACTAGCGCATCCGGAAAGGTATAATTTCTTGCATATTAATTCCTCTAAATTTCAGAAATATAAGAATAGTGGTATTTCATTACAGCTAAACTTGCTTTCTCTAAGTGATTTTTATGGTAAGGAAGTTCAAAAAAAAGCACATAAATTGTTACGCGAAGGACTAATAGATTATGCTGGCTCGGATATTCACAACTTACGACACTTTAAAAGTTTAAAGGAAATTCAAATTAGTAATAGTAACCTTAAATTATTACTTCCTGTAATCGAGAAAACAATTGAAGACTTCAGTTTTTAAAAGTAATAGGAAACTATAGCATAAATCACACAAGAACTATATTACCAATAATTTCAGCATTGAGTTAGTATAATCTTAGATAACGTTATAAAACAAAAAATGGGAGTAGTCTACAAATAGACTACTCCCATTTTTATTTTCCTTAGATTATTAATTTTTAACTAATAGTCTTACAGGCAAGGAAGTACCATCTTCCAAAACTAGAGTTATATAGTAAACTCCATCTCGCAAGCCTGTTATTGAAACCTTATAATGTGTTCCTTCCAATTTCAACGGTTTCCTCACTACATTAATATATCTTCCAATTGCATCATGAACGTATATTTCATTGACAATTTCATTTCTTGGAGCGTTAAAATATACAAATGCATTATTCTTAGCCGGGTTAGGTGCTATCATAACCTCAGTTTTCTGTTCTATTTTAACATTCCAGATAAAGGTCACCACCACAGATTCCGAAGGAGTACCATCATCGGATACCGTTACCTCTACAGTATAAGGACTGTTGGTTGCTGCACCATTGGCAATGGCACCACTAATAACTCCTGTATCAGCATCTATAGTTAAGCCATCGGGAAGACCAGTTACAGAATAAATCAAAGCATCACCATCTGGGTCAGTAGCAACTATCTGTATGTTGACCTCATCACCCTCTGTACTGATTTGTTCACCAATGGTATTCACCACAGGGGCCTGATTCACTACCACTGCCGTTACGTTCCATGTAAAGGTCACCACCGTGGACTCTGTAGGAGTACCGTTATCGGTAACCGTTACCTCTACGGTATAAGGACTGTTGGTTGATGCGCCATTAGCAACCGTACCACTAATAAGTCCGTCTGAATCCATAGTTAATCCATCTGGAAGACCAGTAGCAGAATAGCTCAGTACATCACCATCTGGGTCAGTAGCAGTTATCTGTAAAGAAACCACATCTCCCTC
>NZ_AUKX01000074.1 GCF_000424985.1 Arenibacter latericius DSM 15913
CTTATAAATTTTTTAAAGCCTGAAGGATTGTTTTTAAATTGATAGTAATTGCCATCAGAATCCGTGACATCGAAAACTAAATGACTAATGTCAATTCCAAAATATTTTATATCTTTCTTCATAAGAAAATGTTTTTTGAAAGGACAATCTACGCGAGTTTCAACGACTTAAAATCGAGGTCTAAAGCCTCATAGAACTGTTCGAAATCTGTGTAGAAAAGAGAGGGGATTTTCAATGGTGACGAGATCTAGGTCTCTGCGTACGTAATAACCTTATTCCTCTCTTTTGTTCTTTCTTATTTATATGCCTCAATTTAGTGTTTTTACTAAAATGCTAACTTAAGTTGTAAGTATCCGTAGTGATAGGAAACACTTCTATGAAGGAGAGGCTATTGCCGTGGAATCGTGGATTGCCCATGACCCAAATAGCAGTCCCAAAGATCATTATATCAAATACCAATTGGAGCAAGGAGGTAAAATAATTTATTCGGGAATAAATGAAGCGGAAGTCCCCCATAACAGTTCTAAGTTTCAGGGGTTTGTGAAATTTAAAGCCCCGCAAGTTGAAGAAAGGACCGCTTTTGTCTTAAGAGCCGCCGTCTTTGATGGTGTAGGGAATAGCGTGGATCAAACCATTATGGATATTGATGTTTTTCCGCGCCCAGCAATTGTTGGAACCAGTACGATTGGCTTTCTGGGGGAAACATCCCAGACCACTACCTACCTGAAGAATCACTTTGGGAATACAGTAGTTCCAAATTGGAAGGATGCCGATGTAATTTGGGTACCTAGCTATACGGATTATGAAACCCATAAGGAAGTATTAGAAAAGTTGGCTACATCCGGTAAAAAGGTGATTTTGTACAATGTGCCTGTTGGTGATCATAACATTGGCGGTACTTCGGTAAAGGTTCAAAATACTTCCATGGGAAGCTATTATTTTACATCGCCCCAAACCGGTCATAGGTTTACTGAAAACGCTAAACCATTCGATTTTAAAATGTGGTATGACGAGGAAGTAGATTATATTACACCATTTTTGGATAAGATTGTGTTATCTGATAATTGGTCCCCAATATTGTCTACCGGTAATACCAACTGGGTAGAGGATCATGGAGCAGCCATGGCAGCCGGAGAATTGAAAATAGGCGAAGGCTCCATTATAATCTGTCAGTTGGATGTTAATAACCGTTTAAAATCCAATCCCGTAGCTCACGATTTTGTAGAACAACTAATTTTTAATTAAAGCGATATTATTTAGTGCTTTACATAAATATTCATTTCATTTAAAATCAGTAAATTACAATGAGTAGCATACAGTTTAGGTTGTTTTTTAGCATGCTGTTATTTGTGCCGAACATGTTTTTTGGACAAGTGCCAAAAAGTACGGGGCCTTTGGTGTCTACGGATAAATATAATGTTCTCTGGAATAGCCCAAGCAAAAGTTCTTTGGGCTCCATGCCTGCAGGGAACGGTGACATTGGAATAAATGTCTGGGCGGAAAAGAATGGGGATGTCATCTTTTACTTGGCGAAAACGGATGCCTGGAGTGAAAATGCCCGATTATTGAAAATAGGGAAAGTGAGGTTATCCCTTACGCCCAATCCGTTTAAAGAAGGGAGTTCATTTCGTCAAGAATTGATTCTGAAAGATGGGAATATCCGTATTGAGGCCGGAGACAAAAGGGATAAAGTTTCCATAGATGTATGGGTAGATGCAAACCACCCTGTAGTAGAAGTAAGTGTGAAGAGCAAACGTCCTATAACCGCCAAGGCGAGTATGGAGTCCTGGAGGACCGAAAGTCGCAAGTTAGATAATCCTATCGAGCTGCATTCCGCATATGGTTTGCATGGAGCAGCTGCCGCTGATGTTATTGTTGAAAAAGATACCGTACTATCGGGGCATGGCGATAAGATACTTTGGGCACATCATAATAATAGATCCATCTGGGAGGATAATTTAAAACTTCAGGGTCTGGGCGAATATATTGAAGGTAATAGCGACCCTTTATTACATAGGTCTTTTGGTGCATTGATGGAATCAAAAGAATTGAAGAAAACTGGATCTACAACCTTGTCCTCAATGGGAAAGGTAAAGTCATTCGCTGTCTCCGTATATGCGCATACAACTGAAAACGCTACATTGGAAACTTGGGCTGCTCAGCTGATGACCATCTCGGATTCTATCGCAAAGGAATCACGGATGAAGCGATTTAAGGATCACCGGGGATGGTGGCAATCATTTTGGAACCGTAGTTATATTGAAATTAGTAGTAGCCAAGAGAGCCAAGAAGAGGAGATTTATAATATTAATCGCGGATATGCACTCCAGCGATATATGTTGGCATGCTCGGGTCGGGGAACTTCACCCATAAAGTTTAATGGCTCGCTGTTTACAGTAGATACCAAGGATTTAAAGGGAGAGTTTGAAGGATTCGATGCCGATTATCGTAGATGGGGAGGCCCGTATTGGTGGCAAAACACAAGATTGCCTTACTGGGCAATGCTAGAATCTGGGGATTTTGAGATGATGAAGCCACTTTTTAAAATGTATCGGGATGCCTTGCCCATCAGGAAATTAGCTACTGAGACGTATTATGAACATGAAGGGGCATTCTTTCCGGAAACAATGTATTTCTGGGGAACTTACGTGGATGACAATTATGGAAGGGATCGGAGTGAACTTCCGCTTGGGATGACCGAAAACGTATACATTAGACATTATTGGCAAGGCGGTCTTGAAATTTCGTTGATGATGTTGGATTATTACTCCTTTACTAAGGATAGAAGGTTTCTTAAAGAAACCTTGTTACCGGTGGTTTCTGAAATCATTGATTTTTATGATCAACATTGGGGGCGTGATCAGAACGGGAAAATTCGTTTCGACCCTGCCATGGCTCTTGAGACCTATAGCATTGCCGTTAACCCTTTGCCTGAAATCGTTGGAATCAATAAAGTATGTCGTGAATTGTTGAAACTGCCTGGTGATGAGATTAATAAGGTGCAAAAGGAACAGTGGACACGTTTGATAGGCGAAATACCCGAAATCCCAAAACGTGAAGAGGAAGGCAGAACACTATTGGCCCCAGCACATTCCTATAGTGGAAAGCAAAATGCTGAAAACCCTGAACTGTATGCGATATTTCCTTATCGCAGGTATGGCGTGGGGAAACCCGATTTGGAAATGGCAAGAAATACCTTCCAAAGAAGGGCCTTCAAACAAACTGGAGGTTGGCAACAAAATGCCATAAAAGCCGCCTATCTTGGACTCACCAAGGAAGCTGCCAAATTGATGTCAACCAATTTTAATACTAATAATGCTGCCTATAGATTTCCTGCAATGTGGGGACCTAATTATGACTGGACACCCGACCAAGATCACGGAGCTGTAGCTATGATAGCACTTCAGCGTATGTTGTTACAATACGATGATAATGAGGTTTACTTGCTTCCTGCGTGGCCGAAAGATTGGGATGTGGATTTTAAGTTACATGTACCCAACAAGACTGTTATTTCCATCTCGGTTAAAAACGGGGAAATAATTCAAAGTAATATGGAATCTGGTAGGAACAGTCCGAAAATGATAATTTCTCCTAACTTTTTAAATTAATAGGACATTACACTTTCATAGTTGATGATTGTAGAAAAAATGATAATTATTAAAAGCTAAGAACAAATTCCTTTATAAAGATTAATAATAACTAAGTATCAAAAGAATGTACAAAATAGATTGCAGGAATGAACTGCTGGTTTGGGGGTTTGGTTTGCTTTTCATGTTGAGCCATTTGGGTGTTACAGCACAGAATAAAGTGTTGATTATAGGAATTGATGGAACCCGTCCAGATGCTTTATTAGTTGCTAAAACACCTCATTTGGATAATCTTTGGCAAAATGGTGCCTACTCCTTTAATGCCCAAACCGATCCATTAAGTTGGAGCGGTGTATGCTGGACTTCAATGCTGACCGGAGTTTGGAAGGAAAAGCACAAGGTGTATTCCAATGAGTACAAGAATCCCAATGTAAAGGAATATCCTCATTTTTTTAGAAGGGCAAAAGAGCAGACCCCTAATTTAAAAACCTATTCCATTGCGAATTGGAAGCCGGTCCATACAATTTTACAGGAAAACGATGCTACGGGGACCATCCATCGTAAAACCGATAAAAAGGTAACTGATGAGGTGGTGAAAACCTTGAAAAACACAGATGTGGATGCCATGTTTGTGCACTTGGATGATGTAGACCATGCTGGGCATAAATATGGGTATGCCTTAAATAATGATAAGTATATTGGCGCTATAGAGAAAGCAGATGAAAAGGTTGGGAAAATTGTAAAGGCTTTAAAACGGCGCAAGGAATATGGGAAAGAAAATTGGCTTGTTTTGGTGTCCACCGATCATGGGGGAACTGGTTACGGACATGGGAAAGATATTCCAGAACATACGACCATATTCTATATTGCATCTGGCAAGGATGTAGTGCAAGGGGAATTATTAAAGCAGGTAAATATCGTGGATGTTGCGGTAACTGCTTTAAAGCATCTAGGCTTGGATGTAAAGGAAGAATGGAAGTTGGATGGGGAAGTGTCGGGACTTTAAGATAGGATGTTTTACAATGTTTAAAAATTATGTTTAGATGATTAAGTTACTAAGTTGTATTGTCTTTCTGTTATGGGGTAACATTGCCCTGTGCCAAGAAATCTATGTCTCCCCAACGGGTAGGGATACGGGAAAGGGAACCTTTAAATCGCCCTATAAAAGTTTAGAAAAGGCCCTGTTAAAAGCGGTAGAAGTGAAAGGAGGAGACCCCAATAAAAAGGTGGACATCCGCCTAAGGGAAGGGGTTTACCATGTTCAAAATACGATGCAATTAAAGGAACATCATTCCCATATTACCATCAAAGCCTATCAGGATGAGGAGGTGGTTCTCTCAGGAGGGATATCTATACCCATTAGACACCTAAGTGTTAGTGATAACGTATCCAACCCCAAGAATCGGTCCCTTTCCGTTTATGAGATCAACCTTAGGGCATTAGGGGTTAGGAATTATGGGAAATTGCGAAACGTAGGCTTTTCTCGTCCTTATGGTCCTGCATGGGGTGAGTTATTCATAAATAAAAAAGCCATGCATTTGGCACGTTGGCCCAACACAGGCATGGTCCCAATGGGTAAGGTATTGGAGAAAGGAGCTGTTCCCCGTGAGGATGATTTCTCCGATAGAGGAGGGGTAATTAAGTACGATTCTTTGCGAATTAGTAATTGGGCCAAGGAGAAAAACGCCTGGATGTCCGGTTACTTTATGCATGGTTATGCGGATGATATGGTGAGGATTTCAAGTATAGATACCCTTGAGAAAACCATTAGTACGGCATCGGCTACCTTATATGGCTATGGAAATGGAAAACCTTGGCAAAAATGGTATGGTGTAAATATCTTGACGGAATTAGACGCCCCAGGGGAATATTATATCGATGAAGAAGAGGGAATCCTATACTTTATTTCTGATGTAGATAAAATTTCGAGCGTGGAGTTTTCTATTCTTGAAGACCCTTTCTTTCAAATTGAGGGAGCGGAGAATATTACCATAAAAGGTATTTCATTTCAGAATTCACGTGGAATGGGTATTGCTATGGCAAACACTCACGGGGTTACTATAGATGCATGCTCTTTTAAAAACCTAGGCAGTTTAGGAATTGCAGTAGGAAAGGGGATAGAAGCATTTACTGAGTATAGACATGAAGGTACAGGAAGGGCAAAAACTGGCGTAGTAGGAAGTTTGCTACAGCATTTATATAGTAACACCACTTTTAATAGAGAAGGTGGTTCTAATAACAGAATTATAAACTCTACCTTCTCACAGTTAGGGGCTGGAGGTGTATCCTTGGGAGGCGGCAACCGGATAACCTTGGAAGAGGGGAATAACATTGTGGAGAATTGTTTGTTTTATGATATAAATAGGGTTGAAAAATCTTATAGACCTGCCGTGCACTTAACAGGGGTTGGCAACAAAGTAATACATAGTGAAATGTACGACCTGCCAAGTGTGGCCATCTTAATGCATGGAAATAATCATACCATAGAATACAACTATATTCACGAGGTATGTCTAGAGGTAGAGGACATGGGAGCTATTTACTATGGTAGGGATCCATCTGAAAGAGGGACAGTGGTGAGGTATAATTATATTGCGAATATTCCAGATGTATATAACACTAGTGCAGTGTATCATGATGATGCAGCTTGTGGATTAATAGTTACCGATAATGTCTTCTACAAAGCCGGAAAATTGAATGTTTTAATTGGTGGTGGGTCCGATAATATTTATAAAAATAATTTTTTCATTGAAGGTAAAGTGGGTGTCCGTACGGGAAATAGATTGCAAACTTGGGCAAAATGGGTCTTGGATGAAGGTGGACTTTTTGAGAAGCGAATGGAAGCGGTCAATTATGACCAATCCCCCTATGTAGACCAATATCCAACGCTAAAAACCTATTTTGAAAAAGCAGAAATCCCAACAGGAAACGTGGTATCGGAAAATGCTTTTATAAATGTTAATGAAGTATATGTTGGCAAGAAGGAGTGGTTGGGGTTCTCAGATTCTAATTTCAGTGCTTTAAAAAACTTACCAGAAGTGAAAACTAAACAAGAATTTATGGATTTAATGGTTGAAAAGATACCTGGCTTGGAGAATTTACCGCTAAAGAGTATTGGGTTAAAAACTAAATTTAAGTATTAAAAAGGGATATCGTTTTAGAAACTGGGGAATTTGCGGCCATCGGGCCAACCTTCCGATCCTATTCTTTTCCCTACCCACTTTTATTCCCATCCGCTAGGGGAGGATTTCTCCCTCAGCCTTGCTCGACCGCCTCGGGCCCGCACCAAAGCACAAGGGGTGAAAAACCCCTTGCCCTTTTTCTCCCTCGCTATGAATTCGACCTATTTTCATCTTTTCCCACCATTTTTTCAAATGAATTAAAGACCATTAAGAACCAGGGCTGGTCTATATTGGTCTTTAATTACCTTTAATTGGTTTTACTTGTAAAATACTGTAAATAAGCCTTTTAGGTTTGTTTGTGATGTATTATATTTATATAGGATTATCCGTTTTTAACGGATAGCAAGTTATGTTTTGCGTAACGCAAAACTCCTACTTCTAACGAAGTGAAAAGCTGCCCTCGGCAGTGAAAAACAAGAAAAACCATGGCAATTGGCAACATCGGCAGGAAACGGTTAGGGGAGAGCAAGCGAAAGCATACCATTATGCTCCGGTTCAATACCCAAGAACTGGAGAAGGTGAAGGCGCTTCTGCGTTCCTATCAGGTCGATTTTCATAAAAGAGGTACGGTGGGCCCTTTCTTAAGAACCCTCATTCTAAACAAAGAGGTAGCGCCTATTGAATGTCTCCCTGCTAGTACGCCTAAGGTCGGGTATCAACTGAACAAAATAGGTAGCAACCTCAATCAATTGGTAAAGGTGGCCCATTACAAGAACCGTCGGAGCCCCAATGCAAGCCTTGTAAACGAAATGAAAAGGGCCAATGAACTGGTCCATACATTGAATAAAATTATTGATAATACAAGCCCGCAATGATCGCACGACTCCTATATCGGAACAAAGTACAAGGCGTGCTGAAGTACGTACTGGGGAAACCGGAATCTAATATCCTTGGCTTCCACAATACCTATTCCGATACGGATACCAACCTTAAGATCTTTGAACAGGTACTGGTCTTTTTGGGCTTCCGCCATGCCTCCGAAAAACGCTATGTACATGCCACCCTAAACCTTCCCCCTGATGAACACCTGGACGATGACACCTTTTTGGCCCTGTCCAAAGCCTATATGGAATACATGGGCTATGGGGAGCAGCCCTACATCGTGGTACGGCACCACGATACCGAGCACGAGCATGTGCACATTGTCTCCAGTACGATCAGGGAGGACTGTACCCAGATCAACCTATCCTTTGACTATAGAAGGAGCATGGCCGCCCAGAAATACTTGGAGAAAGAGTTTGGTCTTTCCCCCTCGCCAAATAAAAAGACGGTCCGAGAGCTCCCCAAACTGGAAACGCCCCAGTTCAGCCCCCAGGATGGTAACGGGGTGCGCTACTATATGCAGGACATCCTAAACAATACCCTGCAGAAATATAAGGTGCGGAGTTTTGATGAGCTTGCCATACTACTGGAAAAGTACCATATCCAACTGAAGGTAGTGGAGCGTTCCGGTAGGGTAGGGGTAGCTTATGGCATTGCGACCAAGGAAGGATACCGATCCCGTTTTATTGGCGGCTATACCGTACACCCCCAATTCTCCGGTCCCAAACTCCAACAGCTCTTTGAGCGCAATCAACAATCGGCTCTATTGCCCATGGTGAAAAAACGTTTGGAAAAGCAAGTACGTACTACCTATAAGCTTTTTAGGACCCTTCGCCCTGAACACCTCCCCGAAATCTTAAGCTCCCATCAAAAGCTCGATTGTGGGTTAAGCTATAACGATCAGGGACAGGTGGAGGATTTCACCATCCATGATAAATCGGGCTATGTGCTGCGCAGTGATGAGATTGGGAGGGACCTTGGTATCCAAGAGAACCCCGACTTGTTTCAAACCGAACACACCCAAATGTATATGGATAGCAGGCAATTGGAACTGGCGTTCCAACGTTGCATAAGGGAAGCTTACCAAAAGACCTATAGGGAATTGAGGTACAAGCCCTTGTTCTCCGAGCATATCCTTAAAACTCCTTTAGATGTTTTGGTTAGGGAAATGATGAAATCGGAGCGCTTTCTCTTCCTTAAGAAATACCTGCATACCGATAACCGAACCTTATGGAAGGTAATCGCCTCCCACTACTACCCTTTTAGTGAGCAGCTATATACTTCCGCCATTAATAAGGAAAAAGAGCAGTTGCAAAAGAAGGCCGATCTAATCCAACGGGCCAGGGACCAGCTGTTCATCTATGCCCCGGACCAAAGGGAGGTCCTTGGGGCGCTTGTCCAAAGTCTGGGCGTACGATACAATGAAGGCACACTGACCTATGCGAATTCCAAGCTCCACCAAGTACCGGTGGAACTGGGCAACAACCTACTACAGACGAGTGCAAACCCAACTACCCCTCCTGGTTTTGCAGATGAAAATGAAAAGTTGTTGGAAGGGCTGCTGCACGACAAACCTGCCAAAGAGATAAAACCGGGTCCCACCGCCCTATTTTTGCCCATGGTATTCCCGAAGCTCTACAATGCTATTGCTCCAACCTTTAGAGAGCGGTTCGATACCTTGGCCCTACAGGCCTACCATCGCTACGCCGAACGGATGCAGGCGCCCTTTGAGAAATCGCCCAAGGACTACATCGCCTTTTTCAATGCCCGAGGCTTTTATTTTGAACAGCAGGGAGGAAAACTCTGGGTAGGCTCCATATACTCCAAACATTCGGTAACCGTATCGCTTTCAACGAAAATGCAGGACTATTTGCAATCGTCCCCTGAGCTTTCTAGTGCCATGGCCAGGCAGTCCATCATCCTGAACAATTTGATAGCCAAAGGGCAGGACAATTTGAAAAGCTTTTGGATGGGGCACTTAATGGAACGCGGACTTTATAAACAGGCGGCGTATAGTTACGTATTGGAAGGTGTATTACCCAATTTGCCGTCCGAACTAGTGGAGCACCATATGGCAAACGGATTTAAGGAGGCCCTGGTGGCCGTTGCCACGGAGCGGGATCGTAGAGCGCAAGCCAACACACTCCGAGCAGGCTGGAACGCCCTGGAAACGCTTATGGGCCCTACCAGCTCCCAAGAGGAAGAAGCCTATAACGGGTTTAAGGACGAGCTTACGGATTATTCCAAATACAAGGGGAATTGGCTTGGGATGTAGATTTTAATTGAACTTTTGAGACTGAAGTAACCACGATAAAATCTGACAGGTAAGAATTATATTTATAGAGTCGAAACAACAATTATTAACCCCTAAAACTTTCAGACAAAATCGGAGTTATTACACGTTAAGCTTCATTATTGAGCCGCCGTATAATTACCTGATTTAAATAGACGGGCGAGAGCCGTACTTTGGTGTAAGAGGCACAGTCCGTTTCTATTAGGAGCAGCCCCATTTACTCCATAATGCAATGTTTTTTTATATTTTCTTCTTAGTCGGTTTCCTTTTATTAGAAAACAAAGAAACAATCTCAATTGAATTTTTATTAATTCGATAGTAGAGATTGTTATGTTTTTCGACTACAGCTTTCCGAATGTCCTTTTTCTCGATAGATGCAGGAAATATTTCGGGTGACTTTGAGATGAGTTCAATTGTGTGGTCTAATTTTGCAGAGAAAATTCTTAACTCTTTTTTAGTCCAATTATTTTCTAGATATTCAATGGTTTCTTTAAGCTCAGATATTGCGTGGTCAGTCCACAGTACTTTATAGCCACTTTTCATAAATTTCTTTCACGTTTGAGTGGGAAGTCAGTTTTCCATTGTCAGCATCCTGAATCCCTTTTTCAATAGAAAGTTTTTCGCTTGCGGAAATTTCATTCCACCAGTCGTTTTTTTCTTTTTCTCTTAATTTCATTAGTTTATCAATCAGAGACTTGTCGTTCAATGTTGATAGCCATTGAATTAATTCTATTTTTTTATTTTCTAAACTTAAATCCATATTATCAAAGTTACAATTTTAATCTTATGGTTCTATTGTTGATCGTAATTTTTAACTATTGAATAACGGTTTTGGTTTCGTTACGGAATGGTAAGCGAGTATCATTCAGCCGTATGTAACTATAGCCGCTGAATGTGACCAACATGGGTATCTTTTATCTACTGCAAAATAGATAATTAATCTAGAGGGTGCAAGCCTGCTCGAGTATGTCATTCCTTTAGATTTATAAAGTTATATTTAGTAAATAAAAGGAATACAAAAAAGAATAATAGTTATGATGATGAGATTTCTTTTTTTGCTTCTTTTTTCTTTGTTGATAAGTATAACTTTGTTAATAACCATAATTGAAAAAGAACGGGGTGAACTTTGTGTCGTTCTAGGTTTATGGCCTATCGCCTGTATTAGTCCCCGTTCTTTATTAACCCGGTTGCAAGGACCAAATAGAATTTCAGTCTCTACCTACTAAAGGTGTTAGTCAACGCAACCATTTTTAAACACCATAAAATTATGAAAATAATGGAAACAGTGGGCGTGGACATCAGTAAAT
>NZ_AUKX01000075.1 GCF_000424985.1 Arenibacter latericius DSM 15913
CATGCAACTTTTCTTTTCATACCTTAAGATACGAAAAACAGTACTTTTCTTAAAATATAAAGCACAAAAAAGAGGCTGCCTTTTTAGACAGCCTCATACGGATATCATAAATCCGTGAAACTTGTCCAATAATAAGAAGACACAATTCGCTAAACCCATTGTAATCTCTGAAATTCTTCCTTCATAGCGGGTCTGTTCTTGTATTGTTGAAGTAAGGATTCCTTTAATTCTTGAGCAGCTAAAAGCCCACCCTTCACACTTGCCATCTTTTTTAAATAGCGCACCAAGGCTTTATATTCATTTCTACCGGTATTAGTAGCTTCAATTTCGATGGCTGATTTATAGAAGCCCAATAATTCTTCCGAATATTCAGGATCCAGTAGATGGGTGAATTCCATGATCATGTAAATATTGTTTGACCCCCCGACAAGCTGGAGCAGTTCTAAGGTCATTCCTTCCTCTATGAAAATCTGGGCCAAATCGTTCGGTGGTATTCCCTGATAATAGCGCTGTTGGCGTTTTTTCAACTCAGTAATCAAGCGATTTCGTTCAAATTCCCAGTCGCCAAGGGGAATGGTCTGCTTAAAATACCTGTAATACGCAATCTCTGAAGTGTTCTCTACAAACAGTTCTCTGGCAAGATTACGATATTGGGTATCATCTCCCAACTGCTTATACACTTCAAGCAATTGCACTTTCCAATCATGAATTGTACCCGCCTCATTTTCTTGACCTGCAATTTGAATACCCTTAAGGATTAACCCTTTAGCCTGATTACAATCATTATCGGCGAGGGCATTATCCACCCGAATTTGGCGGAATTTACTATAATTCAAATACGCGTCAATTATAGTATCAGCTTCCTCGGTTTTTCCTTCGGATTGCAAGAGGTCAATCCTTTTCAATAAATATTCTTGTAAGTAATACTTTTTACTCCAACCTTCCGAATCGGCCAGTTCCTTGATTTTAAGGTCCAGAAATTGATGGGCCTTATTCCGGTGGTTCAATACGATGGCAGTTTCAAAAAATAGCGTTTCTAAATGATCTCCTACACCGTAATCATTATAATCGGAGTTCTGCACTTGTTTATGTAGCCATTCAAAAATAGTGTTCTGTAAGGTTTTTGAATCGGTTGTGTTCAGGATGTTTCCAATCATTTCAAAAGATTCTGCTATGGCAACACCGCATTGACCCGAGGAATCGTCCATGTATTGAATGGCTTTGACACCTTCCATGGCGATGGCAGCTACAATGGAAAAGGCATCGCTAAAATTTCCTTTCCCATAATAATCCTTGGCTAGGATAAGATAATGATCAACATCACGCATGGCCTTGTAACTATGGCGATAATCAATATACCCTCCATATTCATAATCCTCAAAAATCCCATTAACCTGGTATTGGTAGTACCCTATAGTTTCGCGATGGTCTATAGCTTCCGGCTTTGAAAAGGTTGAAACGAAGTGCCGTCTGAACCCTTCATTTTGACTTCCATAGTCACGCACAAAGCTCCTTAGATCCTCCGCACTAGTAGTTTCTATTAAGTGTTCCCAATTATTTTGTGGATTTGGTTGTTGCTGCTCTATATGGGTAACGGATTGTTTTTCCATTATTGCAATAGCTACTGCGGCGACATGTTTACAAATGACCCCGTCGTAAGGGCAATCACAAAAGTAACTACGAACGCCACCTACACCATCAGTTTCAATTTTCACCTTGTAGTTTCCGTAGTTGCCTGAAACCTTTGCAGACCAGGTTCCCTTACTTTTCTCTTGTAATTTTAATACATGGCCATTTGTGAAATATTCTTGGCCACGGCTTATAATTACATCGGGGATTTTATTTATAAATTCATCCATGTTACAATCAGGTATGGGTATTAACCAATATGGCAGTATCTATTTTTATTATTGGACCTAATGGATGAACTATTGAGGAACAAAAAAATTCATTTTTATGGTCGCCTCCAATAGGGCCAAATTTACGCTTTTCATCTTCCCAGCGCCTATAATGAACGAAATTTTATTCTTGGTATGCTCGGTAATCATTACGTAAAGACCCCAATCATGTTTCAAAAATGCTTTTTTTTCTAAAACACTATGGGAAATCATATATTTTTAAATTCTCTTGCAGAGAAAGCATAAAGATTAAAGGGTATCAATAATTTGTTTTGCCTTTATTAATTATTGTAAAACCATAAATGGATGTTTTTTTATAAGAGTCGATATGATAACTTTAGTGCTTTTGAAAAAACAAAGAAATTATCTATCGTTTTGGACGATGGTTTTCAGCATCGTTTTTCTGGTACGGTTATCAATATTTCTGACAGCAATACCCAATGCTTTTCGAGTCCCTACAAATATAGCCATTTTTTTGGCCCGTGTAAGTGCGGTATAAATCAGGTTTTGATAAAGCATATTAAAATGCTGCAACACCACTGGAATTATTACCGCGTCAAACTCACTCCCTTGGGATTTATGAATGGTAATGGCATAAGCCAAATCCAAGTCTAAAACATCTTGTTTTTCGTAGTGTACCTGACGTATATTTTCACCTGCTTTATAGGTGATCTCTAAAGAGTTGGATGGGTTATCAATTGCAGTTATGTACCCAATATCCCCATTAAATACTTCGAGGTCGTAGTTATTTCTTCGCTGAATCACCCTATCTCCGGCACGGAATGTACGGTCGCCAACTTTTAAACTTGCAATTCCTTCTTTTTCTGGATTAGCGGCTTCCTGTACTAGTTGATTCAGATTACGCGATCCCATACTTCCAACCGTCATGGGGGTCATGATCTGTACCTCCGTATGCTCTCCCAAGCGCTCTTTAATTGTTTTTGCATAGAGTCTTACCACCATTTCCGAGGCGGTAAATCCATAATTAATACTGGACCAAGGATGAATCTTTTTCACAATCCCTTTTAAGGCTTCCGCATTTGATTCCGACCGCAATAGCGATTCAATATTGGTGTGCAAGAATTTATTAGGAATATTAAAAATATACGAGCGAACTCCAGTGCTTTTTAACCTTTCTATTTCCTCTTTACTGGTAGGATTAATGTAAATATCCTTCTCCTGGGTGATGGTTTTATACCTATCATCCGATTCCTCATCTCCCTGCTCCCGTAGAAAAGCTAAACCTTCATTATCTATCACATACCGCATTGACTTTCTTATTTTCTTAATGAAAAGCGTTTGCTCCTTGGTCGCTTCTTCCGAATCTATAAAAAGACAATCCACTTTTTTATTCCAGATATCCGGCATATGGATGGGCGATTCTATGCGGGGAATTTTACGCTGAATTATTCCGTGGGCGAATTTTATTATTTGGCTTTCGCTGGCCTGTCTGAACACCTTTTTTAGATTAAAAACCGGCACTTCTTCACTTTCTATCAAATCTTTCAACACATTACCGGCTCCTACCGAGGGCAATTGATTGGGGTCGCCAATAAGCAGTAGCTGTGCTGAAAGAGGGGTTGCTTTTAAAAGGGATGCCGTTATGGAGATATCGAGCATAGAGCTCTCGTCAATAATGACAAAATCCGTATCCAGTTGATCTTCCTCGTTTTTCTTGAATTGTCCTGTGTGTGGTTGCCAGACCAGTAATCGATGTATGGTTTGTGCTTCCTCCCCTATTACTTCACTCATTCGCTGCGCTGCTCTACCTGTAGGTGCTGCAAGGGTCACTCTTTTCTTCATCGCCAACAATAGTTTCACCAAGGCTTTTGTAGTGGTCGTTTTTCCACATCCTGGTCCGCCAGTTAAAATTGAAAAGGGATGTTGGCAAATTCCGTAAACGGCATCAAACTGTTCTTCGCTCAAGGGAAACTCTTGAAGTTTATTAAAGCGCTTCAACCAATTATTAACTCTTTCTGCATCAATGACCACCTCATTCTTAAGAAAAGACCTCGTAATTTTTGCAGTGTGCAACTCATCAAAATACAAGGACTTAGAGTAATAGCATTTCACCGCTAGTTCTTCTTCTTGTTTTAACCGAACTTTTAAATCGTTATTCTTTTCCATTTGGCGTACTACCTCCTGGCACAAATCGGAAAAATCCTCCTTTAAGAGGGTTTTGACCTCTTTTTGAATATTCTCCAACTCTAGGTAGCAATGGCCTTGTTCCCTTGCAGCGGAAAGAACATGACTCACTGCTGCTTGCATTCGTTTGGGACTATTTCTTGCAATCCCCATACTCAATGCTATTTTATCGGCAGAAAAGAAACCAATACCATAAATATCCTTTGATAATTGGTAAGGATTGTTTTCCACAATCCTAATGGCATCATTCCCATAGGTTTTATAAATCTTGACCGCAAATAAGGTACTTACACCATATTCCTGCAGAAACAGCATTACATTGCGGATCTCTCTATGTTCCGTCCAAGAAGATTCTATTTGCTCCAGTTTTGTTTGCGCTATTCCGGGGACCTCCTTCAATCGCTCAATATCACTTTCAAAAACATCCAGGGTATCTTTTCCGAAATGTTTCACGATCCGTTTGGCAATTTTAGGTCCCACTCCATAGATTAGGCCAGATCCAATGTATTTTTCCAATGCCGATGCACTGGAAGGTTTCCGCTCAAAGGTGCTATGCGATTTAAATTGTTCCCCATACTTAGCGTGTTGCACCCATTCTCCCTCAAACTCCATGGTGGCCCCAGCAAATACATTAGCTTGATGCACTGTTACCGTTTTCAATTCATGGGGTTTGCCTATAGGGGCAACCCTCAAAACTGTCCATCCGTTCTCCCTGTTGTGATAGGTTACTCGTTGTATGACCCCTATAAGTTTTTCCATGTTTGACCTATATTGTACACATCCCTGTCAAAAATAAGCATTGTATCAGGGAAATTGAACGAAACATAAAATCAACCAAATCTTAATACCCCTTCAATTCGCATTCAAATACCACGATATCCAGAAAAAAATCGCAGTCTTTTACCTCAACAATATATTATTCTTGAACATCTGACCTTGCCTCCGCTAAATTGTTTCCAAGGTCTAAAAAATCTTCTATAAACAGAGTGGTACTAAATTATATTTTGATATCATACCCAACTCAGAGGGGATGGGTTATGAAAAACAATCAATTCTCCATGGAATGGAATTCTGCTTCCTGTGATCAATCTCACAAAACTGCTCAGTAGTTGGATTGAAAAGGAGTAAAACAATATTAGATCAAAACTTTTTTTGCCATTTCATAAACCCCTCAAAAGCACATATTCACAAGGTTTCATTAATTATAATCGAGGTGATCCAAAATAAACCTCAAAATATTTAAACGACACCTTCAATAAAACTCAGGCGCTACAAGACACCTAACAGCAATTTTCTAAAAGCAAAAACACAAATTAGTTTACAGCTGCTAGTTTAATGCTTAAAGGCATTCTTCATTAATTTCATTTCATTTCTTGGAATACCTAAATCCATCGCTAGTTGTTGCCACTGACCTACATTCTGCCGAATTGTATTGATAATTGCATTAGCTTCTTTTTCTTTTAACCGAAAATAAGGAGCGACTTCCCTTACTACGTCTAAGTCTAAAGCATTGTCATTTTCTGAAATATTAAGTTTTAACCCTGTGCCGTTCGGGGTTGGATTGATATCATAAGCTGGTGAAAGTATCCAGCCTGAATCCGTTAACAGAAATCCGTGATTGCGAAGGTGATCATCCGTATTGGAGATACATACATTAAAAGCAATACGTCTCCATAACTTCTTGAGATCATTATCAACATCAGCCCCATTCTGCATTAAAAATTCCAGCAGTTCTAAATAACTGGCCCCATCTTGATAGTCGGTTCCGTCAGTATATCCCAATAAGATCATGGCAGAGGCAAAATGGATACGGGTACCATCGATCTTCCTATCAAAGCGTTTTGTTAAAAAGGTATGTTGGTGATGCGAAAATTTTTGGATTCTTGATGGTGCCATTTCAATACCGGATTGTATCGCAAGCCGATACGCTAGAATTTCCCAAGCACCTATATCCTGCTGGTCATTTTGGTTTGGAAATTTAGCAATCCACAAACTACCATCGGTGCCTTGTATATTTGCCTTAGGTCTTGCACCTCCTAATGAAGATCCGGGGGCCATTAGCATATTGAGCCATCTTAGGTATTCCGGATTATCTGGGGCATCATCTTTCTCTAGTTGTAGGCTGGCAAATTCAAGATCTCTAAGCGCAGCGAAAGGCGGTGCGGCCATAGCTTCATTATCATCTAAAAAAGAACCCTCCTTTACTGTTTTAAAACGAAGTCCCCCCATTCGGTTATGGTCGTAAACTCCAAGTAGATAATCTGACTCCATTAAGGCTTTAGGGCGACGATCTTCTTTTCTGGCTTTGGCCGCCTCTTTGCGCATCATTAGCACCCGTCCCCATCGATCAGGTGAGGAATCCAAGAAAATACCGAAATTAGATTTCTCATCATTGAGGTATTGGGCTCCTTCGAATAGTTGTAGGTCTGGATCCAAGATCTGGGCATAATCCGATTGCAACCATTCTTTATCATATTCAAAGGAAAATATTTCTTTCCCTCTGGATGGCGTAGCAAATAAACTTCCCATTAAGAATGGAGCTTCAATTCCATCCCAATGTGCATATACAAATATTTCTTTACGCTCCAGTGTCATTATTTTTTGATGTTTTTTGGGCCGCGCTCCTTTACGGTTAGAGCGGCATCTTGTAGTTTCCTACCCAATACATCATCGTCGGCCAAAAGCAATATATCCTTCTCCAACCCTAATACTAACAAAACTTGGAGAACAATACCTAAAGAAATTGAAGGACTTCCTTTTTCTAGGGAAGAAAGTGTGGGACGAGAAATTCCTGCTCGCTCTGAAACCTGATCCATTGTTAGTTTCCTACGTAAGCGTGCTAACTTAATATTTTCTCCCACTGCTTGTAAAAGCTTCTTATTTTTAGGCAGCAATACCATCCTGCTTCTAGACATAACGTAAAACATATTTTACAAATATACACTAAAAAGCAAATTCTACTTTACGTTACTGAAAAAATATAGAAACCTATTATAGTCTTTATTACCGACATGCTGAAATTAGATTCTCTAATCGCTTCTTTAGTAGAGCGTTATCTTGACGGTTGGTTATTGGGTTTTTACTCATTTATTCAAATTTCAACGCGTTGTATTCTTTGGCTGCTTTTTTAACGGTTTCCAAAAAGTCTGTAAAACTTGGACTATCTTCCGGAATAATATTGGTTTGCATCGTTTTATAATCGTCCACCCAAGCTTTTATAAAATTTTCTAGTGGGATAAGGTTAAGATTTGGCGGGAATAACGTACCGTAATCAATACCACGCATCCCATTAAATCGTTCCCTATGCTCAATAATAGAGGTTTTCAGTTCTTGGCTGGAAGCTTTCTCTTTATGTTCGCTATTACAGATTCTAGTATTGTCGTACAATTGCCTACTTAAACGTTCTACACGTATTTTTTATTAGGCTTATTAAATTCTTCGTGCATCAAAAACAATTTTTATAAATAGGTGCGTTCTGGTGTTTACACAGGGGACAGTTATGGCCGATTAATAGTTGGATTGTAAATGACTAAAACGGAATTAGTTCAAAACTTCAGACACTTCACTATTCTCCAAAAAAGTATTCACAAAGTTTCAATTACTATATTGAGAGGCTCAAAGTGAACCTCTCAATATTAAAACAACACCTTCAATAAACTTGGGTTATACACGATACCTAACAGCAAATAACTAAGAATTCAAAACTGCATCCAAGGCATCATCCGCATCCCTATGGATAAAGTTAGCCTGATAATTAATGGTAGTTTGTAAGTCGCTATGGCGGTATAGCTTTTGTAACATTAAGGGCGAAATGGCATCACCAGCAATGTTCCCGAAGGAATGGCGTGCAATGTGGTTGGAAAGATTCTTTTCAATCCCGCATTTTTCAGCTATTTGCTTTAAGCACTTATTGAGAATTTTGGTGGCATTCCGTGATTTCACAAAAATATCTCGCTTACTAGTTGTATTTGCCTCCTTTAGATAGGGGAAAATAAAGTCATCATTGGATAATTGTAAAGGTTTATACAAGTCCAAAATCACTTTTGCCTTGTCGGGAATTTTAAGACTTAAGGGCTTTTCGTTTTTATTCATCACATAATATAGACGACCATCCTTAAGATCGGACCATTTCATTTGCAACACATCCGAGATTCGCATGCCCGCAAAATAAAAGGAAAACAACCAGACATTCCGCGTATGCCACATAGAAGACTCCTCTTCCAGATGCACGTTCTCCAATCGCCCAATTTCCTCTCTATTTAAGCCAATCTTATGGCCAGACTTAATACGAATACGCTCCTTCTCTCCCGAAAACGGATATTATCTAGCGTCCACTATCCCTTCCTTTATGGCCGCATTAAAAAGAGTGCGGATAAATACAAGCTGATTCGTGACGGTTCTGGTTTTCTGATTTAGATATGAAATACAAAATATTTTAAAATTGCTCAAAAAGGATACAGTTACATCCTCAAAATATAAGGAGGTATCTTTTTCAAATTGTCGTCTTACCTCCTCCGTAAAAGAATAACCAGGTTTTCTAGATCTTCCCACACGTTGACGCCTACGCTCTTTAATCCCATTTACAACTGTTTCCCGTTCTTCAAATTTATTCCATTTCTTAAATTCCCGAAGATTATACAGAATCGATAAATCTGGTTTACACACCGAAAACACCCCTGCTTGATACTTGTTTAGCACCCTTTGTGCTCCAAATTGAAATAAAGAAACGCTGCCTCCCTTTCGCTGCACCTTCTTCTGAATTTCCTTACTTGTAATATGTTTATCCGCTATATCTGCTTCCAATACAATTCTTTCTGCTTCGGCTAATTTAACGAGCAAGTAATTATTGAGTCTTGTAGAGTTTCGATAGGATTTTTTGACCTTGCACAAGTCCTTATTCCAGTCCTTTTCTAAAATATATTTACCTGTGTACACAAATCGCGTTTTGCGATTTTGAGTAATGCGAATGGCAAGTGGTGAGGTTCCATCTTTTTTAGCGAAATTTGTTCTGAGAACGATTCTAATTGTTGCCATTATTTCCAATGATTTTACCTTAAAGATAATGAAAAGCAACTAATTTACTGTACAACATATGTACAACATTTGGCAGTTTTATATGGTTTTACCTGTATTCTAATTTTTACTAACTCACTGATTTCAAGTAATTTAAGCTTTTTTAAGACCATTAAAAACCAATATATTCTGCTCTCATAACCCGAAGGTCACTGGTTCGAGTCCAGTTCCCGCTACTAAGGAGGCTGTCTAAAAAGGCAGCCTCTTTTTTGTGCTTTATATTTTAAGAAAAGTACTGTTTTTCGTATCTTAAGGTATGAAAAGAAAAGTTGCATG
>NZ_AUKX01000076.1 GCF_000424985.1 Arenibacter latericius DSM 15913
TAGAGGTCAGTAGTTAGTTACTTATTAATTGTGATTGATATATTTTCTCTCCCTGCACCATCTTGGTGATAAGGTTGTTGAATATGGTTGCCTTGCTCTGTGATCGGTTGATCCGAAAACAGAATTCATTGAAGTACCTGTTCAGATTATCATCGCTCACCCAGGAATAGGTTGTCCTTATCCAAGATTTCACTTGGTGGATCATTGTGTGGAGTGCTTTAAAGTTCAGCCCCTTGTTGCTTTCTATCTGGGTGATGTCATATGCTTTGGCTATGGGCCTGTAGCCCCTCCACTTATCGGTTGTTACCTGCGCTTCCCGACTGATGTGGTTCACAAAGATGTATTGTAGGGACCGTGCGGAGAAATCATCGATCTTCATTGCATACATTCTCTTTACCTTGCCATCCTGGGTAAGCTGTACGGCTGTCACGGCCTTCTTTTTCTTGCCATCATAGCTCCTTCCCGTTTTGCCTTCGTCCCTTCCGCCAAGGACAAACTCGTCAACGTGTACTTCTCCGTCCATGGGATCGTTGCCGCTGGAGGTCATTGCTTCCCTGACCTTGTGCATAAAAAGCCTGGCGGTCTTTTCCGTAACACCGTAGCGAACCGACATATAACTTGCCGATAGGCTCTTGGTGGTGGTTGCCATCTCGAAACAGATGAAAAACGCTTTTCTGACACCGAACTTGACCTTATGGAAAAGTGTATCGGCGGTAGCGGATTCGATATGGCCACAGATATTGCACTGTCTGCCGAAGTCCTTGCGGATTTGACAGGCGGTATGGTTGCAACGAGTACATTTATAAGCACTTTTAGCCTTTATCGAAGCTAAGTATTCCTTGCAATCATCATCGGTTTTGAACCGATCAGAGAACTCTAGAAGATTTTGACCCTTGAAAACATCCATAATATTATATCTTTACTATAAATAAAGATACGTATTTAAATACTGACCTCTATCAACATATTCCATTTCCGTTGCATGGTGACATTTGTTGCAGGTGTTTGTGAGATGGGTATAACTCTCTTTAAATTTTTTAAGGTCCTTCTGATCAATAGCAATGTCTACACTATCTATGGCTGGATATATCATTCCTATTAATTGAGTTTCCTTTCTATCGGGGTGGTACTCCTCAATAGCTTCAATAGCTTCCATTAATTCGTGCACTTCAAAATCGGCAAGTTTCCAATTTTCGTGCTGTCCTGCAAACCATAGCTTAGCATGATGCGTTTGTATGGTGCCCATAAAATCTCCAAAACCAGGCTTGTAGGTATTAGCCAATTTAACTTCCAAACTGTCAATTCGGTTTTGTAATTCCTTAGTGTTGCCCGTTTGTTGATTACAAGATAATAGTCCTAATGTCAATAAAAATAAAAATACTTGTCTCATTTTACTGTGTTTTCTGTTTTTATGGTGTCTGACTCCCGTTAATAATTTTTATGTAAACTCTTATTTCTCCTTTTAAATGTAGTAAAAGAATTATTGGTTGAATTATGTCTAACGTATTGTTATTTGGTTAGTTATGAAGGTGACCTGCGAATTTAACAAATTAAAACTGAATTTGCATATCGGCAGCAAGTAAGACGCTATTTGCTCTAAAAGTGAGAGGGTTTGGGCTTGAAGAGTGTTAGTTTTTAAACATAATTTTGCGAATCCAATTTCCTAGAAAGTAACATAATACTAGATATCCAATTAACAGTAAGCTTCCCAATACCCATCCGAGATTTCCCATGCTATAAACAAAACTAAAAACATAAGTTTCCATGCTTTCTATGGGTCTTAATGAAACCGGCACATTGTTTGGCTTAGATAAGAGATCAATGATCAATATAAAAATTAGGAATCCAACTAATACACCGATGCCTCCTGAAACTATTTTATTCTTTTTCATTTAGTTTTTGTGTTACTTCCCTGTACCTTTTACATGGTTTAATCTAAAGAGATGGATTGCTAGTGGTTTGTTGAGTAGTTTGCCCCAAATAAATTTATTATAATAAATCTTTTGCAAAGCAGAGGCTATCTGGAATGCCTTTTAATGGACCGTAATTTGGAATGGATGCATAACCGTTTCGGTTGTAAAGTGCGCTAGCTTCCGGTTGTTTAGATCCCATAAAAAGAAGGCATTTAGTACTTCCTAATTCTTTGGACCAACTTTCTAATTCGGATAAGATTTTTTCTCCAATTCTCTGTCCTCTGGTTTTTGGAGAAACATACATCCTTTTTATTTCCATGGTGTTAACATCATACTCAGAGATAGCGCCACAACCAATAGCCTTACCTTCTTTAACCGCTAAAACAACATGATACAAGTTACTAATATTATTGAATTGAGATAGCGGATGAGTTTTTCCATCTCGTTCAGCTAGATCTGCATTGAGTAATTCCACTAGTTTTTTAAACTCGGCATTTTTAGAGTCGGTTCTTTTTATCTCTATCATAGTATTATATATACGCAAATGTTTTGGTAAAACAAAAGCAACCACGATTAGTAATGTTTAATCAATGTAGTTATTGGCTGTTCAGTTCAATTGTCTCTTAAAACTGCAAAACAAGAAATTCTGCGTTGTACCAAATGGAGTGATGTGGTCTTCTGTAGCGCACTTTATTTTATCAAACCCATTTATAAACTCTTTGGACAATTCTTCCTCATCGTATTGATTAATCTCGAGGCCACTGCATTTTTCAGGACCAGTTTTAGAAAATGTTCCTATCGTCAAGAATCCACTTACAGACTTTCTTGCAGTTTCTATATATTTTCTTTTCTGTTCAGGGCTTGTAAGAAAATGAAATGTAGCTCTATCGTGCCACAAATCAAAAGAAGTGGTGGGTTCAAATTCTGTAATGTCGCATACAATCCACTTTACTTTATTCGCTTTTTCTCTAAGTCGGGTTTTTGCTTTTTCTAGGGCCTTAGCAGAAATATCAAGTACAGTAATGTTTGTATATCCTTCATCAAGTAAGTAATCTACAAGCTCACTGTATCCGCCACCTATATCTATTATTTTTGCTGATTTATTTAGTCCGAAGGAATGGATAATCTCAAGGGAAGTTTTTGGCATTTCTTGCGTCCAACTAACTTGGTCTGGATTTTTTGTGTTATAAACTGTTTCCCAATATTTCTTTCTATCCATAATTCGTTTCTCTTATTAAGCTTGTAACTAGCAGTTGATATCCTAGTAGGGTGTGAACTTTCACTTATTAAAAAAAGCTCTATCGAAGCTATGTTAATCACCAAGAAAATGGTTATTACTGTCTTCAATAGAGCTTTAAGGTGTGGGTTGGTTATTTTATCTAAAATAGGTTATTCTGGTAGACCATAAGTATCCACAACATAGTCGATATCCTTATCGCCTCTACCGCTTAAATTGACCAATATAGATTTTTGAGGTTGCTCCTTAGCCAGCTTTAATGCATAGGCTACAGCATGCGAGCTTTCAAGAGCAGGTATAATACCTTCTAGTCGACTTAGTTCGTAAAAAGCATCAATAGCTTCTTTGTCGTTAATAATATCGTAGTTAACCGTGTTATTATCTTTAAGCATACAATGTTCTGGTCCAACAGCAGGGTAATCTAGTCCGCTAGCTACAGAATAAACGGGTGCTGGCTCTCCTTTTTCATCTTTTAGCATATAGGATTTAAACCCATGCATTACCCCTGGAGTTCCCAATGTCATGGATGCAGCATTTTCGCCATATTCCATAGAACGTCCTGCGGGTTCAACACCATGTATCTTACACTCATCATCATTTAGAAAAGCAGAGAATAATCCTATGGCATTACTCCCTCCACCCACACAAGCAACAACGTTATCTGGTAATTCCCCGGTCATTTCCAAAAACTGTTCTCGTGCTTCAATTCCGACCACACGTTGAAAATCGCGAACCATCATTGGAAATGGATGAGGCCCTACTACGGAACCAATGCAATAAATGGTGTTTTCAGGGTCCTTAAGGTATGCTTCGAAAGCCGAATCTACAGCCTCTTTTAAGGTTTTTAGTCCGTGGGTAGCAGGTACAATAGTTGCCCCTAATATTTTCATGCGCACCACATTTGGATGCTGTTTTTTAATATCCACTTCGCCCATATGAATTTCACACTCTAAGCCAAAATAAGCGGCAGCAGTAGCCAAAGCCACACCATGTTGACCTGCACCAGTTTCTGCAATAAGCTTCTTTTTACCTAGGTGCTTGGCAAGAAGGGCTTCTCCCATACAGTGATTTAGTTTATGTGCCCCAGAGTGATTCAAATCTTCTCGCTTTAAGTAAATACGTCCTCCGTATTTTTCTGATAAACGAGAGCAGTAATAAACAGGAGTTGGACGTCCTTGGTAGTGTTTACGTATGCTACGCAGTTCTTGTATAAAATTATGAGATTTACTTATGGTATGGTACGCATCCGTTATCTTTTTCATTTCAACCTCTAGTGACGGCGGAATAAAAGAGCCTCCGTACTCGCCGAAAAAACCTTCACTATTTGGGTATGTTTTAAAATAATTGCTCATGAAAATATTCTTTTTGACAGTTAACAACGTAAATATGGAGAAAATTTATCACTTTTTTGCAACTACCATGTTTTTTGGTGTTGGATGTGAAAACTATTGGTGTTTTACAATCGGCTTTCTTTCCAATTCTTATAATTAACTAGGAATGTGCTCTATGTAAGAATAGGATGTTGCTGAAAATTAGCCAGCTTTTAGATACAGGCCAGATAATAGCGTTCTAGATGTTACATTAAATAAACGTTTTATTTAATTCAGTTCAGTGTCCAGGAAAGGCTGTAAACACAAGGGGAGGGGGACTTTGATTTTTAAAGGTGGAATTACCGGTAATGCTAGAAGTTATGTTTTTCCTAGGGTAATGTTATTCTATATTTTAGGGACGATATAGTACAAGCGAGGTTCAGGCTTGCACTAGTGGTGATTGCAACAGGAGCATGGATTATTATTCCTATAGCAGGTAATATGTTGCTTATCCTTACTTCCTATTTAGGTCTTTTTATTTTCGGATTTTGTACTTTTTAGAGTTTGAAACAATTAACACGTAGGGAATTCCAATAGCCAGTGAAGTCCAAAAAGCATAATCTTGAATCATTGGGTTTTCTAGCCATTTAGCAATAAAGTATCCAACTATAATAATAAAAGCCATTCCAAACATGGCATTTCTAAATACACTGGCAATACCTTCAATATCATATTTTTCCTTTTCTTTTTTGGGCATGGTATTATAACCCGCGATTAAAAAATACATTTTGCCGTATTTTATAAATACACCAAGGAGAATAAAAAGAAGTGCTACTCCAATCATTAGGTAGAATTTTTTAAATTAATCTCTATTTAATTTACTCATTAAGTGAGGTTATAAAGCCTCTGCCATTGCCAACCCATTCCGTTTAGGAAGGCATTTTTTTGTTAGAACTGTATTTTACAATAACCTCAATAATGTTTCTATAGTGTTGGTTTAATTCGCTGATTTTCTAATAACTAGGGTGTTACTAGTGATTATTTCATTTAGTTTATCAATATCAGATTCCACTACATCAGTCAGATCAATCCGTATTTCCTGACCATTAGTTTTAGTTAAGGTTATTATTTTACAATTGAGCTCGGTCTCACTAATTTGACTGAACGGGATTGATTTTCCTATAAAAGTTTTATTTCGGATTACGATGCCTTTCTTATTCCATTGTACGGTATTTTTAAACTAGAATAATTTACTCGATAATCGAGATTTAAATGCTCCGAGGCTTGCCTCGAAATCAATACGTTTTTTTTCATTAATGCCTTGTGAGCTTGCCCCGAGGTAGTTTACTATAGTAGACTACCTGAATAAAAAATCCGCATGCAGTTATGTATTTGTAGATTTTTGGATTCTCAAATTCCACTGGTTCAAATATTCCCACGAGCAAAAAAAATAATGATAGGATTATTAGTGCAAACCAAAACCCCCTCTTTCCTAAATTATCAAAATGTATTCTTTTCATTTGGTGGTGAACTATTTCGTATGTCGATTATTGATGAAATATTGCTCGAACGTTAACAGGGCGCTATAGGGTATTACCATTCTCATCTTTAAATCTTTTTTCCATGCTTTTGTTAGGAAATTATTTCCCTAGAAACCAAGATATATGGGTGCAATCTGAGCATACAAAACAGGTGGCACTTTTATTGGCCCAATCTAAGTTGAAGAAAGATGCTACGGCTGAATTTAGTTGAGCTCTTCTGGTCCAGAAGAGATTGTTACTGCATACGGGGCATCTTAGGGTATTTCCTGATACTTCAACAGGCTGAGGTTCTTTATTTTTAGATGACTTCATTATTATTACGCGTTTATTAAGCTAATGTAATTTCCATTGGCTTATAAGTTGATATCTACACGCTGTGTTTAGTTAGTAAAAACAGCAACGAAACTAATTTAACAAAAAGAAACAGAACGTTTTGGGGAATTCTAAATAAATTCTGAGCATGAAGTAGGGTGGTGCAACGTTATTATACACCTTAAGTTTCCCTAAACCTAGATCTTGTTTTTATTGTCGGCAGCCCACAGAATTACAGCTTAAAATGTACCAAATGCCATAATCTCGTTATAAGTTTAACATTTTGTGACTTCTCATTCAAGACTGTTTTGATATTCCTTCTAATTATCGCATTTTTGTTTTTTAATATACAATTAATAAAAGCGAGTTGCTAATCAACTAATTAAATGTTGCCATAATGGGTTATAAATTACAAATCCCGAAAGGATATCAACCACAATTAAATATACAAGAGACAGAACAAGCAATTAAATTGATTAAAGACTTTTTTGAGCTTAGTTTATCATCAGAATTGAGGTTAAGAAGAATAACAGCGCCTTTGTTCGTTAAGAAAGGATCTGGAATTAATGACGATCTTAGTGGTGTAGAAAGACCTGTGACTTTCCCGATACTATCTATGAACGATGAGGAAGCTGAAATTGTTCATTCCCTTGCAAAATGGAAAAGACTTGCTTTGGCCCGATTCGAAATTGAAGAGGGATATGGGGTGTATACAGATATGAATGCATTACGTCCCGATGAGGTTTTCTCCAATATACACTCTATCTATGTAGATCAGTGGGATTGGGAGAGAGTAGTTAGTAATGAAGAAAGATCTGTTGATTTTCTAAAGTATATAGTAAATAAAATTTATAGCGTTTTTAGAAGGGTAGAATATATTGTGTATGAGCGTTACCCACAATTAAAGCCTATTCTCCCGGAAGAAATAACCTTTCTTCATACTCAAGAATTAGCAGATATGTACCCTAACCTTTCTCCAAATGAGAGAGAAACTGAAGTTGCTAAGAAGTACGGTGCCGTATTTATAATTGGTATTGGGGGACTATTATCTAATGGGGAAAAGCATGACGGTAGAGCTCCTGATTACGATGATTGGAGTACAGAATCTGAAAATGGTCTTAAAGGGTTAAATGGTGATATTCTACTTTGGAACCCAATTCTAGAAAAAGCTCTAGAAATTTCATCTATGGGAATCCGTGTAGATAAAGATGCTTTAAATAAGCAGTTAGCCATTGCAGGTGCAGAGGATAGAAAGGAATTAATGTGGCATAAAATGCTACTTAATGATGAGCTTCCATTGTCTATAGGAGGTGGAATTGGTCAATCTCGTTTATGTATGTTTTTCTTGAAAAAAGCACATATTGGAGAAATACAGACCAGTATTTGGCCAGATGAAATGATTGAAGAATGTAAGCAAGGAAATATTCCTATTTTATCCTAAGCTTCATTACGATTAAGTTTATAGCAAATGGCTGCCGATTTTAATTGGTAGCCATTTTTTTATTTCTTCTAATTGAAAAAATAATAAATAGTCCAATTATTGTCAATGCATAGAATGCACCGGTTGTGGTCAATGATATAGATGAAAAATGAAGATCAATATTTTCATAATGGGGTAATCCAAAATATGTTTTGGGAGATATCACCTCAATACCTTTAAAATTGTATATCGTTATCCCTTGTTTGTAAATAAAGGGTAGGGGAGTGGCGAGTAATAGTAGGTGTTTTCTTTGCCAGAATGCTAATAAAACTAGGATAAGAAGTATTGCGAATATGGAAGTATAAGCGATATAAATTTTAGTTCTGTTAGTTTCATAGTCGGGAAGCTTAAAATTGGTTTCAGGAGAATAAAATGTACTAGCAATATTTGTATTAAGAGGTTCAAATCTTAATAAAGTCAACTTTCCTTCTTTTTCTAATACTTTTATAGAATAAGAGAATTTTCTACCATCATTAAAGGTCACCCAATATTTTACAAGGAACTCAGAGTTTACACCATATTGATTTGTTAAACGAGCTTCTCGTAATTCGGTTTTGTGTTCCAACCCCTTCCATATAATTGCATTTTTATTTAGTGAGTTGATGTACTCTTCGGATACATTTTGGTCAAAATATTTTTCGTAAAAAGCATCTAATGGTTCCGTGTTTATGGATGCTTCAATTGCTTTTTCGGAAAATTGAAGTATTTCGGATGGAACTTCCTTTGTTTTCAGGGAACACGAGGAGAATAATATCGCTATGATTAGAATTAGTCTAATATTCATGATGGGGAAATAATTTAATTAGGTTGGTTTCACATCCCAATAAACAACAAATTTTTGGAAGGCTATCTTTTTGCCATGCTGAATTCTACAATCTGCTGAACCCAATCTAAATTATTGTTTAGATGTAGATTAGGTGTTATTCCAATAATCTCGTTTTTTTTTAATTTACGGCCACTCTGTTTTGTAGATAGGACGATCTTAAATCCTGAACAATTTTGCTTGGTAGTAAAAGCGCTATGGATTACCTACTAAATTTGGGACTAATTTTTTCAAGCCACTTTTTTAGAAAACCCTCTTATTTTGATTTCCATTTCTAAAGGGGAGAGATACCCTAAACTAGAATGTAGCCTTTCGTTATTATACCATGTTATATATTGCTTTATTGATTCGAACAATTGATTATGGGAGGTATATTTAAACCTATACAGCCATTCATGTTTAATTGTTTTGAAAAAGCTCTCCGCAACAGCGTTATCCCAACAATTTCCCTTTCTGCTCATTGACCGTGTTATTTTTTTATTATAAGTGAATAGATCGGTCATTTTATTCGAGGCATACTGCACCCCTCTGTCAGAATGAAA
>NZ_AUKX01000077.1 GCF_000424985.1 Arenibacter latericius DSM 15913
TGGAGCGGGACTTAGTAATGAGACCACCTACAGCGGACTTGCTTCTGGGACTTATAATTATATAGTACAAGACAGTAAAGGTTGTACTTATAATGGCAGTGCTACTTTAACTGCTCCAAATCCTATTACTGCAGATGCGGTATTAATTCAGCCCTATACTTGCTTACAAACAGCTAGCATTCAGGTACAAAACGTAACAGGAGGAACACCAGGATATACTTATAGTATTGACGGAGTGACCTTTGTTACGGGAGATACTTTTAGCGGACTTACCAATGGGGATTATACCATTACTGTAAAAGATGCTAGCGGATGTACTTTTGCGGCCCTACCCGTAAGTATCCCGGCATTAGACCCACCAACGGATATTACTTTTAACGCTACAGCACCTTATTGTACTGCAGAGACGTCAGAGGTGAACCTTACGGTTACCGGAGGAAGTGGTACAATTACTTACGAAATTATTGATCCCGCAGGAGCAATCGCTGCCAATACCACAGGTGTATTCAGTAATCTTTCTCCCGACACCTATACTTTTAAAGTAACCGATGCAAAGGGTTGTAGTTATGAGGAGAACTTTACTATTATCCCAGTACAAAAGATAAATGTATCTGGAACTTTAGTGGAGAATGTTTCTTGCCAAGGAGGATCGGATGGTGCTATTCAATATAATGTCACTGAGATTTCTGGAACTTATAGTTTTACTGTAACCGGACCTACGACAATAACCCCACAAAACGGAATTACAACAAGTCAATTGAATTTTAGTGGTTTAGTTGCTGGTGATTATACAATTACTGTTACGGACGATACTACTAATTGTACTGATACGGCTACGGTTACCGTGAATGAACCAGCAGATTCCCTAATGATTGATGCAGTGACAGTCACAGATCCAAGCTGTTCTGTTAGTGGAACGGTTCCTGGAAAGGTGAATATCTCTGTTTCTGGAGGATGGGGTGGTTACTCTTATCAAATTACAGACCCAAGTGGAGCTGTTTTCTCTAATACTACTGGAGTATTTGAGGGGTTATTAGATACTTCCGCACCTTACAATGTTGAGGTTACTGATGTAAATGGATGTAGTGTTTCTACGACTTTTACTTTAAATCCTGCCATAGCTCCAGAGCTTGCTTTAAACGCCAATAACTTATGTTATGATGCTTCTGTAGGGTTAACAATAACTGCTTCTGTTAGCTCAGGTGGCCAAGCTCCATTTCAATACAGAATTAATGGTGGGGCTTACCAATCTAACAATATTTTTAGCGGATTAACTCCTGGAACCTATACCGTAGATGTAACAGATAATAAGAACTGTACAGATACGGAGACGATAACTATAAATCCAACGCTTACTGTAAACGCAACTCTTGATAAAGATTTGGATTGTAGTATAAGTCCAGATGCCGAAATAAACGTTTCTATTGCAAATGGAAATCCAGCTTACACTTATGAGGTATTCTTAAACGGAACAATTTTCCAAGCTAGTATGGCAGTGCCTGCGTCACCATTCACATTTAGCACAAGCACAGCGGGATCCTACGAATTTATAATTACCGATGCTTCGGGATGTACCGTAACATCTAATTCTATAATAGTAACAAACAATGTACCATCAACAGTAAATCCGGTGGTAACAGACCCAAGATGTGCAGGTTCTGCCGACGGATCGGTTAATTTAAACGTGTCAGGAGGAACAACACCTTATCAAATAGTATTTAATGGGAGTGCACCTTCTTCACAAATGGTTTATACTGGCTTAACATCAGGTACTTATACTTATACTGTTACAGACGCTAAAGGATGTGAGACAACAGGTACGGTTACCTTAACTGATCCTGCAGTATTAGCATTATCCACTGCGGTTTCCCAAGATTATACTTGTACTACAGGATCTGCAACTATTGATGTAACGAGTACCTCAGGTGGTTCAGGATCATATACCTACAGTATTGATGGGGTTAATTTTGGAGTTGGAACTACTTTTTCTGGATTAACCGCTGGGACCTATACAATTACAGCTAGGGATAGTAATAATTGTACGGTAACCAGTACCCAAACAATTGATCCGTTAAATGGACCTACAGATTTGTCCTTTACACCAACGGCAATGACCTGTCCGGCTGTTACTAGTGATATTACAGTGAATGTAACGGATGGAAATGGGCCGTTTATCTATAAAATTATATCACCTGCTTTACATGCAACGGACAATGGCAATAATGCAACCTTTACAGGTTTACCTGCAGGTACCTATACTTTTGAAGTTACAGATGCCAAAGGGTGTACAATACAAGAAAGCTATACGGTAAATACCATCCCTAAGGTTAGCGTACTGTACCAATTGGTTAAAAACGTAACCTGTAAAGGAGACCTTGATGGAGAATTTACTTTTGAGGCGAGCGATTTTGTTTCCACATTTAGTTATGTGGTTGAGGATAGTGCTGGCAATATAGTACAGTCAGCTAACAATATAAATACCATCACTCCGATTTCTGTTCCCAATTTGGGTGCGGATACCTATATGGTTATTGTAACCGATGATATTACGAATTGTACAGCATCAGCTCCGGCTTTGATAGCTGAACCAATTACTCCATTAGATTTCACTTTTACCAATACAGATGTTACTTGTTCTAGCAATGCCTCTATTTTGGTTAATGCTACTGGCGGATGGGGATCCTATCAGCATCAGTTGATGGATGATACTGCTACAGGGATTATAGTACCCTTCCAAAGCAATAAAACTTTTACAGACATTGCTGCAGGTACCTATACCATTCGAGTAATGGATGCCAACGGATGTATAGTGGATAAACCAATTACTATTAATGCTATAGGTACTCCTACTCTAGCCTTAGATCTTAGTGCATCAGATTTATGTTCCGATGCTAATGGTGCAGAGATTGTCTTAACCGCTACAGGAGGACAAGGGCCTTATAGGTTTAGAATAAATGGAGGTAGTTATCAGGCTAGTGAAACTTTTTCAAACTTAGCTCCTGGAACCTATAATTTTGAAACAACAGATATTTTTGGTTGTTCTTCTGGAAATTTAACGATAACTGTTCCAGAAAGGTTAAAAATCACCAATGCGGTGATTACTAAAGATCTCACTTGTTCTATTCCTACAGGTGCTGTTATTGAGGTAACCATAAATGGTGGTTATCTTAATTATGACCGCTATGAGGTAAGTACTGACGGGGGAGCTACATTTAATCCAGGTGCTGCAATAACAGGATCAAGCTTTAGCTTTAATACCAATACCGCAGGTAACTATATTTTTAGAGTGTATGACGATAAAGGGTGTAATGTAATTTCAAATCCTATCCAAGTAGATCCTATTACCAGCCCTGAAGCTACGCATATAGCTACTAATCCTAGTTGTTATGGAGGTGATGATGGAGTTGTTGAAATTGTTCCGGTTTCGGGATCAGGACTTTCTCCATATCAATTTAGTTTTAATGGAAGTCCTTTTACTTCTCAAAGAACCTATTCGGGACTGTCAGCTGGTACCGCTTATTCTTATACCATTAGAGATAGTAAAGGTTGTGAGACAACTTATAGCGTAACATTAAGTGACCCTGATATTTTTGATGCAGAGGTTACCGCAAATAATGTTTCTTGTGGACCATCTGGAGATGTTGCAGGATCAATAGATATTGAAATAAAAACTGGTGGAGTAGCAGATTATACCTATACCCTTTATGATCAATCCAACAATATTGTGGCCGTAACAGGACCAACACCAAATCCTGTAACCACCCCTAATACTACCATCACTTTTGACGGATTAGATTTTGGAGATTATTATGTTAGGATTATAAACGCGAATGGTTGCGAGTATTATGAGAATCCAGTAAGAGTGTTGGCTAGTCCATATATATCACTTACTTCAGCTCCAGCTATTGTAGACTGTATAAGTGGTGGGACTGTTGAATTGACTGCAGATAGTGGGTCAGGAAACTACACCTTTACTATTTTAGGCACAAGTATTGGTCCAAATTCTGTTACCACATCCGGTAACCCTGTATTTGCAACCTTTACTGGTCTAAACCCAGGTCAGAAATATGTTTTCCAAGCTATTGACGATGTTACTGGTTGCTCTAGTTACATAGAGGCAGAAATTCCAAATCTTTCAAATATTGATGTGGTTGATTTCCCAACTGTAACCGATGTAAGTTGTTTTGGAGAAACGGATGGATCATTAGAATTTCAAATAGAGGGCTTCGATTCAGGTGTAACAGTTCTTAATTACGAGATACGTAATGCCCTTACCAATTCACCCTTAGGAGCGGCTTACTCTGGTAGTGTTGCTCAACCGGCTGGAGGTCCTACTGCAACCCCTTCAATAACTGTAAATAACATTCCTCCAGGAGATTATGTGTTGTTTTTTGAAGAGGACTCAAGTCCATCTTGTACCAATACATTCGAGTTTAGAATATTAGAGCCTAATCCGGTAGAATTAAATCTGGTAAGCCAGTCTAAAGCTAATTGTACTGATGGTTCTTTTGTTACGGTTAAGGCAACAGGAGGTTCTGGAACTTATACTTATGCTTATGTGCTTGCAGGAGCCGCGGCCCCTACAACTTTTCCAGAATCTAGTACAATGCAGATAACTTCCGTAACTTATCCTGTAGATTATGATATTTACGTACAGGATATAAACGGCTGTATAGCACCACCTGTAACGGTAACACTAGAAAAAGACCCTGAAACAGCTATCAACTTAAGTGTTGTGGATTCTTGTGTAGCTTCAGATGGGACTTATGAAATTGAAGTAGAGTTAATTACTGCTGGAATTGCACCACATTATATGAGTGTAAATGGTGGAACTTTTGTGCCGGTAACTCTAAACAATTCAGGAGATACCGTAACAATATCTAACCTTTCGTCTGGAGACCATACTGTAAGAGTAATAGATTCCAATGGATGTGGAGAGGCAGCCAAAATTATTACCATTTCTCCTCCATTTTCTGCTATAGCAACACAAACTGCTGAGGAGCAATGTGATCCTGCAAATAGTGCGGAGGTAACCATAGTTACAGATGGTGGATCTGGAGACTTTAATTTTATTCAAACTTCTCCTGCTGGTCCTACACAAATTAATAACCCAGTGTTTACTGGATTAACAAGCGGCAGTTATACTTTTGATATTGTAGATAATATTACCGGTTGTGTAGATAGTGTTTCTATTACCATAGATGCACCAGTAAATCCTACCTTTACTTTATCTTCTGAGGCGGTGAGCTGTTTTGGCGGAAGTGATGGAACTATTACTGCAACATTGAATGCAGGGAATGTAGATACGCCTTACCAATATAGTTTGGATGGAGGTACTACTACTCAAAACTCCAACGTATTTACTGGATTGGCACAAGGTAGCTATACAGTTACTGTTATTTCAGATAAAGGGTGTTTACATAACGAAACTATTACCGTAACAGAACCAACACAATTGGTGTTTACTGCTTCTGCATCTGCATATAGTTGTGATGATAATTTTAGTATGGTAACTGTAGATAATCCAAGTCCAACAGGAACAGGACCATATTTGTACAGTTTTAATGGCGGATCTTTCCAATCTAATAACACCTATAATGTGGCCTTTGGTGCCCCAGATGTAAATGTGATTGTAAAGGATGATAATGGTTGTACTGCAGCAATAGCGGTTGCTATTCCTGTAGAACAAGAGGTAACTGCTAGTATTACTGTACATCAAAATATAGATTGTAATAACGGCGAGGAAATTATCCAAATACACCCAGCGGATGGTTCAGGAGATTATACTATTACTGAATTGGCAAATGGTACTGTGGTTGCGGATCCAACAAATATTGTTTTAACCGCACCAGGAAATTATGCCTATGAAGTACTAGATAATAATACGAACTGTTCTGTAATTGTAGAGCATAATATTGCTCCATATAAGCTTATTTCAGTAGCTGCTTCTCTTGTTGCAGATGCCAGCTGTAGTGATAGTTCTGATGGAGAATTACAAATTAATATTTCTGGCTATACAGGAACTTTTGATTATCAGGTTCTGGATGGTCTTGGGAATCCAGTGTCAGGTGCATCTGGAAGCTCTAATGCAACCTCAAATCCATTTAATTATGTAATACCACAGACATTACCAGCCGGAATGTACACTGTTAGAGTAACGGAAACACAAATTCCTTTGTGTAACGAGGTTTCTAATTCCGTAACGGTTGATGCCCCGGAAGAAGTAATTGTAGTTGAGGTTAGTAATACGCCAGACAATTGTAATGAAGATGCAATTGTAGTTGTACAAGCCAGTGGAGGTACCGGACCTTATACCTATGCGGTAGTATTAGATGGTTCAGCTATTCCTGGAGCATTTCCAGAGGACGAAACCCTTCATTTAGATTATAGTACAGCTGCAAACTGGGATGTTTATGCCCAAGATGCGAATGGTTGTATTTCTAAAGTTTTAGATATTACAATCACCGAAGATACTAGTCCAGATATTGCATTGTTCATTGCAAATGAGTGTGCAGAAGAAGGTAGTTATTCTATAAATGTTAGCCTAGATGCTACAAATACAGGAGTAGCTCCATACCGAGTTAGAATTGTTGGGAATGCTTTCCAAAATACTGCATCCTTCCCATATACCTTTAATAACCTTAGTTCTGGTACTTATGATATTGAGGTGTTAGACGCTAATGGATGTGGAGAAATTGAATCGATTACCATTAGTCCTGAATTAGATTTTAATGCTTCGGTGAATACCCAACCATCATGTAATACTAATGATGGGGTAATTGACTTTGTAGTTGCAGGTGGGTCAGGGACCTATACTACTGAATTGTTGGAAGCGGATGGCATTACTGCAACGGGAATTGCCCCAGTTGGAAACCAATTTACAGGAGTGGCTTTTGGGACTTATGTTGTCCGGGTGACAGATAATACATTAGGAAGTCCTACCAATTGTACCAAGGAAATCATGGTGACTTTGGAAGAGCCAACAGCAGTAACCTTACAAGCTACTCAGAAAACTGATATTAGTTGTTTTGGTGCAGCCGATGGTAGCATAACGGTTAGCTTGGTAGCACCAAGTGCTGGAGTAAATGATAATCCGCCTTATACCTTTACCATAGACAACGGGGTAGATGCGGCCATTACACAAAGCAATGGATTTTTCTCAGGGTTAAATCCAGGGAATTACGTAATTACTGTGACTTCTAACAGAAACTGTGTGGTTACGGACAACGTTACTATAGTTGAGCCGGCTCAATTGGCTGCTTCAATAAGCAACGTGGTAGAATTTGCTTGTGATGTGGATAATACTACACAATCAGCTTCTTTTGATATCATTGCGGATGCTTCTACAGGTACAGGACCATACTTTTTTAGTGTAGATGGAGGGGAATATTTTGAGGGTACAGGTGCCTCCAAAAATCAATATACCTATGTAACTGCTGCTGCGGGTACATTTACTGTGGACGTTAAGGATAGTAATGGATGTACTATTGTGGCGCTATTAACTCAGACAATTGATCCTCTCCCAGAAATCACAGACGTTTCCTTTATGCAATTGACGGAAATATCCTGTAGCAATGATGAGGAGATAGAAATAACATTAACTGGAGGATCAGGAGACTTTACATTTGAACTATTGCCAGTTGGAAGCCCTTATGGTACATCAATATCTGTAACAGGTAATACTGCTGTTTACCAATTGAGTAGAGTAGGTGATTATACTTTCAGAGTGACAGATAATGTAACAGGATGTTATTTCACTTCTGCACCTTACACTATTGTTCCAAACGATCTAATTGATGTTGTGGCCACAGCCATTACACCAGTAACCTGTTTTGGAGACTCTGATGGGGTGATGGAGATAAATGTTACCGATTATACTGGTAACTACTCTTATGAGGTGTTCCATAGTGATGGTACCACTACCTCTATAACAAATACGGGAGTAGCTCCAGGAGTGCTAAGCATCGCCGGACTTTCTGCAGGGAATTTCTATGTGGAACTTACTGCTACAGATGCTCCATTCTGTCCGGCTAACTCTAACATTGTGACTATAGGGTCGCCAGATGCCGCCCTTGATTTAGTGGTTACTAAAAATATTAATGCCAATTGTACTATTGGTGCGCAGGTAACGGTTAAGGCCAGTGGAGGGAACGGTAGTTATACCTATGCCTTTGTTGAGGACGGGATATCTCCTACTCCATCGGATTATACTGTAAGTGCTAGTGCTATTCTTGATCCTACTACCAATTTAAATTGGGACGTATGGGTGAAAGATGCCAAGGACTGTGCTTATAATATAGATGTGGTTATTGATGTAGATCCTCTTCCAACGGTAAGCTTACCAGCCTATGCAGACGATCAGTGTACTTCTAC
>NZ_AUKX01000078.1 GCF_000424985.1 Arenibacter latericius DSM 15913
GATTCATAGAACGTTCCATCTATCAAGAGGCCTTGGAGGAAAATCAAAAAAGAGTGGAAGAAAACCCGGAGTACTATAGACTTAGGCAACAGATCACGGAACACCAGTTCGGAACTTTAAAAAGGCAATGGGGCTTCACGTATACCTTGATGAAAGGAAAGCAGCACGTGCTCTCGGAGGTGAACCTGATGATGACCTGCTATAACCTTAGGAGACTTATGTCCATACTTGGCCCAAAGGAGCTTAAAAACAGGCTCAAAGAGCTTCGTCCTATGATATCAGCCATCTTGCGTCCAATTCTGGACCTTGTAAGCCAACTTCTTACAATACCAAGGCTTCAGACTCCAGAATTACGGAACGACAAAACTTCCTTTAATCGACTTAAACTAAGTTAGAAGTTGTTATTTTTAAGAAAAAATGGAGTTGCTGCGCAAACTCACGTTAGCAACAAGGCACGACAACCAACAAGACTATGATATTTGAAAAAGGACATTTTAGAAGCTCTAGACTAGAAAAATCAATTATTACCGAATCCTTAAACAGAGTAAAAACTTTTAGCTCTAAGAGTGCTTATGATTCGAAAACAACAGTTTTTTTATCTCACAAGCACAAAGACCTCGAAGAAATTGAAGAAGCAACTGGCGTAATTGAGCTTTTAGAAGACTTAGGAGTAAAAGTCTATATAGACAGTATGGATAATAAAATGCCTAATCAAACTTCTGGAGAAACAGCTGCAAGAATTAAAGATGTAATAAAATATTGTAAAAAATTTATACTTCTAGCAACACCAAAGGCACTTGAATCCTATTGGTGTAATTGGGAACTCGGAATTGGAGATGTGCATAAATTTAAAAATAATATAGCTATTCTACCTATTAAGGAAAAAGGAGAATATGACTTTCAATATAAGGGAAATGAATACTTACAAATTTATCCACATATAGACTATGAAGATGGAACATCATTTTACAGAAACAATGGCGGTCGAATTGAAAGAGGATACTATGTTGCAGAACCAAGAAACAAAGATGGTATAAGGTATATAACTAAGTTAGAAAACTGGCTAAAGAATTAATTATGGAATTTACAGGACAACAAAAAGCATTTATCAATTCTTTTGTTACAGAGATTAACAATGGCGATGCAGCAATTTTTGCAGGTGCAGGACTTTCTGCATCAGCTGGATTTGTAAATTGGAAAGAATTACTTCGCGATTTAGCCGAAGAAATCAATCTTAATATTGACATTGAACAAGACTATGTAACTATAGCCCAATATCACTTCAATAAATTTAAGAGAGGAAAAATCAATAATAAAATAATTAATGAATTTACTACTCTAAATAAAGGAACTAGAAACCATCAAATATTATCAAACATAGGTATCGAAACGTTTTGGACAACTAATTATGACCAACTTATCGAAAAAAGCTTAGAAGAAGATGGAAAAACGGTTGAACTTAAAATTAGAAATGAGGATTTTTCACATAATATAAAAAAGAAAGATGCCATAGTCTATAAAATGCACGGAGATAAAAATTCACCTGATGAGGCAGTTTTAACAAAAGATGATTATGACACTTACAATGATAAAAGAGAGCTTTTCTCAACAGCACTTAGAGGTGATTTACTATCAAAAACATTTTTATTCATTGGCTTTAGTTTTGATGACCCTAACTTAGATTATATAATGAGTAGAATAAAGGTTTTACTTAAAGATAATACACCTACTCATTACTGTTTTCTGAGAAAAATAAATGAACGAGACTTTGAAGAGAAAGAAGACTTTATATACGCAAAAATTAAACAAGAATTAAAGATTGAAGATTTACTACGATATGGAATAAATACTGTTACAGTAGACGAGTACTCAGAAATTACATTGATTTTAGAAGAAATTGAGAATCGAATACTAAGAAGAAATATTTTTATTTCTGGTGCAGCAGCGGAATATTCACCATTTTCAGAGGAATTGGCTAAAGAATTAATTCATAATTTAAGTTATAAATTAGCTGAAAAAAATTACAAAATTGTTTCTGGTTATGGTTTAGGGATTGGAAGTATTGTGATAAACGGTGCTTTAGACTACAAGCTTAACTCTAACTATAGAAATTTAGATGATTTATTGATATTAAGACCATTTCCGCAGATTCAATCAGGTGCAAAAACTATTAAAGATGTTTGGACAGACTACAGACAAGATATGATTAGTAAAGCTGGTATCGCAATATTTTTGTTTGGAAATAAGATATCTGATGACAAGATAATTGAATCAAATGGTATGCTTGAAGAGTTTGAAATTTGCTTAAAAAACAATGTCATACCAATACCAGTAGGTGCCACAGGATATGTTTCGAAAATGCTATGGGACAAAGTAACAGGTTCTATCGAAGACTATTATCCATTAAATAAAGATTTGCAAGAAGCAATAAGTAACCTTGATGAATTTACAATTGGAAATAAAGAAATAATAAAAAATATAATTATCGCAATTAACATTCTACAAAAAAATTAATATGCCAAAAAGAAAAGTATTTTACAGCTTTCATTATAAAAATGATGTTTTTCGTGTCCAGCAAATAAGAAATATGGGAGTTATAGATGGAAATAGTCCAGTAACACCAAATCAATGGGAAACAATCAAACAAACAGGAAAAAAAGCTGTTGAAAAATGGATTTCAGAAAATATTAAAAATAAAAGCTGTGTTGTAGTATTAATTGGTTCAGAAACTTCAAAAAGGGAATGGGTATTACACGAAATTGAGCAAGCTTGGAATTCTGGAAAACCAGTTTTGGGAATTTATATTCATAACCTTAAATGTCCGATATCGGGAAAATCAACAAAAGGAAACAATCCCTTTGACTTATTTACTATGAAAGATGGTAATGACAAGCTATCAAAATATGTGAAATGTTATAACCCAAAAACTTATGATGCGTATAATGACATAAAAACCAACATAGACAGCTGGATTGAAGAAGCAATAAAATCAAGATAAAGCCCAGTTGCTAACAATGGTAACCGTTGCACAAGCCCATAAATCTACTAGGAGCGAACTCATTTAAGCCCTTTTTAGGGCTTTGTTATTTTACAGACTTAACGGTCCGGCCAAATTCTGGAGGGCTTAAAACCAAGTTTATTACGTTTTGAATCTCCATTTTTTTATTATATAAAAAGACCAGCGTCCTTGCCCCACTTTTGACATGTTTTTCGGAGAATTTCAAGTACTTCTTCAAGTTGTATGCAATGGCGGAGAGCTGCATGCACTTGTTGGCCTGCGCGATGCCTATTGTGTTTATATTTCTCAGCCCCAAGAACTATTTCTACCGTACTTTGCCGCTTGCCCTTCATATATCTGTCCTGTGGGTTGTTCACCAGTGCAATGTTCTTTGTATACTCCTCACGGCAATAGGTAACAGAAAACTTTTTCTCTTGGGCCGATCTGCCAAGACATTGCTCCCTAATTGGACATTCGATACATACGTGCTTCCTTGCCCTATATTCCTTTTCCCTGGTCTTGGTGCAACTGTACAAAAACTCCTTGGTAAAGGAGATCACCTTGCCCTGCGGACAAACATAATGGTCATCCCTTTCCTTAGACTAAAAGAACTAAAGAGCAAGCTCATAGCACTTCATGTTTAGATATCGGCGAACTTGAGTTCAATTCCGGGCCTTCAAAGTCTACTTGTAAATATCTAGAATATTCAGGAGCCAAAATTACAGCTCTACAATTCTTCACCTAATTGTCTTAAATAACAATAGAAGTTACTATTTTTATTAAAAAAAAAAAGGGTTGCTGCGCAGACTCCCGTTGGCAGTAATTCCCCACATAAAAAATTTCTATTAATTTCTTGAGCTAACGACAAGAACTCCCGAACTTTATGGTGATCCTATGTAAGGCCGATTTTTAAACTGGTGCTTAAAAGCCCGGGCGTAATTCTGGTTGAAATGTAAAAGCCCTCGAAGTAGTGATTCAAGGGCTTGTTGATAATTTCAGTGGTGGTCCGTCATAGCGGAACCCCGTTCAGAATAATTTTCTATATCAAAGTTACATTTCCTTAGGGTCATTTTTTACTAATCCATAAACTTTTTTTACCATGGAAAGAAAAATGAAACTCGGAATGGACGTTGTGAATTTCAATGCTGCCGGAATCGATGTGGGCAGTCGCTCACACTTTGTGGCCATAGGCCAAGAACTAGGGGATGTCAGAGAGTTCGGCGTTTATGCCGAAGATCTTACCACACTCTGCAAATGGCTCCTGGAATCTGACGTGACCACTGTGGCGATGGAGTCCACTGGGGACTATTGGCAAAACCTTTACGTGGAGCTTATCTCCTTCGGTTTTGAGGTTGTGCTTGCCAATGGAAAGTTCACCAAGAATGCCAAGGGCAAAAAAACTGATGTAAAGGACTGTAGGTGGATACAGAAGCTCCATACCCTGGGACTGCTCAGCGGCAGTTTCCTGCCGGATCTTACAACAGAACAATTACGCACATTCTGTCGGCAAAGGGGGAACTGGATAGATCTGGCCGCCTCGGCCACGCACAAGAACAACAAAGTATCAGGGGGAAAGATACTCAGTAACCGCGTGCCAAAGGGAAGCAACCGACTGAAAATCGCCCTGCGGCAAGCAGCGAATGCCATAGGCAACCTAAAGGATACCCACCTCTCCGATTTTTTCCGAAGGGTCGCCTACAGAAAGGGTAGACATTCCGCGGTCAGTGCCACGGCACGGAAATTAGCGGTAATTATCTGGAATATGGTTACCAAAAAGATACAGTATCAACCACCTAGACAATATTTGTTCCTTGATCAAAAAAGAAAACTTGGACTGGTGAACCGAATTAAAAAACAAATAGATAAATTTGAATTAAAACCTGAAGATCTAGGATTTACAAATGCCCTAGATATCAGTAACTTAATTTGACGTTAGTCAGAATTCCCTATATAAAGAAACTCTATTAATTTCTTAAGCTAACGAGTCAAATTTTGTGTAGGAAAATTATAGTAAATTTGACGTTAGTCAGAATCCACCTACCAAAAAAATCGGTTGAGTTTTTGAGCTAACGTTCGTACCTTTAGGCTATGCTCCTTGCCAAGGTCGGTTTTCTAAATGGTGCTCGATAAAAGCCCGATCAGAATCAAGATCCAAATGTAAAAAGCAATCAGAGAAATCTTTTGGCTTGGGTTTGAGTTTAATGGTGATGCTTCATAAGCAATCCCGATTGGAATAATTTCAAAATACGTAGTTACATTTCTTGGAGCTTTTTATTAATCTCTAAAATAGAATGTGATGGAAAAAAAGATGATTTCGCTCGAAGTGGTCAATCCCAATGCCGCAGGGATCTACGTGGGAGGCAGAAGCCACTGGGCAGCCGTAGGCCAGAACGACAGGATATACAGGAATTCGGCGTGTACAGCGAGGACAACTTGACTCTATGTCATTGGCTGCTTAGGTACAAGGTAGAGACAGTTGCCATGGAAAGCACTGGCACCTATTGGCAAAACCTGTTTTCTGCATTGACTGGCTTCGGTTTTGATGTTATTTTGGTCAATGGCAGACAGACAAGGAACATAAAAGGAAAAAAAACAGACATCAAGGACTGCCAATGGATACAAAAACTGCACACTTTGGGATTGTTGAGCAGCAGTTTTTTACCCGACAGTACTACGGATATCATAAGGACCTATTCCCGCCACAGACAAAACATATTAAAACAATCGACAAGGACAGTATTAAAAATGTCCAAATATCTACGATTGATGAACATGCGACTGGATGTAGTGGTGAGCGATATTGTGGGACTTACCGGGACCAAAATAATATCGGCATTTATCGGCGGAGAAAAATCAGGTGAAAAATTGGCAGGGCACCGCCATTATAATTGCCGAAAATCGGAAAGGGAAATTACCAAGGCACTACAGTACAACGGCAGGGACGATTACTTTTTTGCCCTAAGACAGGAATGGGAGACCTATCTCCATCTTCAAAACCAAATTATCGAAATAGACAGACAAATTAAGGAACACCTTGAAGAGATCATTGACAATGATGACAATAAAAAACAACATGTTGCCGATAAAAAACCATACAAAAGAAAAAACAAAAACACAATCAGGGGCATAGATATGGCCCAAATATCCTATCAGTACTTTGAAGGTGTGGATCTAATGGCAATCGAGGGCATTAATGACGCTACCATAATGGTGATCATAAGCGAGATAGGATTGGAAGGAGTTAAAAAATTTGGGACCTCAAAACAATTCACCTCTTGGCTAAGACTGGCCCCGAACAACAAGATCAGTGGAGGAAAAGTACTTAGCCACCATCTTCCAAAAGGAAGCAATAGACTGAAAATAGCATTCAGACTTGCCGCCAATGCAATCGGCAATTTAAAGGAAGGGCATCTGGCAGATTTTTTCAGAAGGATCAATTACAAAAAAGGAAGGGCAACGGCCATAAGTGCCACAGCAAGAAAACTGGCCGTAATTATCTGGAACATGCTCACTAAAGGAGTTCAATACAGTCCCCCAAAAGAATATATGTTCCTCGACCAAAAAAGAAAGCTGAAACTGGTCAATAGGATCAAAAGAAATATTGCTAAATTTGAACTTAAACCTGAAGACGTCGGATTGGCTCTAGTTTATAATAGCTATTATTTGTATCTTTAGGTATGGAACTAGAAGAATTAAAACAAAAGATCCTTTCGCTTCCTCTGGTGGACAGGCGGAGATTGCTCAAGGATATCGAAAAGCACGATGTGACTACGGGAAGTCCAAGGGCACAGGCCTCCCGCCGACATCTTCTCGACAATATGATGGGCGAGTGCCCGCACTGTGGCCATACCAAATATGTCCGTTTCGGAAAGGACAAGGGTGCACAGCGCTATAAATGCAAGTCCTGCAAGAGAAGCTTTACCGAATAT
>NZ_AUKX01000079.1 GCF_000424985.1 Arenibacter latericius DSM 15913
CATCATTAGCATCCTCATATCCCTGCATCAGCATAAATACGCGTTGCTTTAAAAGTTTCTCTATCGTATGGGTGACTAAGATGGGATTGCGACTATCTGGAATAAATTGACTGAAATACCTGATTAACTTGTGTTCCCGCTCTATTTTCTCCAGTAAAACCAGAGAACCATCAGAACTTATTTCTTCTGCAGAAAAATCTACGGAAATTGATTTTTTACCTCGGTAGAAAACTGTATTTTTAGTACTCAAAATTGGGTGATTTTAGTGTTAGTAAAGATGCCTGTAAGCTCTTTAAATATAACACTTTACACCCAATTTTACTATATACCCATGAATTATCCGGGTTAAATGGCTATACGGTAATTACAGAAATCTTAAAAACTGAGGCCCCCATTTTAGCATTTGGGGAAATAACTATTGATGATGTTGAAGCAATTTTGGAAACGGGTATTTCTGGACTCGCTGTTTCAAATGTAATTACCCAGAATTTTAATACTATTAGAAAATTCAACCAATTACTAAATGCTTCTTCCACACAAGAGCAGCGCTATACCTTTTCACAAAATAAGAAGAACAATTTATAAATAGCCTTAAAGAGTGGATTGTGACCTATAGTTGCATTTTATTTTCTAATCAGTATTCCATAAAAAAAGCCCATCTAAATAAATAGATGGGCTTTAAGTAACTTGAAGTATATGTATTAGATAACTTTTACGTTTACTGCGTTTAAGCCTTTGTTACCTTCCTGAAGATCAAATTCAACTTCGTCGCCTTCGCGTACTTCGTCGATTAATCCAGAAATGTGTACAAAGTGATCTTTTTCAACTCCTTCTTCAGTGATAAATCCAAACCCTTTAGTGTCATTGAAAAATTTTACTGTTCCTGTGTTCATTGTAATATTTATTAAATTTATAATACTTAAAGTGCAAAGGTGGTGCCATTATTTCAATAAACAATCTTTTATTTTGTTTATTTTTCAATACATATTCAAATGGCTTGTAATTTTCGTATTCATTCTTGCGTATGCACATACTTAATAAAGCCTATCATCAATAGTAATATAACAGCTTAGAAGAATTTCATACCCCAATTATCTGCTCTGAAATAAGAAATGATCATTTCATAAAAATGTCATTACAACTACCCTTTTACAAAGATTAAATTGAAATTGGTTGCCAATTCTGTTTATGAATCTCCTGAGTTAATTAAATCTTGACCTTATGGAAATACTCATTTACACATTACTAAATGGATGCAAGAGATAGTTGATTGAGTCTTTTTAAAATGTAAGCAGGGGCTTTACCCGAATTTTTTGATGTATAAGAAATAGCACTTTCACAACAAAAAGTTGTCCCTGAGTTGGGCTGCGCTTTATTTACATTCAATTAATATAAATCTTAAATACAATTTAGATGAAATTAAAGTTAGTTACCATGCTGTTCTTCTCTGCAACAATTTCTTTTGCACAAGAAGACTCAAAGGAACGTGAAAAACAAGCAGCTTTTGATCCTGCTTATAGCTCATATTCAAGAAAAAAACCTGCTTATGTAACCCTTAAAACTGGGGAGAAATTTGAAGCGGACATCAAAGATGTAGACCGTAAAAAAGGTCTGATCAACGAAATTAAGTTTATAAAACCAGACGGAAAGAAACTGAGGGTTATGGCAGATGAAATTGCTGATCTATATATGGCCCCATCGGGAATTGATCAGCTGCAAAAGCATGACAATTATATGAAGGATGTTACCAAATGGGGCAAGAGTGATGGTTCTAAATACATTAGCAAGGGATACACCTTGTATACTAATCAATTGGTTTCTTTAAAAAATAAGAAGAAAGAAGCCGAATTTTTAATGCAGGTTATAAATCCAAAATTCAGTCAGTATATAGAGGTTTATTCGGACCCATGGGCTAAAGAGACCATGAGTTTAGGCTTTGGTGCAATGAATTTGGCCGGAGATAGAGCAAAATCATACTACATTAAAAAAGGTAATGAAAAGGTATTATGGCTAACAAAAAAAGATTTTGATGATCACTTTGAGTCTTTGTTTATGGATAATGATAAGTTTAAAGCAAAATATGCCGATCACAGATTTAAGTGGAGATTATTAGGAGTATATATTTTAGACTACACAGAATTCATGGCCGAAGATGGAGAATTGACTGAAAGTAAATAACCATTCTTATAGCGTATAAGCAATAAAATAGCGGGGCATTCCCCCGCTATTTCTTTAACCTCTGTTATTCATTATAATACTAAAAATGTATATATAAATTCCCATCCTCATTATTCCATATAAAAGTCTATCATTTTTTAGATGCAAAGTGTCTAATCCTCCCTTAATCTAGAAATTACGGCTCCCACTTCATTTTTCTCAAATGTCCCTATGGTTTTTAGGATAAAACGCACAAAACGGGACTTTGGGGATTTTATAACTTTACTGAGCTGCAGCACCATGGAATCTATGCCATTAATTGCCTCATCTTGATTACCAGCCCCCAACGACCAAAGCAAGTTTGTACTGTTCCATGCTTGTTCACGTGCTTTACGCATACTAAAATCAATTATCTTCTCATCCGAATTCTTTCCAATCATATCCAGCAAAAAAAGCATATAGGATACGCTACTCAGTCTATCTTGAATTTCGTTGACAATACTAAAAAGAATATCGTTTATCCTATTAAAATCATTTTCAATTTCAGCCAACTCCTTGCCATTCATTGATGCGGTTGTTGCAATGGCCAAATCTAGATTGATATGCGCATTGATTCCCATTAAAATGTGTTGCAAAATGGTTAACGGTTCCTTTTTGCTTATAAATGCAAATTCCCAGGATTTGGGGACGCTTTTATTTAATTTATAATCTTTGTACGCATTGAGGTAAAGATTGGCAAATACAACATCCATTTTCTCCATACGCGGATTGTCATCAAAGTTTTGCAATTGTATTTCCCTGAATATTTCAGCGGTAGTTCTTCTATATACAAAGGCAAACAATCCTAGCCTGTCATTGGAAGCAATAGCATCTTCAATGATGATATCCAATTCATTAAGAACTTCTTGAATGGTGGTTGCGCTATTCATTTAATTATCTAGTTCATGAAAATAACCTCTTATCTAATTAAGTAGGTCTGCTCTATAGGTCTTGTCACTTATCGCCATTTAATTTGTCGACCTATTGAAACGATTGCGAATAAAATAGAAAACGGTTGCTGATTATTATACTAATTGGGGGAGAACCCCATAAAGATAAATAAATTTCAGAAGTTATTATTTGCGGAAGATCAATTGTATTGCTTTTTGATTTATACCCTCTTTCCAAACCTATCTTTATATTGTAAGTTATATCTACCTAAGGAACCATTGCAACACACAAGTATTTACAACATCAATCCCCTCCCCTCTTACGCTCCTAAAAGGACTACAAAGGTCATTCTGTATGAAAATTGAATTGCCTAGGCTAATTTCTATCGTTAATACCTGGCAGTTTCAATGGGGGTTAGTTTCCCCACGCCTCATCTATCATTTGCTCCCATCCATATTTTGGTCGCCATCCCAGTAACAATTTTGCTTTATTATTATCCAACCAAGTGGAGTGGTATTCGGTTTTTATGGGCACCGATTTAATTTTGCGAGTTTCTAGGAGATAATCGGCCGCTTTCCCATAGTCAAAAGGCTCATCCATGGAAATATTAAAAGTCTGTTGTTTTGCCTCTTTGTGATCCAAGGCAATCTGTATAGCTGCAACAAGGTCCTTTAGATGCACCATATTCCTTCTCATTGGATTTCCATCGGCACTGAGCACAAGCGGAATATTATGTTCCTTTTCATATTCCTCTGCGGTTTGGGACTTAACCATTTTGTGCCATTCAGGTACCCCAAATACCTGCTTTCTAAAACTGAGATGTCGCTTTAAATCGTCCCCCTCCATGATCCAAGAAGCACGAAGACAAGTCCCATCCAGATTGTATTGTACAAAATATTGTTGCAACATGGCTTCCTCAAGTACTTTGGACAAGGCATAACATCCAGGATAGGCTGTATGTGGTTGTTGCTCTGTAATTGGGGCCTTATGCGGATAAAAATAATGACCTACGGATGCATCTCCGCCAATTAATATAAAACGCTTAAAAGTGTTGGACTCCCTACAACTTTCCAATAACCAAAACAATCCCTTTATGGCAACGTCCATAATGGTTTCTGTGTCTTCCTTGGGGGTTGCCAAGTGAACCACATGGGTAATGTCCTTCATAGCCTTTCGCACCGTTGCCAGATCAGCTATGGAGCCCTGGACTACCTCCACACGAGCATTAGGGATTATAGTACGCTTGTGGCATAGGGCCCTGATAGTTCCCTTTTCTAATGGGTCCTTAAGAAAAGTATCAATAAAAGCCCGTCCTACCTTTCCAGTAGCACCTGTAACAAGAATCTTTTTTTCACTCCCCCTCATTCCTACGGTTAATTATAGTAAGTAGTGAAAATACATCATTAATAATTAAGGCCTATTCCAACCCCTAACCCCATATCACTATCATAATGTGTGGTTAAACCTAAGTGCCTAGTTACTATATACTTAAAACCTCCCATATATTCTTTATCCGTATTCACCATAAAGCTCATCCGCAAGCGTTGGGAAATAGGAATATCTTCGCGCATCAGCTGAAACCGCACATTACCATCAGTAAATACCTCTGCTTGCGCTATAATAAGTAATGGCAAGGTGTATTCCGCACCAACACTCATAACTGCTCTTTGATCTTTTGTGTTTGCCTGTCCAAAAATATTCTTTTCAATTTCATTATGTCCCAATTTTCTATACCGCCAATCAAACCCTATAAAGGGCATAAACCATTGGTTTTTGCCTATATATCTTCCAATGTGGATTTCAGTTTCATAACCGTGATCATCATGATATCCCAAACGCCATTCCGCACCTATACTCCACCTTGTATTTCCTAGCATAACCATTCCATCATTACCATTACTGGCAAAATCGTTTTCAGCCATAAAATGAAACTCATTGCTCTCTCTTTGCAATTTTTTATAAGCCCATTCCTTATCCGGTAAATAAGGGTTTGGGGCTTGTTCTTCATAGCTAAAAACGCGGTTCATTCCTGCCATCATATGATATAGTATATGACAATGGAAAAACCAATCCCCTTCTGTATTGGCATTAAATTCTATAGTATCCGTTTCCATTGGCATAATGTCCAATACATTTTTAAGTGGCGCATACTCCCCTTGCCCATTTAGCACCCTAAAATCATGTCCATGCAAGTGCATAGGGTGACGCATCATAGAACCATTATAAAGCACAATGCGAACATTTTCCCCTTTCTTAATTAGGATTTTGTCGGTTTCCGCAAGTACCTTGTTGTCCATACTCCACACATAGCGGTTCATATTACCCGATAGTTCAAAACGCAATTCCCTAATAGGGGCATCTGCTGGGAGTGTTGTTGGTTGTGGTGCTTTTAGCATAGCATAATTAAGGGTAACCAAATCGTCTCCTAAACCCATATTATGTTTGGAATGGTCCATCTCTCCTTCCATTTTCATTTTGCTACTTTTCTTATCTTCTTTGCTTCCGGTGATTTCTGGGTACATTACGGCATTCATATCCATTTGCTGAAGGCTCATTTCCATTCCCATATCATCCATACTTCCATCCATATTCATCATGCCATTCATCATTTTCATGCCTTCAAAGTATTTCAACTTTGGCATTCTACTTTTTAATTGACGAATGCCATTACCTATAAAAATTGAGGCAGAATTGGTGCGATCTTCTGGGGTAACCAAAAATTCGTAAGAAACGTCATTGGACGGAATGGAAACAATTACATCATAGGTTTCAGAAACTCCTATAATCAACCTATCTACCTCTACTGGTTCTACATCATTACCATCATTGGCAACAACGGTCATTTTACCCCCTGCATAACTAAGCCAAAAATAAGAGGAGGCTCCCCCATTGGAAATACGTAAACGCACTTTATCACCTCCTTTAAATTGGGATAACTGACTCTCATTTTTACCGTTTATGAGGAATTTGTCATAATACACATCACTAACATCCATTGCCAACATCCGTTTCCACTCGTTGGTCAATTTGGTCTTAAAATGCCCTTCTTTAATGGCTTCGGCATAGCTTTGGGTGGTGCCTTTTTTAATAGCTCCCCAGTCATTGGCATTGTGCAACATACGATGCACATTTTCGGGATTAATATCTGTCCACTCACTTAGAATAATAGGAACAGCTGGCAAATCATCAATTCCTGGCCTGAAAGTAGGATCGTCCTTTTTTTTATTCTAGAGGGGTAAATACCCCGAGGCTTGCCTCGCACGAAAAAAAACAGTAATCTTGAGCGTGAGCTCAAGCACCCATATACATAAGAGCCACAACGTTTCGTTGTTACTCTATCATTTGGTTTGTTCGACCAAATATCGCCGATTGGTACTAAGTCCTAAAGTTGAGAGGATTCTGTGTCAGACGTGTCTAGATATTCAGTACAGGTATGAAATCCATTTTTTGGAGATAGGTACGGATAAGGATCATGTTCATTTTTTGATTCAGAGTGTTCCAACATATAGTCCGACCAAAATAGCAAGGACGGTAAAGAGCCTTACTGCCCGTGAGATTTTCTTTCATGCCCCAGGAGTA
>NZ_AUKX01000080.1 GCF_000424985.1 Arenibacter latericius DSM 15913
GTATTCAGTCGGTAAAGTACATCTTTTGACAATCTCGGATAAGTTCTAGCTTGCCATCAAAAAAATGGATAAGCAAACCTTTATGTTTGGTTTAATCGAGGAATGGGAAGTTAGCGGACTCAGTAAAAAGGCGTTCTGCAATAATAAAGGAATAAACCCCAGTAAGTTTTACTATTGGATTAAGATATGGAAAAATGCTAAGGAAGAAGTTCCTGATGGATTTGCAGCTATCACTTGTAGGAAACCTGAAACCTTCTATGCTCAATATCGTCTTAAATATCCCAATGGTGTGGAGTTGGAGGTCTCCGATATTGGATTGAACGAATTAGCTGCACTAATAAACCTGTAACTATGTTTAGTCTAAGTTCTTCCCATCGATTTTACCTATATAAACAGCCCTGTGATATGAGAAAGGGTTTTCAAGGTTTATCTGGACTGGTCACCGGTAAAATGGAAAAAGACCCTATCAGTGGCGATGTATTTATTTTCATCAATCGCCGGGCCACCCATATCAAACTTCTGCACTGGGAATCCGGGGGCTTTGTCATTTATTATAAGCGTCTTGAAAAAGGAACTTTTTCGCTTCCTAAAGTGCTCGAATCAGGAACGGTAAGTTGGAGCCAGTTGGTAATGATGATCGAAGGGATCAAGGCGGAAAAGCTACGCCACCTCTCCAGGTACAATCCTCCCAGCCCCATTGATTTTATTGACAAAAATACGAAATAATGGTTGCGAGAAACTAAGGGAATCCGTATCTTTAAGCTATGGAAAAAGCCCTTGAAACCCTCTCAAAACAACAGTTGTTGGCTCTAGTAAAAGAGCAATCAAAAGAGGTGGCTTTCCATAAAAAAGAACTTCAAGAATCTCAGCAAGAATTAAAGCTACAAGAGAAGGAATTACAACAAAAGGCCAAGGAATTAAAGAAAAAAGACAAAGAACTCGTCCGGACAGAAGAGCATCTGCGCAAATATTTAAGTAAATCCGGAGTTCTGGAAGAAAAAGTAGCCTATCTAGAGAGCCAGCTAGAGATGTTCCGACGAATGCAGTTTGGACAAAAACGGGAGCGATTTGAAAACAGGGACCAGTTGGCCCTGCCTTTTGAAACCTCTAGCCAGGAGCTTGAAAAAAGAGAAGAGGCTTTTACCGAAAAAATCACCTACCAACGCAAGAAGAAAAATGTCAATCATAAAGGCCGTCAGCCATTACCGGACCATCTTCCGGTGGAGGAAGTAGAGATCTACCCTGAAGGAGATATCTCCCAGATGAAATGTATCGGTAAGGAAGAGACCGATGAACTGGAATATGAGCCTGCACGCTTTTTTATTCGCAGATACATCCGGTATAAATACGCTCACAAATCCGGAGAAGGCGTGAGTATCGGGGAACTTCCCGAGCGGGTAATCGAAAAGGGTATTCCCGGATCCGGACTGATAACTTCCATCATCGTTGATAAATATTGTGATCATATGCCGCTCTACCGGATTGGTCAGCGCTTTAAAAGAGAAAAAGTCCCTATACCGCCTTCTACGATAAATGGATGGTGTGCCAGGGGAATCGATAGGATTGTGCCGCTCTTTGAGGAGTTGGTGGCAGATGTAAAATCTCAAGGATACTTGCAGGTTGATGAAACGACGATAAAGGTGTTGGATGAGGGAAAAAAAGGAAAAACCCATAAAGGCTATTATTGGGTGTATCACAGCCCGATCGATGGAAATGTAGTCTTTGACTACCAGCCTACCCGTGGCCAGGAGGCACCTGTGCATATGCTCAAGGGGTTTAAAGGTTATCTTCAGACCGATGGGTATGCCGTCTATGAACACTATGCCAAGGAAGATGGGATAACTCACCTGGCCTGTTGGGCACACGCAAGGCGTTATCATGAGAAGTCCTTAAACAATGATCCCAAACGAGCCAAGCATGTCCTAAGAGAAATCCAAAAGTTATATGCCATTGAGAGAACAATTAAAGAAGCTAACCTTAGTCCAGATCAAATTAAGGAGGTTCGACTCAAAGAAGCACTACCGATAATTAATGAGCTGGGTAAATGGATGACCCAGCAGCTTGTTCATACCTTGCCCCAAAGTCTCATAGGACAGGCACTGGCCTATAGCGTCTCCAGGTGGGATGCACTGTGCGCTTACCTCTATGATGGCAATTTACTTATTGATAATAACCAGATTGAGAACAAAATTCGGCCAGTGGCTATTGGGAGAAAAAATTACTTGTTTGCTGGATCCCATAAGGCGGCCCAAAGAGCTGCGGTAATCTATTCCTTCTTTGCTATTTGCAAAAAGCACGCAGTCAATCCATACGAGTGGTTAAAATATGTTTTAGAGAATATTATGACCATTAAGTATAACGATATTAAAAATCTCTACCCACAAAATTATAAGAAATTACAGCTGAACAAATAGGCAAAGAATCCGCTTACTAAATTATCTCCATTATACAATGGGGTACTTAGCCGACTGGATACTGTGCAATTTGATTATGGAAGAAAAAGGTTTAAATATTACTAGTTGCATAAATAATTACGTTGAAAACGTGAGGAGTTCCCTAAAAATAAGGTGGAATAATTGGGATAAAAACTTAATAGAAAACAGTACTTATGAAGTAATTGGTGGAATTTTGGCTAGACAATGTTCTCTAGCAATTCAGTTATCAACGAATTTACAAATGTGGAACGAAGAAATTGCACCTATTATCTTGAGAACAATGGCTGATAACCATATTAATCTAGCGTGGATATTAGTAAATCCTAAAGAGCATTCTGAAAAATTTATTATTCACGGTCTTGGTCAACTAAAACTTGACCTTGAACACAGAAAAAATAATTTGGACGAAACTATGAAAGGAGAAATAGAGGAATATATTGAACGTGAAGAACAGTTCATTAATTCTCAAAAATACACTTTCCTAACAAAGGTAAATCTTGGAAGTTGGTCTGGGTAAAATACACGCAAAATGGCTGAAGAAGCAGGAATAATTGATTTTTATAATTACGTTTATCAACCATTTAGTAATTGCACACATAGTACTTGGGCTCATATTTCAAAGTATAATACGGATGTAAGTAAAAACCCTTTACATAAGTTTTTTAGACATCCGATAATCATCGATTTCGAACCACATATTAGCTATTTAAATTTAGCTGGTAAATATCTGGATAAGTCGATGAGAGAGTTTGATAGAGTTTTTAAATTAAATATAAATGAAGATTCAGCTTTTGATATTCTTTTAAAAGAATTGAACGAGTTATCATCGGAAAAAAATAACTAGGCACAACAACTAAGTCTTCGTGTGGTCGGTACTGCCTGGCCCGAAATTAGGTGAGGGAGCCAAACATGAAGACCGTGTTGACTAAACCGGGTCAGGTTGTCCCTTTCTATGGGGATTGCTATGGTTTAAATGAGTTTTATAGATGGATATCGAAGTCCTGTCGGGGCCATAAGGTTATTAATAATCACTTTCCCTTGTCCGCCTAGGTTCCTTTATGATATTTCTGTACCCTTTTTCCTGGCTAGGACGATCTTTTCTTGCCCGTTATTTTGATCTTGGCCATGGGCATCCCCTTACGCTTTTTGGGGCGTTGTGCTGGGGGCATATTTTTTCATTGTGTCGGACCATGCTTTGGGCGGGCCGCGGCTATTGAATACCGCCACGGTCACCATAATCCCGATCTGGCAGTAAGGACATCAGAGATGTTTCAAGGGAGGTCGTTCATGGTTCACCGGTCTGCTCAGGACTTGTTTCAGTAGAGGGAGCAACTCCTTTTTCTTGGAACTGCTCAGGATTCCATAATGGCGTATGCGCACGAATCCCTTGGACAGGATGTGCAGGGCAAACCTGCGTATGAACTCGGGATCGTTTAAACGGAGTAGCCCCTTTCTGACGGCCCCTGCTGGTGCGAGCGTCACGCTCGTACTAAAGCAATAAAACCTAAGCACTCTATACAGTGCGATTGCCGTGACCAAGACTGGTATACAGCGAATTATATTTCTAACAGAATATCTTTAAAATATCTATACCGTTTCCAAACGTCTCGGACACCGTTAAATAAAAATGCCGGAGATCTATGCTAAAATCATAGACAAGAAAATGAAGGAAGCCGCGAACTTACTCCCTAAGTTGAATTTGGATTTGTTATAGTTTAGGGTTAGACGGTAATTAGACAACCTATTGAAAAATATTTTATATTAGATACTTTTAAAAATTGAGGTATAGTAACCTGTTATTATACCAATATGTTAGCAAACATTTTGGGTAAGTAGAAAAGCTTGGTCTTAATCTATAGTTCCGGGTGTAAAAACTCGGATGGAGTATTAACCCCTCACTCATGTTCAAATGGATTTTAGCTCGATTCGGAGGGCTACGGAGTGGTTTGCAAGACTTTCTTACTCAGACGCACTCAATACGCACCCAGAAAGCTAGCTTTTACTCGGACGCAAAATAAAACGATTTGCTAACAGTACCTATAAGTAATCCAGGCTCTAGTGTTTTATTCTGAGTTTTTCTATATTTATGAGGGCGCCAAATCTGTTTGATTTGGCATTTGAAATTTACAAAATAAACACAAACAAATTGCTTTGGCTTGGTGCTAGCAGGAATGGACAATGCTTCTCTGCTCCCGCACTACTCATAGCTGGGCCGTTACAAGCATGCACAAAAAACAGAATTTGAAAAAAAAGATTGAAAATAAGGTTTTTAACTTCTTCATTGATTCAAATGATTTTAATGGTATTCCTTTGCGTCAGATATCAGAAGAATTTGATATTAAATACTCTGAATCAATTGAAATCATAAAAGAGTTGGTTAAAGAGGATATTATTTCAATACAATCGAGTACAAATCCACATATAATTGGTTTTCAACACTATCCAATAGAAATACAATTAAAAATTCTTGAACAAGCAAAAATGGATAAAGTTTCTCATAAAAAATATGGTGAAGTAACTATAGCTTTTGAAAGCTCCGAATTTCCAATTTGTCTGTATCCATCTAATAACTACCTTAAAGCTAATAGACAATTAGAAGAATTTAACAATGAATTATATACCAAACAATTAGCTCTTGGAGAACCACATTTAAAACCAATTTTCTTTGAAATAGAAGTCTTAGAAAGATACGCTAATGACCCAAGATTCGATTTTAAATTTGAAGATTATTCTGGGCAAATTTCCTGTAAATATGATGAATACGATAAACCAATCGTTAGAAAAGAAGACCAAATATTTGTAAAAACATTTGGTCTAGGATTTGACTCACAAAATAACAGATTAGCAGTAGTATATTTGAGATACTTAAAAGAGTTAACTGAAGAACATCAAGTTTTCTGGAAAAGTAAAGAGACAAGAGAACCCGATTGTAAGATTCTTAAGGAGTATCACGAAAACACAATACAAGGAAATTGGACTTTTTCATACTCAATATTCAGTGCTTTCATTGGGGAGTTAAATTGTTTAAATGAATTATGCTTATTGATATTTGATAAACAGATTTTTCGAAAAAGTTACGATAACGAAAATCGACCACGAGAATTTACTTTCTTCTTTACTCCTACATTAAAAAATTATAATGACTTTGTTCTACTTCTAGACAAAATGCTATCTGATAACATTAATAAAGATTTTTTCAAAGGAGAGATTGAATTATTTGAACTAAATGAAATTGAAGATGGATTAGTCGAAAAAAAACATAAAGGAACTATAAGATTATTCGAAGAGTGGTTATTAAAAGTCTATAACGTTGCTGACGAAACAATAATAAAAGACCTTTTTAAACCTTTAAAAAAAATAAGACGTGAAAGACAGAACCCTGCTCATAGGATTAGTGAAAATGTTTATGACAAAAGGTATATTGAAAAACAAAAAGAAATGACTAGTGATGCATATTCGTCAATCAGAGCTTTTAGAACAATTTTTCAACAGCATCCAAAAGCAAAAGGTTATGAAGTCCCTGATTGGTTAGATAATGGAGAAGTCAAGACGTTTTAAAGAAAAGCCTGCTTATAATTGAGTAGACGGGTCCGCCCCTAAATAGAAACGGACTGCGCCTCTCAAATGCCAACGCATTCACGAATACTTTATTTCCAAAATAAAATGCATGAGTACACCACAGTACCCTTCGTCTACGATCAGGGCAGGCCAATTGGGTTTTTTACGCCTTAATGACACGGGCAGGCCAGGCTATCTAATTCGGGTAAATATACGGCGGTTCAATAATAAAACTTAACGTTTGTAGTACTCAATTAAACTAACATAACCTTTCCTCTTTAACCGTTTTACGGTGATCGTAGTTCGCAGTATTGGGCTTTGGGCTGCTCTACATAAGGGACCTGTGTATTCGTTAGGCGAGCCCGCCTGTATTCTATGATTAAAAAAAGGATATCTACTTTAATTTATCAACAATCCTAAGCTGCATATTTCATAAGATTAATATAGGGTTCATTTCGCGTAATAACTGCAAACATTCTGGACACTAATTTGTTTCTAATAATATTGATTGTGCTCATCTTGTTTTTTCCTTCCTCCAGTCTCCTCTGGTAATATGCTTTCATTTCCGGATTATGCTGTAAGGCCGATTTTGCACATAGATCAAGTAGGCTCTTTATTTTCTTGTTGGCTAGGTTACTAACCTTTGTCCT
>NZ_AUKX01000081.1 GCF_000424985.1 Arenibacter latericius DSM 15913
CAAAAAATGGCAGATCAGCAGCATTAGGACTCACCTGCTGAAAATAGGTGCTACCATTAAAATAACCAAAAGAAGAATTTATTACCGGCTCTCCAAAGCCTTTGTGTACCAGCATCTATTCCAGGAATTGCTCTCTGGCTAAAAGTTACTCATCTCACTGTTTATCAGTCTTGGGATACCTATGCCTTATCGGGAAATTTCAACAATATCAGGACTAAAAATAGTCATATCTGCACTAAAATTTACAGAAGGTTCATCTAACAGCTGGAAAACTATCCCGGAAAATTACCTTAATCCAGGGAATGCAAAATTTATCCTCAAATTCCTTGAAGAAAAAACTCTTGGTGAATAATGCGGGATAAATCTAGGAGCCACAACTAGAATCCACAATGGAAGTGTGTAAATAAATATAGTGAAAAAATATGTAAATTACTTGATTATTATATAGAAGCACTGGGTTTTACGTAGAATATGATAGTAGTTGTTCTGTGTTTTTTACAGAGGCCCAGTTGATATATTACTTCGGTTGTTTCACGCTGAGTTTATTGTGAATGCTCCACAACGCTTATCTTGAGGAAATTGATTAGCTCATTGCAATTCGATTAATTTCCATTCATATTTGCCCGACACATAAGTCCTTAAATCGGTAAACCCCACTGCATAATGGGCATTTAAAGATCGTGGATTGCTAGTGTCCACTTCGGTGATGATGCTCGTGAATTTAGGCTGTACAGTATCTTTCATGGCCTCGTAAAGCTTACGGAAAATCCCCATTTTTCGGTACTCCTTATCAATACAAATCTGTCCCATGATTATATAGGGGTCGGGAGGGGGTAGTAAGCTGTTTATTTCCGCAATCATTGGTTTTAGAATTTCTATCTCTAGACCAAAGTTTGGGTGCATACAAAGGGCATAGCCTACAACTACATCACCATCTTTGGCACCGATGTGCGGACAAACAGCATTCATTCTACTAAGTAACTCCAAAGTATGAGATACGGTAACAAATCCCTCTTGCGCCTTCTCTTCCGAACTTAAATTGGCAGGGCGATTCTTCTTCTGTAAATCTAAAATCTGCTGAAGTTCGTTTTCTGTTGTGCAAGTGGTTATTTGAATGTCCATATTATTCCACTTTTAGCCAATCCTTTCTCTTTTTCAATACCTTCTTACCTGGTTTTGCACCCTCCTTTTCCATTAATTGAATGGTATAGGTAGGATTAGCCGTCAGGCCAACCACGGTAAATTTTGGGATACCGTAACGGCTATAGGCTATTTTTAAAGCCTCCCCAACTTTATATTGGGAAATAAAATCGTTAAAAGTCTGATTAGAAGTTAATGGAGTATTGTTAACGGCCATTATTACGTCTCCCCTTTCCAAGCCTGCCTTATAAGCGGGACTCCCAATCTGGGTATTGCGCTGAATGATGCCTGCCCCAAATTGGTTAATGTTCACGCTAGCACCAAAATAGGGTTGTTCCGTTGCCTGTTTTAAGACTACGCCTACGGATTGGAACAGATTCTCATAATTAGGCATTTCACTTTTATAAATATAATAATCAAAGAAATGGTCTCCAAACTCTTTTCCGGCATACTTCACCAAGGTTTGGTGTAGATCATCTATAGTGTAGGGGGTTTCACTTTTACCAAAGGTTTCCCAAACTAACTTGAAGTAATCGTCTAGATTTAATTTATTTTCTCTTAGGGAAAGGTCTAATGCTAAACCGAGCATGCTGCCATAGGAGTAATAGGATATAAAGGTATTGTCCCTATTTACTGGATCTACGGAGGTGGCGGCATCTACAAAAGGTGCCTGGTAACTCATTTCTATTGGGTTGAAAAACTGTCGGCCGGGGGAATTCCACACATAATTAAAAGTTCTAGTGAGTCCTTCTACATATTCATCTGGGGTGATAATTCCAGCTCTACAAAGTATTAAATTGGTGTAATAACTAGTAAATCCTTCAGCAAACCATAGCTCTCCGCTCATATTGGCTTCTGCATAATTAAAGGGCTCTAAAGATTGTGGGCGTATGCGTTCTACGTTCCATGCATGGAAAAATTCATGCGAAACAGTACCAATATTATTTTTCATTCCGCCTTCTGCTAAGCCTTCTCTATCGGTAAGGATGGTAGAATTACGGTGCTCCATTCCGTCTCCGGAGGCATTGGGAATATAACAAGCTAAGAAAGTGTACTTTCCAAAGTCAAAATTAGGTAGTTCACCAAAAACATCTTTTTGTGCTAGGACTATTTTTTTTACTTGTTCAAAATAGGTGTCTAGTTCTGATTCCGTACCGTTATGGTGTAGTACAAACTCAACCGTTTGGGTTTTGCCATTTTGCTCTACCTCAAACTGACGAACAGAAAAATCACTAATTTCTATTGGACTATCCATAAAATACTGGAAATCGGGGGCTCTAAATTTGGTATCCGATAGTTTTTCTAACTGTGTGGCCACTTTCCAGTTAAGGTCTTGCCGAACATCAACGTCTAACATAATTTCACGTTCTGTCAATTGAGGGGAATAGATAAATGTAGCGGGTATATTTAAGTGGGCATGAGTCTCATCTACTTGGGCATAAGTTCCATCGCCCCTATCTGCATACAGAGTGTAGCTCACGTTAACCACGCCGCTGTGGTTGCTAATATCCCATTGGTAAGGGTTGGGTCTATGGATCTTTAAAGGTTTTCCATTGCCGTCAGTAGCCTTAAAGTTATAAACGTTTTTTGCAAACTCGTGAATAGCGTATCGGCCAGGAGAGGAGCGACCCATTCGGACCGAAAAGACACCAGAATCTAAATCGGTAAAAGATGCTTTTATTTCTGCTTCATGATGCACTGCATTATCAAAGGATATTTGATATTGTATGGCTTGTGCTTGTAAGTTTAACGTGAAGATTAGGGTCAACAATCCCAAAAAAATATTTTTCATAATGAAATGCTTTATTTTAGAGCTTTTATGGCGGTATATTTTTAAATCTGTCTGCTTGCGAATATACTATTAAAACAGGAAATACTACATTTGGTATATGGTAGAATTCTTAGGAAAATTGATGGTTAAAATAAACGAAAGACAGGAAAATAATGCCTTTTCAAAATTGCCGGTATCCCATGATTTACTGGATTTAGCTTTTAATGACTATTTGGGTCTTGCCAAAAGTGAGGCTATTTTTAATACGGTTTCCTAGTGTTTGGAAGACAAATAATTAAATATCAATGGTGTTATTGGTTCCCTATTCTAACCAGTAATTCTGAACTTTATAATGATCTAGAAGATTATTTAGCAAACTTTTATAGGTCTGAATCGGCGCTAGTGTTAAATTCTGGATACGATGCCAATATTGATTTTTTTAGTGGGGCACCAAAATGGAACTACAAGGTAATGGAGTGAGCCTTAACCTTATAGAAAATGGGTTTGATGTAAAGCCCATTTTTTTTCCAATGGTGCCGGAAGGGAAAGTGCAATTACGATTCTGTTTGCAGAGCTTTAATACAAAGGAGGAGATTAATAAATTAAAGTCCACATTGTTCAATTTGTTTTAATCGAAAATAAATGAAGAACCCCGAGTTTTATACGCTAGCTACTTTTGAATATGTAGCTGACGTTCAGATTCTAAAAGGACGATTAGAGTCGGACGGGATACCTGTATTCTTGAGGGATGAATACACCCTTAATTCCGATCCCATGATTAGTAATGCTATTGGGGGAGTGAAACTTCAGGTATATTATTCCGATAAGGAAAAGGCTACTGAAATTTATAATGATATACGCGCATATGCTATAGATGATGAGGGGAATTTAAGGAGATGCCCTAACTGTAAAGCGCAAAGGATGGAGGCATATTACAGTAGGAAAGGGTTGTTTTATAAACTTTTCCCCTTTTTTGAAATAAGAAAGTTTAAATGTTTAAATTGTGAATTCATAACCAAACCACAGTAAAATGATGCAGTTTTTTGTTACCGGAATATCCACAGGAGTGGGCAAGACAATTGCCTCTGCTATAATAGTAGAAGCATTGGAAGCAGATTATTGGAAGCCAGTACAGACTGGTGATGATAAAGATGATGATACCATTGTAAGATTAATATCTAATTCTAAAACGGTAATCCATGAAAATAGCTATGCCCTAAAAGCTCCTTTAAATCCACATGCAGCGGCTGTTTTGGAAGGAGTTTATATAGATCCTAATAAGATAGTGGAGCCCATAACAGAGAATCATCTTGTGATAGAAGGTGCGGGAGGGGTGCTAGTGCCTTTGAATGATTCGGACACGATTTTAGATATAATTATGCCCAATTATAAGGTAATTGTTGTTTCTAGGCATTATTTGGGTAGTGTTAATCATTCTCTTTTAACTATTCAATGGTTACAGAATAAAGGATATGATGTGGGGGTAATCTTTAGTGGTAATCCAAACCCCGCTTCCGAGGATGTAATCGTTAATAAAACCAAGGCTCCTGTAATTGGCAGAATAAACGAGGAGCCCTTATTTGATAAGGAAACTATAAGAAAATATGCAGACGAATTTAGAGAGGCTCTTTTGGGAATGTAGCTTTTAATTAATTCGCTGTTAAATCTTTTCCTGAGGCCATATTTATCCCTTTAATATGAAATGCCATTCGGTCATTATTTCTCATCCTTGCAAGCGCATTTTAAACTAGTCTTCTTGGTATGCTTGTATGTATGGCCGCTACTATGAAAAGGTTATTGAGCGAGTCCATAAGGAATCACCTAAAAGATAATTATACCCTAGGGTTTGGCGAAAATACAGTAGGATACTTCTAGGGAAAGTTTTGGGATTATTAGAGTGTTTTTTTAAACTAGTCATTGTTATTCCTAAAGAGAAAGTAGGGTGGAGCTGTTTTTTTAAATAGCTAGGTAAAGACTCCATTAAGAATATGATGGTAGGTTTAAGATAAATGAAGTGCCTTCGTTCAAGGTGCTTTGTACTTCTATAGTGCCGTTTAAGGCTTCAACCTGCACTTTTACTAAATACAAGCCTAGTCCTTTTCCGCTATTGGTACCACTTAATCTACCATACATGTCAAAAATCCTCTTTCTACTAATATCATTGAGGTCCATTCCTGTTCCATTATCGGAAACAGTAATCTCTATGCCGCCAATTGAATTTGAGCTAGCATCAATATTTATAATAAGTTCTCTATCTCTCGACCTGAATCTTAAGGCGTTGATTATTAGATTGTAAAAAATATTGGAGTAATAACTTCTTAACCCATAAACGTGGATTGAAGCGTTAAAATTCACATGAATGTTAGCATTAGTTTTTTTAATTTCTGAAGAGATGAGTAATAGAACATCTTCTATGATTTTTTTTAATTCTATTCTTTCTAGATCGCTTTTGGAAAAGGTTTTTAAGGAAAGCGAATGATTTAAATCTTTAATGGTGCTATCTAGTTTGTTTACTGTGAGGCCTACCATTTCTACTATTTCATCTTTTTTAGAGTTGTTACTTATATCGTATAGTTGTAGTAAACTTAATATCGTTGAAATTGGTCCTCTTACATTATGGGAAACGATGTAGACAAAGTTTTGTAACTCCCGATACTGTCTTATTAATTGCTTTTTAGATTGTTCAATTAGGGTAAGGTCCTGAGTGGTACCTGTAACTTTTTCCACGGTATTATTTTCGTTGCGATATACCTTTCCCATATGTCGCATCAACTTAATACTCCCATCCTCTAGGACTATTCTGTTAGTCATATTAAAAGAATCTTCAGTCTCAAGAGGCTCAAATAGATTTTTAAAATCTTGTCTATCATCTTTATGTATCAGTGATGCTAAAGCCTTATAGCTAGGTTTAAAATGCTTTTCATCTTTTCCAAAAATAGTGTAAAGCTGTTTAGACCATTTTATTTCATCCTTAGTTACATCCCACTCCCAGCTACCAATATTGGCCATTTCCTGGGCCTCTAATAATGAGTTTTCACTTGCTTTTAATTTTCTTAGTGTTTTTACACGATGAGTAACATCTCTTTTATAGATACTACACCCAGTAACACGTTTGTCTTTATCTCTAATAGGGTTGTAGGTTAGTTCAAAATAAAAAACCTTTTTACTCAGTACTACTCTCTTTTCCATGGAAAAATACTCTCCTGAAAGCGCTCTGTCATAATACTCCTTTTTATTATGCTGGTTTTCATGATCCTTGGGATAGTCTAGGATGCTTTCCCCGATTGGGGGGAGATTCCCATAATAAGTATTTCTATGTTCTTTATAGGCAGAATTATAGAAAATAAGATTGTAATTTCTATCTAAGGTCCATACTTGGTTCTTAGTGCTCTCCATTATGGCCTTCAAATGTTCGTACTGTAGTTCTTTTTCCTGGGAAAGGAGCTTAACAGAATCGATTATATTTTTTACATAAAAATGATAGAGGCCCCAAACTAATAAAAGAAAAACTAATGTTAATAGGAGGCTCTAGTTTAAGTTTGCGTTGATATTAGTTTTTCATACCTAGTGTCTATATTTCTGTATCTGGCATAGGTTCCAATGTCTTCAACGGTCTT
>NZ_AUKX01000082.1 GCF_000424985.1 Arenibacter latericius DSM 15913
CTTTGACCATATCATGACCAAGAAAGGGATTGGTGCAGCAAGTGCAGATTTCGGGCTTATGGCCCTGGCCTACAATCTAAGAAGACTTAACAACCTAGGAATAGTCCCAAAAACTCTTTTGGCCGTGCAAAACAACTATTTCCTATTAATAACTTCGCCCCTAATCGTCATTTTAATCCTCTTTGGGCCACAAGGCGATCACTCTACAAGAAATCGCTCCCTCAACTTTATTTTCACCTAATGAAAAAAATCGTGTATTTTTAAAACAGAAATCACGGAGTTTTGAGACAAACTGCCGTTGTGGCAAATGCAAAAAACCGTTCTCCGTATTAAAATTTAGTTTGAAAAAGGTAAACAATAGTTTACCTTTGTGTCTTGAAACCAATGCAAATCCGAATGAAATGTTCCCAACTCTTACGAATTTTGAAAAAAGACGGTTGGTATGCGGTTTCTCAAAAAGGTTCGCACATAAAAATGCGACACCAAACGAAATCTGGTACAATTATATTTCCAAATCACGGAAGCCAAGAAATGGGTAAAGGTTTGGAAAAGAAAATCCTAAAAGACGCTGGAATTAAATAATCTGATTATGGCAAAAAAGAAAAAAATAACGATGACGGTTGAAAAAACGGATACCGGATTTTCAGCATTTTCAGTGGACTATCCAATATTCACAACTGGACAATCAATTCCCGAACTGATTAACAACACTTACGAAGCGACTGAATTACATTTTGAGGATGAAAATGTAAAGGTTGAGCCGAGTGATATTCGATTTGAGATTGATTTTAAGCAGTTTTTTAAATTTTATAAAGTTTTAAATGCCAAATTTCTTGCGGAAAAAATTGGAATGAACGCTACTCTACTATCTCAATATGTTTCTGGAACAAAAAAACCTTCAGCAAAACAGACAGAGAAGATATTGAATGGAATTCACCAAATCGGACAGGAATTAAGCGGATTAAATCTTTTGCAAACTTCATAACGCAATGTGGTAGCACTTGCCACAACAGTACCTATAAGCAATGCGGGCCTTAGTGTTCAAATCAAAGTTTTGTCTATATTTATGAGGAGCAAAACCTTTTTAGGTTTGCTTCAACAAATAAAAACTAATCAAACCCTCAAAGCTTTTGCTACGGGAGTGTCGGGAAAGGTAAGTGAATGCTTGCCACCACACTGCTTACGAGCTGGGCCGTTGTAACACATACTCCCAAGATTAAAACTTCAATCTGCTTTAATGGCTATTACTTTGAAAATAGTAACTTTTAAGTTACCTTTGAATAATGGATAAAGTTAGGGAGGTAATACAGTACAAAAACTATTTCGAAGAGTTCTTGCTCAAACAACCCGAAAAGGTCCAAGACAAGATATTCAAGGTCATCGAAATAATCGAGACATACGAAAGAGTTCCCTCGACTTATCTTAAAGTAATTGCTGGAACAAAGGGACTTTATGAAGCTCGGATAAAATTGGGCTCGAACATCTGGCGAGTATTCTGCTTTTTCGACAAAGGTAAATTAGTAATCCTCTTGAATGGATTTGCCAAAAAAAACGCAAAAGACTCCCAAAAAAGAAATCGACAAAGCAGTCGGACTAATGAATTCATACTATGAAGACAAAAACAAATAAGATGGACACCAAAAGCTGGAAGGACATCAAGGATACAGTTTACGGAAAAAAAGGAACGGAGCGCAGGAACGAACTTGAAAGGGATTTCGAATCATTTAAAATCGGGCTGCTTTTACGCAAGGCACGTGAAGAAAAAAATCTCACCCAAGAGCAACTCGGCGAATTGGTGGACAAAAAACGGACCTACATTTCACGCGTAGAAAACAATGGCAGCAATTTGACCTTAAAAACACTTTATGACATTGTGGAGAAAGGACTGGGCGGAAAAGTGAAAATTTCAATTGAAATCTAAAAAAAGTACGTGTTACAATAACTAAGAACTGTCCGAAATCCAAGTAGAAAAGAGAAGGGATTATCATTAGTTAACGAAGTCTGAGCTTCCAAGCATTCGATAACCTTATTCTCCTCTTTTGTTCTTTCTGATTAAAGGTTTAAAATTAATGAATTGTAAACTTAAGAAGTATTCGGCCTGCTGATAGGCCAGGGCTGAATATCCGATTGACGGATCCGGTCTCCTTCTATGGGGAAAACGCTTCTTCCTGTAGTTATTTTTGATATCTATATTGGCGGACTTGCCGTGGTTTTATGTTGGTTTCAGAGATCCAACATGTTTTTGGGGGCTTCGTCTTACCTTTTCATCGGTCTGGCGGATCGGTCGGTGATCTTTAGGTTGAATATTTACCTTTAGGCACATAGCGTCCCCCTCGCGTTTTGCAAGTAGTACTTAAGGTTGGTCAGCAGATATTAGGTTTTCCTTCCAGCAATCGGGCGGCCCGCGTCCGTCGAAGGTCAGGACGGTGACCAGTTTGCCCTTTTTACAGCCGGGGCATATGCCATTGAGCAATGGTGGCTTTTCCTCTTTGAGTTTTAGCGGCTCTGTGGCCAGCATATCTTGAAGGGCGGGCAGCTTTTCTTTTTTCCAGCTACTGCTCAAGATGCCGTAATGCCGTATCCGTGTAAAACCCTTGGGCAAAACATGCAATGCAAATCGGCGTACGAACTCGTGCGTGGAGAGTTTGAGCAGTTCCTTGCGACCTCCTTTTTGTAGTTCTTCATCTGGAAGGATACCGTTCTGTTCACCTTGTCCGCTTAATTGTTGGTTGTCCAGCCACTGAATATTTAGACTTAATAATTGGATAGGATGCCACCCATAATGTTTTATCTATGCCATGCCCCTGCGGCCATCGCGCCAAGCTTCCGAACCTATTCTTTTCCCTCCCCATATTTTCCCTAATCCGTTAGGGGAGGATTTCTCCCTCAGCCTTGCTCGACCGCCTCGGGCCCGCACCAAAGCACAAGGGGTGAAAAACCCCTTGCCCTTTTTCTACCTCGCTATGAATTCGACCTATTTTCATCTTTTCCCACCATTTTTTCAAATGAATTAAAGACCATTAAGAACCAGTTCTGGTCTATATTGGTCTTTAATTACCTTTAACTGGTTTGATTTGTAAAATACTGTAAATAAGTCTTTTAGGTTTGTTTATGATGTATTATATTTATATAGGATTATCCGTTTTTAACGGATAGCAAGTTATGTTTTGCGCAACGCAAAACTCCTACTTCTAGCGAAGTGAAAAGCTGCCCTCGGCAGTAAAAAACAAGAAAAATAATGGCAATTGGCAACATCGGCAGGAAACGGTTAGGGGAGAGCAAGCGAAAGCATACCATTATGCTCCGGTTCAACACCGAGGAGCTGGAAAAAGTGAAGGTGCTTTTACGGTCCTATCAGGTGGATTTCCATAAAAGAGGTACGGTGGGCCCTTTCTTAAGAAGCCTCATTCTGAATAAGGAGGTAGCGCCTATTGAATGTCTCCCTGCTAGTACGCCTAAGGTCGGGTATCAGCTGAACAAAATAGGGACCAACCTCAATCAATTGGTAAAGGTGGCCCATTACAAGAACCGAAGGAGCCCTAATGCGAGCCTTGTAGAGGAAATGAAAAGGGCTAATGACCTGGTAGCCAATTTGAATACGGTTATTAAGAATAATACGAACCTGCTATGATCGCACGACTCCTATATCGGAACAAAGTGCAAGGCGTACTGAAGTACGTCTTGGGGAAACCGGAATCTACCATTCTCGGCTTCCATAATACCTATTCCGATACGGATACCAACCTCAGGATCTTTGAACAGGTACTGGTCTTTTTGGGCTTCCGCCACGCCTCCGAAAAACGCTATGTACATGCCACCTTGAACCTTCCCCGAGGTGAACATCTGGACAATACTAAATTCTTGGCCCTGTCCAAAGCCTATATGGAATACATGGGTTATGGGGAACAGCCCTATATGGTGGTACGGCATCACGATACTGAGCACGAGCACGTGCACATTGTCTCCAGTACCATTAGGGAAGATTGTACCCAGATCAACCTTTCCTTTGACTATAGAAGGAGTATGGCCGCCCAGAAATACCTGGAGAAAGAGTTTGGGCTTTCCAGCTCGCCAAATAAGAGGACGGTCCGAGAGCTTCCCAAGCTGGAAACGCCCCAGTTCAGCCCCCAGGATGGTAACGGGGTGCGATACTATATGCAGGACATTTTGAACAACACCCTGCAAAAGCATAAGGTGCGAAGCTTTGAGGAGCTTGGCAAACTACTGGAAAAGTACCATATCCAACTGAAGGTAGTGGAGCGTTCCGGTAGGGTAGGGGTGGCTTATGGCATTGCGACCAGGGAAGGGTACCGGTCCCGTTTTATCGGCGGCTATACCGTACACCCCCAATTCTCCGGTCCCAAACTCCAACAGCTCTTCGAGCGTAATCAACAATCGGCCCTATTGCCCATGGTAAAAAAACGCTTGGAAAAGCAAGTGCATACTACCTATAAATTATTCAGGACCCTTCGCCCTGAACACCTCCCCGAGATCCTAGGCTCCCATCAAAAGCTCGATTGTAGGCTAAGCTACAACGACCAGGGACAGGTGGTAAATTTCACCATCTATGATAAATCGGGCTATATGCTTCGCAGCGATGAGATTGGGAGGGACCTTGGTATCCATGAGAACCACGAATTGTTCCAAACCGAACACACCCAAATGTACATGGATAGCAGGCAATTGGCATTGGAGTTCCAACGTTGCTTAAGGGAAGCCTTCCAAAAGACCTATCGGGATTTGCGATACAAGCCCCTATTCTCGGAGCATATCCTGAAAACGCCCCTAGATGTTTTGGTTAGGGAAATGATGAAATCAGAGCGTTTTCTCTTCCTTAAGAAATACCTGCATACCGATAATCAGACTTTGTGGAAGGTGATCGACTCCCACTACTATCCTTTTAGTGAGAAGCTATATACTTCCGCCATTAATAAGGAAAAAGAGCAGTTGCAAAAGAAGGCCGATCTTATTCAACGGGCTAGTGACCAGCTGTTCCAACATACCCTGGACCAAAGGGAGGTCCTTGGTGCGCTTGTCCAAAGTCTAGGCGTACGGTACGATAATGGAACCCTGACCTATGCGAATTCCAGGTGCCACCAAGTGCCGGTGGATCTGGGAGGAGACCTACTACAGACGAGTGCAAACCACTATATCCCTCCTGGTTTTGCACGTGAAAATGAAAAGTTGTTGGAAGGGCTGCTGCACGGCAAATCTGCCAAAGAAATAAAACCGGGTCCCACCGCCCTATTTTTACCCATGGTATTCCCGAAACTCTATAACGCTATGGCCCCAACCTTTAGGGAGCGGTTCGATACCTTGGCCCTACAGGCCTACCATCGGTACGCCGAACGAATGCAGGCACCTTTTGAGAAATCCCCAAAGGACTATATCGCTTTTTTCAATGCCAGGGGCTTTTTGGATTACCTACTAAATTTGGGACTAATTTTTTCAAGCCACTTTTTTAGAAAACCCTCTTATTTTGATTTCCATTTCTAAAGGGGAGAGATACCCTAAACTAGAATGTAGCCTTTCGTTATTATACCATGTTATATATTGCTTTATTGATTCGAACAATTGATTATGGGAGGTATATTTAAACCTATACAGCCATTCATGTTTAATTGTTTTGAAAAAGCTCTCCGCAACAGCGTTATCCCAACAATTTCCCTTTCTGCTCATTGACCGTGTTATTTTTTTATTATAAGTGAATAGATCGGTCATTTTATTCGAGGCATACTGCACC
>NZ_AUKX01000083.1 GCF_000424985.1 Arenibacter latericius DSM 15913
AATTATACAATGAGACCGAGAAGCTTAAAATTATTCAAAAAGAAAAAGGGAATTCATCTCAATCCTGACCAATGGGTCGGGATTTTTTTGACGGGCGGACTTTTTTTCTTGGCTTATCTACAACAATCACAAGGATTTAACTTTAATGGTTGGGTATTATATTTGGCCATCATTTGGTTTATCTATGGAGTTGGACTTATGATAAGTACCTTTTTTCGTTACGAAGGTGAATTTGGTGAATTTTACGGAAAACTAACATTTTGGGATGACCGAGTTCAAGTTGACACGGTTAATTACCCTCTTTCAGAAATATCAAAATTGGACTTTAGCCAAGCTTTCGACATTAGAGGAATGTTTGTAAACTCGGTAATGGAATTTACTCCTCACCTTTCAAACGGACTTGATAACGTAATGGTGATGGTACTGAAAAATGGAAGGAAATTGAAGTATACTTTCCTGCAAACCGAGGCTGAAAGGTTAAAGCATTTTAAAGAAATGTTGATTCACTATCATAAGAATGGGATTTTGGGGTGGTTACAACTATTGGACTTACTAGAAATTACTGATTACGATAAAATTCAGGAGTTTAAAAAAGAAATAACTATGGCCAACAAAACCTAAGCGTAATGCGGACTTTAGGGCAAAACCGAAAGGTCTGTGTATATTTATGAAGTCGCTAAATCTTATGGATTTAGCTTTGGATAAGAAAAAAATAAAACTAAACAATAAGCTTTAGCTTCGTGCGCAGAGGGAAACTAAACGTTTCCTAGCATCCGCACTACGCTTAGCACAATCGTACACAAGCTATGGAAACCAGCCGCACAAACAGCACATTTGGTTTTCCCACTACTAAAGCCAACGCTTAAAAACCAAAAGAGCTGTTTTTAGCCAACACCGAATGAGATGAGCAGACTACAAGAAATCGAGAAGGAATTAACTTCAATAAACGATGCCGTTTTCCAAGAATTATGTGACAGCTTTTTAAGCATTAGAAATAAAAACTACTCTGCCTTTTCAAGGACTGGAAGTCAAAGTGGAAAACAAAAAACTACAGTAGGAACACCAGATTCTTTTTTACTTTTACCAAATGGACAATATATTTTTGTTGAGCACTCAACAAATATAACTTCTGGACTTTCAAAACTAAAAGACGATATAAATAAATGTATTGATGTTACTAAGACTGGTATTGAGTTAAATAAAATTTCTGAAATAATTTTATGTATTAACTTTAGTCTAAAGGCAGATGAAGTTGAGGAATTAAAAAATCTTCTATCTGGCACTTATATCCAACTTACTGTTTATACTCTAGATTCATTAGCTGTAGAACTTCATCTTCACCATCGAGATTTAACTCATCAATATCTAGGCTTACCTTTAGACACAGGACAGATTGTATCCATTAAACAATTCATAAAAGAATACAATAGTGCCTCAAAAGGTATTTCAACACCATTAGACAATACGTTTTTACATAGAGAAAAAGAACTTACTGAACTATGTAATTCCTTGAATGAATCAGATATTATAATTCTTACTGGTGCAGCTGGAGTAGGAAAAACAAAATTAGCATTAGAATCTATTGATAATTTTCTTAAAGAGAACCTAGATTATAATGCTTACTGCATTTCTTATAAAAATCACACATTACTAAATGACCTTTATCAATACTTCAAAGAAGACGAAAACTATATTTTATTTGTTGATGACGCAAACAGGATAGATGCATTCAATCAAATAATCGGTTTTTACAAAACACCAAGAAAAGGTAAACTAAAAATCATAATAACTGTTCGTGATTATGCATTCCAAGAGATTGGATTATTATGTCAAGAATTTTCACCTCAAAGGGTTGATGTATACAAATTAAATGATGAGCAAATAAAAGATATTATTGAAGCTAAACCTTTTGAGATATTAAACCCTGAATATCAAAGAGTAATTATTCAAATTTCAGATGGTAATCCAAGGTTGGCTATTATGACTTCCTTATTAGCTAAAGCCGAACAAAATATTTACGTGCTTACTGATGTTTCCGATTTATTTGAAAAGTATTTTTCCACATTTATAAAAGATGAAGGAGAATTTGCTAACGATTTAAACATTAAGATTCTCGGTATTATTGCATTTTTCTATACTATACCTTACAAGGACAGGGCTGTAACTGAATCTATTTTAGCAAATTTCAATATAGAATACGATGAATTCATTGATGCTATTGATATACTTGATAAACTAGAACTTGTTGAAATTCAGTTTGAACACATTAAAATACCTGAACAGAATCTTTCAACTTACTTTTTCTACAAAGCATTCATAAAAGATGATTTACTTTCTTTCGAGGTTCTACTAAGTAATTATTTTGAGGCCAATAATTATCGTTTTAATGATTGTGTAATTCCTGCCAATAACACATTTGGCCATGAGAATGTAATGGAAAAATTAAAGCCAAAACTTCAGGATTATTGGAAAACGATTAAAGGAGAGCATAAAAAGGCTTTAAAACTACTAGCAACTTTCTGGTACTATCTTCAGGACGAATCTCTAGCATATGTCTATGAATTTATTGAAGGCTTCGAGAAAGAAGAGACTGAAGATTACACTGTAACTTATAAGAATAATCAATTTGCATACGACAAGAACGATATAATTGAACTTTTAGGTGAGTTTTTTAGATTTCCATCAAATTTAAAAGATGCCATACAACTCTCTTTCGAATATGTCAGAAAACAACCAAAACATCTACCTGAATTAATTCATAAAGTTAGAGAGAAATTAACTTTTGATGTTGAAGACGAAAAATATCGATTTGAAAGACAGAATGTACTATTTGACTGTCTAATTGAAGGTCTAAACTCAAACGATAACTTGTATTCAATTGCTTTTTTCGAGCTTTCAAAAAGCTTTATAGCTTTTAAATATCATCAAATTAAGGGAGGAAGAAATAATTCTATTACTTGGTATGATTATCCAATACCAGCATCTCATTCCGTTAAAAATTTTAGAGAAAAAATATGGAATTCTTTGTTTAGCAATTTTGATGATTATCCAAAAGAATCATTTAATGTTTTATTAAGTCACCCAAGTGGCAGAAGAGACATAACCAAGGATTTATTAGAGTTTGATGTTAATTTTATTGTTGAAATAATTCAAAAAAAATTAAATAATGAATCGTTTGAGCATTGTAGATATGTACAAAGACAAATCAAAGATTTACAAAGTAATTCAATTGACTTACCAATATTCTCATCTCTAAAAGAGCAGTTTATAAATGATATGTATAAAACATTTCTCTTAATAGATTGGAACAGAATTAGAGATAAAGAGATGTTTGAGTTTGATGATTTCAGAGAATATGATAGGTTGAAAGAAAATGAAATTAGGAAATCTTTCATATTCAGCTCTATTGACGAGTTTAAAGGATTCTATAAAAGCTTCATTTATCTAAGTAATGTCAGCGATAATAATTGGAACTATAATAAATCATATGACTGTATTATTGACGAAAACCTTAATAAAAATTTTGAATTAGGTTTAGAAATGCTAATTGAAACTGTAAAAAAAGATAATGAGATTGGTTATTTACCGTGGGCTGTTTTTCGCAATCAATTAAATGATTCTGAGAAGGCATCAAAAATATGGAAATTAATTTCGGACTATAGTTTCAAATCAAAATTCCAATGGCAAATGTCATATTTCAATTATTTATCAACTTCGTTAATTGATGATGAAAAAGTAAAGAACTTATTAGAGACGGTTGAAAACATTGATGAGCGCTATACAATTCATTTTGATATGCTTCAAAAATATTTGGAAAAAGAGCCTAACATATTCCAATCAATATTAAAGTTAGTACTTAAAAAAAATGAGGACGAGGAGTTCGATATATTGTTATGGATGGATTTGTTTGACAATCATTTCGATAATCTGGGTGACGATTTAGATTTAGTTAAGAAAAGCTATATACAGCAAGATAAACTTCAAACTTCATTTGATTATGAACAAAAAGGTCTCTTAAAAATTCTCAAACTAGATTCAAACTTCCTTGTCGAATATATTGATAGCCTCTTTACTGTATCTAGTAATAGAATTTCTTCAGATAGAAAAAATCTACAGGTTATTTGGGAATTAAAAGATGCTGAAGAGCTATTAGTTAAGATATTTGATTTAATAATTGAAAAAGATACTTACTATGGAATACTAGAACATTTTTGTAATGCATTCTTCTGGAATTTAGTAGAGCCTCATAAATCAAGAGCTAACATTTTTATTGAAAAGTATGTAATTGACAATAACAAAGACACTAAGAAAATAGAAATTATTGTTGATATTATTAGGCACTCTTGTCAAGATATGTTTGAAAAAGTTCTTTTACTTTATATATCTCTAAATCAAAATGTAGAAGACTTTAGACATCTTGCGTGGAGAGGAAATGGAACGAGTGGCTCAGGTGATGTAATACTTTCCGATATTGAGGCTGCTGATTGGAGACGAATACTTTCGATTGTCGAAAAATCAGACTTAGGTATTAAACTAATTCCAATAAAAAAATATTTAAATGACCGAATTGAATGGTGTTTAAAAAGTGGTGATAGAGAAAGACAAAGAAGATTTTTATCGAGATACTAATAGCCACCGCTTAAAGCCATACACATTTGCAATTCGCTACAGCCAAAACACAAGCCAAAAATTGCAAAAGAGCATGCCTTTACCAACGCTGGATGACAATCGGAAAGGAAAAAAGCCAGTGTACAGTCGAGTAGGTAAAGGTGTAAAGTATCCGTCCCACGAACCACGTCTTGGAGAACCGATTAATTCTTATAAGGTCTTTACCCTATAGCGGGTTTATCTTTTTTTAAGTTTTTTATAGTTCTGTGGATAAAGGTCCCGGATGTCCTTATGGTTGATGGTCATGATATTCTCCAAGGTATACTTTAACCATTCATATGGATTTACCTCGTGTTTTTTGCAAGTAGCAAAAAAGGAATAGATGCCAGCGGCCCTTTGTGCGGCATCATGTGAACCTGCGAACAGGTAGTTTTTTCTTCCTAGGGCCAGGGGTCTTATGGCATTTTCCACCAGGTTATTATCGATTTCCAGGATGCCGTCATAAAGATAGGTGCTGAGCTGGTCCCAACGGTTCATGGTATATAGGAAAGCTTTTCCGATGGGACTCTTGGGGTATG
>NZ_AUKX01000084.1 GCF_000424985.1 Arenibacter latericius DSM 15913
TCACGGGCAGTAAGGCTCTTTACCGTCCTTGCTATTTTGGTCGGACTATATGTTGGAACACTCTGAATCAAAAAATGAACATGATCCTTATCCGTACCTATCTCCAAAAAATGGATTTCATACCTGTACTGAATATCTAGACACGTCTGACACAGAATCCTCTCAACTTTAGGACTTAGTACCAATCGGCGATATTTGGTCGAACAAACCAAATGATAGAGTAACAACGAAACGTTGTGGCTCTTATGTATATGGGTGCTTGAGCTCACGCTCAAGATTACTGTTTTTTTTCGTGCGAGGCAAGCCTCGGGGTATTTACCCCTCTAGAATAAAGTTCCTCTGTAGAGTTAGCCAACTGCTTTTAAAAATCAATTTTTCAAGGCGAAGTTAATTTTTTGTTTTTCACTTAATAAAATGAGAATGCGCCCACGTGGGCCTGCCCGACCTGTTAAGGCGGGCCTACCCGAACAATTCAGGCGGGCCTGCCCTTATCGTTCTGTCGAGTGTAGAAATGTTATTGATGGTTTCCGTACCTTATCTTATGGGATTGCCCTAAGGGGGATTTCTTAATGTAACTAATAACCATTTAAATCTATCAAACTAGACTTCTTCGATTGCATTAGGTTGATAAAGATAATTTTAGGCCGTTTATTTAATGGCAATAGCAGCACTTGTGGGGCCAGTAAGGGGCATAATAGAAATTTGCCCAAACCCTGCTTCTTTGGTCATCTCTTCAAAATCGGATGTTGAAAAATCGTAACCTTCTGCTGTTTCTATCAACATGTTAAGCGACATTAACAGCCCAAAGGCATTCTTCCTTCGATCAGCATCAATAAGATTTTCAATAACCACAAATGCGCCTCCTTTTGGCAAGGCATCATAAGCTTTCTTGATCAATATTTTTTTATCACTTTTCCCCCAATCGTGTAAAATGTTCCCCATGGTAATCACATCAGATTTTGGGAAAGAATCAGTAAAAAAATCGCCAGATAGTAAATCAACTTTTTCAGATAATCTCATATTTTGGAGGTTTTCCTTTGCTATCGGTTCAACGGGAGGCAAATCAAAAGAGGTACATTTCATATGCGAGTTATTTAAGTACACATGTGCCGAAAGGGTACCGCCCGAGCCCCCAATATCGCAAAGCGTTTTATAGTTGGAGAAATCAAATTGTTTTCCAAAGGCAATAAAATTGCCTATTTGTACGCCCGTCATGGCTTTGATAAATTCCTTGAGCTTTACAGAATCGGTATAGATTGTTTCAAAAAGGGATTTACCACTGTTTTTGGTCTCATTTTGTGGTAAGCCTGTCTTTAATCCGTCCTCAAGATTATTCCAAAAGGGGTACAGTCGGTTATTGGCCATTTCTAGGATTCCACCTATATAACTTGGTTTGTTTTTGTCTAGAAAAAAGGCGCTATCGGCTGCATTGCTATAGTTTGATGTTTTTTTAATTCCAGTCCGATCTAAAAATCCAAGTGCTACCAAGGCGTCTAGAAAATCATAAAGGCTTCTGAGATGAAGCCCTAGTTTTTCTTGTATTTCCTGGCCAGAAAGCGGACTTTTGGCTAATAGGGTAAACAACCCCATATTGACCGCTGTAAGTAAAGTCTTGGTGGCAAAAAAACCTGTGCCAATTTGCATTATTTTGGAAGGATTTCCCTGCGTTGTTATAGTGGTTTCCATTATTTAAACGATTTAAAGAAGTAAAATGATTATTTCTTATTTTCTATAGTTCTTCCGCTTCACCTACTAATAGCGTTACGCCACCTGTGACAAAATTAGGGAGATCAGCTGCTACATCCTGACCTACAGAGGAACTCATTGTTTTTTGCATCGCCTCAGGAGTGTTAAACCAGAATTCAGCCATCCGGTAGTAGTCTGGTTTACTACCATCAAAATAATTAAGGAATTTTGTTAGCTCCATTTTTGCAAAACCTTTCATTTTAGCAACTTTAGATAAATGGGTATTAGTATAGTAGGCTTCAAATTCAGCTGTATCCGTTGGATGTCCGTACAATACTGTTAACTTTATCATTATATTTTAGTTATGGTAAGCTTGTATTTATACAGGCTTTAGTTGTAATAATTTAAATGAAATTAGTTGCTAGCTACTTTAAACGGTTGCTCAAGTAACCTTTCGTTATAATAAGCAGACTCACGTATAATCTTACCGTCTTTATTAAAATCGTCAATAAAAAACACGGGAAGCACTATTGCCATTTTATCGGATTTGCGAACTAGGTGAAAATTCCACCATGATAGTACAGCCCGACTATCGTCCATCTCATACTCTAGATAATCTGGATAGCCGGACATCTCGATAGTAACCAGATCAAATTTTTCTAAAAATGCTTTATCCTGCACTTTTTGATCTGCCAAAGAAATCCCTCTGTTTTTAAATGAGCTTAAGTCACCAAAGGTGGCATCTTCTTCATAAAAGCTATAAGCCTTTTCCATATCTCCTTTTTCCATTGCATATACCATTTTTCTAATGGTGTTTATATTATCATGGTGGTTATAAATGGTGCCATTTTTTCTATCCACAAAACTGGCTCTGATTTCATCTAAAACGGTTCCATTAGCGTAATTTATAATGGTATTAATTTTATTGTCTTTGGTAAGTTTATATAGTCTGTGAGCAGAAGCGTCTATTTTAACGCCTGTTCTTTTGTGGACTCCATTTAATTCTACCCAAGTTTGTACCCATACTTCCTGGTCTTTATTGTCCTTTTTGTACTCTATAGCATCTGGATATGAGCCTGGGAAGGGAGTTACGGAATAATAATCCAATGCATTGAAATAAAGCAGTTGATTTCTTATAAAAGCAGCTTTATCTAACCCTTTTGTATCTGGCACATTGGTTGTACCCCAATACGCTTTAAAATCCTCTGTAATATAGCTAGCCATTTTTAGGGAATCACCTGCCACGGAAGCTTTAACGAACTCATCTACCACATCTATGGCCGGATGTTCTATGTACACATTACCATTAGTTTTTTTTTGGCCGAAAGCAATTGTAATGCTTAATAAAGCAAGTGCTAAAAGTGTAATTTTTGTTTTCATCTTTAATATTTTTTAAGGGTTTATTATGGTTATAATTCTATTGATATTTCCTTACTTCTAGCGTTCAACCCAAACGTATTTTCTACCGCGGCATACCAATTTTCATCATTGGCTGCATTCCAGTCTACCCATTCCTCATCAGTCATTGATGAGCGCCAATCTAAAAAGGGTTGTGCATCTGGTCCAACGGGATGTCTAAGTTTCCAAGATTTACTATTTGCAATCTCTAAAATTTTATTTGCTACTAAAGTTGGAGAGGTAGGAGTTTTAAGAGATGCAGCGAACAAACCCCCTAATCGTTTGGAATGGGGGTAAATTGATCCGGATGCAATACTAATATTGTTTGCCATTTGGGTGTCAATGATGCCAGGCTCTACAATAGCTACACGTATATTAAAAGGCTTTACTTCTTGTGCCAGAGCTTCACTTACGGCTTCTAGTGCAAATTTGCTTGCCGCGTATGCCCCTAAAGGGCTATTGGAAATATGTCCGGCAACAGAACTAATATTTATGATGCTTCCGTTTTTGTTTTTGCGCATTTCAGGTAACACTCTTTTTATACATCGCAACACGCCAAAATAATTAGTCTCCATAACAGCTCTGAAATCCGATACGGTAAGTTCTTCTACAGATCCATGGCGCTCAACCCCTGCATTATTCACGAGTACGTCTAGGGTGCCTATGGCCTCAAGAATTGGTTCGATACACTTTTTTACAGAATCGCTGGAGTCCACGTCCATTTTATGAATAGTGATATCTAAAGATTCTTTGGAGATTATATCCTTAAAATGATGTGCCATTTTCGGATATCGCATTGTTGCGAATACTTTATATCCTGCACGTCCAAAAGCAAGTGCTGTTTCTAAGCCAATGCCTTTACTTGTTCCCGTAATTAATACTGTTTTCATCTTGGTAGTTTTTTCTTTTAGACGCCTATTTCCTGTCTAGTTTGATTAAAAATATACAGGATGGCTAATTGCAACGGTTCGTTTTTGATTATTCTAAAACCAAGTTTGTATAGAGAGCTTACCATAATTAAGGTAATTATAACACCCATACCTGGTTGGAATATGATGAAACCTTAGGGTTGTTTTTTAATACTAATTGGTGGTTACTAAGGGGAAGGGGTTGCAAGTAAACTATTTATTAGCTTGCCTTAACACCGATAAGGACGAAAGCGTGGTTTCATTGTCCGAAGACATATTTATATTTATCCAAAATAAACTAGAAACATCCTTAAAAAGATAAAGGGCATTCTGCAATATTATTTATTGGATTTGAAATATAATTTTAGAAAAAATTAAGGTTAGAATACTAACTCGACCCTTCTCGTGATTAAGGGTATTGGTAATATATCTTTTTGACTTAATTGAAAAATATACTATTATAAAGTAAAACTAGGATTCTTATTTCTTAAAAGGTTCAGGTTTTTATAATGGTTCATTTAAATTTGCCCCCTTAATAGAAAAATTAATTAAAGTAAGTGGTTTTATAAATGGCATATAGATAAAGGTTCCATATTTGAAACTGAACGTAGAGCATGACCTAAATCTAGTCGTAACTACGAATTTAGATATGTGAATCGCACCCGCCTGTATTCTATGATTAAAAAAAGGATATCTACTTTAATTTATCAACAATCCTAAGCTGCATATTTCATAAGATTAATATAGGGTTCATTTCGCGTAATAACTGCAAACATTCTGGACACTAATTTGTTTCTAATAATATTGATTGTGCTCATCTTGTTTTTTCCTTCCTCCAGTCTCCTCTGGTAATATGCTTTCATTTCCGGATTATGCTGTAAGGCCGATTTTGCACATAGATCAAGTAGGCTCTTTATTTTCTTGTTGGCTAGGTTACTAACCTTTGTCCTGCCCCTTATACTGGTTCC
>NZ_AUKX01000085.1 GCF_000424985.1 Arenibacter latericius DSM 15913
CTGCGACAGGCATTGGTGGAACACCCTTATGGAACCATAAAACGACAGTGGGGCTTTGACCATATCATGACCAAGAAAGGGATTGGTGCAGCAAGTGCAGATTTCGGGCTTATGGCCCTGGCCTACAATCTAAGAAGACTTTACAACCTAGGAATAGTCCCAAAAACTCTTTTGGCCGTGCAAAACAACTATTTCCTATTAATAACTTCGCCCCTAATCGTCATTTTAATCCTCTTTGGGCCACAAAGCGATCACTCTACAAGAAATCGCTCCCTCAACTTTATTTTCACCTAATGAAAAAAATCGTGTATTTTTAAAACAGTAATCACGGAGTTTTGAGACAAACTCCCGTTGTGCATAATGCAAAAAATCGTTCTAAAATTCAACATTTGAACTAAAAAAGCCAACCGCACAAACAGCACATATATTTTTTTCCAACCGCAATAAGCCACCGCTAAAAAAATAAAAGAGCTGTTTTTCGCCAACGCTCGAAAAAAATGATACATTAGGAAAATGCAAACCGAAGAAGAAATCCTAAAAATAAAAAAAGTGAAAAACACCGCAGTCAGAACTGTGGTTTTACGTCATCTTTTGAGCCAAGAAAAAGCACAATCGTTGAAAGATATTGAAAACGCATTGGCATATACGGACAGAAGTTCGATTTTCAGAACGCTGAAAAAATTTGAGGAAAACAAAGTCATCCACAGCATTGAAGATGGTTCAGGAATGACCAAATATGCGGTTTGTGCCAAAGGTTGTAACTGCGACCCAAAGGATTTGCACTATCATTTTTATTGCACAAACTGCGATAAAACATTCTGCCTTTTTGATGTTCCTATTCCCAAAATTCAACTTCCCGAAAACTTCAAACTACAACAAGCAAATATGGTCGTAAAAGGTCTATGCGATAACTGTAACAAGTAATCTTTGCAATCGAGTTGCAGTAAATCCTAAATACATTTGCATTATTCTTTTAAACCAGAATAAGCAGATGAAAAACATATTTTTAAACACATTATTTTTATTCGTATCAATTATATCTTTCGCACAGACGAGTGATATTTCCATTTCTGTTAGAGATGCAGAAACTAACGAACCACTATTGGGAGCGACCGTCTATTTTGAAGAATTAGAGAAAGGAGCAGTAACCGATTTTGACGGAATTGCAAGGTTCACAGAAATCCCAAACGGAAACCTTATTATAAAAATTTCTTACATAGGCTTTGAAACCATAGAAACTACTATTGATGTTGGAACAAAAACAGCGTTCGATTTCAAGCTCGAATCGGGAGGAAATGAACTTGACGAAGTAGTCATACAATCTTCAAGAAGTACAAGAACTGTTAGAAAAATACCGACGAGAATAGAATTTATCGGAGCGGAGGAATTAAGCGAAAAAGCAGTAATGAACCCAACGAATATTTCAATGGTACTTCGGGAAAGTACAGGCATACAGATGCAACAAACTTCGTTAAGTAGCGGAAATACCAACATTAGAATTCAAGGTCTCGATGGACGATATACACAACTTTTGAGAGATGGATTTCCACTTTATGGCGGTTTTTCCAGCGGTTTGAGTATTTTACAAATTCCGCCATTAGACTTAAAACAATTTGAAATAATAAAAGGAAGTTCATCAACGCTTTATGGTGGTGGTGCGATTGCAGGTTTGATAAATATGGTTTCCAAAACACCAGACGAAGAACCTGCTTTGGATATTATGTTGACACAAACCCAAGCTCTGGGAAGTACAGCAAATGTATTTTACAGCAAACGGAATGAAAAATTTGGTGTTTCACTTTATGGTTCAGGTCATTATCAAAAAGCGTATGACCCAGAAGATGATGGCTTTAGTAACTTACCAAAAACAACTTCGATTTCATTCAACCCAAAGTTCTTTTATTATCCATCGGAAAAAACAACATTTTGGTTTGGCTTAAACGGAACGTATGACGACAGAATTGGTGGCGACATCACAAAAATTGAAAGTGGCGAAAATGGCATCCATCAATATACCGAAGAAAACGTATCGAAAAGATTGAGCAGTCAAGCGGTTTACGAAACTCAAATAGATTCCGTCAGTTCATTAAATATCAAAAATAGTATCTCGTTCTTCGACAGAGAACTGACCATTCCCGATTTTACATTTGACGGTAAACAAACCAATACATTCACGGAAATAAACTATCAAAAGTCAGCCAATAAAACAGATTGGATTTTTGGTGCAAACCTATATACTTCCGATTTTGATGAAAATGATAATGCAACTTTGCAACGTGACCAAACAGACATAACTTATGGAGCATTTGTAAATAATATTTATGACATTTCGGATAATTGGATTTTGGAAACAGGATTGCGAGCAGATTACAATACTGATTTTGGCTTCTTTCCGCTTCCCAGAGTTTCATTGCTATACAAAAATGATAGCGGATTTTCGAGCAGAATTGGTGGTGGTTTAGGCTACAAAATTCCAGATATTTTTACAGAAGAGGCAGAATTTATCAATTTCGAAAATGTACTTGGTATTGATAAATCTTCACTAAATGCGGAACGTTCTTATGGAGTAAATCTTGATTTCAACTATCAAACACGTTTATTTGAAACCGTTGGTTTTTCTATTAATCAACTGTTTTATGTAACTGCGATTAATGAAGCATTACTGTTAAATTCAACTGATAATGGATTTTTCCAATTTGAGAATGCAACAGATGAAATTTTGAGCAAAGGTGCTGAAACAAACATCAAGTTTACCTATAAAGATTTTAGGTGGTTCCTAAATTATGCACTCATTGACACAAGGTTGAACTATTTAGCTGGCAATCCTCAAAAACCTTTGACAGCAAAACATAACGCAGGAAGTGTTTTGATGTACGAATCTGAAAAATGGCGAATCGGTTATGAAACGTTTTACACAGGAAAGCAATTTTTGTCTAATGGAACAGAAACAACCGACTTCATAACAATGGGTTTTGTGGCAATGCGAAATTTTAAATGGGGAACAACGTTTGTGAATTTTGAAAACTTTACGGACAGAAGACAAAGCAGGTTTTCGCCATTGGTTTTGCCACCACACGACAATCCAGAATTTCCCGAAATCTATGCACCAACAGACGGTTTTATATTTAGCGTTGGGATAATTATCAAACCTTTTGGAAACGAAGATGACGACTAAAATGAACAAAACGATATTTATAATCAGTAAAATGGATTGTCCTTCCGAGGAAAATCTAATCCGAATGAAACTGGACGGAATTGAAGAAATCAAAAATCTCGATTTTGACATTCCCAACCGAAAACTGACTGTTTTTCACGATGGTCAAAACGACAAAATTGAAAAGTCAATTATCGAATTAAATTTAGGTGGAAAGAAAATTTCGACCGAAGAAACCAACGAAAAAGATTTTGAAGAAAACACTAACCAAAAAAAGCTACTTTGGATTGTATTGGCAATAAATTTTGTCTTCTTCATTATCGAAATGACAACAGGACTCATCTCAAAATCAATGGGATTGGTTGCCGATAGTTTGGATATGCTTGCCGACAGTTTTGTTTACGGAATTAGCTTGTTTGCGGTTGGCGGAACGTTGATTAAGAAAAAACGGATTGCAAAAATTGCAGGCTATTTTCAGATAACACTTGCGATTATCGGATTTGTGGAAGTGTTGAGAAGATTTTTTGGAGCCGAGAAACTTCCCGATTTTTCAACGATGATTATCGTTTCGATTTTAGCACTTATCGCAAACGGAATTTGTCTTTACATTTTGCAAAAGTCAAAGAGCAAAGAAGAGGCACATATGAAAGCGAGTATGATTTTTACTTCCAATGACGTGATTATCAATTTGGGAGTAATAATCGCAGGAATTTTAGTGAATTGGCTAAATTCCAACAAACCTGATTTGATTATCGGAACAATCGTTTTTATAGTGGTAATACAAGGTGCATTTCGGATTTTGAAATTAAGTAAGTAATCGGAATTGCCAACGCTGAAAGCCATACACATTTACAGTCGCTCAAGCCATCGCACCACCAAAACTGTAAAAGAATATGTCTTGCCAACGCTCAATTTAGAACTAAATAACAAACATCGGAAAACCAAGCAAAACGTGAAAAGCACTATGCACAACAATGTATATAAAACATAGCTATTACAGGCTTTCCGAGAGGTTTTTGCTTCTCTATTAAGTCCACCAAATTTTTATTTTTGTATATTTAAAAAATTAAAGATAAATAGAAAAAATAAAAATTTGGCTCGTGTATAATCCGAAAAGTTAGTGTTTATTTATACGCTACGTTTCATATACTAGACCGTCAGACTGTCTCAAAACTTAATAACCTTGTTGAAAACCCGTTGCATCATCTTCAGATCCAACCTCGGTTTTTTGTAACTTAAGGTATGGAATATCAACAAGGACAAGACCGGGAGCAGTTAACACTTTACAGCACTTGTTTGGACGACATGGTTCCGCAGGACAATTCAGTACGTTTTATCGATCAGTTTGTGGAAAGCATGGATCTGCGAGAATTGGGCTTTGATCCATTGCCCGCCCAGGGAAGACCGCCATACAATCCGGCAGATTTATTGAAACTCTATATCTACGGTTATATGAACCGCATGCGGTCCTCCAGGCAATTGGAAAAGGAATGCCA
>NZ_AUKX01000086.1 GCF_000424985.1 Arenibacter latericius DSM 15913
TGGATTAACGCCTATAATTAGACAAAGTGGTAGCAGTGTAAAAGGGCGCCCTCGCATAAGTAAAATGGGCAATCAAAAACTTCGTGATTTATTATTTATGTGCAGTTTTAATGCCTGTAAATATAATAAGGCTTGTAGAGATATTTATGAGCGACTTGTGGCCAAAGGAAAGAGCAAAAAACTAGCGTTAATAGCGGTGTGTAATAAACTATTGAAACAGGCCTTTGCTATTGCAAAATCAGGGTTAATATATGAAGATACTTACAGAAGTACTTTAGTGAAAAGTTAATGCTTTTTTACTTGTTTTTTACCACAGTACTTTGGTGTGAGAGGACAGCTAGGGAAATAATCCCTAGCTTCCTACTCGATTGAAGTGATGCTATTTAAACCAAATGAGCTAGGTCTATAGTTTAATAAAATAACTTATAATCTAATTTTTGAATGTCCAAATAGACCCATTTTTAGTGGTCAATTTTTCCAATGTTCCTTTTTTTGAAAGTTCATTCAATACATTTTCACTTTCTTTTCTTGGAGTTCCGGACAATTCAGAAAACTCCTTAGCAGTTAGAGAAGGGTATTTGTTAAAAAGTGTTTCCCAATCCTTACTGTATTCACTTTTTTCAGCATTTGGATTTAATTTTAGGATAGCCATTTCATAAAAGGCATAAGGTCTTGTCCCATATACGATGTCTTTATTACCAGCATCGTCAACAAAGAACATAGTTGGAAATCCTCTAACACCCAGTTCTCTTCCTAATTTTAAATCTTCTTCAAACAAGGCTTTTGCATCCCCTTCATAGTCGGTTTTAAACTGCGCAATATCTAATCCTACTTTTTTGGCAGCTTTTTCCATATGCTCCCATTTAGCAATATTCATCTTTTTTAGAAAAACCATTTCCCTAATCTCCCTAAGAAAATCAATTGCTTTCTCATTGCTTTGCATCTGTGCAGCTTTAAAAGCTATGGACGGCGGATAGGACGAATCTAGAGGGTCTTCTAACCATAGATCTCCATCAATAGGCATGTCGTAATGAACACTTACTTCATCCCAGTGACCAGCAACGTCAGATGGTTTTCCAATCCCGCCACTATTGTAACTCCAATCAGGCAATAAACCACCCATCCTATATTCTATGTCTACAGCATTCCCGTATTCCAATTTAAGCTTTCGCAACTGTGGTTCTATTCCCCAGCAAGAGGAGCAAATTGGATCGGTGTAGTAGATTGCTTTTACCGATTTCTTGGTAAATTTAATATTACCTTGTGATGCGGTATCCGTATTTCCTTCAGTGGTTTCACACATTCCGGTCTCAATATCGCATAATAGGGGATTAGTGTTTACTGTTTCTTTACTCATATTCTTTGTTTTTAATTATTTAGTTCAGCCAATATTATTTTCCTCATTTATCTCATAGTCCTAATTGGCTGATAGACAATTACAAATATACTGAAAATAAGTGTATATTTGATAGGTGTTTCCTTTTGGAAAGTACTTTCCAAAAGGAAACTACCCTATGAATTAAATGGTGTTTTAAGTGTTTAAAAACAATAGAAAATAATGAAAAAGAAAGCGGTAATAAACGATTCTCCCGTTTGTCAGGTTAGGATGCAAGCCATAAGTGATACCATGAGTATATTATCAGGAAAATGGAAATTTCATATTCTAGGTACTCTAATAGAAGGGAGCAAATTGGGGTTTATGGACTTGTTGCGAGAAATAGACGGTATTGGTAGTAAAATGTTGTCTAAAGAGCTACAAGACTTGGAAATGAACCACCTAGTTAGTAGAACAGTTATGGATACGAAACCTATAACCGTTGAATATGCCATTACCGAATACGGTGCAACACTCTCACCTCTTATAAATGAATTGGCAAAATGGGGTATTGAATACCGGCAGTCAATTCACGGTTCAAAAGGAGTCTAATCGCCTATACCTTTTTCGACTACTGTGTCTGTTATAGTTTTATGGACTATTGCTTAGCAAATTGTAAGTGGACTATAATGCTTACCTCTTTTCCAACCCCTGCTGCGCCAGGGTCAAAATTAATATTATAGTCAAACCTATTAATTGTGGTTTTAGCTTTTAATCCCAATTTTTCTCCTTTATCGCTTTTGGCAATTCCACCATAATACACATCAAAAATCACTTCTTTAGTTACATCTTTTATAGTTAGGTCTCCGTATAGTAAATAATGATCCGGCTTGCCCGTAGCTAAAATCTTAGTGCTTTTAAAAGTCATATTAGGATATTTTTCTACCTCAAAAAAATCAGCGCTCTTTAAGTGGTTATCCCTATCTTCTACACTTGTATTTATACTCGCTACTTTTACTGTAAAATTATAGGTAGCATTTTCTAGTGTTTCTCCCGTGGTAGTTAGATTTCCAGTATAATCTAGAAATTTTCCATTCACAATACTAATTCCAGAATGTTCTATATTAAAATTTAGAGAAGAATGATAAGGATCTACCTTCCATTGAGTTTGTGCAAATGAGCTTACTGTTATGAAGATTATTGCTACAAATGATATAAAATTTTTCATAGTAATAGAAATTTTTAAAATGTTAGTATTTATCTAAGGGACTTACTCTTAGTTGATTAATAAAACATTGCCATAAATATTTGCATATTTATGGCAATTGTTTATTTCTTTCCTATATAATTTATTTATTGCTAGGTCTTGGTGCCCATCTGTTATATGGCGTCATGTCAAAGCTATTTACTTCATCCATGGATAAACCGAGTGCTTTTGCAACACCCTCTCCGTATTCTGGGTCTGCTTTATAACAGTTTCTAATATGACGAATCTGAATAAATTTTTCTGCACCACCTACCTGAGCAGCTGTATTATTAAATAATAGATCTGCTTTGCCATCCGCTTTTATAATGCGGAATAAATCACCTGGCTGAGTGAAGTAATCTTCATCATCATCTCTAAAGTTATGTGCATAAGCGTCACCACTTAATTCTAATGGTGGTTCTTGTTCCATTGGTTGTTCTTGCCATTCGCCATAACTGTTTGGCTCGTAATGTTTAGTGCCACCATAGTTGCCATCTACACGCATTGCACCATCTCTATGATAGGCGTGATAAGGACATGTAGGTTTGTTTACAGGAATTTGATAGTGATTTACACCCAGCCTATAGCGTTGCGCATCTCCATAAGAGAATAGTCTACCCTGTAACATTTTGTCTGGGGAGAACCCAATTCCGGGAACAATATTGGTTGGATTGAAGGCGGCTTGTTCTACATCTTGAAAATAATTGTCTGGGTTTCTATTTAATTCAAACTCTCCAACAGGGATAAGTGGGAAATCTTTTTTAGACCATACTTTTGTCAGGTCGAATGGGTGGAAGCGGTATGTTTTAGCTTCCTCTTCCGTCATAACCTGAATATACATTTTCCATTTTGGGAAGTCCTTTCTTTCAATAGCATCAAAAAGGTCTCTTTGAGACGACTCCCTATCCATACCTACTACTTTCATAGCCTCTTCATCAGATAAGTTTTCTATGCCTTGCTGAGTAACAAAGTGAAACTTTACCCAATGCCTAACATTGTCTTTGTTTATTAAACTATAGGTATGACTCCCAAAACCGTGCATATGCCTGTAACCTTTAGGAATTCCGCGATCACTCATGGTAATCGTAACCTGATGCAAGGATTCTGGAAGCAATGTCCAAAAATCCCAGTTGTTATTGGCACTTCTTAAATTCGTTTTTGGATCACGTTTTACCGCGTGGTTTAAATCTGGGAACTTCATTGGATCGCGAAAGAAAAATACAGGGGTATTATTTCCAACTAAATCCCAAATTCCTTCATCGGTATAAAATTTCAGAGCAAAGCCTCTAATATCCCTCTCTGCATCTGCCGCTCCTCTTTCTCCAGCAACGGTAGAAAACCTACTAAACATCTTTGTTTTTTTTCCGATTTCGCTGAAGATATTGGCCTTGGAGTATTTTGTAATATCATGAGTTACTGTAAACGTTCCAAAAGCACCAGAACCTTTTGCGTGCATTCTTCTTTCCGGTATGACTTCTCGATCAAAATTTGCCATTTTTTCAAGAAACCAAGCATCTTGCATTAACATTGGTCCACGTGGACCTGCAGTTTGAACGTTCTGATTATCTGGAACAGGTGCACCCGTTTGTCTTGTTAATTTTTTTGATTTTTTATCCTCCATGACTTTTGCTGTTTTAGTTGATTTATTAAAGTCAATTAAGATACGATAATTCTTAAAATTAAAAAATGGATAGAAGCACTATTATAAAGTTGATGATATACTTTTAACTCCTGACTTCGACACTGGGTCACCCAAAATTTTCTGGAAATAATTCGATTAGTGTTTTTTGCTTTTCATTTGTTATAAGGAGGTGTTCAATTTTT
>NZ_AUKX01000087.1 GCF_000424985.1 Arenibacter latericius DSM 15913
CTCATTATATACTAATTTATGGGCAAAGCTAGATGCAGGAAATTAAGTTAACAATATGTGTTTGGTGGGATGCATACAAATTGCAAGGCAATACAGGAGAACTTCATTTTAATTATCTTAGTTTTTATGCTATCAAATTTCTTAATATCCCAATTAGAAATATTAAGAACATTGATTTTGGAGAAATTAAATTGGTGTCAAACCATCTAATGGATAATATGACTATTGGTGGACCTGCATTTAAATCTACTGAAAAACAAAAAGAAGAAGATAAAAGATTAAGACAAAATGTTCTTAAAGAGTATAAAATTGAAATCCTTGGGGAAAAATTGATACCCTATTTCGAAGGAAAGTACCAAGTATTTAATTTCAACAAAAAAGAGAGTAGATAAAGTACGCTGACAACAAGATAAAAACAGGAATTAAATGGCCGGAGAAACAGATATCTCTAAATTACTAAAAAGAATGACTCCTAAACTGAATAAAGGAGAATACGTTTTTTCTACTGTAACAGATTTAAGTAAGATTAGCCGAAATGATACTGTATGTGAATTTCAAGAATTGGAAGGAACAACTATTGTTATTGAAAGAAAAAAAGCAGAGGAGTTAAACTTACGCTATGATTATATTGCTTCTTGGATTACTCTAATGATTCACTCCTCTCTAGACGCAGTAGGTTTAACTGCTATATTTTCCACAGAATTGGCGAAAAATAATATTAGCTGCAATGTAATTGCTGGGTATTATCACGATCATATTTTCGTTGATAAAAAAGACACAGATAAAGCAATTCAAGTTCTAACAGCGTTATCCAGAAATCATCAATAAAAACAACTGCCAAAATTATATTAGAAAACTTTCTTACACTTATACCTCCACTTTTTATAAGAAAGAAAGCCTTGCATTTTAAAAAAGGGAGAGAGGCTTCATTTTTAACTATTACGATGAGAGTTTGCCTAAATACCACCTTGATGAAAAGGTACGGAAAAATATATAATTGTCTTTGTCGATATTTTTATGAACCTTGCGAAATATTAAAATCATAAACAACTCAATACTAGAATGTCCAGATTAGTTTTTGCAATCCTATTTTTCACTATACCATTTACTTCATTTTCTAAAGAAGCCATTAAAATAGATACTATAGAACAACCATTATATAGACCGCTTATTGAAAGGTATATATTGGATGAGATAAAAAATTTAAGAGAAGAAAATCAAAGCCTAAGAGCACAAGTTACCAAACAGATTGCCGAAGCAAAATTAGAGTCATCAGACAGAGCAATTGATTATACTACAAGTACCGTAAATAACATTTTTTACATCATAACAGCAGCAGCTTCCTTGTTGGTACTTTTGGGCTGGCGTTCTTTGAATGATATAAAAAATAGTCTAAAGATTGATACGGCAAAAAAGATTCAAACGCTAACTTCAGACTATGAAGATCGTTTACAACAGATTGAAGTAAAAATGAAAGAGCGTTCTAAAGTAATCATAGAAACGCAAAAAAATATTACAGATACAAATTCGATCCACTCTCTATGGATGCGTGCTGGGCTAGAAAAAGGGGATGAGGATAAGATTTCGGTTTATGATGAAATTTTAAGTATAAAACCGGATGATATTGAAGCAATGACCTATAAGGCTGATGCACTATTAGAAATAGGAGAAGTACGTTGGGCATTAGATCTTGCAAATAATGCTATTGAGCTAGATAATGAGTACGCTTTGGCATACTGGCAACGAGCTTGTGCATATTCTAAAATGGATAAACATGCCGAAGCATTAAAAGATATAAAAACGGCAATAGAATTGTCTGACACCTTGGAAGAGGAAATACTAAATGAAAAGCATTTTGAAAATCTACATGATAATAAAGCCTTTAAACATTTAATTCCGCAATCTGAATTATAAAAAACTTTAACAATTATTAGTCAATTTTCTCAGAATAACCTCATAAGGTCTGAAACGGAAAATACTAGCAGCAAAGTCAGGCCCGCCTTAACGGAACGGGCAGGCCCGCCTAAACCGATTTAAATCTCCATTAGGGAGCAGACAACAAAAGGTAAGCGTAAACAACATGGAAGTCAGCAAACTACTCTTTCTCGCTTTTTGCAATTAATATTAACACTAAATTAAAAAACACCTATGAGTCCTAAATTCAATTTTATAAAATCAAGTCTAATTTTATTAATATTCACCATCTCGCTATCGAGTTGTTCTTCCTCAAAAAGGGTAGAAGAAAAGACCGCAGATCTAAAAGACTTTAAAGTAATTGTGACCAAAACCGATGATGGAATAAAACTACAAAGCGTTACGGGAAGTGCTTGGATTGATTTGGCTTTTCGCATTAATCACAACCAGGAACAAGCAATTGACGAATATGGAATGACGGAATTAAACAAAGTTTCCTCGGAGAAAAATAAAGATCTTGCAGATTATTTATTCACCATATCCAAAACAGAAAATAAAATTATGCTAAAAGGTGTTGAAGGAACGGCTTGGACGGAATTGAGTTTCTACCTAGACAAAGACGGAAAACAAGCTTTTAATCAGTTTGGTATGACCAACCTGAACTAGAAGTTTAATACTCAAGTAATTCTCTATTCAAAAATAGACCGTTTCCGAAAATCTGAATTTAGATAACATAGCTATGGAAGTTCTTTTTATGGAAATTTGCAATTTTGTATTTAATCAAATCTAGCTTCACATTGGCCACTTTAGTAATAAAACTCCACACCTAAACCAATATCCATTCTTATAAAACTATTCCTGTAATTAAAATAAAATCTTAGCGATATCATTTTAAATAGAAATCACCTTTCCCTACTCATATTTCTCAGCTATACTTTAATTTTCAGCCAAGAGAAAAACTGTGACTGCTTAGATGAACTCAATAATGTCTCCAAACATATTGAAAATGCTAAAAGCTATAAGAAGCAAATAAAAAAGGAGAACAGAGAAGCAGATTTTAAATCCTGGAAAGAGGAGATAAAGCGAGAAATAAAAAACGATAGTTTAAGCACATTTTATTGCGTTGGCTATTTACAAAAATATATGTCCTTTATAAATGACCGGCATAATCAGATCTATTTAGAGCCAGATAAAAAAACTTTTAATGTACCCAACTATCCAAAATTTATAGATACTACGCTTAATAGCACCGATAGCATTTCAGGCATATATTATGCAGGGAGCGACAAGATTTTATTGCAAAAAAAAACTAATAATCTGTGGTATGGCATCACCTTAGCATCCGATTCAGAGGAGTGGACAAAAGGTAAAATTAGATTGAGAATCAACAAAACACCAAATGGGAATTTTGAGATTTTTGAATATTTTAAAAATGGATTGTTATGGTATCAAAAAAATATTAAAATTTCAGACGGCAGAATGACATCTACCTTTTGGAATAAAGATGACAACTACTATTTCAACAAAAATCACAGAGAAAACTTTACGTACACCTCCCTAAACCCAACTTTTGATTATATCGGTATTAAGACGCTAAGAAGAACCAATAAACTAATTAATGAAGCGGATAGATTTTACAGCAATACGTTGGATAAATTAACTAAGAAAAACCTTACTCTAGACCTAAGAAACAATGGTGGTGGGTCCATTAATCAAGCAAAACCATTGCTAAAATCATTGAAAAGGAACAAAACAATTCAGAACATCTATGTTCTAATAAATTTTAAAACTGCCAGTGCTGCAGAATTAATGGCATTACAACTAAAAGAAGATAAACGAACCATTTTGGCAGGTGAAAATTCTAAAGGCATGCTGGCATACGGTTACGGAAATAGTGGAGTGTCTACCTTTGATGGCACTAATTTATTAAGTCCGTAATAAGTATATTTGAGTTATGGCAAAACAGTATGATAATGAATTCAAGGTTAT
>NZ_AUKX01000088.1 GCF_000424985.1 Arenibacter latericius DSM 15913
TGAACCCTATATTAATCTTATGAAATATGCAGCTTAGGATTGTTGATAAATTAAAGTAGATATCCTTTTTTTAATCATAGAATACAGGCGGGTGTGAGAGGTTTAGTGGTGAGACTCCCCTTTACCTATTCGACTGTGTGTATTTTTTATTTTTTAAAAGTCACAAATTCAATAGGATTATCATCTTCGGGAATACTAACGTAAAATATATTTTGAATGTCAAATGTAGAGCTATTGGAAATGTTAATCTCTAAATCCCAAGCCTGTGATAGATCACGAATTGGTTTAAGTGTAATTATATTCTCGTTTATTTGGTAGGCAAATTCTTCATCAGTAGAATTTCGAGCTTTTAAAATTAAAGTGTTGTCATCCACAAAATGTAATTGATGGGTTCCTGCATATGGCAAGGATTCAGTATAAATTCCATTTAGAACTTGCTCATTCGATATATCGTCATCGCTGTTGCAGGACGAACTAATTCCAATGATTAATAGAATTCCAATTATTTTGAAGGTTCTCATCACATACTTTTTTTAGTAGATGTTTCAATTTAGTATTGGTTGCGTGATATTACACACAACGTACGGATATAGGTATATGTCATTACATCTCGCATTTTATCGGTAACTAACATAGCTCTTATTTCCCAAAATATCCAGTTGGTTATTGGAAAGTAATTAACAATCAGATGTTTATAGCCAATTAGGAGCGTTGAAGATGTGTAATATTAGAGTCTAAGAAATTGCAATGAGGTTTAGAAATCTATACTTTGAATCGCTTGATATTGGAACCTTAAAGGCTGTTACAACAAATCCAAATTCAACTTAGGGAGTAAGTTCGCAGCTTCCTTCATTTTTTTATCGATGATTTTAGCATAGATCTCCGTAGTTCTTATTTCGCGGTGTCCAAGGCGTTTGGAGACGGTATAGATATCCGCACCATTTTCTAATAATAACACCGCATTGGTGTGTCTTTCGCAATGGGAGGGAAGGTGTTTGGTAATTATGGAAAGCATTCACAAGGCATGAGGTATAACCTTGTTCTAATCCATTCTATTTATGGAATAAGGCTTTCGTGAATGCTTTGGCATTTGATTGGTGCACTCTGTCATTAAATGGCCGAGCCATCCACTCGACTGACTTTAGTTTTTTATTTTAGACCTCAATAATTCCCCTAATTCAATAGATTTTTGTTTTGACCAACCTCTTGAAAGATGATTCATTGCTAATATGTTAGTCTCTAATCCTAAAATATTAAAATTCTCGATTTTATCCTTTGTGATTTTTATATCATAAAGATTTTCAAAATATTCGATCACTTCATTTCCGTGTATAAAAAGTATTTTCGGTTTGATTGTTTCTAATAAATACTCAAATACAGAACTTTCTCTATCTTCACTTTTTAATTCGTCTGCTGTTGGTGTTGCTTTTACGAATAAATTGGTCTCTAAAATTTTGAGTGGTTTTGTGGACTCTATAATCCATTCAATTCTTTGTCTGGTGTTACTTAATTTATTTCGTCTTGTTTTATTCGGTTTTAATGGTTTCAGTTTTCTTTCAAGAATATAACTCTCAAACCATTCTGCTTTATTAAATCCGTTTTCTGTAGACCAAAAGCTCCAGAAGTCATTATTCATTTCAGTTGCAGCATTTATACCAACGATAAATATTCTACATTCTAAAGGGTTTCCTTCGCAAATAAGAGGTCTTGGTTTATCATAATTCTTTAATTTCTCACGTAGATTATTTTCAAATTCTATCAATTTCATTCAATTCTGCAATTTTCTTGGTAATTATTGTTAGCGTACGGTTCCCTGACCTAGTCCTGCAGGCGCAGTCCGTTTCTACTTAGGGGCGGACCCGTCTACTCGATTGTAGGTAGTTTTTTTACATTCGGGACACCACCTTCCTTTTTTTAAATCACTTGGGCTTTTATCAAAGATATGGCCTCTATTACATTCCCAAGTTAATTTGGATTTATTATTGATATAATCAACAGACAAGCATTTACCATTGAATTGTTCTGCCAACTCTTTCATTTTTGTTATTCCTAAGGAACGTTTTTTTGTTCCATCAGTTTTCCGACAAGTTGGACACCAACTACCTCTTTTTACATGATTCGCTCTTGCCATCCATTTATGGCCTTTAGAGCATTCCCATTCCAATTTAGAGTTTGCGTTTTTATAATTATCGCTGAGACATCTGCCACCTCTTTCTTTAGCTATCTCTTGAAAAGTCAATAAAGTTAACTTAGCAGAACCAGAACATTTAAGGCACCAAGAGCCTGCTTTAACTCTGCCTGCAGGTGCAAGCCATTTATGTCCTTTATCACATTCCCACAAAATAGAGGTATTTGCGTTTACATAGGTTTCACTAAGGCATTTTCCTTTTCTGCTTTCTGCTAGGGATTTAAGTTCCTGAATTGTTAGTTTCTCTTGGTTTGCACACGCTGGACACCAATGTCCTTTTTTTAAATTTGATTGTAATGTTTCCCATATATGACCATTCTTACATTTGATTCTTAATTTTGTTTTTGAATTGATATATTCGGATTCTAAACATTCTCCTTTTTTACTCTTAATAATTGAAAGTATTTCGCTAAAGTCTGCCTTTCTTTTTTTAGCTGACTTTTTGATTGCACATTTTGGACACCAATTTCCAGAACTTATTGCCGATGGCGTTGTAGTCCAAATGTGACCATTTTCACATTTCCACTTATGTTTACTGAGACTACCTAAGTAATGTTTTGACAAAAAGTGCCCTCCTTTATTCTCTGCAAGACGTTTCATTTCCATGTCCATTCTGTTACTGTATGCTCTTTTTAAATCAACATCTTTCAATTGAGGAAATACATAACTTTCAAATTGGGTGCCCTTAAGTTTTTCTTTAATGAATTTGTGCAGTTTCGCATGAGGTAGTAAAACTCCAAGTTGTGGTATATGGATTAAGAATACATTATTTTTTTTACATAAATGAGTTTTAATATTATCATATTTAGCTTTTTCAAAATAAGTTTCCCCTTCATAATGATGTTCACCTTGATGCTCAAATGCTAGCTTTAAAGTTTCGCTATATCCATCCAATTCAAGAAAATTACCTTGTCCATTTCTTAACCATTCTAATCCTTTGGTATTTGGAAATCGTACTTTGAATACTTCTTCGAAATAGGTTCTACAAATTCTTTCACTCAAACCAGTAGAGCAATCCGGACACCATTTGCCTTGTTTGATGTTATCTGGTTTTGAAGACCAAATATGATTATTTGCACATTTCCATAATAACTTAGTCCGACCGTTAGTATATTGTTTTGATAGACATTTTCCTCCTCGTGAAAGTGCCATTTCTTGCATGTCCTCAATAGTCTTTTTAGCTTTTCCAGAACATACTTTACACCAAGTTCCTCTTAGAATACTAGCAGGTATGGTCTCCCAGATATGTCCTTTAGAACATTGCCATTTTAACTTGGTATTTAGTGATTTGTATTCACTCGAAAGACATCTACCATTATTTTTGACAGCAAATTCTTTAAAGTATTCTATGTTATATGATTTAGGCATTTACCTACAACGTTGTTGTGTATGGTTAGTTGCGTGGTTAAGCAACTAATTTAGTAAACAAATACGTACCCGAGAAAATTCCGAAGGAATTTTCCAAGTAGGCAACGACCAAAGCAATTAATTATACACGTTCTGTGTGCCCAGCATGGGCATCTTTTATCTACTGCAAAGTAGATAATTAATCTAGAGGGTGTAAGCTTGCTCGATCTGTCTAGGCGGGCCTGCCTGCCCGACTATGTCATTCCTTTAGATTTATAAAGTTATATTTAGTAAATAAAAGGAATACAAAAAAGAATAATAGTTATGATGATGAGATTTCTTTTTTTGCT
>NZ_AUKX01000089.1 GCF_000424985.1 Arenibacter latericius DSM 15913
AAAGATAAACGCAACCAAAATGCTTTGGCTAGGTGCGTGGAGAAAAGGTCTGTGCATGTCCGCTCCCGTACTGCTCATAGCTCGGGCGTTAGCGGTCATTGAAAAAAAAATCGAACTTATCTAAAAAATACTTATACAAATAACAAGTTCAACTATTTAGTAGAACTATTGAAATAATAAATGAAAGAATTTTTACTAAACATACACAAGATAAAGAATGTAGTATTAAACGAGTATATTTCGCATTGGAAGGAAATATCAGTTCCCAAAAAAACTACAATGACTGCGCAAGGAGAAACTCAAAAGTACCTTTATTTTGTCTTAGAAGGTGTACAGAAATCCTATTATTTAAAAGATGATAAAGAACATATAATTTCTTTTTCGTTCGCACCTTCCTTTTCTACAATACCAGAATCTTTTCTAACACAAACACCTTCAAAATGCTATTTAGAAACGATAACAGATAGCCGTTTCTTAAGAATTTCCTACAAAAAACATCAACAATTGATGTTAGAATATCGCGAAATTGAAACTTTATTCCGAAAGATAACTGAATTCTTTTTAGTAGAAATGGTAGAAAGACATTATCAATTAATGTCACACGATATTGAATCACGTTTTGTTCTATTAACTAAAAAATATCCTTTTCTTATTAATATGGTTTCCAATAAAGATTTGGCTTCTTATTTGAGAATAGACTCTACAAATTTCAGTAAATTGCTAAACCGTGTCAAGATTTAAAATGTTGGTCAGCACCAAGATTTTAAATTCTAAACATCATTATTTTTGCCCTAAAAATCACTTTATGAAAAAAGCAATAATTATCGGTGCGACATCAGGAATTGGAAAAGGAATTGCTAAAATTTTGGTTGACAATGATTATAAAGTTGGCATTACAGGCAGACGGACTGAATTACTTGAAGAATTGAAATCGCAAAATCCAAACTCATATTATACACGGTCTTTTGACATAACCGACACGAAAATAATTGTTGAAAATTTAGAAGCTTTAACAACTGTACTTGGTGGCCTTGACTTACTAATAATTAGTTCAGGAACGGGCGACTTAAATGAGAAACTTGACTTTGAAATTGAAAAGCGGACAGTTGAAACCAATGTAATGGGATTTACTTGTATCGCAAATTGGGCTTTTAATTATTTTGAGAATCAGAAGTCAGGACATTTAGTTGCTATCAGTTCAGTTGGTGGACTTCGTGGAAGTGGAATTGCACCTGCATACAATGCAACAAAATCGTATCAGATCAATTACTTGGAAGGGTTAAGACAAAAAGCAAAAAAAATAAATGAATCAATTTTTGTAACAGATATAAGACCAGGGTTTGTTGATACTGATATGGCTAAAGGAGAAGGACAATTTTGGGTTGCGCCAGTTGAAAAAGCAACTCGACAAATTTTTGAAGCTATTAAACAGAAAAAGAAAATAGCTTATGTCACCAAACGTTGGCGAATAATTGCGTCAATTTTAAAACGAGTACCAAGACAAATCTATGACAGAATGTAACTGAAATGAAAACAAAGAACCGCTAACAATGTATATAAAAAATAGGCGAATTAGTGCTAAAATCAAGGCTTGTATCTCATTTCAAAGTTCGTGCTTAACCGAAAGTTTGGTGCTTCGTAATCGCCTACTTTTCATATACTAAACGTTGTACCACATATGACAAGATTGCCTCAAATACTGATTTTAATGATATTTTCATTCACTTTGTTTAATTGTGAACAGAAAACCGAACTAACCGATTTGGAATTTGAGCAGAAAGTGTTCTACGAATTGTTTCCTGAACTATCGGACAAAATGTATGACGATATTCGTCTAATTCCAACGCCACCACCACCTTCACCAAAATATCTGACTGAACAAGGTTTTGACGCAAAAAATGATTATAACAAAGCACTCGAAGATTGGCAAAAGTCAGATGACTATCAAAATAGATTAAAAGAATGGCAAAAAAGGCGCGATTCGATTATCAATGACACAACCGAAATTTACATTGCCTTTCCTGATTCAATAAACCGATTTGAAAGAGAAGATATGTATGAATTGATTAATCATTTCAACGAGCAAAAACTTGTCGTTGACTCTAAAAACTTTGAATTGGAAAATGGATTTAAAGTGGACTTTGCCAATCTAAAGTCGAACAATGAGAAGTTAAGGTTCAAACCAATGTCCGAATTCCCAGAAAGACGGGAATTTTGGACAACTAAATACGATTTCAACTTTCGAGGTTCAATGTCATTTACTCGAATTTTATTTGACAAAACAAAAACATTCGGAGTTTTGAATGCTGGTTTCGTAAAAGGTCGTCTGAATGGAGGTGGTTGTCGAATTTTTATTCGAAAAGACGAAAACGGAAATTGGAAAATTGACAAAATAAAAGGAACTTGGGTTTCTTAAAAAATACGTGGTACAATAACTAAGTATTTGGCCCGCCGATAGGCCAGGGCTGAATATCTTGTTGACGGATCCGGTCTCCCTCTATGGGGAAAGCTTTCTTTTTAGCGTTTTTTATGGAGTCGTATTTCGGCAGACTTGCCGTGGTTTTGTATTGACAATTGAACTTCGGCATTTTTCTAGTGACCTAAATCCAACTTTTGCGCCAGTTTGGCGAACCGTCCTGTTTCTTTTTGGTTTAACATTTACCTTAAGTCATAGCGCTTCTGCCTCGCGGTTTGCAAGTAGTTCCTATAGTTGATTCGTAAACGTCAGCAATTCCTTCCAGCAATCGGGCGGCCCGCGTCCGTCGAAGGTCAGGACGGTGACCAGTTTGCCCTTTTTACAGCTCGGGCATATGCCATTGAGCAATGGTGGCTGTTCCTCTTTGAGTTTTAGCGGCTCTGTAGCCAGCATATCTTGAAGGGCGGGAAGCTTTTCTTTTTTCCAGCTACTGCTCAAGATGCCGTAATGTATCCAGTCGGCTAAGTACCCCATTGTATAATGGAGATAATTTAGTAAGCGGATTCTTTGCCTATTTGTTCAGCTGTAATTTCTTATAATTTTGTGGGTAGAGATTTTTAATATCGTTATACTTAATGGTCATAATATTCTCTAAAACATATTTTAACCACTCGTATGGATTGACTGCGTGCTTTTTGCAAATAGCAAAGAAGGAATAGATTACCGCAGCTCTTTGGGCCGCCTTATGGGATCCAGCAAACAAGTAATTTTTTCTCCCAATAGCCACTGGCCGAATTTTGTTCTCAATCTGGTTATTATCAATAAGTAAATTGCCAT
>NZ_AUKX01000090.1 GCF_000424985.1 Arenibacter latericius DSM 15913
CGTATCCAGCAAAAATTGGAACGGGAAGGCCTAATTTATTCTCGTTCTTATATAGTGGATATTCTGATCCAAAGTTTACCACTGTTCCGAGCCAATGTTTACCACCGATTCCGAAGCAATGTTTACCACTGATTCCTGAGTATAGTTTACCAGAATAATCAGGGCAAAGATTTACAGTTTTTCGGATCGTTACGGATTTTTGAAGATGGAACTGCGCTTTTATAGGCTGACATTCCGGCACAAAGTTTACCAAAAATTCCGAAGCAAAGCTTACCACCAAGGGAACAGGTCTATGATTCTGGAGTACATTAGGTTGAATAACCAACTCCTTAGAATTATGGCCAATAAAACCCTTGCTATGCAAAAAATCAGACAAATACTATTATTCCTAAAACGAGATCTTTCAGAGCGTGGCATTGCTGAGCAAACCGGTGTCTCCAGACCTACTATTCACTCCTACAAGGGCATCTTTGAGACCAGTGGATTTGATTATGATACACTTCTTAAACTTAAAGATCCGGAACTTTATGAATTGGTAAAAACCAAAAAGAAAGGACCGGACCTGATCCCGGATGTCCGTAAACTATATTTTTTGGAACAAGCGGATTATTTTATCTCCGAACTAGGGCGTGTCGGGGTAACCAGGCTACTGCTCTGGCAGGAGTATTTAAAAGAATACCCAGAAGGCTTTAGCTACTCCCGCTTTTGTGAATTATTGGATATCCAGATCAATTTGAAGAGCCCGACCATGGTCTTTAAGCATAACCCTGGAGAGCTGCTGGAAATTGATTTTGCGGGTTCTAAGTTAAGCTATGTGGCCACTTCTACGGGGGAGATTATAGCCTGCCCGGTACTTATAGGCGTACTTCCCTTTAGTGGCTTTGGTTATGCAAAAGCATTACCCGATGCTTCCCTTGCCCAGGTAATCCCTGCCCTGAATGACATCTTAAACTATTTTGGCGGGGTCCCGCTCAATGCCAGATCCGACAATATGAAGCAATGGGTGGTGCGCAGCTGCAGGTATGAACCTACCTTTCCCCAGGCACTGGAGCAGTGGGCCCTGCACAACCATATAGGGTTGTTGACCACAAGGGTAAGGGCCCCCAAAGATAAGCCATCTGTAGAGAACCAGGTGAAAATTGTCTACCGCCGGGTGTATGCCACTATCCGTAACGAAACGTTCTACAGCATCCAAGAGCTGAACCAAGGGATAAGAAAGGCTTTGGAAGCCCATCATGATATCAACTTCCAGAAGAAGTCTTTTAGCCGAAGGGAGCTCTTCACCAGCCAGGAACTTCCTCTATTGCAGAACCTTCCTGAGCATCCTTACCAGTTCAATCACCTCACCAGGGCCAAGGTCCAAAAGAACTATCACGTGGTGATGGGAGAAGACTGGCACTTCTATAGCGTTCCTTACCACTATGTGGGTAAGGAAGTAAATATTATTTATGATACGGAAGGTGTTGAAATTTATTATCAGCTCGAGCGCATTGCCGTTCATCAGCGGAACTATAAAAAACATGGGATAACCACGCTTTTAGAACATATGCCCGAACATCATCGAAGGATGGCCGTACAACGAGGATGGACTCCGGATTACTACTTAAAACAAGCTGCGGATAATGGTCCCCATACCAAGGAATTCTTTGAGAAGCTTATGAAAAGTAAGATCTCCGTACATCAGGCCTATGGCCCCTTCCTGGGGATTATGCGACTGATCAAACAGTATGGTGGTCCCCGTGTGGAGGCAGCCTGTAAGAGGGCGCTCACTGGAAACCGGTATAATTATAAAGTAGTGGCCACCATATTAGAAAACAAGATGGATCAGTTAGAAGAAAGTCCACCTGAGAAATCCCCCATACCCTCCCATCACAACAATCTTCGGGGACCAGAGGCCTTTACAAACAAAATGGAACATTAATTATTAAACTTTAAAAGATGAATACAGCAACAACCTTACAACAATTACACGGCCTGAGACTTACCGGAATGGCCAAGCGGTACCAAACCTTACTTAGCCTTCCTACCCATCAGCAGGAGGATGCCCACACCATTCTGGCCCTAATGTGCCAGGCAGAGCAAGAGTATAGAAGTGACAAGCAGACCGAGCGATTGCTCAAGGCCGGAAAGCTTCGCTATCGTGCCAACCTAGAAGAGGTTATTTGTAGTCAGGAACGAGGACTTACAAAAGAAACCCTATTACAATTAGCGGAAGGACACTACCTGGAGAAAGGACAGAATATACTGATCCACGGTCAAACTGGAACCGGTAAATCCTTCCTGGCCTGCGCACTGGGACGCTCCGCCTGTCTTATGGGATATAAAACCCTCTACTTATCTATGAATAAATTTTTAGAAACCCTGGCGCAATCCAGAATTGATGGCACCTATTTAAAACTCATCAAGCAGTTAGCGGCAAAAAAGCTGATTATCCTAGATGATTTTGGATTAAAACCCTTATCAGGTGATGCAAAATTAACCTTATTAGACCTCTTGGAAGATCGTTACGGTGATGGGTCGGTGATCATCACCTCCCAACTGCCCTTCGACCATTTTTATGCATTTTTGGACCAACCCACTTTAGCTGAAGCTATACTAGACAGACTGTCAGCAGCTGGGCATAAGATAGAATTGCAAGGACAATCTTTACGAAAGCGAAAATAATGTTGTATAATTGATTTTTATAACCGTTCCCGCGGTGGAAAAAAGTGATGTAAACTGGTAAACTTACGCCAGGAATTTACTGGTAAACTTTAGAGCGGAATGGTGGTAAACTTTCCTCGGAATATCCATATAGCATTAGTGATGAGGGAAATGGGGCTGAGATCGGTGCTAAGAAGAAAATTCGTGGT
>NZ_AUKX01000091.1 GCF_000424985.1 Arenibacter latericius DSM 15913
AATTGCAGACTGAATAATAGGAGCCGGATGAGGCGAGAGTCTCACGTCCGGATCTGGGAGAGGCCTCGGGGGAAGTTCCCGAGGCCTACTCGACTGATTGTGCATTGCAGAAGCCATGGGGAAGCTGTCCATGCACTTACAGCTCTAAAGAAACGTCTAGAAGAATGCGGTTTAAGAGCGCATCCAGAAAAGACTAAAATAGTGTATTGTAAGAAAGATGGCAGTAACCTTAAAGGGTATCCCGTGCAATTTGATTTTTTAGGATTCAGTTTTCAGCCGATACGGTTCAGATTGAAAAAGGGGAGATGCTTCCTTCAGTTTGATTGTTAAATGAGTCGAAAATCCAAGGCTCGAATCACGGGAGAACTCCGTAAACTTGCTTTCCATAACAAAACTCAACGTGGGATACAGGATTTAGCAAATCTGCTGAACCCCAAGATTCTCGGTTGGGTCCAGTATTACGGAAAGATAAGCCATAGGAGCTTGCATCCAGTATTCTATTACCTGCACAATCGTATGATCAGATGGATAGTGAACAAGTATAAAAGCTTTAAGGGAAGCAAGATCAAAGCCGTAAAATGGTTTCGATTTATTACAAAGTCATATCCAAACTTGTTCTATCATTGGGAATTGGAATACAAACAGGTCTAACTATTTAGGCCTTACCGGCTGTATGACAAGAGCCGTATGAATCGAGAGGAGAATCCCGATCCCTTTGGAGTGCTGGGAGAGGTTTAGGGGTGAGACACCCGTTTACCTACTCGACTGTAGCCAGTTTTTTATTCTTTTTTTTGTTCAAATATTTTCTCAAACGCATCATAAACAGCAATATGTAAAGCATCACCGTGTGTTTTATCCTCTAAAAACTTGTAAAACAAATCAGTATTCAGTTTTTTGTCTTTCTTGAGCTTATCATACAGCTCCTTTGCAGTCCGTTCCATTATTTCTCCCTCTTTGCCACCAGCTATATAAATCGATTTTTTAGAATTATACCTTTTAGGATTTTCGTCTAACAATTTTTCATCATCCCACCATAAGCTTGGACTCACAATTATAAAATTATCAAAGAGTTCAGGTTTTTTAAATAGAACCTCTGTTGCTAATAGTCCACCAAGCGATTGTCCTATAATTGTTTTCATTTCCGTTGTTCTGTATTCGGAATCAATAAAGGGTTGAAGTTCTTTTTCTAAAAAGGAAATAAATTTTTCAGATTTTCCGGACGTAGGAAACTCTTTTTGGTCAAGTTCACTTTGAGAAGGATAAGTAAAATCTCTTTTTCTATCTACATTTCCTATTCCGACTACAATTGATTCGGGAATCATATTTATCCAAGAGAAAGAACCAAATTGAACTAATCCAGAAATATGGACAAAATCCTCATCTTTTGAACCATCAAGTAAATATATTACGGGATAAGCTTTTAAGCTGCCCTTTGAATAATTTATAGGTAGATAAATATTCAAATCTCTCATTTCGTTTAATAATTGAGATTTAATTTTTATCGTCTTACCAATTGAAAATTCAGTTTCGCTAATTTTTTCGCTTAATTCTTGACCATAGGTAATTTGAACTGCCAGAAGTAGAAATAGACTTAATATTGTTTGTTTCATATATTTTTTCAAATTGGCTACGTCCCAGCTAAAGGCAGCGCGGTGGTAAGCATTCACTTACCTTTCCCGCCGTTCCCTAGCAAAAGCTTTGAGGGTTTGGTTGTTTTTATTCTCTTGGCATAACTGAAAAGGTTTTGCTCTTTATAAATATAGACAAAACTTTGATTTAAAAACCCGAGCCCGCATTGCGTATAGGTGTTGTGTGCCCTGCATGGACATCTTTTATCTACTGTAAAGTAGATAATAAATCTAGAGGGTGCAAGCCTGCCCGATCTGTCTAGGCGGGCCTGCATACCGAATAGGTAGGTCCCTTACGGGCAGGGGTAAACCTTCGGCTGCGCTTTGAACAGGGTATTTGAACCATTAATAAACTGAAAGCTTGCTAGTTGAGAAACTAGGACTTAAGGAGGCCAGATCAAAGCCGTAAAATGGCTGCGATTTATTACAAAGTCATATCCAAACCTATTCTATCATTGAGAATTGGGATACAAACTGGTCTAACTATTTAGGCCTTCTGACTGTATGACAAGAGCCGTATGAATCGAGAGGTTCACGTACGGTTCCCAGCCCGTTCCATTCCTTTAGATTTATAAAGTTATATTTAGTAAATAAAAGGAATACAAAAAAGAATAATAGTTATGATGATGAGATTTCTTTTTTT
>NZ_AUKX01000092.1 GCF_000424985.1 Arenibacter latericius DSM 15913
ACCTTAAGTTACAAAAAACCGAGGTTGGATCTGAAGATGATGCAACGGGTTTTCAACAAGGTTATTAAGTTTTGAGACAGTCTGACGGTTTTGTGTATGGTTAGTTGCGTGTTTAAGCAACTAATTTAGTAAACAAAACCGAGCGAGAGAAAATTCCGAAGGAATTTTCCAAGTAAACAACGACCAAAGCAATTAATTATACACGGTGTTGAACGAATCCTCCCTACCGGTCGGAAGCCTTTCCAGAGCAAAATACAACATTTCTTATATTTATGGTACACTTAAAATTTATCGTTATGTACAAAAAAAAGTAAAACGATAGTAGAGACCGCTATCGCAGAAGTTCCTGGGTTTGATACCCTTTTTGGGAAATTAAGGAAGAGTTTCACGATCAATGGCAAGGCCGAGAGTACCTTGAACAACTATACTCGGTGCCTGGCACATTTGGCCCTGCATTACAAACAAAGCCCGGAGACACTTTCTGCCGAGCTGATCGATGATTATCTTTTTCATTGCAAGAACTTGCACAAGACCCCGTCCGAAAGCTTTTTTAAGCACACCGTTTTCAGTCTTCGTGCCATTTATAAGGTCTTGGGAATAAAAGATAGGCATGTCAAGCTTCCGCAAATAAAGCGCCAGAACAAACTGCCCGTAGTGCTGAGCAAGACCGAAGTACGCACTTTGCTCAAAGCGCCCAAATATCTCAAACACCGCTTGATACTGGGGATGCTCTACGGTTGTGGTCTACGCAGCTACGAGCTCTGCGCACTGCGCCTTTGCGATGTCGATTTTGATCGACAGACCGTTTTTGTGAAAAAGCAAAAGGGCAAAGTAGATCGGTACCTGCCCCTTAGCAAACACTTGGCACGCGGGCTCAAAAAATATATTGCAACGGAATCCCCCAAAACCTTCCTGTTCAACAGTCAGGTAACCGACAATGGGGCACCACGGCCCATTACTACCACCGGGATACAATGGGTGATAAAAGAGAACAGGGGCAAGGTAAACACCCACAAGACCATTACCGCCCATTGCCTGCGCCATACCTATGCAACACATTTGCTGGAAGCAGGGCTCAATATCATGAGCCTGAAAGAACTCTTGGGGCATGCTTTTATCGAGACAACATTGGTATACCTGCACGTTGCAAACACAGGGAGTTCGCGCAAGTTCAGCCCGCTCGATACGCTTTTTGAATAATGCGCAGCCACTTCAAGGTGGCCGATGTGCTGGAGATGGAACAGGACCAGATCTCGTCCCAAACCTTTACGGGCTGGCATAGGCGTACCCTACATGCCATTCGTAGATGCCGGACACCTTCTATGGGAGGACATATAGATAAGTGCGATTGCTGCCATAAACTCCACATCAGTTACAACAGTTGCAGGAACCGTCATTGTCCTACCTGTCAGGGACATAAAAGGGAAGAGTGGATACGGGCCCGGGAAAGCGAACTTCTAAGTGTGCCTTATTTCCATGTGGTGTTTACCCTGCCCCCGGAGCTAAACACTTATGCCCTGTCCTATCCTAAAATAATCTATGGGAGCCTGTTTAAGGCGGCTTGGGCAACCCTTGTGCAGTTCGGAGCGAACCCAAAGCACCTTGGCGCACAAATGGGCATGATCGCCATCTTGCATACATGGGGCCAAAACCTGAGCCTGCACCCCCACTTGCACTGTATAGTCCCTGGTGGCGGAGTGAACAGATCGGGCAGATGGAAACCTGCCAAGAACAAGGGAAAGTACCTATTCAATGTGAAATCCATGGGCGTCGTGTTCCGAGCAAAATATGTCGCATTGTTGCGCAAGGAAAAAGTACCCGTTCCAAAAGAAATTTACAATAAGCTATTTGATAAAAATTGGGTAGTGTATGCGAAACAGCAGTTCCATACACCAAAATATGTAGTGGAATACCTAGGCAGGTATACGCATAAGATCGCTATCAGCAATTATCGGATCAAGCAAGTGGACCAGGCGAACAGAACGGTAACCTTCCAGATGAAGAACTACAAAAAAGGAGGACGAAAGGAACTGCTCAAACTCTCCACGCACGAGTTCGTACGCCGATTTGCATTGCATGTTTTGCCCAAGGGCTTTACACGGATACGGCATTACGGCGTATTCAGTCGGTAAAGTACATCTTTTGACAATCTCGGATAAGTTCTAGCTTGCCATCAAAAAAATGGATAAGCAAACCTTTATGTTTGGTTTAA
>NZ_AUKX01000093.1 GCF_000424985.1 Arenibacter latericius DSM 15913
GAAAAACGAAGGTACGGTGTACCTTTGGTTGAGGAGCCAGGAGTAGCGTGGGACAAGAATTCTAAATCATTCAGTTATTTTATGACGAAGGCCGAATTCTTTTGATTTTAACAATTGAAGAGAAGTAATATCAAATATTGTAGCAAAGAGTCATATCATCAGGTATTCCCGCGATTAGCGGGGGAGGTACTGAACACTGTTTACTGAACCGTATTGTTAATTGATTATTGCTAATTGTTAACTGTAAAAAACTTACTACTGAATACTGCTATCTTGCTGTTCCGGGTTTGGGTTAGTGATATAGGTGGTGGGGTATTCAAATATTTTTAGATCGAAATAGGAAATGGAAGCAAGGAGATGGTCGAATATATCGGACATCACATTTTCGTAAATTGCCCATCTTTTGTCGGAACTAAAGGCATAAATTTCTAAGGGGATTCCCTGGGGAGTCGGACTTAATTGGCGTACCATCAATGTCATTTTCTGATTTACTCCTGGGTGGTTCTTTAAATACTGTGTGGTGTATTCTCTAAACACTCCAAAATTGGTCATGTTGCGACCATTAACAGGTACCTCGCGATTAAATTGGTGCTTCTGATTAAAGTCATCTATTTCTTTTTCTCGTTTTTCAATATAAGGTTCTATAAGTTGAATCTTTCGTAGAACCTTTAAATCTTCTTCGGTAAGGAAGCGAATGCTTTTCTGACAAATGGCTAATGATCTTTTTATACGTCTTCCGCCAGAGGTTTCCATACCCCTCCAGTTTTTAAAAGAGTCGGATATTAAGGCATAGGTAGGTATGGTAGTAATGGTCTTATCAAAATTCTGCACCTTCACCGTTGCCAGGGTAATTTCCGTTACGTCTCCATCGGCACCGTACTTTTGAAAGGTAATCCAATCCCCAATTCGGACCATATCGTTAATACTCACCTGGATACTGGCTACAAATCCTAAAATAGAATCCTTAAATATTAACAGGATTACGGCAGAGGCTGCTCCTAAAGCAGTAAAATAGGCCCATACCGTGGTTTCTGTGATAATAGCAAATATGGTAAGTATCCCCATTAGCCAGGCAAAAATGATAAATACCTGTATATAACTATCCACAGGTTTGTCTTTGAACCTTGATAATGTTTTTAGGTGGTCATTGATACTTCTAAAAATACTTTTTACGATAATAAGGGTAAGTACTACCACACTGACTCGTAGTAGTTTTTCCATAAAGCTTTCCCAGAAAGGGAAATCTGAAAAAATTAAAGGAACAAATTCCACCAACATCATCAAGGGGATAACGCGGGCGAGGAATCGTGGGACTTTGTGAGCCACCAAATAGTTATCGAAATTGGTCTTTGTTTGTCTTGCAATTCGCACTGAAAATCCTCTTAGAATCTTCCAAATGAAAAAATCTAAAAGAGCAGCTATAAATAGCAGTATAACAAGGAGTAGAATAAGATTGATATAGGCAGCCACCGTTTCGGTCATTCCTAGTTTTAATAGATATTCTAAAACGAGGTCCTTAAAATTTTCAACCATTTTTATAAATCGATTTATTGTGTTCTTTGCAAAAATAGGACTTGAAAGAGATAATGTGAAATATAATCTATATTGGTTTTATGTATTATGGATTGTGTTATTTACGTGAGAGTATGTTTGTATTTCATAATAGCGCTTATTAACTACGCTATGGGGTGTCTTTCTTGCTTTTAGTGTTTGTTCATTTTACTCAATTGGTTCTTAATTGATTTTTATCGGTTTTCGTGAATCTGCGATTTAGTTCATTGGGTTTTATTTGTTTTTCAAAGGAATTCATGAACCTCCTTTGTCGGTTTCTTTGCTTATCCGATGAAACCGACGTAAGAGGTTAATGAATACATTAATGTAAAAATAATAGACAATGAATAAAACGAACCCAACTAAGGTACCGGAGTACCTTATGTTTAGAGGAGCCAGCTGTAGCGTTGGACTTTAATGTATTAGCTTATTAGGATGTGAAATCTACACGGCCG
>NZ_AUKX01000094.1 GCF_000424985.1 Arenibacter latericius DSM 15913
CCCCGAGCCTCTCACAGAACCGTACGTGATAGTCTCCCATCATACGGCTCTTATTGTACAAACCTAAGCTACTACATTTATTTCAGAAAAACGCCAATGGTAGAACAATGTCGGAAATTGTTTCCTGACTGTTGTCAACCATTTATAGGCTTTCCCCATGCTGGTTTTGTAGCGCTTATACTTTCTCCTTGCCCACCAAACCAAGCGCGCACTTAGCAATCGGAAGACTTTTGTGAGTTCATACATCTTAAATTTACCGTAGTAACGCACCCATCCTCTGATCATTGGATTTAGGTATTGGGCAACTCCTACAATGCTTCTAAAATTTAACTTGTTCACGTTGAGCTCTCCTAACTTGTCGGCGATTCGTTTTCTCGAACTGATACTGATGGCACAATCATAGCCTAAGAACATTTTCTTTGTTTTCTTGGAGAATGCACTTCTCGGCTGAAAGGAATAGCCCAGAAAATCAAACTTGACAATCGGGTGTTTTCCTTTACGGCGATAGTCTCTACAATAGACGATCTTCGTCTTTTGTGCATGTAATTCCAATCCTACGGATTCCATCCTTTGATGTAGCGCATTTAGTATCTGTTCTGCGTGAGCTTTGCTTTTACAATGTACGATCGCATCGTCGGCATAACGTGCAAACTGTACATCTCCATCCGCATTTTCCAACCATTTGTCAAAAGCGTAATGAAGAAATAGGTTTGCCAACAGTGGGCTTATTACGCCTCCTTGCGGTGTTCCTTTACCTTCTTTTTGTACGAGTTGTCCGGATGTTGTAAAAACGGGTGCTTCCAACCATCGAACGATGTAAAGAACGACCCAATTTTCGGATACGTGCTTCTTTACGGCAAGCATCAGTTTCTGGTGGTCAATGTTGTCGAAGAATCCTTTGATGTCAAGGTCAATTACCCAGTCTTGTTTCCAGCAGTTTTCCCGAACTTTTTGTAATGCTTGATGTGCATTTCTATTCGGTCGATAACCGTAAGAATTTGGACTGAATACGCCCTCTAATCTTGGCTCTATGAACATCTTGACTACCATTTGCCCTACCCTGTCGCTTATGGTGGGCACACCCAGTTTTCGGATGTCCCCATCCTTTTTGGGTATTTCCACCTCTTTGACGGGCGGAGGAAAATAGCTCCCCGATGCCATTCGATTCCATAGTTTGTACAAGTGTTTGCTGCGATTGGTATCATATTCTTGCATGCTTACCGCATCTACTCCTGCACTCCCTTGGTTGGAACGCACTTTTTGATAAGCCTCCCAAACCATTTGGCGGCTTATCGGTATTGATTTTGTTTCATTCCATAAATTCATCCTCATTCTTATGAGTTGGTCAATAAAATAAAACGGTACAACCCAAGCCCTTCGCTCCATTTCCATTACAGAAACTTCATCGCTACTACGGCTTGGTCTGCCTCTGCATGCACTATCGGTATTTTGCCTCTAAGTTGTTCTTATTGTGCATTTCCCTTGGCATTTGCATACAGTTTCCCAAGTTCCGTAAATAAGCCTGAATAAAGTTCTTGCCATCTGAATGACGCCAGCCCTACAGAAAATAAATAGGTGCTCTCTGTAGTTGATGTTATGAGCAACATCACTTTTCACTCCGTATCATACTTCGTAGCTTTTGACTGGAGGTACGCAACTTCTCGACACCTCTTCAATGGTTCACTTTCGTTCAACTCCTTTATTCACACCTGCCGACCTCATGGATCGGATTCTCCCAAACGCTCAGTACCATTGCTATTCACAACAGCACCTTTGGGTGGTTTAGAGCCATCGCCTATACGACGACTCTGATGGGCCTACCATCATCTTATTTGCAGCATGCAGCCAATTTATTGCCGTGGCTGCTTCTTGGCACACTATGA
>NZ_AUKX01000095.1 GCF_000424985.1 Arenibacter latericius DSM 15913
AAACCGAAAGGTCTGTGTATATTTATGAAGTCGCTAAATCTTATGGATTTAGCTTTGGATAAGAAAAAAATAAAACTAAACAATAAGCTTTAGCTCCGTGGGTAGACGGAATCAAATAGTTTACTTGCCTCCGCACTACGCTTAGCCGAACCGTTACCATACATTTTGAAGAAATTAATTAGACATACTTACTTATCGATTTTACTTACTATACCAGTTGTATTAAGTGGGCAAAACTCTTTGAACTTAGAAATCCTTGGGAATTGGGAACATGAAAAACTCAAGCAAGACCCTGAACTTCTTTTGGATTCTGATAGTAAGGTTACGTCTAATTTTAATCCTAAGAGCATTTATTTTTTTCAGAAGGACGGAGTGCTGGATATAAAGGAATCGTACGGACAGTTCAAAACGAATTATTCGATTAAGGATAGTATTTTAAGTTTAGGAACTCTGAAATATAAAATACTGGAATTTACCCAAAACAAAATGGTAATTGAGGAATTTGGAGATTTAGTCTTATTCAAAAAGAAATTAGAATTTGATAGAACCAACAAACAGATTGAGCCAATACCAGCCAAGGAAAAAATTCTCGAATCCTATCAAAACGGTAATGTAAAAACCTCTGGAGAAAGACAAAACGGCTTTGAAAATGGAATATGGACTGAGTGGTATGAAAATGGACATGTCAAATCTGTGATATACTACAATATGGGAGCTCCTCTGATGACAGCAGCGTTTGACAAAACAGGTGAATTAATTTCAAAGAACTGGTTCGATTTACATTCAAACTCTGTTAGGACGGATTAAAAACGTATGGTAACAATACCTAAACGTAATGCGGACTTTAGGGCTAAAACGAAAGGTCTGTGTATATTTATAAAGTCGCTAAATCTTATGGATTTAGCTTTGGACAAGAAAAAATAAAACTAAACAATAAGCTTTAGCTTCGTGCACAGACGGAAACGAAAAGTTTCCTTGCTTCCGCACTACGCTTAGCCGAACCGTTAGCAAACATATTGGGTAAGTAAAAATGCTTTGTCCTTAATCCATAGTTTCAGGTGCAAAAACTCGGATGGAGGATTGACCTCTCACTCAGATGCAAATGGATTTAAGCTCGATTCGGAGGAGCACGGAGTGGTTCGCAAGGCTTTCTTACTCAGACTCACTCAAAACGCAAGCAGAACGCTAGCTTTTACTCGGGCGCAAAAAACAAAACGATTTACCAAACAAATCTTTCACTAATGACGACAATGAACTTTCAATGTGAAGAATTGACTATTTCAGACGAAGAGTTGGGTTGTACCATAATTTTTTCTGACTCAAAAAGTGCAGATGATCAATTCAAAACTATTGACGAGATTATGAATTCGGAAGAAAAGTATCTATTAATTCAAAAGACTTACCCAGAAGACGACTTTGAGCATAGCTATTACCACATTGAATCATCAGAATCTGACACAGAACTGGATTTTGAAGACAAAATGATCGTGAGGTTAAATCGAGATAAATTTGAAATCAGCTGGTCCGGAGATCAGTTAAAAATAGGATTAGACTTGACCAACAGGGAACTTATCCACCTGAAGGAAATCCTCGAAGTCGTATTTAAGGAACGAGTAATAATGAAAAAATAAAAAACGATTTGCTAACAGTGGCTATAATTCAGTCTTACTTTCTCCAAAACATAAAATTTCTTACTTTTAATCCGGCCCGATTCCGAACTGAAAAATCCTGTCGGATTTCCCAGACCGAAATCATAGCCTTAACGTTGTAAGTAATTTGCAATCGCTATGGTACTTTTTCGCAAGTATTATGTGAGCTAGTTTGTGAAGACTGGTCGGAATAGCCAAGAGCCTTATT
>NZ_AUKX01000096.1 GCF_000424985.1 Arenibacter latericius DSM 15913
AGGATACTTGCTTCCCTGATTTCCATAAAGATAACTAAACTTAAGTTAGCTAAAGTTCGTGTTCTCGGGCCTGCCCGAGGGAGGGACTCAATACTACCCAACTAATTTCTCCTATAAATATAACGAGATAGTCGTCCAAAACGGTAGCGGTAGCCAAGGCTTGCTGTGAGTCGGTTTCTTTCGGAATCTCTTAAGTCACCCCCAAGGCTGAATAAAAAGCTACTTCTTTCAGAGGGGGTATAGATTAATTCCCCATACACATATAGGTTGTTGTGTGAAGGGTCATAGGAATTATCGGGAAGCCCTTTATTTACTACGTAGCTAGCTTTTCCTCTATAGTCCAAATTGAATATACGTCCGGTAACACCTACGTGGTGTGCTCGGTACGTATTGTTTATAATTGCTGGGCTATCAGGGTCGGCATTTGGATTCCGGTTTGGGGTGATAAAAGGAGTACCTATAACTTCACCAAAGTAGGTATAACCAGATTGGTAGGTATCATGGTTAAAATAATTTTGACTATTGATGGTATGCTGGTATTCGTAAAGAAATCCTTTTATAAAAGTGTCTTCTGGGGTGGACCAAAAGGCGCCCCATACGCCGTCGGGGAAATTATCTAATTTAATTCCCGCGTTTACATCAAAAATAGATTGATAGTAAACATGCAGTTTATCTCTATTTCTAAACTCATAGTTATAATCTATATGGTAAGAGCCAAGCTGATTAGCCTTTGTGCTTCCTGTGTCTCCTAGGGCTACCTTAATATAATCTCCTACACTATTTGGTTGCGACTCACCTCCCCACTGTGCGTAATGGTGTAAACCAAGAGATAAAAACGATCTTTCGTAGGTTTTAAAATTAAAGGTTAGTTGTTTGTAATGGAGACGTGCCTTGTCCATATGGCGGTCGTCATTTAAAAAGTAGTGCCCTAAAGCGCCTTCTATACTTAAAAAGTCGAATATTTTAAAGGGTTCAAAGGTGGCGAATTCAATTCCAGGAATGGCTCTAGCATTATTACTCCACAGTATATCGCCTCCCACGCCAGAGAGCCCCATCAGTTTTTCTGGGCGTTGTTTTGCTCCTAGGGTAACTTTAAATTGGTGGAGTTCGTACATACCATAATATTCGTTCAGCTCCAATGCGTTAGATTCATCACGATTAACGGCATAAAAACCACTAGCTCCTATAACCAATCTCCCGTATTCACCAGAGTATTTGGAGAACTCGGTATTTACAGTGCCTAGAAAGCTGGTATTTGGAGCTATTAATCCATTGGTGTTGCTATGGGTCCAGAATGTATTATCCTTCTCAGAAAGCAGTGCTCTAACGCCAACATCGGTAATAAAATGATTTTGTGCTTGGATAGCTAATGGTAGTAGGGTACCTAAAAGAAAAAAACTAATTCTCTTAATCATGATATGGGGGTTGGGGTGATTAATATTAATTAAAGTGGCGCAAGTTATAGAACTTTTTGGTATTTGAACGGATTTTTGGATGAAAAATTGAGGTTTGAATTAATGTAACAGTTAGGCTGATTTGTAGATTTGGAAATTGGTTAATTTGGAAGTGAGAGTTGAAATATTGTAGCAATTGTCTAATGTAACAATGTATCCATTGGGCTGATTTAAATATAGGTGATTCAGTCGTTATTTTGAAAATTTTATAAAGAATATGGACCGTCAGTTCGATTTCTATGACAATTCCAAACGATTTTTATAATAAGTTTTATTCTTAATAAGCGCCATAGCAATATGCAGTAATTTATTCCTAACAGCGTT
>NZ_AUKX01000097.1 GCF_000424985.1 Arenibacter latericius DSM 15913
GTAAAACAACAGAGATTTACACCCATGTGGCTACAAACACTTTTAAAAACATAAAAAATCCACTAGATTAGTGGTGTAGACAAAATGGATATATAAACACTAGTAATCATACACAATTGTTGCCATACATTTGAAAAAAATCATCTTCATATCGACAATTTTTCTGATTTTAAGTTGTGAAAAGAACACAATGGAAATCCGATATTATCGATCTGATCAATCAATTTCAATTGAAAGATCAAAATTTATTGGACTTGACACAACCAAATTGAATTTTCGACAGATTACCGAGGAATTATTAGATTTTAATGATCACGACAAAAAAGTAGTTGTCGAATTTTTGGACGGAAAAATTAAAAAAAGAGTCATTCCTTATTTATATGGTCTGGGGTACATTAGAGAGAAAAATGTTTTAAAAATTAAATCTGACTCGATTCTCATTGACGACAATTACCCAATTAGCGAACTAAAATGGATTTTAAAAAGGCATTATTTAAATAAAGGTGAAATCGCATACTATTCTGAATCACCAAAAAGGGCCTTAGTATTAATTACAATTGATTCAAGTAAGAATGGAAAGGAACTGAAAGAAATTCTGACTAAACTAACCCGTACTTTTGACGAAATCAAGATTGAAATAAAAGATACGATTGAATTAAGAGTTTTCTTCGACTATTTAAGACAAATGCCTAAGTATCCAATACCTCCGAAACCACTAAAAATTGAGATTGCAAAGTAAAAACGTATGGCAACACCGTATAAAATTAATTGCTTTATGCGCGTTTTTAGAACGAAAAGAGTAGGAGTGTTGTAGTTTGTATTAATTCATTAAATTTAACGCAAAGAAACCGCAACTAATCTTATACAAACACGTTGTGCGTCAGCTGAAAAAAAACGACATTTCTTGTTATAAGATAATTAAGAATTGAATTTTTGGCAGTAAATTGTCAGCAAAATAATATGAAAAATGAATAAACTAATTCTAACAATTTCGATTTCAATACTTATTGTAAGTTGCAACTCGAAAACTGAAAAAACCAACGATATGGCAAAAAATAATGAACAAACGGACAAGCCAGTTTCTAAAGTTGATAATACACCAAAAGTAACTGGAGTTGGCGGAATTTTCTTTTATTCCGAAAACTTGAAAGAAACTCAAAAATGGTACTCTGAAAATTTAGGAATTGAAATGAATGATTGGGGTTCTTCGAGTTTTGACAGCAGAGATTTAAATAATCCTGAACAAATAAACTCACTTCAATGGAAACCGTTTAAAAAAGGGGACAAATATTTTTCACCATCCAAAAAGGAATTTATGATTAATTACCAAGTTCAGAATATTGAGGGACTTGTAAAAAAACTTAAAGAAAACGGAGTAACTTTACTTGACAGTATTGAGACTTACGACTATGGAAAATTTGTTCATATTTTGGACAAAGAGGGAAATAAAATTGAATTATGGGAACCAATTTAAACCGAAAAAATTAGTTGAAAAAAAGCCGAACGCACAACATCGTGTAAAATTAATTGCTAGTTCTAGCCTACTTACGAATATTCCTGCGGAATATTCTATTCGGTTTTTATTTGCTAAATTAGTTACTTAAAAACGCAACTAATCTTACACAAAACCGTTGGCCATAATTATACAATGAGACCGAGAAGCTTAAAATTATTCAAAAAGAAAAAGGGAATTCATCTCAATCCTGACCAATGGGTCGGGATTTTTTTGACGGG
>NZ_AUKX01000098.1 GCF_000424985.1 Arenibacter latericius DSM 15913
TCCTGACTTCGACACTGGGTCACCCAAAATTTTCTGGAAATAATTCGATTAGTGTTTTTTGCTTTTCATTTGTTATAAGGAGGTGTTCAATTTTTGTCTTGTCAGGCGCAACAGCAGTTACTTGATAAATAGTCTTGGCTATCTCGATAGCCTTATTAACACTGATCTCCGCCTTTTTCTCATATAATTGTCGCTCCAGTTCTTTATAGACTTTATAGGCCACAAAGGAGATGCATATATGAGCCTCTATACGTCTTTGAAGCCTGTGGTAGATAGGTCTTATTCGTAGATCAGATTTTGAGACCCGAAAGGCTTTTTCAATCTGCCAAAGGTGATGGTAGTTTTCAATAATTTGATCTTTGTTTAATTTAGCATTAGTGATGTAGCCTTTGAGTCCATCCCATCGGGTATCTTGTTGTAGCTTCTCTGTGTCTATGGCAACGGTAATTTCTCCATCAAGCTTTAAAAACTTATTGTAGCCACGGTTGTTGATGTTGGCTTTGGTAAGCCTACCCCTTTGGATTTGTTTCTCCAGTTTTCTCAAGCCTTTTTCTCGATTGTAGCGGTCTTTCTTGGCTCTGTCATCGGAATAGGTGATAATCAGCTTTAGATTCCCCTTTCTAATTACCGCGCTCTGTCCATGTCTTAGATCAAGTGCCAAGATCTTTTCTTTCACACGGTGAGTCTCATTTTTAATCCGAGCACCTAAGACAAACTCATACCCCTTCTCTTGTAAGGTCTCTACATTGCTTTTAGAGAGTAATCCACTATCGGCAATCACCACTAACTGCTCTAAGTTATATTTCTCTTTAAAAGCATCGATTACAGGAAGCATGGTATGGCCTTCAAATTTATTGCCTTCAAAAATCTCATAAGCCAAGGGATACCCATGCTTACTCACCAGTAATCCTAAGACAATCTGAGGGTTTTGATGTTTACCCTCTTTGGAAAAACCAGTCTTGCGAAGTTCATCTTCTTGGTCAATCTCAAAATAGAGTGTTGTTACATCGTAAAACACCACCCGGATATCATTCTTGAGGATCTTTCTGGTATGCTCATAACTGATCTGTTGCACCAGTTCCTTTTGTGTGGAATGCAACTTGTCCAGGTAGCGGTAAATTTGCTGAGTAGTTATTTCTATTTCCTTGTAAAGAAAAAGGTATTCTGTTGTCTTGAGTTTACTTACCGGTTGAATAAGCCTGGAATACACTAAATATTTAAATAAAGAATCTTTTATTTTATGGAATCCTATTTCATTAAAAATGCCTCCCAAAAGAGCTTCAGTTCCGATTTCTGTATGTGAACTGATCGAACTAAATACAGATTTGTAAACTGATTTAGTATCAGAAAAATCCATGACTTGCTGCCCCTTATATTTTTTGATATAATGATAGCCTGTTTCAACCAATTCTTCAAGCCTGCCAGGATCATTGGAGCTACCTAGGGTCTTCACCAATTTAGATTTGCCATTTACTTTAGTGATTACCTGTACACTAATGACTCCACTTTTATTTTTCTTTTTCCGAACAAACACCCTCAAAAGTAATAAAAAACGAAGCTGGGTCACCCAAAACCCACGCAACAAAAAGCATTAACAACTGATAAATAGCAACTTATGTTTTTAATGTAACATTTATGTCGAAGTCAGGA
>NZ_AUKX01000099.1 GCF_000424985.1 Arenibacter latericius DSM 15913
CCATCGCCTATACGACGACTCTGATGGGCCTACCATCATCTTATTTGCAGCATGCAGCCAATTTATTGCCGTGGCTGCTTCTTGGCACACTATGATTTGTGCGGCTGAGAATCCGTAGGATTTTCAGATGTAGCAAATCAGTTGTTTAAATATAAGATTTTAAATTGAAGTAAGAGTAAAGCATGAATTATACACGTTGTTGTGAGTTGGCTTTTCTATTCACGATAATATAATTCCATATAACAATAGAAGTCCGTAAATATTGGCAATTCCGAAAAATATTCCGAATATCAGCTCTTTATTAATTCGGTATTTTTTTAATTCCGAACTTAATGTTTTTAAATTTTGTTCTGTTTCAATTCCGATTTTAGTTTCCGCAATTCGGTCTCCAATTCTACTTGATGGACTTACAAATGTAAACATCAAATCGATTGGGATAATTGGTAAAAAATTCCGCAAAGAGCTTTTCCATTCAGACGCTTTTTCATTATTCAGATTTTGAACTTGAATTCCGAAAAGTCTTTTTCCTATACTTTTTCCATTTAGAAAGTCTTTATTCATTGTGATTGGATAGACAATCATCATTGTTAGGAATAGATTATCAGTCAGAGCAACAATCAAAAATCCGATTATTCCCATAATCAGATAATCAACTACAAATGCTTTGATTCTATTTTCTAATATTGATTTCAGACGATGGTTTTTTTAGCTTGCTCACAACGTATTTGTGTATGATTTCGTTGCGTGTTTCAGCACTAAAGTTAGCAAATAAATCACAGATAGAAAGTCCGCGAGGACTTTCGTAAGTAAGCTATAACTAGCAATGAATTATACACGTTGTTGTGTGTAGTTTTTTTATTTCAACCTCTTTTTTATATCCATTCTCTGATTTAGAATTCTTACGATTTCAACAATTTCATTGTCAACTTTTCTATATAAAATAAGATGAGATTTTATTTTAGTAACTCGATAGTTTTTTCGAGTTTGTTCTGCTGATTTTCCGATCAAATAATTGTCTGTTATAAATTCAATTTCTCCGATTATTAAGTCGTAATATCTATCAGCTTGTTCTTTAGACCACTTATGAAAAGTATAAAGCCAAATATCATTTAAATCATCAATCGCTTGTTTACTTATTCGGTAATTGTTTTTACTCATAAGTGTTGGCGATGTAATTCAGTCAGATTTTGTTTTGGGTCAAAGTTTTCTACAAATCCGCTTTTTTCTCCAACTTTTAGAGCTTTAATTAGTTCTCTTTCTTTTTTTTCTTCTCGTTCCAAAAGTCTGAGAGCTGAACGAATTACTTCACTAACAGAACCATATCTGCCAGACTTTACTTCGTCTTTGATAAAATCCTCAAAGTGATTTCCGAGTGATATTGATGTGTTTTTTCCCATTTTGAAATATATTTATTCAAATATACCAAATCTTGGTAACGTAGACAAATTCTCAAATTACACACAACAATTGTGTATGATTACTAGTGTGTATATATCCATTTTGTCTACACCACTAATCTAGTGGATTTTTTATGTTTTTAAAAGTGTTTGTAGCCACATGGGTGTAAATCTCTGTTGTTTTAC
>NZ_AUKX01000100.1 GCF_000424985.1 Arenibacter latericius DSM 15913
TAGGTCTCTGCGTACGTAATAACCTTATTCCTCTCTTTTGTTCTTTCTTATTTATATGCCTCAATTTAGTGTTTTTACTAAAATGCTAACTTAAGCCGTACGTACGGTTCTCGTATACGGCGGTTCTTTAGTTTACAATCCTAACTTTTAGATAATAATCAGATAGAAAAACATATCCCGATACTTGCAGACGTTTTTTCGTAATCGTGGTCGATAAGATAAAGCTTTTGGACGTGTGCCAATAAGCTTTCCTTGTATTTGCCCATTTATACGCTTTTGATTTCTTAACTCCGAGTTTGACGAGATTGGTTATTTTGGTTCCTATCCGTTTCCATTGTTTCCAAATCACCATCCGCAGTCGCCTGCGATACCATTCATCTATACGAAGTAGGATTTTCTTCATGTCTGCCAACTTAAAATAATTGACCCAACCCCTAATATATTGGGATAAGGATTCTTTACGTCGCTCATTTCCCCAGCCATTACTCCTTGATGTCAGCTCTTTTAGTTTGGCTTTCATCTTGGCGATACTTTTGGGGTGAACCCTAAGCCTGCACCCTCCTCTTAATTTGTAAAAGGAATAACCAAGGAATTTAACCCTTCGGATTGATGCGACTTGGCTCTTTTCACGATTGACTTTTAAGTATAGCTCATTTTCTATGAAGTTTATAATGCTCTCCATTACTCGTTCACTGCTTCGCTTACTCTTACATAAAATCAAAAAGTCATCTGCATAACGTACAAATTTATGCCCTCTATCCTCTAATTCCCTGTCCAGTTCATTGAGCATAATATTACTCAACAATGGACTCAATGGCCCGCCCTGTGGAACCCCTTCTTTGCTCGGCTCAAAGGTCTGCCCTACTTGGACACCAGCATTTAGATAGCGATGTATCAACGATACAACTCGATTATCTTTGACTGTTCGTGAGAGTAGTTCTATCAGCTTGCTATGGTTTACTGTGTCAAAGAACTTCTCTAAGTCCATATCTACAGCGTAATCATAACCATCTGTTATATACTTCTGACACTTTTTCAGCGCTTGGTGTGCATTACGTTTTGGCCTGAACCCATAGCTATGAAGCGAAAATTGGGATTCGTAGAGCTTACTTAGTTCTTGGGATATTGCTTGCTGGATTACTCTATCCACTAACGTGGGAATACCCAGATTTCGCTTCTCCCCATCGTCTTTCGGTATCTCTACCCTGCGAACCGCATTGGGGCGGTATTTACCGTCCAGAATATTATTTATCAGACTATCTTTATGTTGAGCCAGATAACCGCCAAGCGATTCGACTTCCATCTTGTCAACTCCTCCCACGCCATTATTTCGCTTTACCTTGTGGTAGGCTGAATTTAGGTTTGAAGGGGATAGTATCCTTTCTAATAAGTCATATCCTGTTTCATTTGGATCGTTGATGCGGTTGTTTTCGGTTATCCACATGAAAGTCTGCCCTCCAACATAGCCTTCGGGTTCCGTCCTATTCTTTTGTTTAGAGGTCTTTGATTCATCAAAGATTTT
>NZ_AUKX01000101.1 GCF_000424985.1 Arenibacter latericius DSM 15913
GAGCCAGTATGCTTCAAATAAAATGACCAGCCTGTTAGGTTTAAGTTGTAAAACAACTCAAAGTATGAGCCGGAAAGGAAACTGTTGGGACAACGGTGCGCCACGAAGATCGGAGAGAATCTCAAAGATACTCTATGATCATGCTGTATAAAAGATGAGGGAAGGCCCCACGAAGTCGGAGTACAGGCTCCGGCATCAAACCACCACGAGCTGCTTTGGTCAAAAGCCAAGGTAGTGAGCGTCGTTGGAAAAGGCATTAAATAAATGTCAGGTAAGAATTAAGAAGATGAACGAAAGTGAACAGTCGATGACATGTCGAAAAGCAATTCAACAAACGTCAAAACCGGATGGAGTTGTTAATCCGGGACAAATCCAGACAATACCTGTTTATGGACTGGGTGGCGTTCGGTGTAGAGACTGCATGATCTTAATTCAGGCTTTTATATGGAACGTGGGAACCTGCTGGTTTAATGTTAAGGGAAGAGGTTTCACAAATACTGAAACTGCAAGTACCAAGGTAAATCAGAGGGGCGGAGTAACTCGTAGTAGTGATGAAGTCTGTGAAAGCAGATGGAGCAAAGGAGTTACGTTATTCAGCCAGATATTTTGGTCAACCAGTAATGGAAAGAACCAAAAGTAATGGCAAAATCATTTAACATTAGTAAGCAAATGGTTTGGAATGCCTATTTGAAGATCAAGGCTAACAAAGGTTCAGCCGGTGTTGATAGGCAAACAATTATGGATTTTGAACGTGACTTGAAAAACAATCTATACAAAATCTGGAATCGGTTGTCATCGGGAAGTTACTTTCCACCCGCGGTTCGTAGAGTGTACATCGCAAAGGGAAATGGAAAAACTAGACCTCTTGGAATTCCTACTGTTTCGGACAGAATTGCCCAAATGGTAGTCAAAAATTACTTAGAGCCGATAGTAGATCCACACTTTCACGATGACTCATATGGTTATCGTCCAGGAAAATCTGCACTAGATGCTATTAAAACAGCAAGGCAGAGATGCTGGCGAGATGATTGGGTTTTAGATATGGATATTCGTAGTTTTTTCGATTCAATTGATCATTCGCTGGTAATGAAAGCAGTATCTCATTTCACAAGTTGTCGATGGGTATTACTTTATATCAAGCGATGGTTAATTGCAGACGTAGTTCATCAAAATGGTGCTGTTGAGAAAAGTATAAGAGGCACACCTCAAGGTGGGGTGATTAGTCCGCTCTTAGCAAATATTTTTCTTCATTTTGTATTTGACAAATGGATGGAAAGAGAGTTTCCCAGAGTTCATTTCGAGAGGTATGCCGATGATAGTGCGCCATGAACGAAATTTATCCTATTTGGATAAATTTCGATGCTATAATGACGATGGAGGAAGGCCCTCCGAATTTGGTTTGCAGGAACTGA
>NZ_AUKX01000102.1 GCF_000424985.1 Arenibacter latericius DSM 15913
TGTGTGTGCCCAGCATGGGCATCTTTTATCTACTGCAAAGTAGATAATTAATCTAGAGGGTGCAAGTCCCTTATGGGCAGGGGTAACGCCTTGAACCATTAGTAAGTCGCAAGGGTGGTAACTGCGAGGTTACATCTGAAGGAAGCGAGACTACAAAACTCGGTACTGACGAACAGGAACCAGATATGAGGCTGTTAGGATGGATGAGCAAGCACATCATTGTAAAGTCCGAAACACTTTTAAGTGAATGCCGAAGCAGTAGATCTGGCAGGAATCGAGGGAAAGAAGATGTCATTACCTGGGGAGGTCTCCAAAGTTACGTGTAACTAAATGGAGAAGTCAGCCGAAGTCATAGTAGCCAACCACCTGATAGGTTGGTGAAGGACTGAACGATAATGGTCCTTAATAAACCACGGAGCGGTTTTACGGTACGGATAGTTTTCCAGTAAAACAGTAGCCATGGATTAAGCGGGACAGCGAAACAATTTTAGTGTGATTAAACGTTTAACAAGTAAAAAGAACCTTAACGACGCCTATTTACAGGTATACCGCAACAAGGGTGGTGCAGGAGTGGACGGAGTTTCCGTAATGGAACTTAAATCCTTGCTCCGAACCCATGCCGAGCGATACACCCAACAGATAGAAAGGGAGTCTTATCAGGTGTCTCCAATATTGGGAATTGAAATACCCAAGAGCAACGGCAAGAAACGGATGCTTGGCATTCCCACCGTTGTCGACAGGGTGTTTCAACAAGCACTGCACCAAGTACTGCAACCCATATTTGAGACGGACTTTCAAAAGCACAGTTACGGGTTCAGACCACAACGTAACGCCCATCAAGCCGTCGCACAAAGCCTAAAGAATATTAATTCAGGGTACCAGTGCATAGTAGACATCGATTTAAAGAGCTTCTTTGACGAGGTGGAACACTATGTCCTCTTGGAACTGATATATAACAAGGTGAAATGTAGACCCACGATGAAGCTGTTACGCTCATTCCTTAGGGCACCGATACTAATCAGCGGCAAACTACACAAGCGCAAAAAGGGCGTCCCACAAGGTTCGCCTCTAAGTCCGTTGCTTTCCAATATCCTGCTTAATGAGCTGGATAAGGAACTGGAAAAGCGCGGACATCGTTATGTTAGATATGCTGATGATTTCAGTATCTATGTCAGAAGTAAAAAGTCAGCGAAAAGGGTAGGTAACAGTATCTACAAGTTTCTGCGCGACAAGCTCCGATTGCCAATAAATAGAAAGAAAAGTGGCATACGCAAACCTTTGGATTTCCAAGTACTAGGGTTCGGTTTTGTACCAACCTATAAGAAAGGGGAAAAAGGCAAATATCAGCTGGTGGTTAACGCGTCAAAGTGGAAGGAATTTAAAACAAAACTTAAAT
>NZ_AUKX01000103.1 GCF_000424985.1 Arenibacter latericius DSM 15913
CGCCTACTTACGAAAATCCTCGCGGATTTTCTATTCGGTTTGTATTTGCTAAATTAGTTGCTAAAACACGCAACGAAATCATACACAAACACGTTAGAAGGTTATTTGCAGAAAAAAATAGAGCAGCTTCGGGACTTCCTTTTTTTTGCTGCCTACCCTATAGCTCGACCAATCGGTGCGCAAGTAGTACGTTTATCAGGGCAGCAAAAAATCTACGGTGTGTAAAGTTTTAGGCAGTGCTTATGGAAGGTTAGTGCCAAAAAAATAAGAGCAGCTTTCGGGACTTTCCCTTTTGCCGCCAGTACGGAATCGTTGCTCAAGTAGTACGCAGGTCGACTTTTTGGCTTGCCCTTACCCGCTAATGTTTTTAAGAGAGTTAAAGTATAATAATGTCGGCCAGGTCTGGGCTGGATTGAAAATGCGGCAAATCCCCGCGGATTGTACCAATGGCTTGTCCGTATGGGTAAGGTTTGGGCTGCAAACAACCTCTAACAGTGGCTATAATTCAGTCTTACTTTCTGCAAAACATAAAATTCAGTACTTTTAATCCGGCACGATTCTTTGCCTGAAAAATCCTATCGGATTTCCCAGACCGAAATCATAGCCTTGACCGTTGTGCGTCAGCTGACAGACCAACGAAAATTCAGTTAGAATTCAATATTTTAAGATATTTACGGACGAAAAACAAAGCGGAATTTAAATAAAAAAATAACTTGACTTGAATCAAATTGTTGTGAATCAGCGATAGCCAAATGAAAAGAACAATAAGCATTACAACTAATTCTAAATAACATAAAATCACGAATATAAATATGAAGAATTTTATACTAATTTATTTTCTGACTTTAACTTTTATTCATACCTACGGACAAACGGAACAAGACAGTATTATCACAATACAAAAGACAGAAAAACAAGTTGAAAAACAAACTAAAATTCAACAATTGTCAGTTCCAATTTACAAATTATTTCCAACTACAAACTATTGGACTTTTCTTAAATTGGACACACGAAATGGAAAAATATGGCAAGTACATTTCACTATATCAAAAGATGGTTACGAAGGCGAACTAATTTTAAATTCAAGTTCACTCATATGGGATGATAAAGAAATAAACGGAAGGTTTACACTTTATCCAACTGAAAATATGTACAACTTTATTTTACTCGACCAGTTAAACGGAACAACATATCAAGTGCAATGGAATAATGACGAAAACAAACGATTTGTTAGTCGAATTTATTAAATTGGAATTATAAAAAAAAAGAAAAAGCCGAACGCACAATCGAGTAGACGGGTCCGCCCCTAAATAGAAACGGACTGCGCCTCTCACACCACCCAGCGTACGGGTCTCGTACTGGGCGGTTCGATAATGGAA
>NZ_AUKX01000104.1 GCF_000424985.1 Arenibacter latericius DSM 15913
GGGACTAGACCATAAACTGTGTAAGTAGAAAATAGAGGGTAAACTAAACGCTTTATTTTATAAACTTGCCTGCGATAAAAATCCAGGTACTAATCTTACACAACAAATGAAAAAAGAAGATCTATTTGATGATGAGTTTCTGAAACAGTTTAAATCAGGAGAAGAACTCAGCAATTTTCTAAAACAAATTCAGAAAAGAGGACTTGAGAAAATGCTCGAAGGGGAACTTGATGGTCACCTGGATTATCAAAAACATCACAAATCTGTTTCCGGTAATACCAGAAACGGCTATTCAGAAAAGAAGATCAAGAGTTCCTTCGGCGAGGATACCATTAAAGTTCCAAGAGATCGTAATGGTTCTTTTAACCCAATGATTGTCCAAAAGCGGCGGAACATGGTAGATGGCATAGAAAATGTCATTGTCTCTTTGTACGCTAAAGGAATGAGTAACAGCGATATTGAAGAGCAACTCTCTGAGATTTATAACTTTAATGTCTCCTCCACGACGATCTCAAGAATCACAGATCGCATCACCAATGATATTGTGGCATGGCAGAATAGACCATTGGAGCCTGTTTATCTAATTGTCTGGATGGATGGCATCGTCTTCAAAGTTCGAGAGAACTCTAAGGTGGTCAACAAGACCATCTATATCGCCGTAGGACTTAGACGCGACGGAAAGAAAGAAGTGTTGGGGCTGTGGCTTGGGAAGAATGAATCCGCAGCTTTCTGGATGAGTGTACTGACTGACATGAAAGCCCGTGGGGTTGAGGATATACTTATCACAGCCACCGATAATCTCAATGGCTTTACCGACACCATTAGAACTGTTTTTCCTGAATCCAGTACTCAGATCTGCGTGGTTCACCAGATCCGAAATGCTTGTAGGTATGTGGTATGGAAGGATAAAAAAGAGTTCACCAAGGATATGAAATCTATCTACGATGCTCCCAACAAGCAAGCTGCAGAGGCTGCTTTGGAAGATTTTTCCGCTAAATGGAACTCCAAGTACTCTTATGCCGTAAAAAGCTGGAGAGACAATTGGGAAGACCTAACTGTCTTCTATGAATTTCCGCTGGAAATCAGAAAGATAATCTATACCACCAACCTGATTGAAAATTTAAATGGCAAGATCAGGAAGTACACCAAAAATAAATTATCGTTCCCTACCGATGAGGCTGTAATGAAATCTGTATATTTGGCTGTGAGGGAAGCAACAAAAAAATGGTCGATGCCCATCAGGAACTGGGGAATTATCCTCAATCAATTCCTGACTTTATATGAAGAAAGAGTCAAACTCTAAGTTATGCTTAAGCACCCTCTATTTTCTACTTACACAAATTGCGGGATAGTGTCAA
>NZ_AUKX01000105.1 GCF_000424985.1 Arenibacter latericius DSM 15913
ACAAGAAATCGCTCCCTCAACTTTATTTTCACCTAATGAAAAAAATCGTGTATTTTTAAAACAGTAATCACGGAGTTTTGAGACAAACTCCCGTTATGCACAAGCAGCCTAAAAATTCAACATACATCAAAACATGAATATAGCAGTAGCCCAATTTCAACCGAAAGACGGAGATAAAACATACAACTTATCGGTCATCAGAAAACTTGCAGAAAAAGCAAAATCCAACGGAGCGGACTTAATAAGTTTTCACGAAATGTCCATTACCGCTTACACTTTTACCAAAGATTTAGGTCTGGAACAGATAACGGAATTGGCGGAGGACGTTCCAAACGGAAATAGCACGAAGGACTTAATTGCGATTTCCAATGATTTGGGTATTCCGATTTTGGCGGGTCTAGTGGAAAAATCAGATGGAAAAATTTATAATACCTATATCTGTGTAACTGGCGATAAAGTAGTTGCCAAATATCGAAAAATACACCCATTTATCAGCAAATATATGTCTGCTGGCGACGAATATTGTGTATTTGACCTTCTCGGTTGGAAATGCGGAATTTTGATTTGCTATGACAATAATGTAATAGAAAACGTACGCGCGACAAGCCTTTTAGGAGCGGAAATAATTTTTGCACCCCACGTTACAGGCTGTACACCTTCTGCAATGCCACATCGAGATTACGTAGATGATAAATACTGGAGAAATCGTGAAAACGACCCAGTCTCATTACGAATGGAATTTGACGGCCCCAAAGGTAGGCGTTGGTTAATGCGCTGGCTGCCCGCACGGGCTTACGATAATGGAGTTTATTATGCGTTTACAAACCCGATTGGCTATGACGGTGAACATCTCAAAAATGGCAATTCGATGATAATCGACCCTTATGGAGAGGTTTTGTCCGAAATAAAATCATTTGAAGATGAAATCACGATTTCAAAAATCGCAAAGGATAAAATTCAACTTTCGGGTGGTTGGAGATACAAAAATGCTCGAAGACCAGAACTGTATAAGGACATAATTGGCGGTAAGCATAAATCGGACACAACACCTGTATGGATGAAGGAGAAAACAGCCACAGATTGAGAAAATGCCTGTGCATAACAAAACCTATAAACAATACGGGCTTAGGGCATAAACGAAAGGTCTGTGTATATTTATGAAGTCCGCAAAATCTTATGGATTTTGCTCTGGACAAAAAAAATAAATCAAAACAATAAGATTTCGCTATGCGAGTGTCAGAAAGCAAACGCCAGTTTGCTCCCGTACTGTTCATAGTGTGCCAAGAAGCAGCCACGGCAATAAATTGGCTGCATGCTGCAAATAAGATGATGGTAGGCCCATCAGAGTCGTCGTA
>NZ_AUKX01000106.1 GCF_000424985.1 Arenibacter latericius DSM 15913
AGGAAAAAATTAAAAATACTTGAAAATGCAATTAAAAAGACAAAATCATTATTGCCTAAGGATCAAGTAGTTACAAAACTAGTTAGATGATAGTAGTTAGATTTGTTTGGTACAAACCTTTAATGTCTTAACTGTAAAATAGTATTCCTTGGTGAAATTAGAAATCTAATTTTAGAATTGAGTCTCTCCCTCGGGCAGGCCCGAGAACACGAACTTTAGCTAACTTAAGTTTGGATGGTTTGATAGGTGTATTTAGATTATTAAGGTAACGACTTGTATTTAATAACCTACTCTTTTACGCCGAAAAAGTCATCCCCCCCTACCCCTAAAGAGTGGACTTTTTCTCAGGTTTCCAAAAAATTCTAAATAAGAAATTGAATAGCCCCGTGATTTATCACGGGGACTAATAGCAAATAAATGAATCGGCTTTAGCCATAGCTTTCGTTAGTTTAAAGTATTAAGAAGTGAGATGAACTCAGTAATCAGTAAAAGTGAACAGTCGTCAGTTATTGCAGTATTAAGTACAAAGTAGTGAGTAGTTAGATTTGTTTGTTACAAACCTTTAATCAATTAACAGTAAACAATAAGCAATTAGCAATACGGTTCAGTTTTCAGCAGCCAGTTCTCTTCAACTAACAATAAATATATGCTCAGTGATCGGCAATCAGTAGTCAGGATGTTGTTGGCGGCAAATGATGTGTGATTTCTCGGTCGTTGCGAAAAGCAACTCTTGTCGAAATGACTAGTATCATTAATAATTACCTCTCCCGCTAAATACTGGAACTACCGGAAGCCGGTTTACCTATCGGAGATAGGCGCAGCCAAAACACTTGAATTCAGAATAATGGACGAAAGCTTCGATAACAGGAGCGAAGGCACGTAGCGACGCGAAGTTTCGTTCATGGTTTTTCGACCTCGGTGTCGAAAAAATTCATCATTCAAGGTGTCTTTTCTTTTGTTTCGTTTTCTTTGGACAAGCAAAGAAAATGAAAGAACGCTAAAAGCAAGGAAGAAACCCCATAGTGATGTTAATAAGTACTTCTGTAAAATACAAACAAACAAACTCAGGTAAGACACACCGTACCTTCACTTTTCGGCCCTGTAGTAAATCAAGAAGTTTTCACAAAGGGTGATGGAAAGTTTACCTGCCGTTAGGAAGATTTACCTACCGGAGGTAGGCGACCTGGACACTGCGGCCGTGTAGATTTCACATCCTAATAAGCTAATACATTAAAGTCCAACGCTACAGCTGGCTCCTCTAAACATAAGGTACTCCGGTACCTTAG
>NZ_AUKX01000107.1 GCF_000424985.1 Arenibacter latericius DSM 15913
CTCAAACAAACTTCTCGTCTGTCTTTCGACTTTAGTAGTCTCAGGCAGACTCGAACTGCCGACCTCTACATTATCAGTGTAGCGCTCTAACCAGCTGAGCTATGAGACTCACTATATTGATCACTAAAATCATTTAAAATATGTAAAAACAGAAAACCGAAAAAACGAGCCCTTAACATTCACCTAAAATGGCAAATTCTCTAGAAAGGAGGTGTTCCAGCCGCACCTTCCGGTACGGCTACCTTGTTACGACTTAGCCCTAGTTACCGATCTTGCCCTAGGCCGCTCCTCGCGGTGACGGACTTCAGGCACTCCCAGCTTCCATGGCTTGACGGGCGGTGTGTACAAGGCCCGGGAACGTATTCACCGGATCATGGCTGATATCCGATTACTAGCGATTCCAGCTTCACGGGGTCGAGTTGCAGACCCCGATCCGAACTGTGACCGGCTTTATAGATTCGCTCTGCCTTGCGACATGGCTGCTCTCTGTACCGGCCATTGTAGCACGTGTGTGGCCCAGGACGTAAGGGCCGTGATGATTTGACGTCATCCCCACCTTCCTCGCGGTTTGCACCGGCAGTCCCGTTAGAGTCCCCATCATAACATGCTGGCAACTAACGGCAGGGGTTGCGCTCGTTATAGGACTTAACCTGACACCTCACGGCACGAGCTGACGACAACCATGCAGCACCTTGTAATCTGTCCGAAGAAAACTCTATCTCTAAAGCTGTCAGACTACATTTAAGCCCTGGTAAGGTTCCTCGCGTATCATCGAATTAAACCACATGCTCCACCGCTTGTGCGGGCCCCCGTCAATTCCTTTGAGTTTCATCCTTGCGGACGTACTCCCCAGGTGGGATACTTATCACTTTCGCTTAGCCACCCAGCATTGCTGCCGGACAGCTAGTATCCATCGTTTACGGCGTGGACTACCGGGGTATCTAATCCCGTTCGCTCCCCACGCTTTCGTCCATCAGCGTCAGTATATGGTTAGTAACCTGCCTTCGCAATCGGTATTCTATGTGATATCTATGCATTTCACCGCTACACCACATATTCTAGTTACTTCACCATAACTCAAGACCACCAGTATCAAAGGCAATTCTACGGTTGAGCCGCAGACTTTCACCCCTGACTTAATGGCCCGCCTACGGACCCTTTAAACCCAATGATTCCGGATAACGCTCGGATCCTCCGTATTACCGCGGCTGCTGGCACGGAGTTAGCCGATCCTTATTCTTACGGTACCGTCAGTAGAGCACACGTGCCC
>NZ_AUKX01000108.1 GCF_000424985.1 Arenibacter latericius DSM 15913
GTTGCCGGTGATTATACTATTACAGTTACGGACGATACTACCAATTGTAGTGATACGGCAACGGTTACCGTGAGTGAGCCATCTTCGGTGATGGACTTTACTTTTGCAGTTAGCCCATTGACTTGTTCAGCGGATGGATCTGTGACCATTACTGCTACCGACGGCTGGGGAGGATATGAATACCAACTAACTGACCCTAGTTCCAATGTTTTAGGCCCACAAGCCAGCAATGTATTTACAGGTCTTACCCAAACAGGTACCTATACCATTAGCGTAACTGATGCAGGTGGCTGTGTGCAGACCAAGACATTTGATATTGTTGCCTCTGAAATGCCTACGGCTACCTTGTTGGCCACAACAGACCTTTGTTATGTTCCCGGAACAGGTGTTAGTCTTACCGCTACTGCAACAGGAGGAGTTGCCCCTTATACTTATAGTCTAAACGGAGCTCCTGCACAGAACGGCAATGTGTTTAATAACCTTGCCCCTAATTCCTATACCGTTGAGGTTTGGGATGCCTATGGCTGTAAAGTAACGACCAATACGGTTGTTATAGAGAATCAGTTGACTGTTTCCAGCGTTTTAACGAAGGATTTGGATTGTTCTGTTTCCCCAGATGCTGTGATAGATATTACCATCAATGGTGGATATACCAGCTATAGTTATCAAGTTAATGGTGGTGCTAGTGTTCCTGTAGTAGGAAATACCATTACCTATACCACAGACATAGACGGCAGTTATACTTTCCTAATTACAGATAGTGAAGGCTGTACAGCGGAGACCACTGTTATAATAGATGCTATTACCAATCCCGTTGCTACCAATGATATTACAGATCCTACTTGTGATAGTGCTACTAACGGTAGTGTAGAGATTTTAATAGATTCCAACTTTGGAACTGCTCCTTATCAAATAAACTTTAATGGAGCGGGACTTAGTAATGAGACCACCTACAGCGGACTTGCTTCTGGGACTTATAATTATATAGTACAAGACAGTAAAGGTTGTACTTATAATGGCAGTGCTACTTTAACTGCTCCAAATCCTATTACTGCAGATGCGGTATTAATTCAGCCCTATACTTGCTTACAAACAGCTAGCATTCAGGTACAAAACGTAACAGGAGGAACACCAGGATATACTTATAGTATTGACGGAGTGACCTTTGTTACGGGAGATACTTTTAGCGGACTTACCAATGGGGATTATACCATTACTGTAAAAGATGCTAGCGGATGTACTTTTGC
>NZ_AUKX01000109.1 GCF_000424985.1 Arenibacter latericius DSM 15913
CCTGTCCACCAGAGGAAGCGAAAGGATCTTTTGTTTTAATTCTTCTAGTTCCATACCTAAAGATACAAATAATAGCTATTATAAACTAGAGCCTGCATTTATCCTATCGTACTCTTTGTCAATCCCCTATGGAAACCATATTTGCCCAAGTTTTTATAAATTTTAAGTGAACATTAAATAACTATATTTAAGGTAAGATCAACAGACTAAGGATACATAAAATCAACTATATTTTCCCTATTTAATATAGGATTGGCACCTTCTTTCGTAGCCACCATAGCTCCTACTGCACAGCCAAAATCTAAAGCCTGCTGTGGACTCTCACCGTTGAACAACCTATAAATTACCGAAGCCAAAAAAGAATCACCCGAGCCTACCGTATCAACAACTTTGATCCTATATCCACTATTATAATACCAGTTCTTTTGATGATACAGCACAGCACCATAAGCTCCTTTTGTAACACAAATGGTTTCCGTTTGGGTCTGTTCGGACACAAATGCTATTGTCTGCTCCATGGAATGGTATTTAGAGCCAAGATATTCCGCTACCTCGTACAATTCGTCATCATTGAACTTTATAAAATTGGCATGATGCATTAAATCTAAAAGCAGTTCCTTAGTATAATGTGGTGCTCTTAAATTCACATCAAAAACCTTGTATTGTGCTATTTTCAATAAGCGCTCTAGGGTTACCCTAGAAGTACTATCCCTGCAGACAAGACTACCATAAATAAAAATATCAGTTTGTTTTAGAATACTTTCATATGGATTTCTTGGCAAAATTTTATCCCAAGCAACAGGATAGGTAATATCATAGGATGCCACCCCTTTATCATTTAATACTACATTTACATGCCCAGTATCATAATTGGAACTCACTTGTATCCCAACAGTGTTGACTCCAGAATTATTTAAAAAGTCAATAATCCTTTTTCCATCCTTGTCATCACCAACACTGCTTATCATGTAAACGTCTACCCCGTATGACTGTAGTCGCAATGAAACATTCAAGGGAGCCCCTCCAATCTTTGAGTGTGTTGGAAAATTATCGAATAAAACCTCACCGAAGCAAATAGCTTTTATATTTTTCATCTTTAGATATTTAATGTTTTCTAACTATCATACCAGCCCGGTTGCATCTTTCCTTTAGATTTATAAAGTTATATTTAGTAAATAAAAGGAATACAAAAAAGAATAATAGTTATGATGATGAGATTTCTTTTTTTGCTTCT
>NZ_AUKX01000110.1 GCF_000424985.1 Arenibacter latericius DSM 15913
CACCAAAGTACTGTGGTAAAAAACAAGTAAAAAAGCATTAACTTTTCACTAAAGTACTTCTGTAAGTATCTTCATATATTAACCCTGATTTTGCAATAGCAAAGGCCTGTTTCAATAGTTTATTACACACCGCTATTAACGCTAGTTTTTTGCTCTTTCCTTTGGCCACAAGTCGCTCATAAATATCTCTACAAGCCTTATTATATTTACAGGCATTAAAACTGCACATAAATAATAAATCACGAAGTTTTTGATTGCCCATTTTACTTATGCGAGGGCGCCCTTTTACACTGCTACCACTTTGTCTAATTATAGGCGTTAATCCAGCATAACTACATAATTCACTTCCGCTTGTAAAGCGCTCGAACCCGTCTGTTAGAACAACTAACATAAGAGATGTTTTGTTCCCAATGCCTGGTATCGTTTTTAAGCGTGTTAGCACATCTTGATGCACTTGTTTTACTAATACGAGCAGTTTATCTTCCAAGTTTTTCATTTCTTGTTGGACGTGTTTTAAACTACGTTTCAAAGATTGCATAACCGCTTTACTTGGGTTACCTAAAACAGCTTCGCCATGTAATTTGTTTTTTAACATCGTGCTTTGTTTTGTATAAACTGAAAGGAGTCTGGTCATTTGGAGACACTCTGTTTGATGCTTGGAATTCCCTCGCCAAAGTTTCAATTCTACCTGTTTTCCATACTCACAAATAAGTTTAGAGTCACTCTTATCGGTCTTGTTCTTTGTTAGTTTCATCTGTATAAAACGCTTTACTGCTAATGGGTTTTCTACGGACACTTTAACACCAGACTCCAGTAAAAAATAGGCAAACTGATAATGATAATAACCTGTTGCTTCCATCACACAATGACTATTAATATCCGTGAGTCTTATAAATTTTTTAAAGCCTGAAGGATTGTTTTTAAATTGATAGTAATTGCCATCAGAATCCGTGACATCGAAAACTAAATGACTAATGTCAATTCCAAAATATTTTATATCTTTCTTCATAAGAAAATGTTTTTTGAAAGGACAATCTACGCGAGTTTCAACGACTTAAAATCGAGGTCTAAAGCCTCATAGAACTGTTCGAAATCTGTGTAGAAAAGAGAGGGGATTTTCAATGGTGACGAGATCTAGGTCTCTGCGTACGTAATAACCTTATTCCTCTCTTTTGTTCTTTCTTATTTATATGCCTCAATTTAGTGTTTTTACTAAAATGCTAACTTAAG
>NZ_AUKX01000111.1 GCF_000424985.1 Arenibacter latericius DSM 15913
AAGCTGGGTCACCCAAAACCCACGCAACAAAAAGCATTAACAACTGATAAATAGCAACTTATGTTTTTAATGTAACATTTATGTCGAAGTCAGGAAAAAATGGATAGAAGCACTATTATAAAGTTGATGATATACTTTTAACTATAGTGATACTTCTTTTAATTGGTATAAACTGGGATATCTTTCAATTTAATAACAGAGACATAAGTCCATGTAATCATATTAATGATTTTAAAAATTAAAATAATGTTTTGCGATTATTCAGCTACGCATTATTCTTGCACTTATATATGTAAATAGAGAGGTGTATACGAGTATTAGTAAGCTTTGTGAATAGTAGAATAACCTACTTTATTCCGAAAGGTTTTGCTGGTAATTCATTTAGCCAGTTTTTTCCATATTTTTTGTTCAAATAGTCAGAAATAATCTGATTGTTCTCCGTCGCTCTTTTATAGGATAAAGGGTCAACTACACAGTTTTCTTTAACAAGTCCAACTCCATATTTTTCTTCAAACTTTACAAATTCTTTCGGTATGGAGTTATCAATGCCGTGGATTATAAAATTGAGATCTCCTTTTTCAAAAAGTTGATCTATGTCTTCATCGGTGGTATGGGATTCCACAACAGCGGGGATTACATTAATACTACCCTCATTCTGCTCACCTTTTTCCATTAAGCGGACGGTGATTGTATTTTTTTGTTTGGTGATTTTTGAAGGATAATAGGTATAGGCAGCCAACTCATTTGAGGTAAATCCAAATTGGTACTTTCCTTTTTCGGGAAGTGTAATTTGAAAACTTTGCGTTCCGCTGACTTTAATTCTTTGGTTTGTTTCCATAACAAAGAATTCACCTTCTATATTAGTATGGGCTGTTAAGTTTTCAAAAACTACCGTAGCCAGGATTTCTTTTTCCGTGGCATGAGAAACTATGAATGAAAAACTTAAAAGTAAGTATAGAAGGCTTTTAATCATTGTCATTAGTTTTTTTATTAAAAATAGGATAAATCATATTTGTTTCCAATTAACTATAGTGGGGAAGCCGTTTCTTCGTGGATTTAGAATTCTAAATAATATTTAAATATAAAGTAAATAATCCCCGGGGCAAGCCCACGGGGCATTATTTTATTTTTCAAAACAATCTCATTTGACCATCCTTATGTAAGACTTCATATTCCTTTT
>NZ_AUKX01000112.1 GCF_000424985.1 Arenibacter latericius DSM 15913
ATGAATTCCATTAGGTCTATAACTCTCTACCATCTTATGATCCAAAATCAGAAGATGATCGGTATAAAATTTATGCCGGACAAGCTGATTCAAGCCCTTATCAAAAGTCTACCCGACCCTAAATGGAGCCAACGACATAATATGGCCTATATTCCCAATACCAAGGAAAACCTGGGTATACTTTATAATACTTTTAGAGGTGCCGTATGGATCAATTATAACCGATTTTTTACAAACAAGCCTCAAAACAGCTATAATGAAACCGTTGACATTGCCTATTATAGAAAGAGAAAGCCTATTCCAGATTACCGTTATTGCCCGGAAGAATACCTATTAAAGCTTGAATTAAAACGGTATGCCAAGAGTACGGTGCGCACCTATGTTTTCTTCTTTGAAATGTTCATTAATCACTGTAGGCACAAGGATCTCCAAACTATTGATGAAATTGATATCCGGGCATTTCTTCAACAGTTAATTCAACGCAACGTTTCAAATTCCTATTTAAACCAAGCCATAAATGCCATTAAGTTCTATTATGAAGTGGTTATGGATATGCCCAATCGATTTTACGAGATAGAACGTCCTAGAAGAGAGTTTAAGCTTCCCAAGGTAATATCCAAGGATGAGGTTCTTTCCCTTATCGAAAATGCCAACAACCTAAAACATAAATGTATCATAAGTTTATTATACAGTTCCGGTTTACGGCGTAGCGAGCTGTTGAACCTAAAGCTGGCTGATGTAGACAGTAAACGTATGTTGATAAGAGTTGAAGGTTCAAAAGGAAATAAGGACCGCCACACCCTATTATCGCAAACTGTCTTAGAGGATCTGCGTTTATATTTCAGGGAGTGGAAGCCGCGTGAATATTTGTTCGAGGGTCAAAAAGGAGGAAGGTATAGTCCTCAAAGCGTACTTAAAATTGTTAAAGAAGCAGCATTAAAAGCTAAAGTAAGGCAGTCCGTGACCCCACATGTGCTACGCCATAGTTTTGCGACCCATTTATTGGAATCTGGGGTCGACCTCAGGCAAATACAAGTGCTGTTGGGGCATGGTTCCAGTAAAACAACAGAGATTTACACCCATGTGGCTACAAACACTTTTAAAAACATAAAAAATCCACTAGATTAGTGGTGTAGACAAAATGGATATATA